>NZ_SNZF01000012.1:0-101723 GCF_004363725.1 Aquamicrobium defluvii | reverse complement strand
TGTCGATTTACACTTCAATCTGGGACTCTGGCTTTCTGCGCGAGAAAGTTACACTCCAATTGAGACTCAGGGCAGGAGAGTCTCAATTGGAGTGTAACGTCTGGTGGCTATGCGAACGCTGCTTCCTTTTCCAGGGCTGGTCTCCAGGATTCGATGCTTTCATCAGTGATGCGCTCGATTCCGTCCTTGATCGCCTCGATTGCGAGTTCGTTTAATATCCCGAACACCCGAGCCGTGATGCCATCACCGAGGCGAGAAAGATGGCGAAGGCTTTGGCTCGATAAACCCGATGGAAGTCTGAGCGGCAGGCTGCGCAGGATCGCGGTTACCAATTCCTGGAACTCCTCATCTGCCTTCCACCTGGGCAGTACGAACTGATCCAGCCGCCGGGCCAGTTGGGTGTCGCCGGCAATTGCGTCGCGTGCTTCCGACACGCCAAGACAGACAAGCGAGGCTTTGATCTCGTTGCTGAGATATCGCAGAAGCTGCAGGATCACGCGCTGTTCCCTCGGCGTCCCAGCGAGAAGGTTATGGACCTCGTCAAACACCAGAACGCGCACATTATTGCTTTTCAGCAAGAGGACGGTTCTGATCTCAAGTTCCATGAGGGTCAGGCGTTCGTTGATGCTGGCTCCCATTGCCATCAGCAACTGCCCATATATCCGGCGCTCTGTTGGGCGCGACGTCAATGTAATTGCCAGCACCGGCATGCTCTCCACGCCGGTGCTGTGGTTCATGGTGGGCGGATGATCGCGCTTGAACTTTTCGACGAGCATGGTCTTGCCCATACCGCTATGACCATAAATAGCGAGGCCGGGTGGGCGTGTTGTTGGCGGATGGTCGCATAACGCATCAAGATGCCGTAATACTCTACGAGCGCGATCAAAGCCGACCCATCGATCGGACCGAATGGCACGAATTCTTGTATGGTTTGGTCCATTTGCCAATGCGGCGGCGCCGGGTGCCAGGTGAGGGAATTCAATCATTGATCCCAATATTCCGTGTCGTCGTCTGAATGATTATGTTTTGTCAAATCGATAGATTGAACAGTGCTATGTCCTTCACGACTCGGTTCAGCTGGTCTTCTTGTAACACTCCGGCGTGCTTTTGCGCTTGAGGATGCTGCGATATCCTCGATCTGTCTCTGTTGTGCGATAGCCGCAAATATAACGTCCTCATGCAATTCAAGCCGTCCCTGGTCTCGAAGTGCCTTCTTGGCGTGCTTCCACTCCCACCAGGAAACAGGTGGGAATGCGAGATTGCGGTACCGTGCTTCAATAAACCTGCCATCTGATTGGCGAACGAATATTCGGGACAGGTCTCGTGGGTCATATTTGATCTCGAGTTCGGCGCCACGACCGACATCGCGTGATAATGCATCAGACCAGTACCGGATCTTTTCCAGATGGATGCCGTCTTTCAGCAGGCGCCGCCTTTCGCCAGGCAGGAAGCTGGTCCAGAATGCCATTCGATCAGATGGCAGGTTGAAGTCGACTTCGCCTTGCCGTTCGCGCCAGACCGCCAGGGGAGGGCGCAACAGCGAGGTATGTATCCGCTGGTGATATTTGCCAACGATCTCCAGCGCGATCCATTTTTCCAACTCGCGCAATGTAAGATTCGCGCGGCCCTCTGAATCGTAGCCGCCTCTGGTCTTCACGCTGCTGAAAGTTGTGCCGGGCAGCAGATGCACTGCTCCCATCATTGTGCCGATCAACCGTTCGATATGTCCGCCGAACCGGGGTGTGGCCGGCGGCCTGAACAGGAGTTTCATGCCGTACTCCCTGCAAGCATCGGCCAGCGCTCGTGACCTGAAATCTGCACCATTGTCGCAGTGAAGAACCTCGGGCAATCCGGCAACAGGCCAGGGGATGTCAATTCCTCGCTCATCCAGCCAGGCAGTCTTGTCGTATACGGAATGCAGGAGGCATAGACCGACTGACGTACTCGATGGGGCTTCCAATGATAGATGGAAACCCGCGACCATTCTCGTGCAAACGTCGATGGCGATCGTCAGAACCGGTCGGCCGATGGGCCGACGAAACTTTTCGTCAACAACAATGACGTCGACGATGGTATGATCGATCTGCCAAAGGGCATTCGGCTTTGCGACAGTGAACTGACCAGGGCTTGGCGTCGAGGCGGCTTCAATCTCGCGTTCCCCCCGTTTGCGGGCCGCTGCCATAGGGATAAGTTCGGACACTCTACGCTGGACGGTGCTCCGGTGAGGAGGGGACAGACCTTCCGTCAGGCAGACTTCCCGAATACGCCGCAAGAGTGCAGCAAAGCTTGGTTTTTCCTTTCTAAGCCAGAAGCCATCCACTTGCTCGGCAATGACACGCTCGGTTCTCGGGTCCAGCCTGACAGCACCTGCTTGTGTGCCGCGTTTTCTGGGGCAGAGACTGGATGTTCGTTGCGTCTTTCTGAACCGTGCAGCCAGCCGAAACAGCGTTGATCGCGGGATGCCAAATTTTTCACGTGCAGCCGCAACGACCTCCGCAGTTACCACACCGCCTGTACGGCGGAGCAGATATCGAAGGAATTCCTCCGGGCAATTATCGTGATCAGGGCAATCTGGGGATGAGATCATACGCGAGACTACGGTCGATCGACCGGTCGATCAATCTCATTTTGAGTGTAACGTATGCCTGATGGAGTCTCATTTGGAGCGTAAGGTGTTACACTTCAATCTCAAACAAGCCATTGAAATCACTCACTACGTGAGTCCCAGTTTCAAACATAAATCGACATGTGACTGGCCGTTCGAGTGCCAGCTCAGAACCTTCCCTTTGAATATCTTGCTGGATGTCGAGCGACGGTTGGCGGCTTTTCCGCTCCATGTCCCGTCCCAGGAAAAATCGGCTGCGAAGGCGCTTGAGGCCGACATCACGGCTAAACCATTGCGGCGGTGCTTGTTAGAAACGTGCGACGGTTCAGCATTTTTAACCTCGTTCCCCCAAAGCAATCAGACCAGATTATCCGACCTGGAACAGGTGCCGTCACCAAATTGGGTGACGCGGAGCCAAGCCAGACATGGTTCAATCGCCTTTTGCAAAGGTGGGAGGACAGACATGAGATTGATCATTGCGGGCGCGGCTATGCTTTTGATGCCGCATGTTGCATTTGCTGCGGATGTTCCCGTGCCGGCGGCAGAGCTGAAAACAATGGTCGTCGGCAAGACCATCAAATCTTCGGGAGCCAGGCTGCGATACGGAGCCGATGGCCGCTACACCTTTAACGGCGCGTCTCCCGGAAAATACACGATCTCATCCGGCAAGATTTGTGTGAAATTCGACGCTGGAGACAGCCGTTGCGACAGAATCGTGAAATCGGGGAACAAGTACTTCATGATCAACAGCCGGGGGAAACGTTTCCCATTCAACTGATGTCAGCAGATCTTCAGAATTTGAATGCAAGAATCTACCTTGTGATCCAGATGCCGTAATGGGCCGGCGCTCCTCGCATAATAGTCCATGGATGTCCCTCGCTTGATGCTTGCGGCCGACACGATCGGACCCCGTTCAACATCATCACTCTGAGGGACAGCCGCCTTCCTGGCTATGCGAGGAGCGCCGGGCCATTACGGCATCTAGCGCGCCCGAAGCTATGCGAGCCCCAGCTTCCTCTTGAGTTGGGCGTTTTCCTGGCGCAACTGTTCGGCCAATTGCTTCTTCAGACGCTCGTTCTCTTTTTCAAGAGCCAGCAGGTTCTGCAACTCTCCGCCCATCGACGCCGCTGCCGGCGCGGATGTCGCAGCCTTCTTCCAGTGATAATAGGTCTGCTCGGAAATGCCGGCCTGCTTGACGGCGTTCCTGATGCTTTCGCCGCGACCGACCGAACGATCGATTTGTGTCAGTTTCTGCGTGCGCTCTTTCTCGGAGTAGGCCTTACGCTTGCCATGCACTACGGCAGCGGGAGCCGCGGTCGGTTTCGCAATTTCCTTGACCTTGCTCTTGCGGGTTGACGGGGCAGGTGCCGCCTTCGTTTTGTCGGCCTTAGGCTTTCCCGCCTTGGCCCTTTTCTGCCGGGTGGCTCCCTGCTCCGGCTCCGGCGCCTCAACCTTGGCAGGTTCTTCGGTGACAACCGGCACTGCTTCAACTTCCTGAGGGTCTGCCATTATATGCTCCGTCCGCGTTTGTTGGCCTTCGCCAGCATTGTTGTGGGCCTGATCGGAGTCAACAGGCCGGGCGCCTTGATATTGAGCTGTTCCGATCTCATCTGTTCTTTCACTGAACGCCGCCAGGTCGACATCGCTCCACAGGGAGCTCCGGGTTCCCTGATTGCCGCGCTTGCGTTTGATTTCGACAACGAATGATTAGATCTTGCGCCGCATAATCCTTCTCTGTAACCGATGTTTCACTTTAAAAGAAGTTTGCCGGCTCATGTCGTTTGATGATAGCCGAACCTCAATGCTGCCGATCGCGCCAACGCGCATTTACCAGCCCATTAACGTCTACTTCAGGGGCAGTAACGTCATCAAGCTGAAACGAAAAAGGATAGATGTAAAACCGCTACACAACGCCCCTTGCTCCATGGCAACGCGGCCGCCAAATATGAACCCTTGGTAGGCCAGAGCCCCCGTTACCCCAGCCCTTTGCGATGACAAATCGATCGCGTCGCCCGCTACAGACCAAGTTTATTCTGACGATGGCATGTGGGCTTCATTTACATGAAAGGTTCTTCGCGCTGATCACCCCATCGATCACAGCGAGAACGAATGTCGCGCCTTCTCCTTCCACGATCACGCCATTCGGAGAATACAATTGAGCGACAAACCAATCTGACGGCTGATTGACGCCATCACCGATCTCCCATTCCGGCAAAACCATTGCGAAAAGGCCCATAACCGCGCAAAGGTCACCCTCGAGAGCTCCGCCTATAAGTGTGTCTGTAGAATAGCCGCTATCTTCTTCAATTTGCAGAGCTTGTGCGATACGCCTAGTTAAACGCATTTCTTCCTCGGTTCCCCGACGGACTGGCGCCTTCAGGCTTCGTATCGCTTTTGTAAGGCTACTCATCGATATAATTTCTCTGGCTGATGGAAGGTCTACTGCGTTGCATTGCTTGCGGCAACGGAGTGGCTCCCAGGAGTACAACTGCTGCTTTTAGCTTCGATCCTGGCGTGCCGACACCATAGTCACCCAGCCTCGGCAATCAGAAGGGAATTGACAGGCTCCGCTCACGCTTACCAGAATCTCCTTCGGAAAAGGAAGCCGCTGGCCAGCCAAAAGCTGCGCAACTGCAGCCGTTTCCGTTAGTTGCGGGAATTATGGATTGTTAAGAGTTTTCAAAACGGGCTAGGATATCCGGAGTGGTTCTCTGAGTGTTGGGTGTCTCGGAATGTCAGAAGTGCCGCCCCCATTTAAGTCTCAGGCATGGAAAGATTGTATACGACTGCATGCACAGTAACGTCGATTGCTATTTTATGGGGCCAAAACTGCGCCGATCGGTGGTCGATCTGCGGAGAGCGGCGCTTGTTGCAGTTTCATTTAGATGTATTTTTTCCAGCAAGAACGACACTCATCAGGAACAGGGAGGGCCGTTTACAAGCCAAGAGCCCGTATTTCCGATTTCAAAAGACCTGTTTTCTTAATATTCAGAATGTTTTTCCATTTTACCTCCCATGAGGCGCATCGATCTTGCAATTTCCACGTGCGCAAGGGCAGGAGCAGGCGTGGTCTGCACCCCTTGGAAAGGTGTTTGAGCGGTGACCATCGTACATAAATCTACAGAATATTACTTTGAGATGGAGGATGATTATCAAAAAATCATAACAATAAATGACATTAGCAATGAAGAAACTGAAATAAAAGTATTTTACTATGAAAGATTCGCAATTGCTAGAAGTTTTTCTAAAATAATCCCTAGTAAAAGATTAATAAGTATATCGAAGTACGATAAGTTCATTAAGGTGAAGTTATCATTATTTTCATTTACTCATTATATATGTAAGTCTTATTATATATAATATATTATTATATTTCATATCTTATGTCTAATCATCAAGATTACATTGTGACTAGAAATGGATTGCTCGGCTTTTATTGAGAAGCGTTAGCTTGGGATGCAAAATTGCGTGGCGTGAAAGGTTTCCCCGTAAGCGTAGCGAGTGGCGGGAAAATGGTCGAGCACCCGTATCATTGCCATCGCTTCCGCTCACCATCGTTTCAACTACATCCACCCGTTCCCTGACGGCAACGGCCGTGTGTCCCGGTTGATGTCGCATGTGATGGCGCTGAAAGCAGGCGTCGGGGGACATGGCTTGTGGTCGATTTCCAGAGGCCTGGCCCGGGGTCTCAAGGATTGAGGCGAATACAAACGGATGATGGACCACGCAGACAGCCCTCGTCACGGAGACCTCGATGGTCGAGGCAATCTCTCGGAAGCAGCCTTCAAGGATTTTTGCGAGTGGTTCCTTACCGTGCACTCGATCAGATGCGCTTCTCCACAGCGATTTTCGACCTCGATCGCCTGGAAGATAGGTACCGTCAATTGATCAAGGACATCAGCGACGACAAACGCGCGCCCGATCTCCTGGCAGCTGTCCTAAAATACGGATCGCTGGAGCGCGGTGATGTTCATCTCGTTCTCAAGGCATCGGAAAGAACGGCACGGAACACGATGTCAGCAATGGTTAGACAAGGCTTTCTTAAGTCGGGAACGCCCAAAGCCCCTGTCCGCATTGCTTTCCCGCTGGACTATCGCGAGAGACTCTTTCCGAATCTGTCCACCGATGCCGAATTGACTATACCTGATCCGCAACCCCTATCATTGCGCTGACAGCAGTTGACCTGACAAGCTTGATCTGGTGGCGGTTGCTACCGAATAGCGGAAAATTCCATAAACGAGATCTCTCAATGGGTACGAAGAAAATAGTTGTGTTGATACTCGCTGCGCTCGGTTTCGCGACCCTCATGCTTTATATGCTTACAACGCAAAATCGCCCTTTAACGCCATCGGCCGAGCGGAATACCCGGCAGGCGCTTGTTTTCAGCGGCAAGCTGGATATCCGTACAATGGACGATCTACGGATTGGTGGGCGGAAAATCCTGCTGTGCGGTGTCGGCTTCACAAGACCGCGAGCCCTTGAGCCCATGGCGCGGGAACAGGCACGCAAGGCTCATCAGAGGCAGCAGTTTGATTGCGTACAAGTCGGAGGGGGGACCCCTTGCGACGGGCGGATGGGGACGAGCTTCGATGGCGTGGCTGTGGTCCAATGCCGCACTGCACAAGGAGCCGATCTTGCGCAGGAACTGAGCGAACAGGGCTATTTATGCGATTTGCCGGCTCAGTCCGGGGGTATTTATCGCAACTGCTAACTGATGAATCTCTCGCTTAAAGGTTGCTTAACCCGGTCTGTGATGGTATCCACCGACCACTTTTCATGATGCGGAGAGCGTCGGAATGCGCATGTTTCCTTTGAGCCAGGTTCGGTCAGCTTCCGGTGCGGCGGTTGCCGCCGTCGTCTTAGCCGCGGCCGGCGGTCTTGCTGGCGTCAATGCCGCGAGCGCGCAGGCGGCTTCGTCTTGCGCCTGTCAGGTCCCCGTGGGGGCGTCGGGCGTCGTGGAAAGCGCTGCCGGAAACGTATTCGTGACGCAGGCGGGCGGCTCTTCACCGGCCCAGCCCGCCATGCGGCTTGTCGCGGGTGATGCCGTGCTGGTCGGTCCGCAGTCGAGTTCGGTCGTCAATTTCGGCGGCGGATGCACCTTGCGCCTGAGCGCAAACACCACTTTCGAGGTGCTTCCGCAGGGCGAGCAACTGTGCCTTGCCGTGAATCAGAACGCCGCAGAGGCTGGAGCCGTTGCTGAGGGCGGTGTCGGCGGCAGCGTGATGTCGGCGCCCGCCGGGATCGCAGCCGGCATAGGTCTGGGAGCCGTGGTTCTCTCGGTTTCTGACAAGGACAAGTCGGTCAGCAGGTAGTTCGGCGCTTGCCCCGTATTGGTGTTTTCCAGTTCGGGCACCGAAGAACGCCTTGGAATTCTTTTGCGCCAATGAGGTTGAAGCTTCATTGGCGCTATGCGGCTTGGGGCAGGGTGACTCTGCGGGCTCCGGAGAGCGTTTATTAAGGGTAGAGGAAATAGAGTAACGGTCATGGCCATTGCCGCGCCTCTCCAGTTCCGGCTGTGCTGTAGATGATCGACCTGCATTCCCACATCCTGTCCGCTCTGGATGACGGCGCATCCGATGTCGCCACATCGGTCGAGATGGCGCGGATCGCGGTGGCGGACGGCATCACGCATATGGCGTGCACGCCGCATATATTCCCGGGCAAATACGAGAATTCGGCGACGACGATCATGCCGGCCCTGCACAGCTTGCAGGCCATGCTCGACGCGCAATCCATTCCCCTTACCCTCTATTGCGGGGCCGATGTTCATATCGCGCCGGATCTTGTCGAGCGCCTGAAAAGCGGCGAAGTGCCGACTTTGAACCGTACGCGCTATTTTCTGCTTGAGCCGCCGCATGAAATCCTGCCGCCCCGGCTGGAGGACTTTGCGAGCCGTTTGCTGGAGGCAGGTTTCGTTCCTGTCATCACGCATCCGGAGCGGCTTTCGTGGGCCGGCCGGCATTTCGATGTCATCCAGCGCCTGTCCGATCTTGGCTGCCCGCTTCAGCTCACCGCGGATTCGCTGACCGGCGCTTTCGGCAGCGCGGCAAGACAGCTTTGCGAGCGTATCCTGAAGGAAGGCCGAGCGAGCTTCTTCGCCAGCGATGCGCATGGCGTGTCCTGGCGCAAGCCAGGCCTGTCCGGAGCCTATGCGATGATCGCCGAACAGTTCGGTCAGGAGGAAGCGGACCGGATGTTCCGCCGTCGCCCCGCAGCCATCTTGTCCAATGCGGAACCGGCGGCGGTTTTGCCTTCGTCTCGCGAAACGGTCGGTGCTGCGGCGGGACAGGGTTTCACCCGACGCCTCATCGACCGAATTTTCAGGAATGGATAGAGCCATGACCGCGCAAGGAATCCTTTCTGCGATCATGCTGGCGGCACTTTGCTTCGTGGCAGGCTGCACCAGCACCGCCAATACCGGATCGGCGCCCGGCGACGTGCTTTCGTTGCAGTCGGGGGCAGGGGGCGCGACCGCGGATGGTAGCCTGCGGCTGGTCACGAGCCTGCCTGCCCCGGCGGGCACCCGTGACGGAGCTGACCAGTTGCTGTCGGCGAACGATGTTCTGGAAATCAACGTCTATAGTGCCGACTCCCTCAACCGCACGGTTCAGGTCGATTCTTCCGGCCGCGTATCCCTGCCGCTGATCGGCGTGAAGACTGCGGCCGGCAAGTCCGTGCGCCAGTTCGAGGAAGAGCTGGAGAAGGCCTATGGCGCTTCCTATCTGCAGTCGCCGGATATCACGGTCTTCGTGAAGGAATCGGCCAGCCAGCGGGTGACGATCGACGGCGAGGTCGCCAAGTCGGGTCTTTACCCAGTCTCGGCCGGCACCACCTTGCTGGACGCCATCGCCCTTGCAGGCGGCTTCCGCGACGTCGCCGACCAGAGCAAGGTCTATATCTTCCGCGACGTGGGCGGTAGCAAACTGGTCGCCAACTACAATGTCGAGCAGATCCGAAGCGGCCGGCTGGCCAATCCGCGCGTCTATGGTGGCGACGTGGTCATGGTGTTCACATCGAAAAGCCGGGTGGCTATCAACAACCTGAAAGAGGCCCTGGGCATGGCGGTCAGTGCGAGCCGTCTGGCCGTCATTCCCTGATGAGTAAAGTGTATGGAAACGGCAGACCAACGGGACGGAATTCAGGTGAGACCTTTGAACCGATGCTGGATAGGGGATATCCGGCATCTGATTGAACCGGCCGCACAGCAGAGGCAGGTTGCCTGTCAGCGGCAAGGATTGGAATACAGGCATGCTTGATCGTCAACGCCAGATCGGCCCGAATCATTCCGGCGGCGGAGCGGTGGCCTTGCCCGGCGGCTACTACGATCCGCGCCTGCATATTCAGGATTATGCCTACGAGCCTTCTTCGCAGGAGGAAGGCATCGATGTTTTGCGGATCTTCCTTTATCTCGTGCATTATCGCTGGCTGCTGGCCACGCTGGTCGCGGTCGGCATCGTCAGTGCGTTGGCCGTGACCATGATGATGACGCCTCAATACCGGGCCACGGCCCAGCTGGAAGTTCTGGTGCCGTCGGCGAAAGTCTTTCAGGACATCGAGGTCACCGCGGAAGGCAGCGACATACGCTCCTACCTGACGGCGCGTGAAAAACTCCAGAGCCGCTCGCTTGCGCAGCGCGTGGTGTTCAACCTGGGCCTGGGGGAGCGTCAGGACTTCCTGTTCCCGAGGCCCAGCTTCTCGCCTTTGAATATCCTCAGCCGCGCCTTTGGCGGATCGACCAATACCGATATCTCTCAATATTCGGCAGATGAGCGCGCGCGCATGGCCGCCGAACGCGTGCTCGCCAACCTTTCCGTCGATCCGATCACCAACACCAGCCTGCTGTCCATCTCCTATTCCGACCAGCAGCCAAAATATGCCTATGAGATCGCCAACCAGATCGCCGAGAGCTTTATCGACCAGCGTGTCGACCAAGCCAGCGACACCTCTTCGCAGGCGCGCAAGTTCATTCAGGAACAGGTGTTGCAGGTCAAGGAACGGCTTCAGAGGTCCGAAGAAGAACTGGTCGACTACGCCAAGAGCGCCGGCATCACCATCACCGGCAGCGACAGTTCGCTGATCGCGGCGAACCTGACGGAGATCAACAAGGCGCTGGCGCTCGCCATGCAGGAAAGCCTGGATTACGGGCGCCTGGTCCAGCAGATCGACAATGGGCAGGGCGCCAGTCTCGAACAGGTGCTCAAGAGCGAGGGGCTGGAAAAGCTGCGCGGCAAGCTCGCGGAACTCAATGGGGAGTACCAGCAGAAGCTGGCGTTCTTCAAGCCGGGCTTTCCCGAGATGCAGCAGTTGCGCTCGCAGATTCGCGAGATCGAGAACCAGTTGAACCTGGGCGTCACGGCCGTGACGGATTCAATTCGCATCAAGTATGGAGAGACGCAGGCCAAGGTCGAGGATCTGAGGAACAAGCTGGCCGAACTGGAAGCCGAACAGGTCGCCTACCAGGATAAGAACATCCAGTACACGATCCTGAAGCGGGAGGTGGATTCCAACCGCTCCCAGTACGACAATCTCATCACCAAGCTGAACGAGGTTTCGGTCGGCTCCGAACTGCGGAACCAGAATGCAGCCGTGGTCGATATGGCGGTCATGCCGCGTTCCGCCTATTCGCCGCGCCTGTCTCTCAATCTGGCGCTCGGACTTGTCCTGTCCATGGCGGTCGGGGCAGCGGCGATCTATGTGCTCGAACTGCTTAATAACACCTTCACCAATCCCGAGCAGGTGGAGAAGGAGTTGCGGCTGCCGATCCTCGGCATCTTGCCGGCGCTTGAGGAAAAGGATTTCGGCCAGGCGGTGGCCGATCCGAAATCGGGCCTGTCGGAATCCTACCGGTCGCTGCGCACCTCGCTTCAGTTTTCCGGCGAGGAGGGCGCGCCACGCACGCTGCTCGTCACCAGCTCCGAGCCTTCGGAAGGCAAATCTACCACCGTCTACAAGCTGGCCGAGGACTTCGGCGCTCTGGGCGCGAAGGTTCTGGTCGTGGATGCGGACCTGCGCAAGCCGGCCGTGCATAAGATTTTCAAGGTCGACAATATCGTCGGGCTTTCGAATGTGTTGACCAACACGATTCGGCGCGAGGACCTGCCGAAGCTCATCAAGCCGGTCAACGCCAATGTTAGCGTGATCACGGCGGGAATGATCCCTCCCAATCCCGCCGACCTCCTGTCTTCCTCCCGCATGGGGCTGCTGCTGCAGAAGCTCTCGCGAAGCTACGATATGGTCCTGATCGACTCGCCGCCGATCATCGGTCTTTCCGATGCTCCGATCCTCAGCCGTCTGACCGAAGCGACGCTTCTGGTCGTCTCTTCAAATCAGGTGACGCGCAAAGCCGCGCGAGCGGCGCTGAGGCGTATCCAGGCCGCAGGTTCCAACGTGCTTGGCGTGGCGATGACCAAATTCGCGGTCCGCAAGCTCGATTACAACTACAGCTATAAATACCTCAGCTACAACTACTACAGCTATGGCGACGAAACGCCGAAGCTGGAAAGCAGGGCCGGTGAGGGGGGCTCGTCACAACATGCGAAAAACTGGTCGCTGGCTTCTGTGTCTGAGCGCATGCGCAAGCATTTGCGCGATCTTGGCGATCGCATCAAGTCGGCATCTTGAGGCAAGCGATCCTGAAGCGGCGCTGGCGCTTTATCCGCTGAACACGGAAGCGCTGCTTGCCGGGGCCGTCGCCCGGCTGAACAGACAGGATGGGGACAGCGCCATCGACGAGATGGAAGAGCAGGTCCGCGCGGCAGTGCCGGACAATGCCGGCGATGCGCGTATCTACAGCCTGCTTGGCGAAATCCTGCGCCGGCAGGGCCAGACCGAGGCCGCCTATGCCATGTTCGACCACGCCCTGACGCTGGCGAGCACCGAAATCCATGCGCTGCAATGGTCCATCCACAGAGCTGTGGAAGCCGGGGACCATGACAAGGCGGTGGCGGCGCTGGACGTGATGTTCCGGCGCTGGCCCGACAGGATCGGGCCGTTCGCGGCCGCGGTGCCGCAGGTGTTCTCGCTGCCCGACAGCTACGCCGCCTTGCTGGAGACGATTGCGCGAACGCCGCCCTGGCGCACGCCGCTGATCGTGGCCCTTGCGGATTTCAGCTCCGGAAACCTCGCCTTCACGGCGCGGCTTTTGCAGGATCTGACACTGGGTTCCACGCCGCCCACGAACCCGGAAACGGCCCATCTGCTCGCCAGCCTGTTCCGGCACAAACAATACGATCTGGCGTACCGCACCTTCCTGTTGACGCTGACGCCGCAGGAAAAGGATTTGTCGGGTTTCGTGTTCAATGGCCAGTTCCGTCAGGGACCCTCGGGCAGGAGGTTCGACTGGATGATCCGGCAGCAGCCCGGCATCGTCCTGACCCTGCCTGCCGGATCAGCCGACAGCGCATCGGGGCAGGGCCTTCTGCTGGAATTCGGCGGCACGCCCGTGCTTCGCATTGGGCTGGAGCAGAACCTCCTGCTTCCTCCGGGAGCCTATCAGTTGGAGTTTTCGGCTTCGGCCACCGGGGCCGAACTGCCCAAATCGCTGTTGTGGGCCATTGATTGTATCGATCCGGGCCAGCCGGTGCAGCGCGTCGAGGTGCCGGACGGGACTTATCAGAACCGTACCGTTCGCGGCGCGTTCACCGTCCCGCAGAACTGCCCCGTGCAAAACCTGACATTACGTACCAACGCCATGGTCGAGAGCTGGAGCAGTCGCTACAGCGGCAGGGTTCTGTTCCACAGCATTCGTATCTCGGCGGTGCAATCATGACGGTCGTCGAGGCGGGCGCTGTGAAAGGGCTGCGCGGCAGCCGCAACGCGCTGGGCCTTTGCCTGCTCGCATGTCTTCTGGTGGGCGGCGCTACGCAGCGCGGCGTACTGGTCGACGCCATCCTCCAGATGATCGTCATCGCCGGCGCGGCCTATGCGCTGATGTCGGCGCAGATGACGAAGCCGATGCGTGCGGGCATCGTCCTGCTGGTGCTGATCCTTGTGCTCGGCATTATGCAGCTTTTGCCACTGCCGCTCACGCTGCTCGAACTCGCCCGCCCCGCCGACCTGCTTCCGTTTGTCGGAAACGACCTGTCTGAGGCGGTCAGCGCCGCGCCGATCAGTCTCAGCGTTTCGCGCACCGTCGAGGCCACGATCTTTGCCTTGGCGCCGGTCGTGTTCTTCATCGCCGCAGTGAGCCTGCCGCAGGAAAAAATCGCCAACCTGCTGCCGTTTTTCGTCATAGGCCTCGTCTGCAACCTGATCGCCGGCGGCCTGCAATACTCATTCAGCACGGACGCTACGCTCGGCGACCTGCTCGGCTACGGCGTCATGGTCGGCATGTTCGCCAATGTGAACCATTTCTCCACACTGGTGTTCGCAAGCCTGCCGCTGATCGTCTATTTCGGCTTTTTCCACGACCGTGCGGCCATCGCCACGCTCCTGCTGGTGTTGACATTTCTCGTCCTGCTGGCGGCAGGCTCGCGCGCCGGAATCCTGATCGGGCTCGGCGTCGTCGCCATCTCCGTCGGTTCGCTCATCTGGCGCGGCCGCGTCGGCACCATCGCGATGGTGGTTCTGTTCGCCAGCTTTGCCGCCTATGGCTATGGCGCGTTGATCCAGATCGGCTCCCAGCAGCTCGACCCGGATTTCGGGCGCAAGGAATTCGCGCTCACCACCTGGAACGCAATATTGGACAACTGGGTATGGGGCACGGGGTTCGGCACTTTCGATCTCGTCTACCCGGCCTATGAAAAGCGCGACATGGTGCATAATCTATACGTCAATCATGCCCACAATGATTTCCTCGAATTGCTGCTCGAAGGCGGGGCAGCAGCGATGGTGGTCTTTGCCGTCTACGTCGCAATGGTGATCGTGCGCGCCGTGAAAGTCTACAATCGCCCGCTCCAGCGTCTGGCGCTGTTGTCGATCGTCGTTATCCTGCTCCACTCCATTGTAGATTATCCCTTGCGAACCATGGCGATCGCCATGACGTTCGCATTCTTCAATGTGCTGTTCTTTTCCGACATCGGTACGCGGCCGGGATTGCGGAAAGGTTACGAAGACAAACGCCGCCGAGCGCGCGAGGAGGTTTTGCCTCCCTATGCTAACGGAAGGAGGGAGGATTTACACGATTTCCAATAAGCATATTTTATCAATACTCAATATCATGTAATAATTATGAATGAAAATTCAGGAATTTTAAGAAAAAAATTGCGACAAAGCGTTTATTTTCTTGTCATGAATATTACATAAAAGTGAATATTGACTATCCAGAAATATTTGTTAAGAGAAGTCGCCAAGCTGTGTTTTTACATTGGGCGCTGACTGCGTTTTAGGAATGGACTGATGAGCATGCACTGGTTTTATGTCTGACTGGGTCGCCATAGCGACCAAGCTTCTGAGCAAGAACAGGCGGCATTTAATCTCAATAACCGAACTTGGCAGTTTGGTGTTGGCATCACACGCCACCCGACGAGCCAACCTGATTCTTACCGGAAGAGTGCTGAATTTAACAGCATTCCAGCTTGGGATACGGATATCAGGCGCTGGGTTCATGGTATCTGAAATTACGAAATGAACTCAGCTCCAAAATCTCAAACAATGGCCGTTGCGAGGCGTCATCCCCTTTTGCGGCTGCGCTATCAACTGGCGGGCGGCCTGCTGCTGGCCATCGGCCTGCCGCTGCTGGCGCGCATGGTGCTGGACCCGAGGGTGGTGTACTCGATCAACCATCAGGTGACGATCACCGCGGCCGTGGTTGCCCACATACTGGGCTACATGATCTACAGGCGTCTGGATTCCTTCCCCGGCGTTGCGAACTTCAGCACCATTTTGCCTGCTTTCGCGCTGGGCTACGGGCTCGTATTCATAGCCATCTTCTTTTTCCGTCTCGACTACAGCCGCTTTCAGGCCGCAGGCTCCTTCCTGGTCTCGATCCTGTGGTATTTCAGTCTCAGCGCCGTCTCGAACCGGCTGGAGCCAAATCGGCTGGCGATGGTGCCGGTGGGCGATGTCGACCGGCTTGAGGTCGTGGACAATGTGGTCTGGCACACGCTTCATACGCCAGGCATGATTCCGGAAAGGGTGCAGGGGGTGGTTGCGGACCTGCGGGCCGATCTTTCGGAATCCTGGCTTCGCTTCATCACCAATTGCGTGCTGTCGGGAATGCCCGTCTACCATGTGAAGCAGGTACTGGAGTCGCTCACCGGGCGCGTCGAGATCGAGCATCTGTCCGAGAACACGCTGGGTTCGCTGAATCCGAACCAGGCCTACATCAAGATCAAGCAGGCGATCGACTGGTTGGCCGCGCTGGCTGTTCTCGTCGTCGTCTCGCCGCTTCTGTTGATCATCGCGGTGCTGATCCGGATGGAGACGCCCGGTCCGGCACTGTTTCGTCAGGAACGTGTTGGCTATAGAGGCGCTGTATTCACCGTCTACAAATTCCGCACCATGCGTCAGGGCAGCGACAGCGCGCTGGCCGCCCGTGACAGGGCCATCACCCGTGAGAGTGATCCGCGTATCACACGTCTCGGCCGTTTCCTGAGGCGCACCCGGCTGGACGAACTGCCCCAACTCATCAACATATTGCGCGGCGAGATGAGCTGGATCGGACCCCGTCCCGAGGCGGTGGTCTTGTCACGCTGGTATGAGAGTGAACTGGCCTTCTATCCCTACCGCCACATCGTGCGGCCGGGCATTACCGGCTGGGCGCAAGTGAATCAGGGCCATGTCGCCGACGTCGATGAAGTGCATGAGAAGCTGCATTACGACTTCTACTACATCAAGAATTTTTCGCCCTGGCTCGACCTGGTCATCGTTATGAGAACGATCCACATCATGCTGACCGGGTACGGGGCGAAATGAATCGTTTCATCCAGAATTTTTTCCCACGATAGAATGATTGAAAAGAAAGCGTATTCATGTGCGGAATCGTAGCAATCGTGGGCAAGACGCAGGTTGCGCCCCTTATTGTCGATGCCCTCAAGCGTCTGGAATATCGCGGCTATGATTCGGCGGGCGTCGCCACCATCGAGCGGGGCGAGCTTGCCCGTCGCCGTGCCGAAGGCAAGCTGGTCAATCTGGAAAACCGCCTGAAGGATGAGCCGCTGTTCGGCACGATCGGCATCGGTCATACCCGCTGGGCGACCCATGGCGTGCCGAACGAAACGAACGCCCATCCGCATTTCTCGGGCGGCGTCGCGGTTGTCCATAACGGCATCATCGAGAATTTCGCCGAGCTGCGCGACGAGCTCGCCGCCGATGGCTACCAGTTCACCTCGCAGACCGACACCGAGGTCGTCGCGCATCTGGTCGAGCGCGAACTGAAGCGGGGCGCGGCTCCGGTGGAGGCGGCCCATGCCGCACTGAAGCGCCTTCAGGGCGCTTTCGCATTGGCCATCATGTTCAGGGGTGACGACGACCTGGTGGTGGGCGCGCGCAATGGGCCGCCGCTGGCTGTCGGCCACGGCGAAGGTGAGATGTTCCTTGGCTCGGACGCCATTGCGCTGGCGCCTTTCACCAACTCCATCACCTATCTGGAGGACGGCGACTGGGTGGTCGTGCGCCATGCCGGGGTTTCGATCTTCGACATTGACGGCAATGCGGTCGAGCGTCGTCGCCAGCAATCTCTGGGCGCTTCCTATCTGGTCGACAAGGGCAACCATCGGCACTTCATGGAAAAGGAAATCCATGAGCAGCCGGAGGTGATCTCGCACACGCTGGCCAATTATCTCGACTTCGCGAATGGCGCGACCCGGAAGATCGACCTGCCTTTCGATTTCAACTCCATCGATCGTCTGGCGATTTCCGCCTGTGGCACGGCCTATCTTGCCGGCCTGATCGGCAAATACTGGTTCGAGCGCTATGCGCGCCTTCCCGTGGATATCGATATCGCCTCGGAATTTCGCTATCGCGAGATGCCGCTTTCGGCGCGCGACGCGGCGCTGTTCATATCGCAATCGGGCGAGACGGCCGACACGCTGGCCTCCCTGCGCTACTGCCGCAGCGCCGGCATGACCATCGGCGCGGTGGTCAATGTGCGCGAATCGACCATTGCGCGCGAATCGGACGTGGTGCTGCCGACGCTGGCCGGCCCCGAAATCGGCGTCGCCTCCACAAAGGCCTTCACCTGCCAGCTATCGGTCTTGGCTTCGCTGGCGGTTCGGGCCGCCGCCGAGCGCGGCAAGATTTCCCCCGAGCAGGAGAAGGCGCTGGTGCGGGCCCTCTCCGAAACCCCGCGCTACGCCAATCAGGCTTTGCAGAAGGTGGAGCGCCAGATCGAGAAGCTGGCGCGCGAGTTGTCGCACTACAGGCATGTGCTCTATCTGGGCCGCGACACCAACTACCCGCTGGCCATGGAAGGGGCGCTGAAGCTCAAGGAAATCTCCTATATCCATGCCGAGGGCTATGCGGCCGGCGAATTGAAGCACGGCCCGATCGCGCTGATCGACGAAAAGATGCCGGTGGTGGTGATCGCCCCGCATGACCGCATTTTTGAAAAGACCGTCTCCAACATGCAGGAGGTGGCGGCGCGCGGCGGCAGGATCATCCTGATCACCGACGAGAAGGGGGCGGCCAACGCCACGGTCGAGACGATGGACACCATCGTGCTGCCGGACGTGCCGGAGATCATCTCGCCCATCGTCTATGCGCTGCCGATCCAGCTTTTGGCCTATTACACGGCCGTGTTCATGGGCACCGATGTCGACCAGCCGCGCAACCTCGCCAAGTCGGTGACGGTGGAGTAAATACTTTACGAATGATGATACGCTTACTATTAGGCAGAAGATAAACACCAGAACGAATGCATCAGTTATGACGAAAGTACTCATCACGGGCACGGCCGGATTCATTGGCTTCCATCTTGCAAAACTCCTGCTTTCTGAAGGATACCAAGTTCACGGCTATGACGGGATAACGAATTACTATGATGTGGGGCTCAAACGACGGCGCCACGCCATGCTGTTGCAGGATGGAAATTTCGCTGCCACCGAAGGCATGCTTGAGGACCAAGAACTATTTGACCAAGTAGCCGACAACTTCCGTCCCGACGTGATCGTTCATCTCGCGGCCCAAGCGGGAGTGCGCTATAGCCTCGAGAATCCACGCGCCTACCTCGACGCCAATGTGATCGGGACCTTCAACGTGATGGAAGCAGCGCGCCGGCTGGTGGTGAAACATTTGCTGATGGCTTCGACCTCGTCGGTATATGGCGCCAACGACGATATGCCCTTCGTAGAAACAGAGAAGGCTGATACACAGCTCACAATCTATGCTGCGACCAAGAAAGCCAATGAAAGTATGGCGCATGCTTATGCGCATTTGTGGGGTCTTCCCACCACCATGTTCCGGTTCTTCACCGTCTATGGTCCATGGGGGCGGCCAGATCTGGCGCTATACAAATTCGTCGATGCCATCCTCGATGGCAGGCCGATCGATATCTACAACCATGGCGACATGTATCGTGATTTCACTTATGTCGAGGATCTGGTGCGCGGCATCCGGGCTTTGATCGAGGTTGCACCGGCACGCCCTGCATCGAAAGAGGAAATCGAGCCTGGTGACAGCCTGTCTCCGGTCGCGCCTTTCCGCATCGTCAATATCGGCAATTCCGACAAGGTGCGACTTCTGGATTTCATTGACGCCATCGAAGATTGTCTCGGGAAAAAGGCCATCCGCAATTACATGGAGATGCAAAAGGGCGACGTGCCTGCTACTTGGGCAAACGCCGAGCTTCTGCAGCATCTCACAGGTTATCGGCCGCAGACAAATGTCCGGGACGGAATCGCCAAATTCGTGTCTTGGTTCCGTGATTATTACGGCAAATGATCGAGGCCCTGACGGACAATATGATAATGAGCGAAAATCCAACTCTTGCGGTCATTGGCCTTGGTTATGTTGGACTGCCGCTGGCAGTTGAGTTTGGCAAAAGGCGTCCAGTGATCGGCTTCGATGTCAACCATGCTCGCATCGATGAACTTCGTCGCGGAAATGATCACACGCTGGAGACGTTGTCTGAAGAATTGGCCGAGGCGCGGCATCTGAGCTTCACCGCCGATCCAGCCGACCTGGCTGGAGCTTCGATCTTTATTGTCACCGTCCCGACTCCGATTGATCCAAGCAAGCGTCCTGATCTGACTCCTCTGATCAGGGCCTCGGAAACTCTCGGTACAGTGCTGAAGAGGGGTGACATCGTTGTCTATGAGAGCACCGTCTACCCCGGTGCGACCGAAGAAGATTGCGTGCCGGTACTTGAGCGCGTTTCGGGCTTGACGTTCAACGAGGACTTCTTTGTTGGCTATTCGCCTGAGCGCATCAATCCGGGCGACAAGGCGCATCGTCTGACCACTATCCGAAAGGTAACCTCGGGCTCGACACCGGAAGTAGCTGAGGTAATTGACGAGCTCTATGCCTCGATTATCGAGGCAGGCACCTACAAGGCTGAAAGCATCCGCGTGGCAGAGGCTGCCAAGGTAATCGAAAACACCCAGCGTGATCTTAATATCGCATTGATCAATGAACTTGCCATTATTTTCAACCGCATGGGTATCGATACCGAAGCAGTGCTCAAGGCTGCAGGTACCAAATGGAACTTTCTACCCTTTCGGCCCGGTCTGGTAGGTGGGCATTGCATCGGCGTCGATCCTTATTATTTGACCCACAAGGCGGAGGCGCTTGGCTATCACCCGCAGGTTATCCTTGCCGGGCGGCGCATCAATGATGGAATGGGAGCGTATGTAGCCGGACAGATGGTCAAGGCCATGCTGAGGCGAAGGATTCAAGTCGAAGGCGCACGAGTGTTGATCCTGGGGTTGGCCTTTAAGGAAAATTGTCCCGATTTGCGCAACACCAAGGTTATAGATGTCGTCGCCGAGTTGAAGGATTATGGGATCAGCGTCGATGTCTACGATCCTTGGGTCAACAGCGACGAGGCCGAGCGGGAATACAGCCTCCGCCCCGTGGAGCAAGCGTCGCATGGAGGATATGATGGTGTTATTCTAGCCGTCGCGCATCAGGAATTTACAGAGCTGGGAGCCGAAGGCATTCGTGCATTCGGACGAGCCGCGCATGTGCTTTACGACCTCAAGCACATCCTGCCGACGAATGCCTCCGATCTTCGGCTTTGACCAAGGAATTGAAATCATGAAATCTTTTGCCCTGATTGGTGCCGCGGGCTATATCGCCCCTCGCCACATGAAAGCAATCCGTGAAACCGGCAACGAGTTGGTTGCGGCCTTTGATCCAAACGACTCGGTAGGAATCATTGACAGCTATTTTCCCGATTCCGACTTTTTCACCGAATATGAGCGGTTCGACCGCCATATCGACAAGTTGCGTCGCCAGGGTAAGGGTGTTGACTACGTCTCCATCTGCTCGCCCAACTACCTGCATGACAGTCATATGCGCTTCGCCTTGCGCGCAGGCGCGGATGCGATCTGCGAAAAGCCGCTAGTGCTGAACCCATGGAACATCGATGGGCTCGCGGAGATCGAGCGCGATACCGGCAGGCGGATCAACACCGTCCTCCAGCTTCGCTTGCACCCCGCTATCATCGCTCTGCGCGAGAGGGTGCAAACCGCAGCGCTCGACCGCAAGGTCGACGTGGATCTCACCTACATCACCTCGCGCGGACACTGGTATCTGCGGAGTTGGAAGGGGGACGATCGCAAGGCTGGCGGCATCGCAACCAATATCGGCGTACACTTCTATGACATGCTGCATTTCGTCTTTGGTGCACTGCAGGAAAACGTCGTCCATTTGCATGATCGCACCAAAGCCTCAGGCTATCTGGAGTATGAACGTGCGCGGGTGCGCTGGTTCCTGTCAGTCGATGTGAACGATGTTCCCGCTGCAGAGCGGGAGAAGGGGAAGCGAACCTATCGCGCCATCACTGCCGATGGCGAGAATATCGAATTTTCAGATGGGTTCACCGATCTTCATACCCGCAGCTATGAGGAGATTCTTGCCGGGCGAGGTTTTGGCCTCGAAGAGAACCGCGTGGCCATCGATACCGTCGCCCATATCCGCAACGCACCCATCACGAATGGCGGCGAGATGCATCCTTTCGTGCGAAAGGCACTATAATGCCCGTCAGCATCCATCCTTCCGCTGTTGTCGATGAGGGTGCCCGGATCGGGGAGGGGAGCCGGGTCTGGCATTTCGTGCATGTCTGCGGTGGTGCGCAGATCGGGCGGAACGTGTCGCTTGGGCAGAATGTCTTCGTAGGCAACAAGGTCGAGATCGGCGATCGCTGCAAGGTGCAGAACAATGTCTCGGTTTACGACAATGTGACACTCGAGGACGGAGTGTTCTGTGGACCTTCGATGGTGTTTACTAATGTTCACAATCCTCGCGCGCTGATCGAACGCAAGAGCGAATATCGCGATACACTGGTGAAGCGCGGAGCGACGCTGGGTGCGAACTGCACCATCGTCTGTGGCGTGACGGTCGGAGCGTTCGCCTTTGTTGGCGCGGGTGCGGTGGTTAGCCGCGACGTTCCGGACTTCGCGCTGATGTTGGGCGTGCCCGCCCGTCAGGTCGGCTGGATGAGCGCATTTGGCGAACGGCTCGATCTGCCGCTGGCGGGCGAAGGTGAGACCGTCTGCCCGCACACGGGGGACAACTACGTGTTGCGGGACGGGCGCGTGATCCGCACGGAGGGGGCCGCATGATTCCATTTGTCGATCTCGCCGCACAGCAGGATCGTCTCCGCGATCGTATCGAGGCGGGCATTGCCCGCGTTCTCGCGCATGGCCAGTATATCCTGGGCCCGGAGGTGGACGAACTCGAGGAAAAGCTCGCAGCTTACACCGGTGCCGCCCATTGCATCAGCTGCGCAAATGGCACCGACGCATTGCAGATCGCGCTTATGGCTCTGGGGGTCGGGCCGGGGGACGAGGTCATCACCCCGGGCTTCAGCTATATCGCGACTGCGGAAGCTGCCTTGCTGCTTGGCGCCAAAGTGATTTATGTGGACATAGAGCCGGCGACCTATAACCTCGATCCGGCCCTGCTCGAAGCTGCGATTACACCTAGAACGCGCGCGATCATCCCGGTTTCGCTTTATGGCCAGCCTGCCGATTTCGATACCATTAATGCCATCGCCGGGCGTCATGGTATTCCGGTCATCGAGGATGGGGCGCAGAGCTTCGGAGCCACTTATAAAGGCCGGAAGTCCTGCAACTTGACAACCATAGGCTGCACGAGTTTCTTTCCCTCAAAGCCGTTGGGTTGCTATGGCGACGGTGGTGCAATCTTTACTTCGGACCCTGAACTGGCGCGGGTCATCCGGCAAATTGCGCGCCACGGGCAGGAAAAGCGATATTATCATGTCCGTGTAGGCGTCAACTCACGGCTCGATACGTTACAGGCGGCAATTCTCCTGCCGAAGCTCGAGATACTTGACGAAGAAATTGCCGCGCGCCAGCAGGTTGCTGCACGTTATGATGCCGGTCTTGCCGAGCTGGATGTGACGCCGCCGCGAATTATGTCAGGTCATATTTCAGCTTGGGCGCAATATACGGTTCGTGTGCCAGAGCGGTCCAGGGTTCAGACGACGCTGAAGGGTGCCGGCATCCCCACCGCCATACATTATCCTCTTCCCCTTAACAGACAGCCGGCAGCTGCCGATTCCGCTGCACATCTGCCGGTGGGTGATCGGGCCGCTGACGAAGTCCTGAGCCTGCCTATGCACCCCTATTTGGAGGCAGAAACTTGCGGGCGGGTTCTCGATGCCCTTCGGCGGGTTCCCTCCGGCGAACATGAAGTTTAAAACCAATCTTAGCGCCTTGACCGGCAATGAAATCCTGCGGGATGTGGCGCGGCTGGTTTCGGGCACGCTCGGCGGGCGGCTTATCGTACTTGCTGCTCTGCCCTTGGTAACGCGGCTTTATTCGCCCGCAGATTTCGCGTTGCTGGCAGTGTATCTGGGGCTGGTTTCGATGATCTCGATCGTAGCCTGTCTTCGCTTCGACATTGCGATTCCCGTAGCCACTGATGAAGAAGATGCCGTGCATCTTCTGGTCCTGGCCCTTAGCTTTGCGGGCGGGATCGCAGCACTGGGATTTTTCGTGGTGCTGGTGTTTCCGAAAGGCGTGACGCGACTTCTGGGGCAGCCCGGTCTTGAGCCGTGGCTGTGGCTGGCACCTATCGGCATATTCATGGCAGCGGCATATTCTGCGCTGCAATTTTGGACGACCCGTGCGCGGCGCTTCGGTAGTATTGCAGTAACGCGGGTAACGCAAGCAGCGGCTGGGGTTGGCACCATGCTGGCTCTCGGCTGGGCCGGAATCGCGCCGTTGGGCCTGCTTCTCGGCAATATGCTGAACATCGGCGCGGGCAGTCTGCGGCTTGCACTCGATACGCTACGCCATGATCGGATCGCCATGACGAGGTTTCGTCGACAGGATCTGCCCCGTACTTTCCGCACCTATCACCGCTATCCCTTATATTCCACGTCGGAGGCTCTGGCCAATATAGCAGGCTTGCAGGTCCCGGTGTTGTTTATCGCCGCCCATGCCGGTGCTGAGGCGGGGTTTCTGCTTCTGGCCCAGCAGATCATGACCGCACCAATGACGCTCCTTGGCTCCTCAATCTCTCAAGTCTATACCTCGCGGGCGCCGGAGGAAATGCAAGCTGGACGTCTGGCGGAATTCACTGCTACCATTCTGCGCCGGTTGATGCAGATCGGGATCGCTCCGTTGATCCTCGTCGGACTGGCAGCGCCATATGTCTTCCCACTGATCTTCGGCGCGGAATGGACACGCGCTGGCGAGATCGTCGCCTTGATGGTGCCGTGGATTATCCTGCAGTTTCTTGCTTCGCCTGTGTCAATGGTTATGTTCGTGGCGGAGCAGCAGAGAACCATGCTCCTTGTGACATTATCTGGAGCAATATTGCGTATTGGAGCTGTTGTTTTGGCCACAGCTATGGGCGGCGACCATATAATTGCCGCGCTTGTGAGCTCCTCAGCGCTCTATTATGGGGGGTGCCTGGTGGTGTTCAGCAAAGTCGCTGGAATACGGTTCAAGGGAAAATTCCTGGGGTTGATGCTTGCGCTGCCGACTATTTTGATAGCGTACAGCTTATTTCTCCTCTTTCAGTATTTGTGAATAGCCATGAATGAGCGTATAAAATCCCTAATTTTTCTTGCCAAACCGGTGATGAAAGCCGTCTTGACACTGTTTTTTGATAGGCGTTATCTTGCAGGAAGGTATTTCGATAACTCCCTTTCCGGATATCTCTGGGGATTTCGAGCGATTTGGCAACGAAATATCTTAAGGCTTGGCCGTCCCATGCCATTTCCAGTTGGATTGACCTGTCGTGTATCGAATGGAAAAAGAATTTTATTCCATCCGGATGATCTCAATAATTTTCAAAGTCCTGGTACGTATCTGCAGAATTTCTCTGGAACTATAAAGCTGGGACACGGTTGTTATATCGGACCTAATGTTGGTATTATAACCTCCAATCATGATCCCCTCGATCTAGACAATCACCTTCCTCCTAAAGACGTAGAGATTGGCGAAAAATGCTGGATCGGAATGAATAGTGTTCTTCTGCCCGGTGTGGTTTTAGGGCCAAAAACCATTGTGGGAGCCGGCTCTGTCGTCACTAAATCTTTTCCAGAGGGTAAGTGTATCATTGCTGGAAATCCCGCAAGGAAAATCAAGATCCTTTCTGAGAACGTGCCGATCTAGAGAAGGCGCACGTGAAAATTTCTACTATTGTCGGTGATCGTTCACAAGTCATCAAAGCAGTTACTGTATCGGCAGATAGCTACCCATAATGGGATCAGGGAAATAAACATTCATACAGGTCAGCATTATGATGCCACTATGTTCGACGTGTTATCAACGAAATGGATATTCCCCAGCCAGATTACAATTTAGGAATTTGTGGCGGCACTCATGGCGTAGTGTCCGGGCACCAGCTTGAATCAATTGATGATGTTCTCATTTCCGAGAAACCGGACTGGGGACTTGTTTATGGTGATACTAACTCTACATTGCTGGGCGTGCTCGTGGCGGTGAAACCCCCTATCCTCGCGTCCTCATTGATTACGCTTGGGAAATGCCGTCTGATTGGCGATGTGATGTATGATGCCCCCTATTCTATCGTGATAGCGCACGGCAGCCGGTATGGCTTTCCTCTCTCGGACTTGCGCCCGGAACTTCATCCTCACCACCATCCATCGAGCTGAGAAAGCAGACGATCCGCTGCGACTGGCAGGCATTATGCGTGGAATGGAGAATGCCGGACTGCCGGTTATCCTGCCGCTGTACCCCCAAACCCGTGGTAAGCTGCGAGAATACAGGATCACGCCATCCGCCAACTTGTATATCGTCGATCCGGTCGGCTATCTGGAAATGGTGTGGCTTGAGGCGAACTGTAGCTTGGTGACCACGGATTCGGGTGGAGTGCAGAAGGAAGCCTATTTTTTCGCCAAGCTCTGTGCCACCTTGCGCGACGAAACGGAATGGGTGGAACTGGTGGAGAGTGGCTGGAACATATTGGCGGATGCGAATGAAGAGACAATCAGCGGCGCGATAGACACCGCGTGGGCACCCACTATTTGGACGCCCATATATGGGCAGGGAGCTGCATCCCTCAGGATAGTTGAGGCCTTCGTATGACCGGACCGCGTATTTTAATCGTCACCTATAACTGGCCACCGCGCAATGCCATCGGAACCCATCGACCCTATGCCTGGGCCAAATACTGGAGCAATGCCGGTGCCCAAGTGACCGTGTTGACCGCAGCAAAGCGCATATTTGATGCGCCACTTGACTTGCATTTGCCCGATCTGAACGGTGTGCGGGTGATTGAGGTGCCTTATGGGGGAGCGGGTTTATCACTGCTCGACCAACTGGTCCGAAATTTGAAGGTGCGCAGTTATCTGAAACGGGTCAGATCTTACTTGCGTCGTAGTTCTTCTTCTGCACCTGCTGATCCCCGGTCAGGCTGGAGAGGGGCGGCGATACCGCTTATTGCTGAACTCGCAAAGGATAACGATTTTGTCGTAAGCACGTATGGCCCTGATGCAAGCCATCTTATCGCCAATGATGCAAAGAGCGCGAATCCGGACATCATTTGGGTCGCGGACTACCGTGACCTTTGGAGCCAGAACCCCATGGCTGGATGGTCAGATGGCGTGCGGGCAAGCATTCGCTCTTTGGAGGAGGGAAGCGTCGGCCGGAATGCCGATCTCGTGACCGCCGTTTCTGAAGATATGATCCGTCAACTGGGGGAGTTCTGCAAAGGACGCCTCCTTCTGGCTCCAAACGGCTTCGATCTGGACATGGAGGATCTGGAGCAGGTTTTCGCCAGCCCGTCCAGACATTGTGCAAACCCGCTCAGAATTGTCCACACTGGGACGGTCTATCCCCCACATGGCCCGACGCCCCTCCTTGAGGTACTTGCCGGCATGGCAGATAAGGGGGACTTGGAACTCGGCGAGGTTACGGTCGACTTCTATGGCAGCCGAGTGGAACTGATTGTGCAACTGATGTGCAATCCACGCTTCCGACCCTTTCTGAGAACTCCGGGTCATGTCGCGCGGGAGGATGCAATCGAAATCCAGAGGGAAGCTGATCTGCTTCTCCTTCTTGCAAGCTCCGCACCCGAAGGGCGCGGGGTCCTGACAGGTAAAGTTTTTGAGTACATTTCTGCCGGCCGTCCGATCATTTGTGTCGGCAGCCGTCCGGATTTTGAGATCGGCCAGCTTTTGCGCCGCACTGGAACAGGCATCGTCTTCGATTACAATGAACCCGCCTGCATCGCGCAGGTCATCCGGGCTCAGTTGGACGGAAAGGGCTCGCCGGAATGGTTTGCTCCAAAGCTGGAGGAGATCGGTCGGTACACGAGAAAAAAGCAAGCTCTCGCACTTTTGGCGGAACTGACGGATGATAGGAGCAGATAATATGGGTTCTTCCCCATCTTGGTTTCCCGGGGGAAAGCTGCTCCTTCTCGCGGTTGCGCTATTTCCGTTCTATATTTTCCCCTCCGGCTCCCTACAACCTTCACATTTTGCTTTCTTACTCCTGTCGCTCGTGACAATCGGACGCTACGGGATGCCGAGGCAGGGCTGGATTCTTCTTCTTCTCCTTTTTACCGGCTACGCCTTTCTGGTTGAAATGAT
Organism: Aquamicrobium defluvii; assembly: GCF_004363725.1. Taxonomy (GTDB): domain Bacteria; phylum Pseudomonadota; class Alphaproteobacteria; order Rhizobiales; family Rhizobiaceae; genus Mesorhizobium; species Mesorhizobium defluvii. The sequence continues at coordinate 73,989 of NZ_SNZF01000012.1, read as the reverse complement.
CGCCGGCGTAATCGCGGATAATCTACGCTATCTGATTCACCCGGCGTTCTTTCTGTTCAACTTTCTGCTCATAGCTGGCGTTTATCGAGTAGTGCTGCAATATGGGATCGCGGCGCTGAGGCTCGGCATCCTCGCCGCCGCCCTGTTTGCCGTAATTTCTGTTTATCTGAGTGGTGTCGACTTACGTGAAATGGGTGAAGGGGGGCGGCCCACCGGCACTTTCAACAATCCCAATCAACTGGGCTTTTTTTCAGTCTGCACTCTATCGCTAACCTATCTTCTTTACCTAGAGAAAGAGATTCGACTCCGCACGATGTTGAGCCTTCTAGCCACATCTCTGTTTCTGGCGATCGTCTCGCTTTCCAAGGCAGCAATTATTGCGAACCTCGCCGTTCTCGCTTTTACCCTGCGCCCAAGAAGAGGAGGATGGATGATAGCGCTGTGGATTGGCCTAACAGTCTCAGGAATTGTCGGGGTGGTCTACCTTGCTTCAACAGGATATTTTGCGGGATTTCTATTTTACAATCGTATCATAAACATGGGGCAGGAGCATGATAGCTCGCTGGTAGAACGAGGCTATCTTGCGTTCCTAGAAGGAAATCTCTTTGAGATTATCTTCGGTATGGGCAGCCCTGAAGTTCATCGAATCGTAGGGCATGAGGTGCATTCAACTTTTGCCAGTGTCTGGAATACGTATGGGGTTGTTGGATTTGCACTTTTTCTACCTATATTCGTTATTTGGGGCACTCTCCTCAACCGTACATACGGATTGGCCAACACGATTGTCCTAATAGGACCTGCAGTCCTTTATGGAATTACCCATAATGGCGCACGATTTTCCATCTTCTGGCTACTACTGGCAGCGTCCATGGCTATGGCGAAACGGAAGCATTTCAGTTTCATGACCAATATGCCTCACGCCAGGCCGGCTAGGGGGAGAGGAAACTTACTGCGCTCTGGGGTGCGGTCATTCGGGTGGAGAGATTGAAATGATTATTAAGGTGGCCCTACCAGTTTTGTCCTTTTCTGCAATGTCGGCCCTGCGAGTAACAACGGATTGCCTTTCACTCTTCCATGAGAACTGAGGTCGATATGACCCCCGATGGATACTCGTCCACGTCGTGTCACGCTTCTTCCCTGACAGCCACACGTGCCTCTCTCCTTCTTTCCATCAATACGTCTTGGAACATCGTCAACTTCCGAACCGGCCTAGTGCGGACAATGGTGGCGCAGTGTTTTAAGGTTGCCGCAGCGTCTCCCGATGATACCCATACGGCAAGACTAGCCGAAATCGGCTGCCGGCACATATCGCTTGCTATTGATAACAGGGGAACCAATCCAGTGAAGGATGCCGGCTTGTTTTTGCGGTATCTGGGCCTGATGCTTCGAGAGAAGCCCGATGTCTATCTTAGTTGGACTATCAAGCCCAACATCTATGGTTCGCTGGCCGCCCACATTCTTCGTGTTCCTGTAATCTGCAATGTCTCCGGCCTTGGGACCACATTCCTGCATGATGGTTGGCTGACGCGTTTCGTCAAGCTGCTCTATCGGGTCGCGTTCAGTCGCTCGGCAGTCATTTTTTTCCAGAACCGCGATGATCTCGACCTGTTTGTCGAATCACGTTTGGTGCGGCCGGAGCAGGTATGCCTTCTCCCGGGTTCGGGCATTGATCTTGACCGTTTCGCCCCAGCCCCAATTGCGCCACGCGAAGCCGATGATGGCCCTGTCTTCATCCTTGTTGCCCGTCTGTTGTGGGACAAGGGTATCCGCGAATATGTGGAGGCGGCACGGCGAATAAAAGCCCGGATGCCGCAGGTACGGTTCCGTCTGCTTGGCTTTCTCGACGTCGAAAACCGTACGGCCGTGCCGCGACAGGCAGTGGAGAACTGGGTCCAGGAGGGAATCATCGAATATCTCGGTCAGACCAACGATGTGCGCCCCCATCTCGCGGATGCCGACTGCGTCGTACTTCCGTCCTATCGTGAGGGGACCCCGCGAAGCTTGTTGGAAGCAGCGGCCATGGCGCGGCCGCTCATCGCAACCGATGTGCCCGGTTGCCGCGAGGTGGTGGATGATGGTGTGAATGGCTGGCTTTGCAAGGCAAAAGACACCGACGACCTTGTCGACAAGATGCTCCGCTTCGCCGAATCTTCCGGCGAGCGAAGGCTAGAGATGGGCCTGCAAAGCCGGCTGAAAGCCGAGCGGCAATTCAACGAACGCATCGTCATCGATGCCTATCTCGCCGCCATTGAACAGATACTCGCCCGCAGAGGCTCTTCCTAGATCATTTCATCGATTTCGTGGAAGGATGAAATGATTTAGCGGAAAAGCCTGTCTGGATCAGGACATTTTGATGCATGTGGTATCATTTTAAGGAACCCATCGTCGCGTTTTTCGGCATATCACGCGAGGCGCTTCATATCCATTTCGGGTTTGCCCTTTTTTTGCTTGGAGCAGTTTTGTTTCGTAATTCTCCCAGAAGGTTTTTCTATGCGTGGATTTTTGTGCTGGTTGCGCAATCCATAAACGAGTTGCTCGACTTCCACGACTCGTATCAATGGACGCAAAGCTGGAACTGGTACAAATCTTTGCAGGACTATGTTCACACCATGCTTTGGCCAAGCGTCCTGCTTATTCTTTTTAGCCGATGGGGAAGGATGCATCATGAAGACTGAATTGGATTTCGGGTTTGATGAGGCCGACCGGGAACAAGCTTAAATTGCGATGCCCGTCTATTGGCTTCATGCGATGCTATTGCGCTAGCCGCAGAATAACATCGCTACGGGCGTTCGATATCCGACAGCACTTTGAATAGGCAATCTCCGAGCTTTGTGAGGGCCGGGAAACGGCAGCAGGCAACGAAGCCTGGTCTGGTGAAGTATATGGCTTCGGTAGGCCGATGCGCTCCTTCGACCGGATGGATGTAGCCCGCGCATTGGCCGGCGTGAACGCTGTCGCCGATCTCGACGCAGCGCTCGAAGATTCCATGGCAGGGAGCGTAGATGAACGCGTCCTTGCCCTCCACCCGCATCAGGCGCACGGGCGGTGGCGGTTTGGTTTCCAAATCGGGCAAGGTACCGATATGCCTGAGAACACGGCGAATGCCTTGCGTTGCAATCGCTTCACCTGTGTGGGAAACACCGCCGCCACCGCCCAGCTCGGCAGTTAGGGCGGGCACGCCGCAAGACTGCGCCGCGGCCGACAGCGTTGTCGAAGCGCCACCACCTGAACCGTCGCTGATGGATCCTATGGGCGCACCGAAGATTTTCATCAATTCGACAAGCCGGGCTGTTTCTGCCTCCTTCCCTCCGTTGCGGATCAGGCAACAGGGATAATAGGCCAGCGACCTTCCGCCGGAGTGCAGGTCGATCACGAGATCGGACAGGGGCAATAGCACCGAGACGAGATAGTGAGCGATCATTTCGGTTGGCGTGCCGTTGACCTTGCCCGGAAACAGGCGGTTCAGATTGCCCTCGTCGAGCGGGGACAGACGCCGGCCAGCGGCCACGGCCGGATAGTTCAGGGCAGGCAGGATAATGATGCGGCCACGAACGTCAGCTGGCCCGATCTGTCGCGCCATCTTGCTGAGCGCGATCTGCCCCTCATATTCATCCCCATGATTACCCGCGATCAGCAGCGCCGTCGGTCCATCCCCATTCCTGATACAGGTGATCGGGATCGGAATGGTGCCATATGCGGAAAGGTCGCTCGAGAATGGCAGCCGCAGAAAGCCATGCTGCTTTCCGTCTTGTTCGAAGTCCAGGGTCGTCCAGATGCGCGTTTCGCCCGCCGGCATCGCAGCCGTCATATCAGTGCAGCAGGGTGCTGAGGAAGTTGCGAGCCCGTGGATGGCTCGGCGCCGAGAAGAAGGTGGCAGGGACGGCCTGCTCCACGATCGATCCCTGATCCATGAACACGACCTCATCGGCCACCTCACGGGCAAAGCCCATCTCATGGGTGACGCAGATCATGGTCATGCCGTCATGGGCAAGCTCGGTCATGACGTCCAAAACCTCGCGGATCATCTCCGGATCGAGCGCCGAGGTCGGCTCGTCAAACAGCATCAGGCGCGGGCTCATGCATAGCGCCCTTGCGATCGCCACCCGCTGCTGCTGGCCGCCCGACAACTGTGCAGGATATTTGTGTGCCTGTTCGGGGATACGAACTTTTTCGAGGTAGTGATGGGCAAGCGCCTCGGCCTCGGTCCGCGCCATGCCGGCCACCCGGCGCAAGGCAAGGGTGCAGTTGGCAAGCACGCTCAGATGCGGAAACAGATTGAAGTTCTGGAACACCATGCCGGTCTGCCGGCGGGCCAGCGCGGTTTGCACGGCGTCTTCTCCGAGTCTGGTCCCGTCAAGCATTATGGTTCCCTGCCGATACGCCTCCAGGCCATTGAGGCAGCGGATCAGGGTAGACTTGCCCGATCCCGACGGGCCGCAGATGACGATGCGGGAACCGTGCGCGACCCTGAGGTCGATGCCCTTCAGGACATGGAAGGCGCCGTACCATTTGTGAAGCGCGTCGATCTCGACGGCCAGGTTCTGTCGGGGGTCTTGCATGCAAAGCGAATCTTTCTGAAAGCGAAGGTTCATGGCTGTCATTGCTGTGGAGCTGCTCATCGCACTGTCGAAACGGCGAGGCGCTTCTCCAGCCATTTGACGCCCTGCGAGATGGCCAGCGCCAGCGCCAGGAAGATGATGCCGGCCACGGTGAGCGGCTCGGCATAGCGATAGGTGTCGGAGGCGATGTCGAAGGCGGCGCCGAGCATTTCCGGGACGGCCAGAACCGCCAGATAGGGCGTGGCCTTGAGGATCGAGACGAAGTAGTTGCCCATGGGGGCTGCGATATTGCGCAGCATCTGCGGCGCGATGACGAAGACGACCGTATCGAGCCGGCTGATGCCCAGCGCCCTTGCCGCCTCCTGCTGGCCTTTGGCGATGGCGTCGATGCCGGCCTTGAAGACTTCGGCCAGATAGCCGCTGTAATAGAGGCTGAGACCGGCGATGCCGACCGTCAGCGCGCTCAGCCGCACCCCGTAGAAGGGCAGGATGAAATACAGACAATAGAGCCACACCAGCACCGGCGTCGCCCGGATGAAGTCGATGAGGAAGCGCACGCCGAGGCCGACAAAGCCGCCCCTGCGCCGCACGATCTCAAGGCAGAAGCCAAGTGCGGCGGCTCCGAAGCAACTCGTGACCGCCACCAGCAAGGTCATGCCGATCGCGCCCAGGATCGCCGGCACGCTCGCCAGCGCAAAATCGAGGTCAAATCCCACGGCTCGCCTCCCTGACCGGGTTTACGCTCCGCTCCACCCACCGCCCGAAAAGGGCGATCGGATAGCAGACCATGAAATAGGACAGCAGCAGGGCGAGGTAGACAGGGACCGGGTCATATTCGACCTGGGCGATTTCCTTGGCCCGGAAGGTCATGTCGGTCAGCGTGATCAGCGAGACCAGCGATGTCGCCTTGACCAGCTGGATGACGAGGTTGATGAAGGTCGGGCTCATGGCCCGCAGCGCCTGCGGCAACTCGATGAGCAAGAGGATGGCCGCCCGCGAAAGCCCAAGCGCCTGTCCCGCCTCCTTCTGGCCGCGATCGAGCGCCTGCAATCCCGCCCGCACGGCCTGGCTGGCATAGCCTGCGGTATTGAGACCCAGAACCATGGCCCCCACGGTCATGGCGGACAAGGTGACGCCGACCACAGGCAGCGCATAGTAGAAGACGAACAGAAGGATGACGACCGCCGAGCTGCGCCAGAACTCGATCACGGAGGTGACGAGGAAACGGGCAAATCCGGTCGTCAGATATTGGGCGACGCCGAACACAAGGGCGAAAGGAACCGCGAATATCAACCCGTATAGCGTGACCGAGGCGGTGATCCGGAACCCGCCAAGGATTCCGGACCAGATATCGAACATGCTCATTTGCCGGCGCCGTCATTGCCGTTGCCACAGATTTGTTCGGTGGTGATGGTGTCCGGGACGGTCGCGTCGTCGGCAAAACCATACTTCTCCATGATCCTGGCGACCGCTCCGTCCTGCTTCAACGCCGTGAACCGCTCGTCGTAGAGCGCTCTCAGATCCTCGTCCTGTTTGCGAAAGGCCACGGCGGCGTAGTTGGCCTGCTCATCGGCGATGACGAACGGGTCTGCCCGCTCCACATCACGGGCGCTGCCGTCCTTCAGGAGCCCGAGCACTGTGGGCAGGGAAAGAAGCGATACATCGACACGGCCAGCGCGCAGGGCGGCCACGTTCGACTGAATGTCGGGAAACAGAAGCATGCGCTCGCTCGGTACGCCGGCTGCAAGCGCATTGCGCACCACCACGCTGCCACGGCCTGCGCCCATAACGATGTCCGGGTTGTCCACGATATCCTGATAGCCATGGATGGTCTTCGGGTTGCCGGGCAGCACCAGCGCCGCATCCAGTTCCTTCAGATCGGGCTTGCCGAAAGCGACCTGCTTGCACCGTTCCGGGGTGATGGACAGGCCCGAGGCCACCACGTCGAAGCGTCCCGCCAGCAAACCGGGGATGAGGGCGCCGAACTCGGTCACCCTGATGTCGAGCTCCTTCACACCAAGATCCGCGAAAGCCGCCTTCAGCAGATCGGGATGCCATCCCGCCACTTCGCCCGTCGCCTCGTCGCGATAGCCCCAGGGGGCGCGGTTGTGGATGCCGACCACGATCTTGCTCTCGCGCAGGATGCGTTCCTTCGTGGTTTCGGCAAACGCGGTATGGTCAACGGCGCCAAGCGCAAAGGCGCCCAGCGCCACGGCCAGCATTGCCCGCAGCGGACTCAATCGAAACTTCATCTTCTTCTCCCGGTTTATGAAGCTCTTGTTCTAACATCCTGTCATCAGGCACTTGATGCAGCTTCCGAACCTCCACCCGATCGGCTGCTCAGCGCGCCTTCGGCAGTGGCTGAAGGATGGCAATCCTTTCAAGATCGGCCAGCATTGACCGCAGATGCGGCCAGGGAAAGTCGGACGGGCCATCCCTGACCTCGCTCTCCCACACAATGACTTCCAGTTTTGCGATGAGGCCTTCGATCGACCGTGCCGGGGTCAGGACAAGTTCTTCCAGAAGCCGGCCCGCCTCCCCGGCGAAGTGTTCCTCCGCGGCCTTCGCCTTCGAATAGCCAAGGTCAGAGCTGCTCCGTATCCGGTGCGTGGTTCCCAAAACCTCTTCAGTGGAACAGGAGGGCAGAGAGCCTGTCGCCCGCGCGATCCTGCTTTCCAGCCGCTGCTGGCGGCGGCACAGCGCAAGGGCGCGCGCATGCGCATCGCGCCAGTGGTCCGCCAGCGCCAGAACCGGGTCCGCCGTGTCGGCCTTGCCTGCTTTGGAAGCAAGGTTCGGTTCCGCTGGCGTATTGCGGGAAGCCACGGTAATCTTCGACCCTTGTCGAAGGGTGACGAGAGGCAAAGAAATGCTATGGTCGGAATCAGCCATGATCCGAGCTCCACTCAGCTTGGTTGTGGTCAGGTCGAGCAGGGTGTTGCAGCATCCCGCTCGGCCGCTTGCCGATTATATCGTAACTCGCCTCGCTATCTGGAAAGAATGGGATCGAATGGTTCAAAGCTCACAACGCACGCGTGATGAGCCATACGAAATCCGGACATTCGTCTACGGATACCGAAAAGCAAGGAAATGCTATTGTCGGGGTCAACCATGATCCGAGCTCCACTCAGCGTCGTTTTGGTCGGGCCGAGCAGAGTGTTGCAGCACACTGTTCGACCATGCTTCCGCTCTAGGTTCCTTCATAGAAGGGACCTTACCAGGCTATGTACACATAGGTTTAGATGACCCCACCTGATTTTTCAAGCCCTTTGGCATCAAATGAGCCTAAAAGTAGTATTATTTTGATGAGCGAGCATATTCGTGCAGCGCGTGCTTTACTCCAATGGGATCAAAAGACCCTAGCCGAAAAATCGAATGTGTCAGTTGCCACCATTAAGAGGCTGGAACCGCAACCCGGTCCTTTAAAAGCCAACAAGGTGACAATTGCCGCTTTGAGACACGCATTGGAAGCTGCCGGTATAGAGTTTATTCCGGAAAATGGTGGTGGTCCGGGTGTCCGAATGGCACGCCGTTCAAGTCCATAGTTCCGTAAGCGCTATCCGTTCCGACGCTGCGGCAGTTCTGTGAGGACGTGTCGCACCCACGCGAAGGGCTCGACGCGTGATGCGCGGCAGGTCAGCATCAAACTGTAGACGACGGCGCTGACCTTGGCTCCGTCGACGGTGTCGCTGAACAACCAACTTTTCCGGCCTTTCGCAAAGATTCTGATGTCGCATTCGAGAAGGTTGTTGTCGATCGGCATCCTGCGGTCTTGCGTATAGCGCGTCAGATATTCCCATTGATTGAGCGTATAGGAGACGGCGTCGCCAAGCTTGGTGTCTGGCACGACCTTTGGAGTGATTGCGTCGAGCCACGCCTTGAGGGCGTTCAGGACAGGGACGCTGTGCTGCTGGCGAAAGCGGCGCATGCAGTCGCCCTGGGTTTCGCCGTCCCATGGCCTTTCATCTCGTACCTGCCTTTCAATCCGATAAACTTGGTCGAAGAACTTGAGGGTCTGCGCCGGTGGCCCGCCGGGTTTCTTCCGTGCCTTGAGAGCTTCGACAAAGCGCCGCCTGGCGTGGGCCATGCATCCAATATGGGTTGCGCTTTCCAGCGTTCGCCAAGCGGTGTAGCCATCGCTCATCAATGTCCCACGATAATCGCCGAGGAAGGTCTGCGGGTGGATCTGGCCGCGGCCTGGCTGGTATTCGAGCAGCACGATCGGCTCGTCACTGCCCTCGCTGCTGCGATAGGCCCCCATATAGGATATGTCGGCCGCCTGCCGGTCCCTTTCCTTCAGGACCTGAACCGTCGTCTCGTCGCCATGGATGAGGAACCGGTGACCCGGACGACCGATGGCCAGAAACGTCCCCGAAGCATAGCTCACATTGCCCGTGTAGAAATTACGTCATTATGAAGGGGTGACTCATCCAGCAATGCTGTGGCGAACAAAAACAGCGAGTCTGATACAACGAGTGGTAGAAATCTCGATTGCAAACCTGAAACCAGGAGCATACCATTAACAATAGGGCTATATATAGCGGGTGGGGCTTGTCATCATTTTTCCGGCACGCAGTTCATGTGCAAAGCAAATTTCCCGCCGATGTCGCTTTCCCAAAGTGGCTAACCTTCTTAGTGGCGACATTTTTTTTCACGATGGTGCTTGGCGCGCACGATGTGCTCCAGGCTGGATCAAGCGGGAACACGATCTCCCCTCGCATCGAGCAGATCGATAGCCGTTCCATGAATCCGGATCCCTTGCAAAGAGTGCCGCCGTTCTCTCGACCTGTGCATTCCGACGAAGCCGGCCGGTGATTCCGATCAATTACCGGCCACCCATTCCAATTTCATTCCGGCCGGGGTTCCGATTTGAAGCCGGCCACCTTTTTGGATCACCTGGGTCATTGTTGAGGTTTGGTTCGAGTTTCGTTTCTGGTCAAGCCTGAGCTGCTTCCGGGTTTTCCGGCGCGCGCCGCTTTCGCATGCTGTCGCCGGCCAATTCGATGCGGTAAGCGTTGTGCACGAGGCGGTCGAGGATGGCGTCGGCGATGGTGGGATTTCCGATGATCTCGTACCAATGGTCGACGGGCACCTGACTGGTGACGATGGTCGATCGCCGCTCATAGCGGTCCTCGATAATCTCGAGGAGATCGCGGCGCTGTTCGTCGTTGAGCTTTTCGGGTCCCCAATCGTCAAGGATGAGCAGGTCGGTGCGGGCCAGCGCCTTCAGCATCCTGGCATAGCGACCGTCGCCCCTTGCCAGGGCAAGCGTGGCGAAGAGCCGTGGCGCGCGGTGGTAGACGACGGAGAAGTCTTCCCTGCAGGCCTTATGGCCGAGAGCGCAGGCGAGCCAGCTCTTGCCGACGCCGGCGGGGCCTGTGATCAGGAGACCGTGGCGCTGGCGGATCCAGTCGCAGCCTGCGAGCTTGAGGAACAGGGAGCGGTCGAGCCCGCGTTCGGCACGGAAGTCGGCGTCTTCGACCTGCGCGTCATGGCGCAGCCTTGCGGCGCGGGCACGCGCCTCGAAGCGCTTCTGGCGGCGCAGTGTCGCTTCCTGCTCCAGCAGGATGGCGAGCCATTCGCCATGGTCGAGGGCGCGGGCTTCCGGCTGGGCGTCGAGATCCTGGAAGCCTTTGGCCATGCCGTGCAGGCCGAGGTCTCGCAGCATGTCGAGGGTGGGATGGGTCAGCATGATCTGTTGTCTCCTCAATGGAAGTAGCCGGGACCACGCAGATTGGCGTGATCGATGATGGCGCCGAGATTGCCGGCAGGCCGGGCGGTCTTGTGATTGGTGATGAGGGCGGCGATGCTCTTGCAGGTCAGCCCGCCGATCTCGACGGCGCGTGCCGAGACCGCCTCGGCGCGATCACGGTGGAGATCGCGGTAGAGGCGCAAAACGCCAAGGCATGTGCGGAAGCCCTGTTCCGGATGTGGCCGGCTGGCCAGAATGGCGATGATCAGCCCCTCGGTCTGTGGCCCGATCGATGCAGCCCACCTGCGGAAACGTGCCGGCGTCCATTCGGCATAGCGGCGGTGGGAACTGGGCATGTGCTCGGGGTTGGTGCCGTAGCGCCGTCCGCCATAGCGGCGCTGGTGGACGGCGACGCGCTTGCCGCGGTGGAATATCTCGATCGTCCTGACCGTGGCGCGGATGTCGACCTGCTGGCGGATGAGGCTGTGCGGCACCGAATAGAAGAAGTCCTTGAACTCGACATGGTAGTCGGTGGCGACGCGGGCCAGGCGCCATTCGGCAAACTCGTAGTCCTGCACGGGCAGGCTCGCCAGCGCCGGCCGTTCCACCGTCTCGAACAGCTGGCGACGGCTGACGCCGAGACGGCGCATGACATGGCCGTTGATGCGATCGAGCGCCCCGGCAATCGCGGCATTGGCCTCGGCCAACGAGAAGAAGGTCTGCCGCCGCAGCCGGCCGAGGATGCAGGTCTGGGCAAAACGCACGCCGTTCTCGACCTTGGCCTTGTCCTTCGGGCGACGCGGCCGCGCCGGCAGCACGCCGACGCCATAGTGCGAGGCCATCATGCCGTAGCTGCGGTTGATCTCCGGATCATAGAAGGAGGCATGATTGACGCCGGACTTCAGGTTGTCGGGCACGATCAGGCGCGGGACGCCGCCGAAGAAGCTGAACATGCGCACATGCGCGCCGATCCAGTCCGGCAGCGCCTGCGTCCAGGTCGCTTCCGCATAGGTGTAGCCGGATGCACCCAGGACGCCGACGAAGATCTCCGCCTCACGGACCTCACCGGTCACCGGGTCGATGATGGCGATCTTCTTGCCGGAATAGTCCACGAACACCTTGTCGCCGGCGACATGTTCCTGGCGCATGGTTGGCGACAGGCGCTTCTCGAAGCCACGGAACAGGTCGCAGAAACGGCTGTAGCCATAGCCGCCGGAATGGACGGCGCGATACTCTTCCCAAAGCAGCATCAGCGTGACGCCCGGCTTCTTCAACTCCAGCGCCAGATCCGCCCAGTTCGGCTCCGGCAGCCGGCGCAGGCCCTGCTTCACCCCGGCGCGGGCGAACAGCCGGTTCTCCAGCGCGTCGTCGGTCAGGTCGCCTGGCAGCGGCCAGATCAGTCCCGCCACCGTCGCGCGCTTCAGATTGTCCTGCACGGTGCTGCGCGCGATGCCCAGCCTCTGTGCGATCTCGCGGGCGCTGGTTCCATCACCGGCAAGCCGCAGCATCTGTCGTAGTTGTCTCATGGTCAGCCTTCTCTTTGCCGGCATTACGCGTCCCTTGTTCAAAAGGACCGTCATGCCAAAGTTGCTGACCCAGGTGCTCCTGCTCAGGCCTCAAAGCGGCCGGATATTGATCGGAATGGTGGCCGGCTTCACGTCGGAACGGTGGCCGGCTTCAGGTTGGAATGCCCGGCCGGATAACGTCGGAATCCGCACTCGACCAGAGGAGACCGTCTGCAAATCTGGACTTCGGCTTGATCCGTTTAAGATTTGGGCTGACGTCGGAGGTCCCGAAGACGCGTTACGATTGTTGCGCAGGAATTATGAGCGACTGGCATCGTTAGAAGAGTTCGCCGACTGGCTACGGTGCCAAGGCTTCCATGTCAACGTGTGGCACGGCCCCTCCGAGATACTTCAGAAAGGTGAGGTTCGAATGTACGCGGGCTTCATTTTGTCAGAGCACGAGGGGGAAGGGCTTTGGCGAACATACCTTGTATGGCCACCGCTGCATGCACACACATTCGACATGAGGTTCGATGTATCCGGTAAGATCAAAGAATTGCGATACGGATACACACGGGAATAGACTTATTTTTTGATCGCGAGGGGCGGCTCATGCAAAAGTTGTACTTGTCTGGCAATCAGATCGGCCCGAGCATGTGGGAACATCTACAGATTGTTGGCTTTGACGGATCTGATCTTTTTGAAACCGAGGCTCAAGCTCCGTGGCCAGGGGGCGTGGCATGGGACATTAACAACAGTGGTTACCGTCCCCACAATTCCCAAACCACGCCGCATTTTGGTAAGCGCCTTGCCGATCACCTATGGATTCGGGCTTGACGTTCTGCTCTGCGGATGACCCTTGATGATGGCGTCGAGGGTTTCGGCGAGGTAGGCAATGGGATTGACGTCGGCCGCTTTCGCAGACACGCGATAGGCCCGTCCCGCCAGCTTGTCGAAAGCAGGGCAGCCGACGCAAGGCAAAGCCGCCGCCAAGGGCGGCCTTGCAAACATGATATACCACTGGGTGTGCAACGCGGTTCAGCGCGCCATTAAGAGCCATACCAAATATGCCGCCCTGCGGCCGAGGTCACAGCCATGGTCGTGCGTTTCGCTCCGTAGCCGATCGTCTGCTTAACGCCGCATGCGCAATGCTCAAAACGGTGCAACCTTCAAAACCAACCATCGTGCGGAAGTAACCACTTGATAAACGACGGGAGTGCCCCGGCCATTTCCATGGCTGTGTGTTTCTTCCGGTCAATACCAGATTACCAGAAGTGATTTGTGCCGACGGAGTGTTCACTTTGCTAGTGAACACTCCGTTCGGAGGTAAGCCCGTGACGACCGTCGAAGAAGCATCTGGACCGAATCCATCTTTATATACCGGACGGGGAGAAGGGCATGCTATCGGACATCATGGCGAACTGATCCAGGGTGTATTCGAAGACGAGCAGGGGCTTTTGCACCGTGGTCTCGTTACAATTCCGCTGGATGGCCTGCGATCGACAGCCGAACTTATCCTTGATGACAGAGAAAACCTCCGTGTCGAACCTCGCGAAAAGACAAAGGCGCTACGCGCGGCCCGCCTGACACTTGAACAACTGGGGCGTCCGAAAGCAGGGGGCCTGCTTCGCATCGAAAGCCATATCCCGATAGGGCATGGCTACGGATCTTCGACGGCGGATGTCGTTGCGTCGAGCCGAGCGGCCGCTTCGGCGTTGGGAAAAAAACTTATGCCGGTTTCGATCAGCCGTCTGGCGGTCGCCGCCGAGACTGCATCCGATGCGACCGCATTTGAAAGCGAGGCCCTGCTTTTTGCGCAGCGGGAAGGGGAGGTTCTCGAGCATTTTGGCGGCTCATTGCCGCCATTCGTCCTTATCGGTTTCAAGGCAGATGGAACAGGTGGTGTCAGCACGCTCGATCTGCCGCCCGCGCGATACAGCCTTGAAGAAATCCAGCTATTCCGTGTCTTGCGGGGGTTGGTGGCCCGAGCGGTCAGCCATCAGGATCCCTGTCTTCTCGGCCGTGCGGCGACACTCAGCGCCCGTGTCAACCAACGGCATCTCTCAAAACTCTCCTTCGATTATGTGATCGAACTTGCCGACCACCATCGAGCGCTCGGCATTCAGGTTGCTCACAGCGGATCTCTGTACGGGCTTCTGCTGGATCCCGCGTCCGCCGGCCTGACTTCCGTCATTCGCGAGATTTCGAGCGAATTGAGCGATGCCGGGTTTCAGGACATCGGCATTTTTTCCGTGAACGGGGCAGGGGGCATTGATGTCCGTTGAGATTGACTATTTCCGCGCGTTGGAAACGCCCCGGCTTGCGCGGCTCGGTCCGAACATCGTTACGGCCGCTTTTCCCCTGATGAAGCTGATGCCAGCGCGCTTCATTCTCGATCAGGCGCAGAAGTCCGGCGAACTCAAAGCCGATAGCCACATTATAGAAACGACCTCGGGCACATTCGGCATGGCAATGGCGCTTCTTGCCGCCGCGCGGAGCTATCGGCTCACGCTGGTGACAGCAGCGACTTTGATCGACGCGCCTTACAAGCGCCGCCTGGAACTGCTCGGCGCAAATGTCGTGGTGCTGGAGGACGAGAAAGGAGACGGGAATCAACCGGACAGGTTGGCGTATCTCAGGCAGGCCATGGAGGATCAGCCCGGCACATTCTGGACGCGGCAGTACGACAGTCCTGGAAACTGGCTGTCATACGCCCGGCTGGCAGAACTGCTTGTGAGATCCACAGGGCAGATCGACTGGCTGGTCGGCTGCATCGGAACAGGCGGTTCTTTATGTGGAACAGGCACTTTCCTGCGACAGCTCTACCCACACTTGAAGATTGCAGCTGTCGATACCCACCGCAGTGTCCTGTTCGGCCAACCGGTGGGTAAGCGTATGTTGCGCGGGCTGGGAAACAGCGTCATTCCGGCAAATGTCAGGCATCACCTGATCGACGAGGTTCATTGGGTTGGCGCCTATGCCGCATATCATTCCGCCCATGCGCTGTTGCGTAACCACGGTATTTTCCAGGGACCGACAAGCGGCGCATCTGCCCTGGTCGGGGCATGGATCGCCCGCACTTACCCTGACGCCACGGTTGCAGTCATCATGCCCGATGAAGGCTTCCGACATGCGGATACGGTCTACAACCGGGGATGGCTGGATCGCCTCCCCGGCTGGCCGGGCGAAGCCCTCCATGAACCTGAGACCCTCTCCGCGATCGAGCCACGAGAAGAATGGGAATGGACACGATATGAATGGGGCAGGGCGCCTTTGAATGCCGACATGCAGCCTTCGCGAGTGTAGATCAAAGGCCGGACATTACAGAAATCATGCCCTAACACGAACGCCTGGGCCTGCTGCTGTTCGTTCAAGTGCCCATTTCCATGCATCTTCAACGCTCTCGAACGGCTTCTCTCTCGCTGTAGTTTCGACCGAGATATCGAGATCCTTCAATCCACTTGCCGTAACGACCGTTATTACCCGGTCACTTTGGGCAATTACCTTCTGGCCCCGCAGGCGTTGAACAGCGACAAGCGGCGCGACAGATGCCAGTTCGGCAAAGATACCCTCTTTGGCGGCCAGCATTCGTTGCATGGATGTGATCTGGTCGTTGGATACACAGACCGCGCACCCTCGCGTATCCCGAAGCGCTTTCAGCGCCTGATAGGTGCTGCGCGTCGTGCCGATCGAGACAGCGACGGTTTCGAATGCCTGGCTCTGTTCTTCGATCCTGTCGTGTCCACTTTCAAGCGCGGCCGACAGTGAGCCATGCACCTCGGCCGCAACGAGTCTGGGCACGCGGCTGATCTTGCCCATCTCAAGCAATTCGTGAAATCCTGCGGCAAGGCCGGCCAACGCATCGCCGTAACAAACCGGCAGAACGCACCAGTCCGGCAAGCGATCACCTGACTGGTCGACAATCTCGTAGGCAAGCGTCTTGTAGCCTTCGATACCAATCGGATGACTGCCGACGACGGGGTGGTGATAGGGGGAAGTGACAAACCATCCGAGCTGATCGGCAGCCTTTTCGAGAAGCGCCCATCTGTCCGTTTTGCGGGCCATCGGGAAAACCGACGCGCCATATGCGCGGATTTGTGAGATCATGGCGTCGGCAGCGCCGGCAAAGGTCGCAACGACACATTGAAGTCCAGCCTTGGCAGCATAAGCCGCCAGCGATGCTCCGGCGTTACCTGATGATGCCGTCGCCACGACCTTTGCCCCTTGGTTGAGGGCGGCCGATACAGCGACAGTCGAAAAGCGATCCTTATGGGACCAGGTCGGATTGCGGCTCTCGTCCTTAATAAAGAGGTGCGGCACATCCAGGATCTGGCCGACACGTCCAGCATGGACAAGGGGCGTCAAGCCTTCGCCAAGCGACACGATCCCGGCGCCAAATGGAGGAAGGTGGGACGCATATTGCCACAGGGATTTTCCGGCATGATTGTTCGTGCCGGAAAGGTCAGCGTAACCGTTTCCGACCGGATAAAGAGGCCGAAGGTTTGATGGGCCGGTTTCAAGGCAACTCGGGCAGCCCCTCGTATCCAGCCTCTGATCGGATGGGTATCGGGTCCCGCAACGGATGCAGCGGTATCCAGCGATAATATTCATTCGATGAAACTCCCCGTCTAAAGCGGTCTGGCCTGCACCACAGCGTTCAGCGCATTTTACCGCCCGGACATATGGCGCGCAGGTCATTGGTCCTGCCTGCGATCCATCTCGTTCAAGCAGCACGCTCGCCTCACGTCAATGAAAATGTGCATTATAATGCGTTGCATTACAGTGCACATATGAAATCCTCGAGCGATGGACATACGAGGCATATTCGGCTTGAACCTGCAGCGGCTACGCCGGGAGCGTGGCCTGTCCCAGGAGCAATTGGCGCATCTGTCCGGTAGTCCCCGAGCCTATCTCAGCGGCGCCGAAGCCGGTCGTCGCAATGCGACACTTGAAACCGTTGAAGCACTGGCGCGCGCCCTTGATGTCGATCCGGCAGAGTTGATCAAGAAGCCTGATCCATAAAAGACGACAAAAAAATCAATAGGAAATCGGGCTGCAGCATCCTGACAATCCAAAAAAATATGTATGGGTGGATTGGTGAGGGATAAGTACGATTGGCATGTCTTCTTCAGGCGCCGCTCTGGCGCGCCCACCGAAGGGGATCGATAGGCTGCTGCAGGGCGGCATCCGATCGATCTCCCTTCCGGTGACACGCAGAAATTCAACAGCATAAGGGATAGTTGCTGCAACATGCCCCGGGCTGCTGGATCATAGCGGCGCGCCCGCAGGCCACCCCGCGCGGGCCAGTATGATCATCGGTGAAAAGCCTACGGACCATACGCATGGATGTTTCCCTCAAACTGATCGATCCCGCTAAGATTGCCGCGGTTGCCGGCATCGAACTGAGCGCCAGCGAAGAAGACTTCGCTGGTGGAAGCATGATCGGGATAGCGGGGCGTTTGAAGGCCCGGCCGAACTCAGAAGGCTGCTTCCCATTTCTGATCATCGCAGATTGCAAGATTGCCGGGTTCCTTATGCTTCGAAAGGGGCAGGCATTGCCCGATTGGGCCGCCCCGGATGCAGTCAGCCTTCATAATTTTCGTATCAGCGGGAGAATGCAGAGGCGGGGATGTGGAGCGACGGCCGTTGTTCGCGCCGCCCATTGGATTGCGACACACTGGCCGCAAGCTTCAAAGCTGATGCTCAGTGTCAACGTCGAAAACGTCATTGCCAGGGAATTTTATCTGCGCTGTGGCTTCCAGGAGACCGGCGAATCTCACAATGGGCGGCTCGGAGTGGAAGATATCCTGTCGTGTCGGGTATCCGATCTCATGCAGAAATCATAGGCGCGCGCCAGGCAGCGGGTCCTGGTAAATGATAATCTGGCATTTGGGTGCGATCTGGTCGGTCGAAAGACAGCAGGATGCACATAATGCGTGTCGCGGTCAGCCTGATGGGGCAGGATGGCTACACGGCTCACAGCCCACAGGCTTGATGCCGCAGACGGTCCCTCTTCTGATCGCGCATTGTCGCGAACGTCGAGAGGATCCGAGCCTTTCACCTGCCATCGTTCCGCCATGGCTTCCTCAGTCCGGATTTCTCGCGGCGGAATCGCAGTCGAGACTATCGAGGTGACAAACATCGCGCTCAAGAGGCGATGTTTGCCCGTGTGAAGGCCGCGGGTGAAGGTCTTGCCGACCGCGATTACGGCCCGCAAATTCATCTGCCGCGATCCCGAGGGCAATCTGTCGTGCTTCGGGACCTGCTGCCCGAAGGCGGACAAAAGGCATGAGCTTCAGACGTCGGACTGCACCTGATTGCATGTGAAGACTTTCTTTGGTCGATCTGTACGCTGCAGTCTTCGATCGAAGGATGGCGCGGAATCCATGCCAACGGTCATCTATCGCATTCTATGTCTGGACGAAAAAAGGCGAAAACGTTGGCACACTTGCGCCTGGCGCCGCCTCGACGGCATCCAGCACGAAGCTTCTACCAAGGATTGGCGACGCGCCTGACCTGACTTCCTGCTATCCAGCTCAACACATCAGCGTGAATGAACCAAAAAATGCAAACTATAATGAACATTATTCTTTTTTGACATTGAGCCGTCTCATATTGCCCAACTAGTCTGTGACAGACAGACAAAGGGTGCACCATGTTTTTCTGCTGCCATGAACGTTGAGACGATATCAAAATTGGCGACAGTACTTGCACACATCGACGCCGCCAGGACATCGGCCGGAGTTATAGAAGGTTTGTCTCCCTTTCTTCACCTCTTCGGCTTGCGCCATCTTCTGATTGCAAGACTGCCTCGGACAGATGAGAGACTTTGGCCGCGATCGGTCCTCTATGACGGTTGGCCGGAAGAATGGTCCGCACACTACACCACCAGCGATCACTTCTCCCATGATCCCTGTGTTATGCAGTGTCGCATTTCAGGCAAGCCGTTTCTATGGAGCGAGCTCTCGCGCTCACGAATGTCCGCCAAGGAGTTGCGCGTCATGGAAGAGGCCACTGAGTTCGCCATGTTGGATGGCGTGTGTATCCCTGTTTACGAGCCCTGCAAGGCGCCTGCTGTCATTACCGTGGCAGGAGACCGTATCGCCTTGGGCAGAAACGACCTGCCTGTCCTTGAAATGGTGTCCATCCACGCCTTCAGGGCTGTACAACAATTGCGCGGCGCAGCCGATGAACCAGCTCAGAAGAAACTGACCAACCGGGAGCGGGATATCCTGGCGTGGACGGCTGCTGGCAAATCCGCCGAGGATGTGGGCTGCATCCTATCCATCTCAAAACTGACCGTCGAGCGCCACCTCAGCAATATTCGCGAAAAATTGGACGCGACAAATTCAACGCACGCGGCGATCAAGGCAATACTGCGCGGCGACATTCATCTCTGACAATACCCAAAAACCAGTATGGTCCGAGGATGTGGCGTAAGCTACGCATCGCTCGCCATGTTCAAGATTCACATTGTCAACTGGTCGAACCGCAAGGCATATGAAGAGCCTCTGGAGCGCCATTTTCGCCTTCGTCATCAGATTTATGTCGGCGAACGAAACTGGCGTCAGGTGGAACGGCCTATTCCTCTCGAAATCGACGCGTTCGACAACGCAGATGCGATCTATCTTCTAGGTATCGATGACAATGGCAATCTATGCGGGGGATCTCGCTTTGTTCCCACGCTTAAACCGCATCTGTTGTCAGACGTCTTCCCAATGCTTGCGGACGGAGACGTTCCAAGAGGCCACGATATTTACGAATGGACACGGATTTTCGTTGCGCCTTTGCTGCGCAAGCCTGGAGAACCTTCTCTTGCTGCCGGCATTGTTCTTTGCGGCTTGCTGGAAGCTGCCTTTGTGCTCGGCATCCAACAAATCAGCGTTGTATGCGAAACTTTCTGGCTTGATCGACTGGAGCGGCTGGGCTGGCCGATAAAAAGGCTGGGACCGACCATCGACCATCCTGATGGTGCGATCATCGCCCTGTTGATTCAAGTTACCGAGGCTGCGTTGGCGTCATCACGTGCTGCCTACGGACTTGATGATGTAAGCGTGCTTGCTGCGTGCCAATTAAAAAACAGTCAGAAACCGGAGCCACCGGCTATCGTCATCCAAGCATAAGCGTATGGATGTAAATGACATTGTATGCACATACTGTCGAAGCATTCGCACCGGTCACTGAACCCGAATACATCGCCAAAAAAGTTCGTACCGAACTGAACCGGACCGGCAATGCCGGGCGGTTCAATGGTCATATGCGGAAAAGCTGAGGATCAGCGATGGGATGTACCAAAGCCGGCAGGCCGGAACTATCCGTGTTGCAGGCAGAGAAATCCGTACGCGTCAGCGCCTGCCGAGAAATGTGAATGAATATCCCCCGATCCTCAAAAGTTCTTTTTCGGCGCGGCGGACTGCAAAGGCGGGTTTCATTTTCAGCCTGCCCAGCAGCGGTATCCAGATTTCCATAACTCGAACTCCTAACCCAAACCCGCTACGAATAGAAGCACGGTTAGAGATGAGAGTCGAATCATGACCAAAATCGTAAACTTAATCATCGCCTAAAGGGAAACGGGCCGACGCGCTCTGCTTGGGGGAAGGGAGCACGCTGGCCCCTGGGGCCATTGAGAAGCCGCGCTGGCAGAATAGCGCGCAAATGTGACCTGACTATCGCCGAGGTGAAACAGAAAAGGCCCCGCGCATGGCGGGGCCTTCTGGAAATGTCGAGAGGATCAGAATTTATAGTTGATACCAAGACGGAACACGTCAAAGGAACCGTCCCCTTTGAACGATCCTCCGCTGCTATCCGTGCCGAACGGGATGTCTCCAAGATCGACGTGCAGATATTCAGCCTTGGTGGTCCAATGCTGGTTCCATGCGAATTCAACACCGGCGCCAGCCGCCCAACCTGTGGCCGATCCGCTACCCTGTTGTTCCGAGTTGTGAATGCCGCCCTCAACATGGCCAAAGGCGAAACCACCGGTGCCGTACACCAGAAAACGGTCAACCGCATAGCCGAGACGGCCGCGCACCGTGCCGAACCACTCGATATCGGCATTACAATCACCCGAAATGCAAGACCATGATGGCCCGAAGGTTCCTTGGGCCGTTTTACCCTCAGGTCCATTAGAGATATCGGCTTCAATGCCAAGGACGATGCTGTCCAATTGCCAATTATAGCCCGCCGTAAGGCCGCCAAGGAAGCCATCGATATCAATGTTCGGGCCGGTTTCGCCGTCAGCAGGGCTGAACGGTGTGTAATCGCCCCATCCATATCCGGCATGCGCGCCGAGATAAAAACCTGACCAGTCGTAAGAGGTCGACGCCACTGGTGCCGGCTCGTAGATAACGGCATCGGCGGCCTGTGCGGCCGAGAAGGTGAGCGCGGTCAGCGCCGATGCTAGAAAAAGCTTTTTCATAGTAGTCTCCCGTAAAACTTGACGCAACACCAGCATTGATCCGGGCACGCCCGTCAACTGAATTGTCCGCCAAAAGCGGTATGGCCACCTCTTTTGGCTACAACTGTGGCGTGCTGACAACAAAATGCCCTCCGTCCGATAATTCGAAAGGAACTGACATAACGAACGTACCAAGCCGTGAGGGCGCCGGCGACGTGAATTATTTGACCGGTTGCCGAAACCGCTCTTTCAGGTTTCCGTGCTAGGGTGCACATGGGCAAATCAGGGGTATCCACCGACCGATGGGCAAGGTCGTCTATTTCAAACAGCAGAAATCCGGCAGGGCAGGGGGCATCGTTCCCATTCTCGCCGCCATGGGCATCGCCGGAGCCGCCGGGTATTTCGGACCGGGTCTCGTGCAGCAACTACCGCTACCGCGTGCGGCGCAGGTCGTCACTTCCAGCACCACGGAAACCATCGTCGGCGCCGCATCCGTAATCGACGGCGACACCATCGAGATTCACGGTGAGCGAATCCGCTTCAATGGGATCGACGCGCCGGAATCCGCGCAGCTCTGTTCGGACAGCGGCGGCCGGATGTACCGGTGCGGCGCCCAGTCGGCCAATGCCTTGTCAACCTGGCTGGCGGCATCATCGCCAACATCGTGCTCTTACGTGGATCGAGACCAATACGGCCGTTTCGTCGGCAACTGTTCCCGTGCAGACGGCGCGAGCGTTCAACGATGGCTGGTCAGAAACGGGCACGCAATGGATTGGCCACGTTACAGCAGCGGCGCATTCTCCAAGGAGCAAGCCGCCGCCAAGGCTGAGAAGATTGGCATCTGGCAAGGATCATTCCAGGCACCTTGGGAGTGGCGAGCCGTCCAGCGCCAGGAAATGAACTCCTCCATGGTGCCGTTGGTATCGTCATCCGGCACATCGGCGGCCTCGGCATCCGACAATTCGGGAGCGTGCGATATCAAAGGCAACATCTCGAAGGGCGGCGAGCGGATTTATCACGTCCCGGGGCAGAAATGGTATTCGAGGACGAAGATCACGACGTCGAAAGGCGAGAGGTGGTTCTGCTCTGAACAGGAAGCCCGTGCAGCTGGCTGGCGGCGGGCGAAGCAGTGAATACTACCGGTCTCACGGCCGACGCCAGTACTGAGCCGAGCAGCTGATCCAGCTTCGATGCTTTAGGTGCGATTTTCAATGCAAGCGTCCCGAAACTCCGCAATCAACGGTCTGGCGTTGACGCGATTCCCTTCGAGGGACCTTCTACCAGTTTCTCGGTCTGCAACGATCCCCACAAGGAAATGGGCAATAACCTTGCTATCGGGTTGAGGCCACGCCCGCCGATCACACCTGAGCCAACAAGATCTCGGCCAGAGCATCTGGTTGCAGTCGCGCTACGTTGTGCCCGCAATCGAGAGCAATCGTCGACCAATCCGGATCGCCCGCTAGTCGCGTATACAGATCACGGAACGGACTCCCGTCCCATCCATGTGCGCCGACATAGGTCTTGCGAGGAACCTCACGCCATCTTCCAGTAAGCCGGATCGATTGGAGGAAAGTCCCCATCGGATGCGGGCGGCATCGAGCATCCATGCTGGGGGACGGTGCACAATTCAGTCCGTCGCCCTTCGCTCCCTCGATGAACATTTCCCGAAATTTGGGAGTCGTCAGTGACCAGACAGAGTCGCCGGAATCGGGAACGTAAGCGTCGACATAAACCGAAGCCCGGATTCGAGCCGGATCGATATCGGCTGCGCCACTGACAACCATGCCCGCATATGAATGCCCGACAAGGACGACGTCTTCGTACGATTTCATCACGTCAACGACTTCCTGGATATGAGTATCCAGATTGGCTGTCGGCGCGGGAACGTCGCCGAGCCCGGAGAGTGTAATCGGCAGCGTATTGTGCCCGTGCGCGGTGAGAATCTCCGCAACTTTTTCGTAGACCCAGCCGCTCTGCCAGCCCCCGGCAATCAGTATGAATGTGGCCATGTGATTTATCCTGACATCAGGCGGTGGAGAACGGGGGCAGCCCCGCTCATTTCGCATGAGACCATAGCACGGTCATCCTGACAGCCACCTGGCAGGAGACCGAGCCGGAGCGACAGTACCTAAAATACTCGGTGTTCCCGTCCTGAAAACGCCCACTTTATGAGGCGTTCTCCGGCTCTGCTTCCGCTACCCGCCAGGAATGCAGCCCACTGCGAAGTGTGTAGCCCTCGCAGGGCTTCGACATCATCGCGTTCTTCGGAAGATTGAAACAGACATACTGGTAGCGGCGATTTTCAAACAGCCACCAGTCCCGATTTGCGCCGCCGGCGTAGACTTTCGCTTCCGGCAAAAGCTTCAGGTAGCCCGTGCACCATGAGCGGCCGGCGAATTTCTTGGGGTCGCGGACAGGGGGCGGTGATAGCCGCCCTGCTCGACGCGTACGATCTCGGCAAGCTCGCGGCGGGTGGCGTCCTCGCTCTGGGGGCGCTCGCGATTGAGCCGATTGCTTTCCGTGTAGGCGCGCACGGCTTCTTGTGTCATTCTGGCGTCATCATGCGTTCGCGCAGGCCGGTCAGCACGCGGGCCTCCAGAACCTTACGGTCCACGGTGCGGGCGTTGTCCTTTTACCGTAGATCGCGAACCGCCTTCACGCGGCAGAAGCCAGCGGTCTGGCCCGGTCGATTCGCTCACGCTCGCGTGGAGAATGCATCGCCTCCCACAAATCGGTGCGGCGCTGCACGTTCAGCCAGAAGTCGGGGCTGTTGCCGAACACGCGCGCCAGAATGAGCGCGGTCGGTGCCGTCACGGTGCGCCGGTCGTTGCAAAGCTCGTTCACATGCTTGCGCGGAACGCCCATCGCCTCTGACAACGCCGATTGCGTCAATCTCAAAGGCTGCATGAACTCTTCCACCAGAATTTCCCCGACTGTCGCCGGTTTACGCGCGGTCATAAGCATTTCCGTCACCTCATCGATAGCTGTGGTCGTCCAGATAGAGGCTGGACGCTTCGCCCCTGCTTCCATCCCATCGGAACACCAGCCGCCATTGCCTGTTGACGCGGATGGAATGGAAACCGTCGAGATTGCCTTTCAGCTTCTCGAAATGATTGCTCGGCGGCACACGCAAGTCCTGGTCGGTCATGGCATCGTCGATCATCTGGAGCTTGCGAAACAGACGGCTTTCGAGATCGGCCGGGATGTTGCGGGAATGAACGTCATCCACGAAAAAGGCCCCTAACCATTCATCTCGAAACCCTAGGATCATTCCCTGCCTCTGACGCTGTCACAATGTACCACCTAATGGTACATATGGCAATCTGTTTCTTCGTCATTGCTGTTCGGTCATCAGAGTCGCATCTGGTGTTCCCAGCGCGGAAGCCGGCTGTTGCGCCTCCGGCCCCACTTGCACCGTCTGCTGCTGTATATTCTGCGCTGAGTCAGGTTGCTGCGCGATGACCTCCGTCGACAGCATCAGCGCGGCGGCCAATGCGAACGTGATGCAGCCCGGAACATGACGGGATGCAGAACCAGAGATCAAATTGCGCAGCGGTGACTGGAACAAACTGAAAAGGGGCATGATATGCTCTTCTTCATTATCCGGCGACACGCCATTCAGGACCTGACTCCAGCACCGGCCTCGGAGGCCAGTATGTGACGATCAATATGGTCGTTCAGCCTCCACATGGTTCGTCCATGGCGGGCATATCTGATGAGCTCGCAATCCAGACAATTCGTCCGGCTGCCCGCTGGATGTGCAATGAGATCGGCGATGGTGAAGCCGTCAAAGGTGGAGAGGTACGTCTCCCAGGCCGCAAGGCGCAGCGCGCTGAAGGAGGGCGTTGCCGTATCCTGGCGCCGCACGCCACCAATATTGGAATCTGTCCGTCGTCAGAACATTCGGCACAGATCGGGGCGTAAATTAGCGGAGTGCGGGCCTCGTCTGGGGTTTGATATTATGCGGTGCGCCTGCGGTGCTGCAAGCGCCGATATTCGATGGTCTGTCGCTTGATCCTTTCACGCTGTTTGATGATGGCTGGCGCTCTGCCGAAGTAGGCGTCGGCGGGCGTCACGTTGTTCAGGCTCTCGTGATAACGCTGGTGGTTGTAGTGCTCGACGAAGGCCTCGATCTGGGCCTCAAGGTTGCCGGGCAGGAAGTAGTTTTCCAGCAGGATGCGGTTTTTGAGGGTCTGGTGCCAGCGTTCGATCTTGCCCTGTGTCTGGGGATGCATCGGGGCGCCGCGGACATGGCTCATCTTGTTGGCTTCGATATATTCCGCCAGTTCGCCTGCGATGTAACTGGGGCCGTTATCGCTGAGCAGCCTGGGCTTGTGCAGCACCGTGGCACTGTCACAGCCGGACGCCGCGAGTGCGAGGTCCAGCGTGTCGGTGACGTCCTCAGCCCGCATGTTGGTGCATAGTTTCCCGGCGATGATATAACGCGAGAAGTCATCAAGCACGGTCGACAGATACATCCAACCCCACCCGATGATCTTGAAGTAGGTGAAGTCGGTCTGCCACATCTCGTTCGGCCGGGTGGTCTTCGTATGGAACGCATCGGCGGCCTTGATCACGATATAGGTCGGACTGGTGATCAGGTCGTGAGCCTTGAGCAGGCGGTAAACCGTGGATTCCGATACGAAGTAGCGCTTCTCGTCGGTGAAGCGCACCGCCAGTTCGCGCGGGCTGAGATCGGTCGCGTCAGCTTCCAGTGCCATCTCGATGATCTGCTGCTGGATGTCGCCGCCGATGCGGTTCCACACCCGGCTCGGCGTCGATGGCCGATCCTCCAGCGCTTCCGGCCCGCCTTCGAGGTAGCGGTCGTACCAGCGGTAGAACGTCCGGCGAGGAATGCCGAGCTGGTCCAGCGTGCGCTTGGCCGGCAGGTGCGACTGCTCGACGATCCGGATGATCTCAAGCTTCTCGGACGCAGGATACCTCATTCGTCGTCGCCCCCATCCGCGATCATGCTTTTTTTGAGCAGCCGGTTTTCCAGCGTCAGGTCGGCCACGCATTCCTTCAGGGCGCGGGCTTCGCGGCGCAGGTCCTGGACCTCACCGGTGGTCGCGGCACGGGCAGTATCGCCCGCTAGGCGGCGTTTGCCCGCTTCCATGAACTCCTTCGACCAGGTGTAGTACAGGCTCTGGGCGATGCCCTCCTTGCGACACAGCTCGGCGATGCTGTCATCGCCACGCAGGCCTTCAAGCACGATGCGGATCTTGTCCTCAGCCGAGAAGTGCCGCCGGGTCTGGCGCCGGATGTCCTTCACCACCTGCTCCGCAGGGGTCTTGGCCGCCGATTTTGCATTGGAGGATTTGGGCTTCATCTTCGTTCCTTCGTCACTACGACGAAGCCCAAATCCTCCTTAAATCACAACCTCAAATCTGTGCCATTGGTGCTGACGGGGGACACGGAAGCCAAATAGCTTTGTACGGTTGAACTGAAAGACGCGGCCACACCACCACTGTATCAAAAGATTTGACGCTACGACTTACGGTAGATGCCGTCGGGCTCGCCGATCGCTTATGTCTGGGGATTGGCTTTACGCAACAAGCGACGTTCGACGGCATGGTTCAGACTGATCTTACTTGCTGGTTCGACCTTCGAAGGTGCGGAAGAACGAAAAGCGTTTGCCGAAAGTAGGTGAAACTTCCTTGTCGAACAGGTCGTGAAAATTCATCGTGTGACTGGCTTCGCCGTCGCTCGTTCCTCAGCCAAGGCAGATAGCTCATCAGTCAGGCTCGTTCAGGCCCTTCTGAAACGCGTCCGTCACTGAAACTTAGCGGGCTCTAACGCTATCCTCACAAAGACGCTTGTTCGTCGACTCCAACCTACCAATGTAACTATAACTTGTCGTACCAAAGCTTGTCGAAGATTGTCGATTTACACTTCAATCTGGGACTCTGGCTTTCTGCGCGAGAAAGTTACACTCCAATTGAGACTCAGGGCAGGAGAGTCTCAATTGGAGTGTAACGTCTGGTGGCTATGCGAACGCTGCTTCCTTTTCCAGGGCTGGTCTCCAGGATTCGATGCTTTCATCAGTGATGCGCTCGATTCCGTCCTTGATCGCCTCGATTGCGAGTTCGTTTAATATCCCGAACACCCGAGCCGTGATGCCATCACCGAGGCGAGAAAGATGGCGAAGGCTTTGGCTCGATAAACCCGATGGAAGTCTGAGCGGCAGGCTGCGCAGGATCGCGGTTACCAATTCCTGGAACTCCTCATCTGCCTTCCACCTGGGCAGTACGAACTGATCCAGCCGCCGGGCCAGTTGGGTGTCGCCGGCAATTGCGTCGCGTGCTTCCGACACGCCAAGACAGACAAGCGAGGCTTTGATCTCGTTGCTGAGATATCGCAGAAGCTGCAGGATCACGCGCTGTTCCCTCGGCGTCCCAGCGAGAAGGTTATGGACCTCGTCAAACACCAGAACGCGCACATTATTGCTTTTCAGCAAGAGGACGGTTCTGATCTCAAGTTCCATGAGGGTCAGGCGTTCGTTGATGCTGGCTCCCATTGCCATCAGCAACTGCCCATATATCCGGCGCTCTGTTGGGCGCGACGTCAATGTAATTGCCAGCACCGGCATGCTCTCCACGCCGGTGCTGTGGTTCATGGTGGGCGGATGATCGCGCTTGAACTTTTCGACGAGCATGGTCTTGCCCATACCGCTATGACCATAAATAGCGAGGCCGGGTGGGCGTGTTGTTGGCGGATGGTCGCATAACGCATCAAGATGCCGTAATACTCTACGAGCGCGATCAAAGCCGACCCATCGATCGGACCGAATGGCACGAATTCTTGTATGGTTTGGTCCATTTGCCAATGCGGCGGCGCCGGGTGCCAGGTGAGGGAATTCAATCATTGATCCCAATATTCCGTGTCGTCGTCTGAATGATTATGTTTTGTCAAATCGATAGATTGAACAGTGCTATGTCCTTCACGACTCGGTTCAGCTGGTCTTCTTGTAACACTCCGGCGTGCTTTTGCGCTTGAGGATGCTGCGATATCCTCGATCTGTCTCTGTTGTGCGATAGCCGCAAATATAACGTCCTCATGCAATTCAAGCCGTCCCTGGTCTCGAAGTGCCTTCTTGGCGTGCTTCCACTCCCACCAGGAAACAGGTGGGAATGCGAGATTGCGGTACCGTGCTTCAATAAACCTGCCATCTGATTGGCGAACGAATATTCGGGACAGGTCTCGTGGGTCATATTTGATCTCGAGTTCGGCGCCACGACCGACATCGCGTGATAATGCATCAGACCAGTACCGGATCTTTTCCAGATGGATGCCGTCTTTCAGCAGGCGCCGCCTTTCGCCAGGCAGGAAGCTGGTCCAGAATGCCATTCGATCAGATGGCAGGTTGAAGTCGACTTCG
Organism: Aquamicrobium defluvii; assembly: GCF_004363725.1. Lineage (GTDB taxonomy): Bacteria > Pseudomonadota > Alphaproteobacteria > Rhizobiales > Rhizobiaceae > Mesorhizobium > Mesorhizobium defluvii. The sequence goes on along the minus strand of NZ_SNZF01000012.1, from coordinate 45,461 downwards.
CCTTGCCGTTCGCGCCAGACCGCCAGGGGAGGGCGCAACAGCGAGGTATGTATCCGCTGGTGATATTTGCCAACGATCTCCAGCGCGATCCATTTTTCCAACTCGCGCAATGTAAGATTCGCGCGGCCCTCTGAATCGTAGCCGCCTCTGGTCTTCACGCTGCTGAAAGTTGTGCCGGGCAGCAGATGCACTGCTCCCATCATTGTGCCGATCAACCGTTCGATATGTCCGCCGAACCGGGGTGTGGCCGGCGGCCTGAACAGGAGTTTCATGCCGTACTCCCTGCAAGCATCGGCCAGCGCTCGTGACCTGAAATCTGCACCATTGTCGCAGTGAAGAACCTCGGGCAATCCGGCAACAGGCCAGGGGATGTCAATTCCTCGCTCATCCAGCCAGGCAGTCTTGTCGTATACGGAATGCAGGAGGCATAGACCGACTGACGTACTCGATGGGGCTTCCAATGATAGATGGAAACCCGCGACCATTCTCGTGCAAACGTCGATGGCGATCGTCAGAACCGGTCGGCCGATGGGCCGACGAAACTTTTCGTCAACAACAATGACGTCGACGATGGTATGATCGATCTGCCAAAGGGCATTCGGCTTTGCGACAGTGAACTGACCAGGGCTTGGCGTCGAGGCGGCTTCAATCTCGCGTTCCCCCCGTTTGCGGGCCGCTGCCATAGGGATAAGTTCGGACACTCTACGCTGGACGGTGCTCCGGTGAGGAGGGGACAGACCTTCCGTCAGGCAGACTTCCCGAATACGCCGCAAGAGTGCAGCAAAGCTTGGTTTTTCCTTTCTAAGCCAGAAGCCATCCACTTGCTCGGCAATGACACGCTCGGTTCTCGGGTCCAGCCTGACAGCACCTGCTTGTGTGCCGCGTTTTCTGGGGCAGAGACTGGATGTTCGTTGCGTCTTTCTGAACCGTGCAGCCAGCCGAAACAGCGTTGATCGCGGGATGCCAAATTTTTCACGTGCAGCCGCAACGACCTCCGCAGTTACCACACCGCCTGTACGGCGGAGCAGATATCGAAGGAATTCCTCCGGGCAATTATCGTGATCAGGGCAATCTGGGGATGAGATCATACGCGAGACTACGGTCGATCGACCGGTCGATCAATCTCATTTTGAGTGTAACGTATGCCTGATGGAGTCTCATTTGGAGCGTAAGGTGTTACACTTCAATCTCAAACAAGCCATTGAAATCACTCACTACGTGAGTCCCAGTTTCAAACATAAATCGACAGTCCAGCGGTGAATGGTCGTGTGGTCAACGGCAATGCCTCGCTCGGCCATCATTTCTTCCAGGTCCCGCAGGCTCAGACTGTAGGCCAGGTACCAGCGCACGCAAAGCAGGATGACTGACTGGTCAAACTGGCGGCCCTTGAACATTCAATCCTCCGAAAGATCAGAAGCTCTCCTTGCCACAAAAACGGTATTCAAAACGTTGCAACACAACCCGCCCGGCTCCTACAATGCCGTGGCATATCTTCGCCCGTGGTTGCAGATGGAAGAGCTTTCCGCTTCCATGCGTCTGGTTGCGCGCATCCCGCAGATGGGCTGAGGCAGGGCATCGGACCAGAAAGGGATTCTTTTTTGTTGAAGTATCCGATGCTTGATCACGAGAGATCGTCGCGTGCGCGTCCGAAGCGACGCGCGGCGAACTGACGGCCGGGGCGATGGACAACCTCGACAGGGTGGTCGCGGACACCGAAAGCCGCGACCTGCCGCCCGAACATATCTCCGGCCTGCGCAGCACGCTCGTGCAGGCCGTTCTCGATTCCGATCCCGATTTTGCGGGATCGCTGCAATCCTTTCTTGAAGAAGACGACCCGTTCCGCGCGCTGAAGCGCTGGGTCGGACAGACCGGCTCTGACGGCGGGACCGTCACGGCGATGGTCCTGCGTGACATCGCGGCGATCGACACGCTGATCGGCGATCAACTCGATGCCATCCTGCATCACGAGGGCGTACAAAGCCTCGAAGCGTCCTGGCGCGGGGTCGAGATGCTGCTGGACACGGTGCGCGGCGACGACAAGGTCCGCATCCGGGTTTTCAACGCAACCTGGTCCGAACTTGCCCGCGACTTCGACCGGGCGATCGAATTCGACCAGAGCGTCATGTTCGCGAAAGTCTACAGCGAGGAATACGGCATGCCCGGCGGCGTGCCCTACGGTCTCGTCCTGTGCGACTATGCGGTGCGCCATCGTCCTGCCGCCGGTACAGGGTCGGTCACCGACGATGTCAGCGCGCTGGCCGGGCTTGCGCAGGTTGGCGCCGCCGCGTTCACCCCGTGCATCGTCGGTGCCGCGCCCGAACTCTTCGGTGTGGGCAATTTTGCCGACCTCTCCTATGTCCAGCGGCTTGATGCGGGCTTCCGGCTCGTCGAATACCAGCGCTGGCAGCGCCTGCGCGAGCAGGAGGACAGCCGCTTTCTCGGCATCGCGTTGCCACGCATCCTCATGCGCGAACCTTACGGCGTCGATTCGGCGCGCGAAGACGGCTTCCTCTACCGCGAAGGCGTTGCCGAACTTGGCTCATGGCTTTGGGGCAATGCCGTCTACGCCGTTGGCGCACTCACGATCCGCACGTTCCGTGAGACGGGCTGGTTCGGCAATATCAGGGGAGGGCGCATGGGTGACGACGCGCATGAGCCGATGATGCCCATGCCGGCCTTCTCCACCGGCGAGCAGGTTGCGTTTCGCCGCCCGCTGGAGGTCGAACTCACCGACAAGAAGCAGAAGGCGCTGGAAGAGCTTGGTTTCCTGCCGCTCAGCCCCGCCCCTTTCGCGCGCTCGTTCATGCTGCTCGGCGCGCAGTCGCTTTACGCCGCGCCGACCAGCGCCGATACCGCCGAACGCGCCAATGCGCGGCTGTCGTCGATGCTGCAATATGTGCTCTGCGTCAGCCGCTTCGCGCATTATCTCAAGGTCATGGCCCGCGACCGGGTTGGCCGCTTCACCACCGCGACCGCCATGGAGACGATGCTGGGCGACTGGCTGCGCGACTATACGACAGGCAACGCGGATGCGAGCCCGGAGATCAAGGCGCGCTATCCGCTCAGCAATGCCAGCGTCGAGGTCAGGGAGGTGGTCGGCAAGCCGGGCGTGATGAGCTGCATGTTCCAGCTCCAGCCGCACTTCCAGTTCGACCAGATGGTCACCGGTCTGAAGTTGCGTACGGATCTTGAACCGGGCGGAGGACGCTAGGCCCATGGCGCGATCCCCATCCGTTCCGCCACCGCGTCTGCCGCTGTTCGACCGTCTGTTGCAGGGCGACAGCATCGAGACCGACCGCAACGCCGACAACGCCATGCGTGAACTGCGCGAGAGCGTGCGGCGCGACCTGGAAATGCTGCTCAACACGCGCCCGGTTGGCGATCTTCCGGCGGGGTTCGACGAGCTTTCGACCTCGGTTCTGTCCTATGGCCTGCCGGAATTGCAGAACCAGAACCTTGCGACGCCTGCCCAGCAGGAAGGCTTTCGCAAGAAGCTCGAAACGGTGATCCGCCGCTTCGAGCCCCGCTTCCGCGAGCTTTCCGTCGAGCTTGTCTCCGGGGACAGCACGTTGGATCGGACCTTGCGCTTTCGCATGCGTGCCGTGCTTCAGGCCGACACGACCAGCGAGGCCGTCGTCTACGATACCGTCGTCGACCCCGCCACCGGAGGCATGCGCATCCTCACCTGATGTGAGTGCGGCCGCTCATGCGAACAGGCTGGCGGCGAACCGGATGCAGACGAAGGCGAGGAACAGCCCGAACATGATTTCGAGCCGGCGCTTCGACATCTTGTGCGCCAGGTGCGCGCCGATCGGAGCGACCAGGGTGCTGGTGGGGATGAGCAGGATCGTGCCCAGCAGCGAGACGTAGCCTAGCGCCAGCGGCGGTTGCAGGATGGCGACATCCGGATAGTTCGCGACGTTTGGCCAGCCGGCATAGACATAGCCGATCACGCCGGGGATCGAGATCAGGATGCCGAGGCCGGAAGATGTCGCGACGGCCTGATGGATCGGCCGGTTGTAGAAGGTCATGAACAGGCTCGAAAGCTGGCCGCCGCCGATGCCCATCAGCGCCGACAGGACGCCGATGATCCAGCCGTAGACGGACATGACGACACGTCCCGGCATGTCCATGCCAAGGCGCCAGCTGTCCTTGCCGAAGAGAAGCCGCGCAGAAGAGACGCCCGCCACCACGACGAACACCGCCTTGAAAAGCTCGGCCGGCGCAAACCTTGCGATGAAGCTGCCGGCGATGACGCCCACAACGACGGGGATTGCCCAGATTTTGAGGATCGACATGTCCACCGCGCCTTTGGCCCGATGCGCATTGAAGGAGCGGATCGACGTGGGAACGATGACGGCAAGCGATGTGCCGACGCATAGCGGCATGCGTACTTCCTCGGGCACGTCGAGGAATCGGAAGAACTCGTAGAGGATCGGCACCGCGACCGCGCCGCCCCCGACGCCGAAGACGCCGGCGAGCATGCCGGTGAGTGCGCCGGCCAGAAGCAGCGCGATGAGCACGCCTGCTAATTCCCAGGTGAATAGATCCAGCATGTCCCGCCCGCCGTTGAAGCTGCCCAAAGGTGAGCGCGACTTCAAGCAGGTTTGAGGTCGATAGTCACCTGCGAAAGGTTGCTGCCTCCGCCGAGCCTGCCAGGCAATGCCGTGGCGCAACGGGCAATTTCAGCGCGGCGTTCCTCGCTCGGTGGGCAATCGGTTGTCCTAGATCGTTTCCGCTTTTCTTGGAATCGCGGAAGCGCCCTATCTCTTTGTTTTACGCAATTCCGGACGGAAAACCGCTGCGCACTTTTCCTGGAATTGCTTTAAGCATCCATGGGCTTGCTATCCGGCGTCAGTCTCCGGCTTCCTCGTCATGGACCAGCACGCGACCGTCCATGTCGGACTTGCCCATCAGGCAAACACACAGGATCCGTGCTTCGCTCTCGCCGCAGGAGGCAAATCCATGCTTGGATGAGCCATCGAAATAGACACTGTCGCCGGGGTTCAGCAGCAGCGGCGCGTAGGGCTCGAGGTAGAACTCGACCGTACCCTCGATCACGAACAGGAATTCCTCGCCACTGTGCGAACTTCTGAATTGCGGAGCGCGCTTTCGCTTCAATGGAACGGTGACGACCATCGGCTGCATGGTCTTGGCGGCCAGTTCGCTCGCCATAGCCAGATACCGGCCGATGGGCGTCTCGTAGGCGGAACCTGCGCCTGCGCGCGTCACCGCACGCATGCCTGGCGCGAACACCGGCGCCTGCATGTCGAGGAATTCGACAAAATCGACGCCCAGGCCCGCAGCCAGGCGGGTCAGGACGCCATAGGTCGGGGCACTGATATTGTTCTCGATCTTCGATAGCGTGGAGATCGAGACGCCGGTGCGCTCGCTCACCTGTGCGAGTGTCCATCTGTTCTCGCGGCGTATGCCGGACAGGATCTCTCCCACTGAGCGCTGGGCCAGCCGGAGTGATGCTTTTTTCGATTTGTCAGTTCCTGCCATGGTCTTCCGCAAAGCGAGGTCCAATCCCTTGTTGCAATTTTCTAACTCTAAAATTGTTTGACATCAAGAAAAACAGCGGTAGCGTAATCGATGAGCGTGCCATTGGCATGAACTCAAAAGAGTGGAGGGAGGAAAACAATGAACATACGGGCATATGGGTCGGTTGCCGTGCTCGCGGTGGCTTTCGGATTTGCGTCTGGCGGCATCGCGAATGCCGTAGACCTCAAGATCGCCGGTCAGCATCCGATGGACAACATCGCGACCAAGGTCCTGGAGGAAACGATCAAGGAGATCGCAGACGCCAATGTCGACCTCAACATAAAGCTGTTCCCGGCGGGGCAGCTTGGTAGCGGTGAGCAGGTCTTCGGTGATGTCGCGCAGGGCGTGATCGACATGGGGCACACCTTCATCTACAGCCACAATGACCCGATACTCGAGATCAATTCGATACCGTATCTTGTCGGCACTTACGAGCAGATGCGGAAAGTCTACTCGCCCGGCTCCAATTTCTATCGCGTCTACGACGAGCATCTGGCGGCGCAGGGCATCAAGCTGCTCGGAGTGTTTGCCGAGGGTTTCATCGGCGTCGGTGTCACCAAGAAGCCTGACAACGCGACGACTACGGGGCCGAAGAACGTAAACATCCGCATTTTCAGCGCTGAGGTCGCGAAACTCACCACCGATGCGATGGGCTTCAACTCGACGACGGTCAATTGGTCCGACGTCGTGCCTGCATTGCAGCAGGGCATCGTCGACGGTGCGATTGGCGGAACCGCCGAGACGAACCTTACGGTTCTGGGCGATGCCATCAAGTACTTCGTTCCCTACAACACCTTTGTCGAGAACACCGCATTCTATATCGGCCAGGCGAAGTGGGATTCGCTGTCGGCTGAGCAGCAGACGGTGATGAGTGATGCCTTCGCCAAAGCGTCCCAGAAGTCCTTCGAGCTTAGCGAGAAGGTGGACAAGGAATATATGGGTAAGCTGGCGGAGCATGGGATCGAGGTGATCGCCCTCAGCGACGATGAACTCAATGCCATCGCCGATCACATCAAGGCCGAGGTCTGGCCCAAGCTTGAAGGCAAGTTCGGCAAGGAACTGCTGGAGCAGCTGAAGCAGGACACCAAGTAGCACGCGGGTCGATCCTCGGCGGGCTGGCGCTCGATTTGCGAGCGCCGGCCCGCCGGGTGAATCCGCAGGTCGGCCTGCTCTGTTTCGTGCCTCGGTGAGGCGCCGACCGACGGGGTTCGCCTGGACCGAAAGCATCCGGCACAGGTTCTGGTCGGCACAATGGCGTTGGGAGGCGGCGCATGAATTGGATTGAGCGGATAGCCAGGCTCGAAGGGTGGATCATAGCGCTCTGTAGCCTGATTGTTGCGGCCGCGTTTTCGATGGTCGTCTTCGTGCGCTATGTCTTGGGAGGCGATCTGTTCGCATATGAAGAGATCGTTCTTCCCGTTGCGTTCGTTCTCTACTTCATCGGCGCGGCGCGTGCATCGCACGATGATATGCACATCAAGGCGGACCTCGTTGTCGAAGGCCTGAAAAACCCTCGTGCCCGAAAAGCCTATCAGATTTTCATCTTCTGTGTGGAAGGTCTGATTGCCGGGATATTCGCCTATCTGGGCTTGAAGATGTTCATCGCTGAATTTGCGAAATATCCGAGCATGGCAAGAACGTCCGTGTACAGCATCCCTTTGGCTGCGCCGCGCTTTTTCATCTTTGTCGGTTTCTCGTTGATGGCGCTGCATTCATTCGCGCATGCGTATCGCCACTACCTGATCTTCAGATCGGGTCAGGTGGCGCAATTGAAGAGTGAGAGGGGATCGTCATGACCATTCTGGCGGTTTTCGTCATCCTGTGTGTCACGCTTGCCATCGGCATCGCGGTGCCGTTCGCCTTCGGCCTGGCCATTTTGTACATCGCGTTCGTTGGCGACACGGACCCCTCATTGTACCTGGCCTCGGGCCATTGGGGGATGAACACCATCGTCCTTCTTGCCATTCCGCTGTTCATCATGGCCGGCGGTATCATGAACCATGGCAAGATCGCGGGTCCGATGATCGATCTGGCGGAGCTCTTCGTCGGGCGGCTGAAGGGCGGGCTATCTGCTGTAGTGGTTCTCGCCAGCATGACGTTTGGCGCGATCTCGGGCAGTGCGGCGGCTACGCTTACATGCATCGGCTCGGTCATGCTGCCCAGATTGCGGGCGGCCAACTATCCGCCCGGATTTTCGGCCGCACTGGTGGCGAACGCAGCGCCGCTGGGGCTCCTGATCCCGCCAAGTTCCATCCAGATCATCTATGCGTGGATCACCCGGCAGTCGGTGTTGAAGTGTTTCCTCGCGACCGTCGTGCCGGGCCTCATCCTCGTCGTTCTGCTCTGCGTCGTGAATTTCGTGATGATGTCGCGGCAGAAGCTGCGCGAAGGCGACCCAATATCGAGAGAGGAATGGCCGGCCGAGATGCGGAAGCGGACGGTGCGGGCGACGCCCGCGCTGCTTATGCCGGTCGTTATCCTTGGCGGCATCTACGGTGGCATCATGACGCCGACGGAAGCAGCGGGCATCGCGGTTCTCTACGCCATCCCGGTGGGCTTTTTCATCTACAAGGGGCTCAACCGCGACACCTTCATGGAGGCGCTGGTCGAAACCGCTGTTACGACGGGTGCCGTCATGGTCATGTTCTTCATGGTCATGATCGTCAGCAGGCTGCTGATATTCGAGAACGTCCCGGAAATCGCGTACGGCTTCATATCGTCGATTTCGGACAATCCGATCGTCATATTGCTGATGGTGAACCTGGTTCTGATAGCGATCGGAATGCTGATGGATGACGTGTCGGGCGTTCTCCTCTCCGCGCCGTTGCTGCTGCCCATCGTGCAGAAAGTCGGCATCGACCCCATCCACTTTGCTGCAATCATCGGGGTCAATCTGGGCATGGGCAACATAACCCCACCGACTGCGCCGCTTCTCTATCTTGGCGCGCGCGTAGGAAACACGGCGGTAGCATCGATGCTGAAGCCGACATTCATCATGATCCTGTTCGCATGGATCCCGACATTAATATTGACGACATACATTCCGGAAATCGCGCTGGCGCTGCCAAACTTTTTCCTTGGGAAATAACTCAACTGAATCCATGGGTTTCGCACGCCTGACCTGCATCTGTGGCAGGCGTGTCGATGTCTGCTCCGTCCATCAGGTCAAGGGTCCGAACGGGAGGGACCGGTGACCTGCTTCCGGATGGGGCAGGAAAGAGCAATGCGGAGAAGCACATGTCTGACGACAAACGACAAGAAGCCGAATTGTATCAGCGCAGGTTTCCGCTTGCCGCGATGCGCACGCCATATATCGAGGTGGACGATCTGATCCTCCAGCGAAACCTGGTCCGGGTTCAGGACAAGGCTCGGGAAGCCAATGTGCTTTTGCGGCCGCATCTGAAAACGCACAAGTCGTTGCTCGTCGGGCGACGTCAGATGCAGCTTGGCGCGGTAGGACTGACAGCCTCAAAGCCCAGTGAGGCCATGGTGTTCGTCGACGCGGGATTCACGGACATCACGCTGGCCTATCCCGTGATCGATCCGGCCAGCGTAGAAGACCTCATCGCGCTGGCAGCCGCGAGAAAGGCGCGCGTCGGCTACATCGCCAGCAGCCGGGAAGGCGTCGATGCATTGGACGCCGTCGGAACACGTTTTGGCGTGCGTCTCGACTGCTCGCTGAAGATCGACGTTGGCCTTCATCGGGTGGGTGTGCGCCCGGACGATCCGCTGGCGCTTGACCTTGCTGCGGATATTGCCTCGCGTCGTGGCCTCAGGTTCACTGGCCTGCTGTCGCATGCCGGACAGGCCTACAGTTCGACCGGCAGCGACGAATTGCGCCGGATCGCGCTTGAAGAAGCCGAACTCCTTACTGCATTGCGGGACAAGCTGATCCTGGCGGGGCTGCCCGCCGTGTTCATCAGCACCGGCAGCACGCCGACGGTGCTCGGCGCGCCCATTGCGCCCGGCTCGGACGAAATCCGGCCCGGAAACTACGCATTCCTCGATATGACGGCGGTCAGGCTGGGACTGTGCGGGCCCGAGGACCTCGCCCTGACGGTGGTGGCGCGGGTCGTCGCGACGAACGAAAGACACGTCATTATCGATGCGGGATCCAAGACATTGAGTTCGGATTTTGGACCGCATGGTACCGGCGGCGGCGGTTTTGGCCTGGCGGTGTCTTCGCACGTGGCGGCGTCACGCGAACTATACCGGGTAGAGCGCCTGTCCGAGGAGCACGGTTTCGTTGCCTGGTCCAAGGAGTGCCCGCCGATCGGAAGCCTGATGCGCATCTATCCCAACCACAGTTGTGCGGTCATGGCGCAGTTCGACAGTTTCGTGCTGACGTCCGAGGGTGCCGAGCCGCAAGTCGCTCCGGTTGACGCTCGAGGCAGGCTCACCTGACAAGGCTCCGGCTGTCGCATCAAAAGCGTGTCGCGGCGATGGCCGCAAGGCATCGATGAAGCGCGTCTGCTCGGCGGGAAAAAGCTCATCCCACAGCGGATCCAGCCTGGCCACCGCCGCGCGGGCGTCGGCCTCGCTGATCTCACCGTCCTGCGCCCGCGTCGGAGCGGCTAACCGGCGCGCTGCTCGACCGCCTGACACACCATGTCCACATCCTCACCATGAATGGCGACAGCTACCGCCTCAAACAATCTGCCGGACGGCGTCCCGCCGCTGCCACGGCCGACGCGGCGGAGCAAAACCAGGCCACCGCCGAAACGGGCGATCAGCCAGGCACCGTCTGACCCGCGACAACCACGCCAAATCCTGACGGCCGCTCGCTCGCTACTGCGCTATGGAAAAGCGCGCTTCGCGAGCGGCCTCCGCCGCGCCCAGACTGGCCCGGTTTGGCGTGGTGCTGAGTACTTGACTGGGGATAACCGTTGAGGGTGGGTCCCCATGAATATTCCAAATCCATTGCCACCTGAGCGCATGACATCCACCGAACGTCATGCCGAACTGTGCCAATTGCTGGCACGCGGCATCATTCGGCTGCGTCAGCGCGAATGTGCTCATCCTGTTGAAGGTAATGGAGAAAATTGCCTTCACTTCATGCCCGACCGATGCCGTCATGCAACTCCAACTCACCGGAGAATTTGATGACGACGCACGATCCCATCCCCGCGCGCCTGGTGGCGCTGAAGACAGCCACAACGCCGGAACTGAAAAAGCAGTGGCGCGATCTGTTCGACAGCGAACCGCCCGCTTTTAATCGGCGCTATCTCGAAAGCAGGCTGGCCTATCGGATTCAGGAGTTGGCCTATGGCGGGCTGAAGCCCTCGACAATCGATCGGCTTGAAGCTTTAGGTGAACAGCTTGATGGCGGCAACTTGATGGTACGTCGCAACCGAGCTGACGACCGACCGATTGTCGGTACCCGCTTGATCCGCGAATGGCAGGGTGTCGAGCACACCGTCACCGTGTTGGCCGATGGGTTTGAATGGCAGGGACGCCCCTACAAGAGCCTGTCTTCGGTTGCCCGCGCTATCACCGGTACGCGCTGGAATGGCTGGATTTTCTTCGGCCTGAAAAATCACAGGAGCCGGACATGACGAAACCAACCATTCGCAAGCTCCGCTGCGCCATTTACACCAGAAAATCCTCCGAGGAAGGGCTGGAGCAGGAGTTCAACAGCCTCGATGCGCAGCGCGAGGCCTGCGAAGCCTATATTGCCAGCCAGCGCTCCGAGGGTTGGGTGCTGGTGCGTGATCAGTATGATGATGGTGGTATTTCCGGCGGCACATTGGAACGTCCAGCGCTGAAACATCTGCTTGCTGACATAGAGGACGGATTGATCGACGTGGTGGTCGTTTACAAGATCGACCGCCTGTCGCGCTCCTTGATGGATTTTTCCAAGCTGGTCGAGGTGTTCGACAGAAATGGCGTCACCTTCGTCTCCGTCACCCAGTCGTTCAACACCACCACCTCGATGGGCCGGCTGACGCTGAACATTCTGCTATCCTTTGCCCAGTTCGAACGCGAGGTCACCGCCGAGCGCATTCGTGACAAGTTTGCCGCCAGTCGCAAGAAAGGCATGTGGATGGGCGGTGTTGTTCCGCTCGGCTATCGGGTGGAAAGCCGCAAGCTGGTAATCGAGGAAACCGAGGCTGCCATGGTGCGCATGATCTTCGAGCGGTTTGTCAGCGTCGGCTCGGCAACTGTACTGGCAAAAGCTCTGGCTGCCGAAAATATGCGCACCCGCCGGGGCAAACTGGTCGACAAGGGCGTTCTCTACAAGCTGCTCAACAACCGGGTCTATATCGGCGAAGCCATGCACAAGGGCGAAAGCTATCCTGGTGAGCATAAGGCGATCATCGATCGTGCTCTATGGGACAAGGTCCATGCCATTCTTCAGACAAGCCCACGCAAACGCGCCAGCAATACGCGGGCGCAGACGCCGGCATTGTTGAAGGGCCTGCTGTTTGGGCCGGATGGCGCCGCGTTTTCGCCGACCCACACGAAGAAGGGCAATAAGCTCTATCGCTATTATGTCAGCCAGTCGGTGCTAAAGCGTGGCGCTGACGCTTGCTCGATCGGTCGCGTGCCGGCCGCCGAGGTGGAGAGTGCCGACAAACACGCCTCGCCTCAGGCAGCGTCCAAGCTGCGCGGTTCACTGACTGTAGCGCCTGCGGTCAAATTCATCGGCGTCGACCCCTGTCGCCGGACGTCGCCACGGCCACGGGAGTCCTGAGCCGAGGCATGAAAGAAGCTCGAACAGACGCAACTAAAGAAGCAGTCAGGCCACTTCCATACGTGTCCAGAACCGGTCGCCAAACTGTGAACCGAGCTCCTGGGCCGATCGTACCAGATGATCGCGCACCTCCATAGCGCCTGCCGAAGAGAGCGAGCCGGCTGGGAACGAAAGACTATATCCGTAAGCTTCTTTCCCATCTGCCGACGCGATGGAGACACCGATCGCCCTAACGTCGGAGACCGAACTCATGTCTAGTTCGATCCATCCTTGCCCTCTAACCTGCTGGAGAACCTCCAGAAGCTCGTCTAGAGATTGGGGAGCGCGTGGATAGAACGCATTGAACTGATCCTTGTAGAGCGCGCGCACCTCATCATCAGTCATGCGACTGAGCAAGCAAATCCCCCCGGTTATCGAATGCGCCGGCATCCGATATCCGGCATTCCATGAGTAGCGAAACGAGTGTTTCCCCTGGATGGATTTGAGGGCGATTATGGGTAATCTGGGGGTGAGATCATACGCGAGACTACGGTCGATCGACCGGTCGATCAATCTCATTTTGAGTGTAACGTATGCCCGCTGGAGTCTCATTTGAAGCGTAAGGTGTTACACTTCAATCTCACACAAGCAATTGAAATCACTCACTGCGTGAGTCCCAGTTTCAAACATAAATCGACACCTGTCCTTCGCGGATCACGCCGTCGACGGGCACCTTCGCACCTGGACGCAGCACCATGTGATCGCCGGGTTGCAACTGCCGGACGGGCACCTCCGTCACCGAGCCGTCCGGCTGCCGCAGCAGCGCCGTGTCGGGCCGAAGACTCATCAGCGCCTCGACCGCCCGCCGCGCCCGGCCCATGACGCGGTGCTCCAGCGTCGTGGAGATGCTGAACAGCGTCAGCAGCACCGCGCCTTCCAGCGCCGCGTCAACCGCCGCCGCCGCAACCGCGGCGATGACCATGAGAAGGTCGATGTCGAGACTGCGCTCCCGCCAGAGGGCGGTGAGGGCGCGGATCGAAGCCGGCCCGCCGCCGAAAACGTAGACGATTGCAAGGCCGACCGGTCCCCAGACGCCTGGGAGGCAGAATGCATCCAGGGCGGCGAGGCACATTCCCCCAATGGTGAGGGCTGTCGCCACTGTCATCATTCGAACGGAAGAACGCTGTTCCATGCAGTTTCCTGGCTGTGCCGGGTCGGGCGGCAATGGCTGGGTGAAGAGAGCGATGACAATGTAGCGGGAGGAACTGATGAAGTCCTGGGACGATCCGGCCGATTAATGCCTCCACAACGTGGACTGATAAATCTGCCGGCTGACAAGCATGGGCGAGTGCAAGCTGCTGGGGCAGTTCAACGAGATATCCAGTAGCGACCCGTGCAAAGATTGACAACAGATGCTAATCAGCGTAGCTACGTAATCACGCAGATATATGCATGTTGGAGCCACCTATCGACCGCATGGACATTGTGGCAGGGGATGAGAGTGCCCCGTGCTGGCGCTCGTCATAGGTCGACTAGTGTGCTCCCTAATTCAATAGTGGAAGGATAGTCCCGTGAGCTATACTCTTGACCGCATCATTGCAGATGTCTCCCTCGATGAGATCGATGCGCGTACCCGCAAAGCTCTTGCCGATCACGGTTTTGGCGTGCTGACTGAAATTGATGTTCGCACGACGATGAAATTGAAACTCGGGATCGACATGCCCGGATATCGTATCCTTGGAGCCTGCAACCCAAAAATGGCCTATCAGGCAATTGGCATCGAGCCTCGGGTCGGCGCAATGTTGCCCTGCAACGTCATCCTGCGGGAGGTCGATACTGGGGTGGAGGTCAGCGCCGTCGATCCGGTGGCCTCCATGCAAGCAATCGATAACGCGGCACTGAAAGAAGTCGCAGGCAAGGTCGGAGATATGCTTGCCAAGGTTGTCGGCGAGATTTGAAACGACAATATTGAACAACGCCCCGTCAGCAATCCACGCATCAACAGCTCTGCGCTCCAAGACAATTCTTTGGAAGGCATGCCCTGCGGGCTCGCGGCTGGTCCGCAGGGCTAGGAGCCGCTGCGCTGCAGAATGTATGCGTCGCGTGAGGATGGACGCCTGCTTGCAGCCGAGATGGTTGCGCCGGCGGCCGAACATATGGTCAGCTTCTCGCGCTGTCGATTGGCGAGAGACTGACCGTGCACGATCTGCTTCGCATGCCGTTCAACGTCCTGCGATGGGAGAGGGCCTGTCCGCGGAGTTGCGCATGGCCCTGCGCGAACTGTCGGCCTGCAACATATCCGATCTCGTCGGCTGCGGGTCGATGGGTGCCAAGGCGCTGGAGTAGCGCAAATGACGCGAGGTTATTGACCAAGGGTGGCCTGTAAGGATCTCCTCGTCTACATTGCTGGAGGAAATATCGACTGAGGATTTCGCGTTCATGATCTAAGCGGTTGTTTTGCAGGCCGTAACAGATGCCCAGGGAGGTAATGATGGTGCTTTCAATCGACAGGAAAGAAGATCGGGATCATTCTGAGGAGATCACGACAACAATACTCGACCGGCTATCCATTTCCGATCGACGTGGCTTCCTGAAAAGTACCGGCCTGACCGCCATTGGCGCAGCGCTCGGAATGGCGGTGCCTTTTGGACGCCACTTCCCCGATGGTCTCGTTCCCGCGGCGTTCGCGCAAGATACCGGCGCTGACTTGATGTCGGAGAAGGACGGCCTGACGGTGCACAATGACCGGCCGCTCAACGCCGAGACACCTGCACACCTGCTGGATGACGACATCACGCCCTATTCGCGGCTGTTTGTGCGCGCCAACGGCCTCGTTCCGCAGTCGGCGCTCGACAAGGATGCGAGCGACTGGACGCTCACTATCGACGGCGAAGTAGAAAACGAGCTTTCCCTCACCATCGATGACCTCAAAAGCGATTTCGAGCACGTCACCCTGGCGCTGGTGCTCGAATGCGGCGGCAATGGCAGGGCATTCTTCCAGCCCGGCGCTTCGGGCAACCAGTGGACGGTCGGCGCGGTCGGGTGTCCGCAATGGACAGGCGTGCGGCTGCGAGACGTTCTTGAAAAGGCTGGCGTGAAATCTTCGGCCGTCTATACGGGCCATTACGGCAATGACGTCGATATTTCTGGAGACCCCGACAAGGTGGTGATTTCGCGCGGCGTGCCGATCGAGAAGGCGATGGAGCCGGAAGCCCTGATCGCATGGGCGATGAATGGCGAGGACATTCCGGCGCTGCACGGCTTCCCGATACGTCTTGTCATCCCTGGCTATCCAGGCTCGGTGTCGCAAAAATATCTGACGCGGATCTGGATCCGCGACAAGGAGCATGACGGGCCGAAGATGGGTGGCTATTCCTACCGCATGCCGAAATATCCGGTGGCGCCCGGAACCGAGGTTCCGGAAGAGGATATGGAAGTCCTTACGGTCATGCCGGTGAAGTCGATCATCACCGCGCCGGCGACAGGCGCGGAAGTGACACAAGGACAGGCCGTAGAAGTGCGCGGCCATGCCTGGGCGGGCGATGGTGACGTGAAGGCGATGCATGTTTCGCTCGACTTCGGCCAAACCTGGCAGGAGGCCACGCTTGAATCGGCCCCGAACAAATATGCCTGGCAGCGCTGGCGCGCCGAGGTGACGCCGCCGGAGCAGGGCTACTACGAGGTGTGGGCGCGGGCGACGGACATGAACGACGTCACGCAGCCCGCGGTCACGCCCGGATGGAACCCGCGGGGCTATGGCAACAACATGATCCATCGCATCGCGCTGTTTGCCAGCTGATCGGACTGATTGTGAATTTCCACCTTCTTTTGAGAGCAGCTATCGCTTGCGCCGCGGTGACAGGAGTTTCACTGTCCGCCGCAGCGCAAGAAAACGACTTTCGCACCGGCGAAATTCTGCTCGCCCAAGCAGCCGGTTACGATCCGATGCGCCCGGCAATGCCGTTACCGGGTGCTTCTCCGCGCCCTGAAGGCAACCCGGAATTCGACGGTTTGATCGACGGTCCGGGCGCGGAAGACACCTTTTATATGTGTTCGGCCTGTCACTCTATCGCCCTGGTGAAGCAGCAACGCCTGTCGGACGCGCGCTGGGATTATCTATGGACCTGGATGATCGAGGACCAGGGCATGGCCGATCCGGGTGAGGAGTTGCGGGAAACCATTCTCGACTACTTGAAGGAGCACTACTCGTCGGAACGGTAACCAGGCCACTTGCCTGAATCGCTCCCCGTGTCCTGCAGTTTCTGGATCCCAGTCAGCAGGCCTTCGCGCGAAATCTCACCCATATGGACAGACTGGAGCGCTCCGTCGCTGCCGATGAAGAATGTCGCTGGCAGGCCGGGAACCTCGTAGTGGCGTCCAAACTCGCCAAGCGAATCCAGAACCACATGGTCCAGTTCGAGGTTTTCAGTGGTGAGAAAGCGCTGGATGACGTCCGCGCCTTCGCCCTGGTTGACGAACACCAGCCGGGCGTCGTCGGTGTTCGCTGCGACGTCCGCCATCATCGGCATTTCGCGCCGGCAGGGCGGGCACCATGTCGCCCACAGATTGATGACCGTCGGTTGGCCTTCCAACATGGTTGGCTCGAACGGCTCGCCGGCTAACGTGCGGAACATGCCTCCCGACGGCAGCGGGGTAGCCGGCGCTCCTGCGGTTAGTTGCAGGATGAAGAAGGCTGCATAGGCAGAAATGACGGCCGGCAGCGCCGCCCACAATGCAAGGCGTAGCTCGCTCCGAAATTGGATCAACGTATAGGCAATTGCCAGTGCAACGCCCGCTCCGATCATGAAGCCGCCCTGCCAGATGAACAGGGCGCGCAGTGGATCGGCGAGAAAGTTTTCCCCGTGCTGGATGACGTGTCCGGCACGCGCGCCGAAAATAAAGGCGAGCGTCGCACCCCAGGCCCAGGAAGAGAAGCGCTGGTCGACTTTCCTCGCAAGGATCTCGCTCAGGATCAGAAACACGGCGATTGCCAGAATGGCGGCGAAACGGTCGGGCGCGAAGACCAGCGGGCCGATGGCTATGGCGTTCATGTCAGCGTCTCGCCAGCTCGAGCGAGGCTTTCAGCGTCGCGATCGTCGCGTCGCCGATCAGGCGGGAGCCGCTCGCCTCCTTCGAGTCGCCGTCGAAGAAGATCATGGTTGGTGGCCCGACGACTGCCAGGTCTCGCATCATCTCCTGATTGGTCTGATCGAGCGCGGTCAAATCGACCCGGACGCGCTGGAAGCCGTCGAGACCAGCAATGATCTCGGCATTTTGAAGAACATCGCGTTCAATGGTTTTGCAGATCACGCACCAATCCGCGGTGAAATAGACGAAGGTCGGCCGCCCGTCTGCTGAAGAGATCACCTGCATGAGGTCCGGCATCGATCCGGCTTCGATGAATGTAGTCGATGTTTCAGCGACGTGCTGTTGCGAACCGCCACTGCCGGCGCCGAAATGGCCAAGCGGGCGCAGCGGATCGCCTCCGCCGGACGCCGCGCCGATGGCGAAAATCACGCCGGCGAGAGAGAGCGCCAACCCGGCTGCTTTGCGAAACCGCGGTCCGGCGGCCGCCTCCGCTGTCAAGCGGTCGGCGACGCCGATGAAGACGGCCGCCGTTAGCAACAGGAGCGCCCAAAGGGCGAGGGTGGCCTGGGGCGGCACGATGCGACCCGTCATCCAGATGGCGGCGCCAAGGAAGACGAAACCGAAGACATACTTGATCTGCACCATCCATGCGCCGGCGCGCGGCAAGGCGCGGCTGCCGATCGTGCCGAAGGCGATCAGCGGGATCCCCTGGCCGAGCCCCAGCGCAAACAGGGCGGCTGCGCCGAGATATGCGTCACTGGTCTGGGCGATGTAGAGAAGGGCGGCGGCAAGCGGCGCCGTGACGCAGGGTCCGACGATCAGCGCGGATAGAAAGCCCATGCCGGCGGCCCCGCTGACCGATCCGCGCGATCCGGCGGTTACGCCAGCCATTCGGTTGACCCATGCGCTCGGCAGCTGCAATTCGAACAATCCGAACATCGACGCCGCCAACACGACGAAGAGGACGGAGACCGCGCCGATCGCATAGGGCGATTGCAGCACCATTTGCAGGTTCTGGCCCGACCAGGCCGCGACGATGCCGAGAAGGCCGAAAGCCGCCGCCATCGCCAACACATAGGAAGTGGACAATACGAAGCCGCGCCGCGCTGTCAGCGCCTCGCCCTCGCGCGCCAGGGTTGCGCTGAGGATTGGGTACATCGGCAACACGCATGGCGTGAAGGCGAGAAGCAGGCCGAACACCAAGAAGCTAGCAATCACCCAGCCCGCGCCGCCGATGGCCAGCAGCGAGCCGATCATGCCGCCATTCTGCGTCTCGTCGGCGAGCGTGAAGCCGCCGATTTCTGTATTCCCGGCAGACGGCGATAAAGGCGCGGCGATGCCGAATCCAACGACAGGCTCGGAAAGCTGCAAACTGCCAGTATCCAGCGCCACTGTCATCGGTGGGTAGCAGATGGAATCCTTCTTGCAGCCCTGGTAGGTGATGGCGACTTCGCCGGGCGCATCGGCCCCGAGCCGGGCGACGGCCTCAAGATAATAGACTTCGGACGGCCCGAAATTGGCGTCTTCAGCTTCAACGATACCCGGATCGGTGTGAAGGGCGACTTTTTCCCCTGTTGCTCGGTTCTTTGCTTCCAGATGGTCGCGGTAAAGGTAGTAGCCGTCCTCTATCTGCCAGCGCATCTCGATCGTGTCGTTAGTTTCACGCTCGACTGTGAGGCGGAAAGCTTCTTCCGCTTGCAGCAGATCCTGCTGCTGGGCCGCGGCGGAAAGCGACCAGAGCGCGACGAACAGGGACGTGATTAGGCGAAGGAAGATCTGACGGGGCATAGTCTTTCTCGGCGTATTCCAGTGGTCGACGAAGCCGTCAGGCAGCGTCGCGTGCGTCCTTCACAACCTGTCGGAACCCGGCTTCGTCGAGCGCCGAAGCGACGAGGAACTGCCCTACCAGAAATACGGGTGTGCCGCGCAAGCCCAGCCCCTCTGCTTGCGCGTTGTTGCGTTGGAGCAGGGTGGTGATGTCCGCATCATACTCGTTCGCGTCTGCCTCGAGCTGGGCCATATCGAATCCGGCGGCTTGCAGGGCCTGCCGCATCCTGTCTTCCGGGATTCGGGAACCCTCGATGCCCATCAGGGCGCGATAGGCGTCCTCGTAGCGGTTCTGATATTTGGCGGCGAGAGCCAGCTTTGCGCCATATACAGAGGATTGGGCAAGGATTGGCCAATCCTTGTAGATGTGGCGGATGTTGCCGTCGGATGCGAGCACAGCGCTGAGCGGATCGACCGTGCGCTTACAGAAAGGGCAATTGTAGTCAAAGAAGGAGACGATGTTCAGATCGCCATTCGGGTTTCCACCTATCGGCGCATCCGGATCGTTGAGGATCATTTCCGCGGAAAGATCATCAGCGCCGACCCGTGTCGCAATGCCCGCGCCAATCAAGGCCGTCAGACCCATCAGAATCGAGCGCCGATCCCATGCGGCAGTGGCAAAAGGTGTGGCAGTTCTGTGTATGCGGTGATTCTGCATCATCCGGCTCCGGCTGTTCCATTTCGGCCGAGGTCGACGGTGAACCTTAAGGCGGGCTTAAGGTGCCGCGATATGACGATCCCCTCACCGGCAACGGCGGGACCGCAGGGCGCGTTGATCTGGTTCAAGCACGCACCCGTGTTGCACGAAGATGTCCGACAGCTGCCGCAGTAGGATCCGGTGCCGCCTCACTGCATGATCGCTTTGCCAGGCGATGTCTGGAAATTCTTAAGCTTGCCTTAAGCCTGTCGCAGGATGGCAGGCTTTCTGTCGAGGTGATCTGATGCGCGTGCTTATTGTCGAGGACGATGCCGTTCTTCGTGACGGCTTGCGGGTGGGGCTTGGGATCGGTGGCTTCAACACCGACGCCGTCGAAACCTGTGAGGAAGCCGATGCGGTACTGAAGAACCACGAATTCGACGCGCTGGTGCTCGACCTGATGCTGCCCGATGGCTCCGGCCTTGACGTGCTGAAGTCGATGCGCGAGCGCCGCGATACCACGCCGGTGCTGCTTCTGACCGCGCGCGACCGGGTGGCCGATCGCATCGTCGGGCTTGATGCCGGCGCGGACGACTATCTTGGCAAGCCGTTCGATCTCGACGAGGTTGCCGCGCGCCTGCGAGCGCTTTTGCGGCGCGCAGCGGGCAGGCCGGGTGCGCGGCTGGAATGGAGCGGTCTCAGCCTCGATCCGGCCAAGCAGAAGGTCGAGCAGGACGGTAAGCCTGTGCACCTGTCACGCCGGGAATATGCCGTGCTGCACGCGCTGATGGCCCATCCCGGCCAGATCCTCTCGCGCAGCCGCATCGAGGAAAAGCTCTATGGGTGGCAGGAGGAGGTCGAGAGCAATGCCATCGAGGTCCACATCCATCATCTTCGTGCCAAGCTGGGATCGGACGCGATCCAGACTGTGCGCGGCATTGGCTACCGGCTGGGAGGCGAGATGTGATGCCTTCGATCTCCAAACGACTTTTCATCATCCTCGCCGTAACCACCAGCCTCGTCTGGCTTTCGGCAGTGGTGTGGATTTATCTGTCGACGCGCGCCGAGGTGGAACGGGTGCTTGACGCCAGGCTGATGGAGGCCGGCCGCATGGTCTCCTCGCTTATCGTCAGCCAGGAGATCCTTGTCGATTCGACACCGAGCTCCACCACAGGCCTGCCTTTGCGTGCCCACAGCACCTATGATCGCCAGCTTTCCTGCCAGATCTGGTCATTGCAGGGTGCGCTGATTGGGCGCTCCGATGGCGCGCCTGACGAGCGGCTTTCCGAACACGCTGACGGGTTTTCCGAAACCGTGATCGGCGGCGAGACATGGCGCGTCTACGCCGTCACCAATGAAGAACTCGGCGTGCGGGTCCTCGTCGGCGACAGCATGTGGATCCGCGACCGGCTGGTGAACGATGTCATTCGCGGCCTGCTGCTGCCGGCGCTGCTGATCCTGCCCATCCTCGGCGGGTTGATCTGGCTCAGCGTGCGGCGCGGGCTCGAGCCGTTGCGCAAGATCGCCGGCGACCTCGAGACACGCCATGCCTCGGACCTCAGCCCGATCGACGGTGCGGCGACGGCGACTGAAATCGCGCCGGTGCTGCATTCGCTGAACGGGCTGTTCGCCCGCGTCGCGGGGCTGCGCGAGCGCGAGCGGAACTTCACCGCCTTCGCGGCCCATGAACTGCGAACGCCACTGGCGGGGCTGAAGACGCAGGCGCAGGTAGCGCTGGCCAGCGACGATGCCGCCATACGAAAACAGGCACTGAGCCAGATCGTGATCGGCGTTGACCGAACCTCCAGGCTGGTCCGGCAACTTCTCGATATGTCCTCGCTGGAAGCGTTCGATCAAGTGGAGAGGAAGGGCTCGGTTCGAGCTGGCCCGGTGCTGCGCGCGCTGGCCGAGGAACTGGCCGATCTCGTGCGCGAAGTGACGGTGGAGATCTCTCCGGCACTCGACATGCTCACCGTCGAGATCGAGCCGGAACTGTTCACGCTGGCGGCCCGCAATCTTCTCGAAAATGCGGTCAATCACTCACCGCAGGGCGGCGTGGTGCGCTGCCGCGCAGCAGAGACAGGCGGTATTGTCATCGAGGATGACGGCCCGGGCATCCCGCAGGAAGAGCTGCCCAGAATCACCGAGCGCTTCTTCCGCGGCCGCCACAAGGCCGCCGTCGGCAGCGGCCTGGGTCTTGCCATTGTCGAACTGGCGTTGGGGCGAAGCGGCTGGCAGTTGCAGCTCTTTAACCGCGAGACTGGCGGTCTGAGCGCCGTCATCGGCGTTCATGCCTGATGCGCCACGCACAGCTTAGGTCGTCAGCAGATGCCTCATCGCAGGATCGGCGATCACCACCAGCGGACTGCCGTCACGCACATTGTCGGCGAGGTGGATGACGTCCTGATTGACCATTCGTATGCAGCCCGATGATACGGCCTGGCCGATCGTCCACTCCTCGGGACTGCCGTGGATGCGATAGATCGTGTCCTGGTTGCCCTCGTGGATATAAAGCGCGCGTGAGCCGAGCGGATTGTTCAGGCCTGGATCCATGCCGCCATTGGCGATGCTGACCGGCTCCAGCTCTGGTTGGCGCGCGACCATCTCGTCTGGCGGGTTCCAGCGGGGCCATTCGCGCTTATAGGCGATGTGGCGGCCACGTCCCGCCCAGGAAAACCCGTCCCTGCCAACGCCGACGCCATAGCGGACCGCGCGCCCACCAGGCCGCACGTGATAGAGATAGCGGTTCGGCGTATCGACGATGACGGTGCCGACCCGTTCGTCGGTCGGATAGGCGATTTCAGTGCGCCACCATTTGGGGTCGATCCTGGAGACATCGACAGCCGGGACCGGAAACCGCTCATGGGGCATCGCATAATACATGGGTGGTATTGGACGTGAGGGCGGAGGCGGAGTTGCCGGCGCTGTCGTCTGAGAAGGTCGGGTTGTCGCCGAGCAGCCTCCCAGGACCAGCGCACCTGCACCAATAAGAAACCCGCGCCGCCCCAGCGTATTGGGATAACGAATCTGCGTACTCAAAACAGTGTCCTTGCATCACTTGCTGTGTGCGCAGGACATGGGCGCCACCTTAAGCCAACCTTAAGGGCTGACGGCGGGCCGGCGTGCGACGAGGTCGATAAGGGCCGAAGGCCCGCTATGACCGCTGCCTTCGTGGATCGTCGCATCATGCTCCTGCAGGTGCAGGATTTCGAAGTCGCCGAATGCTGAGATCAGCAGATCGCGCGTATACATATTCTCGGGCTGCGGCGGCCCACCTGTGCCAAGCTCCACCTGCTCGGGACGATAGCCGTGCAACAGCAAGAGCCCGCCTGGTCTCAGGGCGCATTTCATCGCCTCAAAGAGATGCGCCCGCATTGCCGGGTCCGCGAACTGGATGAAGATCGCGACAACGTAGTCATAGGTCTCGCGTGGCCAGCACCAATCGGCAAGATCGGCTTGTTCAAGCTTGATCTCAACGCCTGATTCACGGGCCAGGCGCGCGCTTTTTTCCAGCGCGACAGATGAGGCGTCGATGGCATGTACCTTGAGACCGAGACCGGCGAGAAACACGCCGTTTCGTCCTTCGCCATCGGCGACCGCAAGGACGCTGCTACCCTTTGCGAAGCGATCGGCTTCACGCTTCAGGAAGGCGCTCGGCTCGCGCCCAAATAGATAGTCCTCGCCGCGATAGCGTTCGTCCCAGCGGTTTACCGTCATCCGTAGTTCCTTCAGATCCCCGAAAACGGCGCCAGGCGCCGGATCAGATTGCGTCTTGAAAACGATCCCAGCGATCGGGTCTGATCGTATTCCGCGCCCGTTGCGGCGTCCACGACGAAGAACGTGGGCGGGCCGCTGGCGCGAAGATGAGCAAGAAGCTGGCGATTGGCCTCGTCCATGGCCGTGACGTCCACCTTCAGCAGCGGCACATGTTCAAGATTTCGCCTCACCGTCGGGTGGGAAAGGATTTCGCGCTCGATACGATGGCAGACCGCGCACCAGTCCGCCCTGATGTCCACCAGCGCAAAGCGGTGTTGCCCGACAAGCGCGGCGAGCGCCTGGTGATAGGAAGAGACATCTCGCACCAATTCGCCTGAAGCGGCGGGCACCGGTGTCGCCAGCAGCACAGCCGGCGCGGCAAGGCCGCCCGCCAGAAGCGCTCGCCGCGTTAATCGCGCTCGCTTTTCTTCCCTTGTTTGCGCTGTTTCTGGCTGCATCGTTCCTGCCTCTTGTGACTTTCGGCTTGCTAAAGCGGTCCGAACAGCTCCTCGAGCGCCGCCCCGCGCGGAACACCGCTCTGGAATCTCAGCGATCCGTCGTCGTTTTTGGCAATCAGCCCCGGCGTGCCGCCGAAGCCGAGCTGACGCATCAGCTCGACATTGGCGTTGAGCTGGGCATTACTTTCGTCGGAAATGGTTTCGAGCGGAGCGATCCCGCCTTCGGAATGATGGATTTCGTTGAGGGAAAGAGCGGCTTCCGGGTCCTCAGCCTCGAGGATCGCCGCCGCCTTCGCGGCCGAGTCTGCCCGGATCACGCCCACCATGACATGGCGCAACTGCACCCTGCCGGCCTCGACCCAGGGTCGCGCCGAGGTCCATAGCTGATTGCAGAACGGACAATTGGCGTCAGTGAAGACATAGATGATACGCTCGGCATCGGGCCTGCCATCACCGACCCAGCCGGCGGCCTCCAGCGAGTCCCACGCATCCTGTTCCAGCGGCTCACTGACGATGCGACGCAGCTCTTCGTCAGCAACCGGATTGCCCGCTTCGTCGATCAACGTCCCGATCAGAGCATAGCCGGAGTCAGGCATGACGTAGACGGCAAGCGCCTGCGTACCGGCGCTGGCAGCGAATGCATCGAGACCGCCGGGCACATCGAGCGGACCGAGGATGGTGAGCCCCTGGGCTTTCAGGGTATCGAGCACTGGCGCGTCGGTGTTGCTCGCAGGACTGCCCCCGGGCTCATTGCTATCGCTACACGCGGAAAGCGCGGAGGCAAGGACCGCGGTGAGCAGGAGCTTCTTCATGCTTTTTGGTTCAGCCTGGTACGTGGAGTTCATGGTCGGCCGATCGATCGCTCTCGATCCTTAAGGCAGGCTTAAGGCCGGAACTTCCTCACTCGCGCGCGGTGCCTTGATGTCAGACCATCCGTTTCAGTATCGGGTTTTTCAGGATCAGATGATGGAAAATGACCGCAAGCAGATGAAGGGCTATCAAGGCGATCAGCGGGACCTTCAACACACCGTGAGCGGTCGCGGCCGCCTCGACACCACCCAACCAGGCCGCCATCCCGGACATCGACATGGCGGCGAGCAGACCATAGAGGCTCCAATGCGCCACCTGCGCCGCCATCCGTAGCAGGGCGGGTTCGTTGTCCGGCGGCGGAGGCGCGGCCCTTTGCGATTTCAGGACGAGTCGCCAAGCGACTAGTGCCAGAATCAGCACGCCGCCGGCGACATGCGCCAGAATCAGCGGGTTGAACGAAACCGGCAAGCCATCTGCGGCAGCGTTCCAGGCCTGAGCAATCGGCTCGTTGAACAGATATTGGCCGACGACCAGAACTGACACGGTCCAGTGGAGCGCAATTTGCGTAGTT
The DNA here is from genome assembly GCF_004363725.1 of Aquamicrobium defluvii. Classification (GTDB taxonomy): domain Bacteria; phylum Pseudomonadota; class Alphaproteobacteria; order Rhizobiales; family Rhizobiaceae; genus Mesorhizobium; species Mesorhizobium defluvii. The sequence continues at coordinate 20,097 of NZ_SNZF01000012.1, read as the reverse complement.
GAATGGCGCATCGTCTTGGTCATTTAGAGCAGTCCGGCGAGCACAAGCAGGGAAGAAATCAGGATCACGCCCCAGGTGCCAAGGACGCCGAAGCCGCGAAATGGTTTTTGCAGCGGCGAACCCTCAGACGCGGCCATGCCGATCGGGTGAGCGATGCGCGCGAGCACAAGGATTGCGCCGAGTGCGTGAATCCCCCAGGAATCCAGGCCGCCCATTTCATTGAATGCGATCAGGATCAGCCCCAAGGGCACGTATTCCGCAAAGTTAGCATGGCTCCGGATGCGCAGGATCAGCGAGAATTGCCCGCCATCTCCCATTGCAACCTTGTGGTGCGCGCGGGCCTTGACCACCCAGAACGACAGGCCTGTGAAAACCAGACCAAGCAGAGCGGCATAGAACGCCGTCACCTGTGGGAAGACCATCAGAATACCTTTGCTGAACATAAATGATTTGTTTTCGACCGACGATGGCTCGCCAGGCGGGCTATCGGAAATGCTTACTCGTCCTTGATCAGGCGATTGCCGCCACACGGCGATTGGAAGCGAAAGCCATGATGACGAACACGGCCGATCCAACCACACCGCCTGGCACAAGGGCAAAGAGAACCGCAAACAGGACGTCGATGGGTGCGGCGAGAGCGCCGGCTCCGGCCAGGGTCCAGATTGGAACGAGGAAGGTGAAGATAATCGTGGTCACCAGGCCCGCCACAAGCGCGGCAACCAGTGGGCGCCGGGCCGGCGTGTCGTTCTTCCGAAGCGTCATGATGCCGGCCACGATCGCGGCGAGAAGCAGGAGGGCGAGGGCGACGAACCCCCAGAGCCAGCCGCCCATGCTCTCGGAGAGGATGAAATAGATCGTCGTCAAATCGAAATCGCTCATGATGCTTTCTCCCTATGCGCGCCCGCGCAGCATGGCGCGATAGGCCCCGAGCAGGCCCTTTTCCTCGATCAGCCAGGACACCCACAATTCCTTCAGCGGATCGATGAACGGGAAGGAGGGGATCAGATTGCCGTCATAGTCGAACTCGATCAGCATCGCTTTCCCGATGCCGGTGACCATCGGGCAGGAGGTGTAGCCATTGTAGACCGCCTGCGGGCTACGCCCCGCAGTCTCGGCGACGAGGTTGTCGACGACCACGGGCACCTGCCACTTGACGCTGGCGGCTGTCTTGCCGCGCGGAACGCCGGCGATGTCGCCGACAGCGAAGACGTTCGGATATCGCGGATGGCGCAATGTCGCCTTATCGGCCTCGATCCAGCCATCGGCGGCGAGCGCGCCGTCCTGCCAGGGCAGGGGGCTTGCCAGCACCGCATTAGGCGCGCGCATGGGCGGGACAACGTGGATGAAGTCGTAGTCGAGCGTGATATCGCCGCTTTCAGTGGCGTAGGTCGCTTGCTTCGCGCCCGGATCGATCGCCTTCAGCACATGGCTGTAGTTGACGGCGATATCGCGGCCGGCGAACATTTCCGTAACCTTGTCATTGACCGGCGCAACGGAAAAAACAGCGGGATTGTGTGCATTATAAACGAGCTCAACCGCACCGCGGCGACCCCGGCTTCGTGCCTTGTCGTCGGTGATGAAGGTGATCTTGAGCGGCGCGCCGGCGCATTTCATCTCGCCTGCCGGGCGTCCGAAGAGGCCGACACCGCCCGCCTCGATGAAGCGGTCGATTGCGGTCGCTGACGCATTGGCCTGCTCGGGTCCCGCATAGATCGAGGCGATGCCGTCACGGCCGATCAGCGACACGTCCATGCCCTCGATCGCTTCGTAATTGAGGTTAAGTCCGGTTGCGACCAACAGAAAATCATAATCGATCCGCTGGCCGGTGGTGGTCACCACGCCATTTGCGTCGGGATCGAACTCGGCAACGGCGGCTTCGACCCATTCCACGCCGCGCGGAATGTAGTCCACATTTTGCTCCGTCACTTGGGCCGGGGACCAGATGCCGGCGCCGACCAAGGTGAAGCCCGGCTGGAAATGATGTTCCTTCTTGGCGTCGATGATTGTGATAGTCGCGTTTGGCATGGAGCGGCGCAAACGTGAGGCAAGCGCCAGCCCGGCCGCACCTGCGCCCGCTATGACGACGCGGGCTCTGGAATCGGACGTCTGGGCCTGTGCGGCTTCCGTGCCTAAACCAACTGAGGCAAGAGCTGCGGCTCCCACCAGAAATTGCCGTCTTTCCATTTCTCTCTCCCTCGGAATTACGATGCTTTGTGCGCGGCGGGAGCCCGTGAGAGCTGGTCTCTGGCCCAACCGACGATCTGTTGAGTGTTCATGGCTCCGGAAATGCGTCCGATCTCGCGGCCGCCGACGTAAAGCAGCATGGTCGGAATGCCTCTTATGCCGAGGCGACCCGCAACCTCTTGCTCCTCCTCGGAGTTGAGCTTGATCAGGCGCATGTCCGGTTCGAGGATGGCGGCGGCCGCCTCGAAGGCCGGGGCCATCATGCGGCAGGGGCCACACCAGGGCGCCCAGACATCAACGAGAACCGGAATCTCCGAGCGGCTGGTCTGACGTGTAAACATCGGGGCATCAGCGTCGAGCGGCTTGCCGCTGAACAGCGCATTCCCGCATTTGCCGCACTTGCCCGCACCGGCGGGCTTGTCCGCAGGCACGCGATTGATCGCGCCGCATCCTGGACAGACGATCTGGCGGTTACCAGACATATGATCGATACTCCGTTGACGGCCCGCCTCCGGCTGATAGAGGAGGATTTCTATTGACTAGATATACGCAATAACGTAGATACGCAAGAATGAATAGTAAAGTCACTATCAACCCGGATGAAATGCGCGCCGCCGTCGATCAGGCGAGCGAGCTGATGAAGGCATTGTCCAACCAGCACCGCCTGCTGATCCTTTGTCGCCTGATCGACGGAGAGAAGTCCGTTGGCCAGCTCGCGGAGTTTGTGGGAATTCGCGATTCGACGGTGTCGCAGCATCTGGCCCTGTTGCGCCGTGAAGGCATCATCGCCAACCGCCGCGATGGACAGACCATCTGGTATCGCATCGAATCCGACATCGCCCGTGAGGTCGTGAGCGTGCTCTACGCTCACTACTGCGCGCCCGACACCTGACCCCTAACGGCCCCAACCCTCGCGATGCTCTTCGCCAGGGCAAAGCGAGAATGAACATGACTCCGGACAATCAAGCGTTTGCCCGACGCAATATCTATGTGCTTACCGCAGCGCAGGCGTTAGGCGCCGCCAGCCCGCCTATCATCATTTCCTTGGGCGGTCTCGTCGGCCAGCAATTGTCGTCCGATCCGGCACTGGTGACGCTGCCGGTCAGCCTGTTCAATCTCGGGCTTGCCGTTGGCACCCTGCCGGCAGCGTTCGTCATGCGCCAGATCGGGCGGCGCAACGGCTACCTGCTCGGGACGGGTTTTGGCATGGCAGCCGGGCTGGTGGCTGCGTGGGGCATTTTTGCTGCTTCATTCGTGATTTTCTGCATTGGCACGTTCATCGCCGGCTTTTATGCCGCCTACGTGCAGAGCTATCGCTTCGCGGCGACCGATGCCGCAACGGGAGAGCTCAAGGCCAAGGCGATTTCCTGGGTGATGATCGGTGGGTTGATCGCCGCGATCATCGGTCCACAGCTCGTCATCTGGACCCGCGATGCGGTTCCCGGTACGCCCTATGTCGGCAGCTTTCTCAGTCAGGCCGCGCTTGCATTGATGGCGGTGCCCGTCCTCTTGCTGCTGCGTAAGCCAAAAGCTACGGCAACAGCGAAAGGCCGCGAGGATACCGGACGTCCGTTGATCCAGATCCTGCTGATGCGGCGCTACATGCTGGCGGTCGCGGCTGGCGTGGTCTCCTATGGGTTGATGGTGTTCGTGATGACGGCGGCCCCGATCGCCATGGTCGGCCATGGCCACTCGGTCGATCACGCCGCGCTCGGCATCCAGTGGCACGTGCTGGCGATGTTTGCGCCCAGCTTCGTCACCGGGCATCTGATGGCCCGCTTCGGCAAGGAGCGGGTGACGGCGCTCGGTCTTCTGCTGATCGCGGTCTCTGCTATCTTCGCTCTCGCCGGATTGCAGCTCGTCCATTTTTATGTGTCGCTGATCCTTTTGGGCGTGGGCTGGAATTTCGGCTTCATCGGCGCGACCGCCATGGTCACCGACTGCCATACCGATGCAGAGCGCGGTAAGGCGCAAGGTGCCAACGACTTCCTGATCTTCGGCACGGTTGCCGCGGCATCCTTTTTCGCCGGCGCGCTGCTGCATGCGTCCGGCTGGCAGACGATCAATTGGATGATCTTTCCGGCCGTCGCGCTGATCCTCGTGCCGCTGCTTTGGCAGAGCGCCCGAACCGTGCCCGCGACGCCGGCGGAATAGGCTCGCAAGGCAAAACTTATCAATCACAAAATAATGCTTGCGAAAAAATGTAATAGATATTATGTGAGTGTCAGCCGTTCAGCGGTCGCAAGAAATGAGCAAGAGGAAAAACCCCATGACAACCAAGCCTGAAGTCACTGGCTTCTTCGATCCGCGCACCTGGTCGATCCAATATGTCGTCGCCGACCCGGAGACGAAAAAATGCGCCATCGTCGATCCGGTGCTCGACTATGACGAGAAGTCGGCGGCGACCGCCACGACGCATGCCGACAATATTCTCAAGTTCATTGCCGAGAAGGGCTACGAGGTCGAATGGATCCTCGACACGCACCCGCACGCCGATCACTTTTCTGCCGCCGCCTATCTTAAGGACAAGACCGGCGCGCCGACGGCCATCGGCGAGAAGGTCGTCGAGGTCCAGAAGCTCTGGAAGGATTTCTACAATTGGCCCGACTTCCCGGCCGATGGCTCGCAGTGGGACAAACTTTTCGCTGATGGCGAGACCTTCAAAGTCGGCAATATCGACGCGAAGGTGATGTTCTCGCCGGGTCATACGCTGGCTTCGATCACCTACGTGATCGGAGACGCGGCCTTCGTTCACGACACGCTGTTCATGCCCGACAGCGGCACGGCCCGCGCCGACTTCCCCGGCGGCAGTGCGCAGCAATTGTGGAAATCGATCCAGGATATTCTGGCCTTGCCTGACGAGACCCGCATCTTCACCGGCCACGATTATCAGCCCGGCGGGCGCGAGCCCTTGTGGGAATCGACCGTCGCCGAGCAGAAAGCCAAGAACATCCATATGTCGGTTCACAAGACCGAAGCGGATTTCGTCGCTGCACGTGACGCGCGGGACAAGACGCTTGCTATGCCCAAGCTGATCCTGCACGCCTTGCAGATTAACACCAATGCGGGGCGGCTGCCTGCACCTGAAGACAATGGCAGGCGCTATCTCAAGATCCCGATGAACCTGCTCGAAGGCGCCGCCTGGGACGATTGATGGAAATGATGCTGATTTCGGATGAAGCCCGGGAGCTGAAGGGGAAGGTCGGTGAGGCCACCACTTTCCTCAAGAAACTTGCCAACCCCGATCGCCTGCTGGTCGCCTGCGCCCTCGTCGAGGGCGAACGCTCGGTGCGAGAACTCGAGGATGGGCTCGGGATTCGTCAGCCAGGTCTCTCCCAACAGCTCGCCGAACTGCGCGAGGCGGGCCTGATCGTCGGGCGGAAGGAAGGCAAGCAGGTCTTCTATCGGCTCGCCGATCCGCGTATCGAAAGCTTCATTCACACCATGCATCAGCTCTTCTGCAAATAGGCGGGCGGGACGCTGCCCAGGGTTTTCATTTGTCCTATATCTGCGTTATTGCGTAGATACAGAAATTCGACTATTCTACCTGTTCCAATCCTTACCAGAGAAAGAGAATAGCCATGAAATTCAATGTCGGAACCCCGGACCGCATCGCCCGCCTCATCATCGGCGTCCTCCTGCTGGTCGCCCCTTTCGTCACCGGCTGGGCGCTGTTCGCCAACCCGGTCTGGACCTGGGTCTTCGTCATCGTCGGGCTCGTGCTCGCGGTGACAGGCCTCGTCCGCTTCTGCCCGGCCTATGCGATTTTCAATCTTTCGACATCAAGGACCAAGGATAAATGACAGAGTTCACTCCATGGCTGTCGCTGTTCGGTGGCAGCCTGATCGGCCTTGCCGCCGTGCTGCTGATGGCGTTTCACGGCCGCATCGCCGGCATGACCGGAATCCTTTCCGGTCTCGTGCCGCCATTTTCTCATGACTGGGGCTGGCGGGCGGCCTTTCTTGCTGGCGCCGTCGGCGCGCCGGCTCTGATCGTCGCCATGTCCGGCTACACCATTCCTTTTGAAAGCCCCACACCCGCGCCCTGGCTGGTTGTCGGCGGGCTGATCGTTGGCGCCGGCGTCTATTTCGGCTCGGGCTGCACGTCCGGTCATGGCGTGTGCGGCATGGCGCGCGTCTCGCCGCGTTCCATCGTCGCAACGCTGACCTTCATGGTCTCGACCGCCATCACCGTCTTTGTCGTCCGCCATCTCATTGGAGGCTTGTAATGGCCCGTGTTCTTTCCGCTCTCATTATCGGACTGGTCTTCGGGTCAGGCATCGCGCTTTCGGGCATGGCCAATCCGGCCAAGGTGCTGAACTTCTTCGATTTTGCCGGAACCTGGGATCCCTCGCTCGCCTTCGTCATGGGCGGCGCGCTGATCGTCACGGCGATCGGCTATGCCTTGGTCCTCAAACGGGACGCTCCTGTGTTCGACCGCCTGTTCCATCTGCCGACGCGCCGGGATCTCGATTTTCCGCTGGTGGCCGGTTCCGCCGTGTTCGGCATCGGCTGGGGCATTACCGGCTTTTGCCCGGGTGGGGCCATTCCGGCATTGGGGCTGGGCCATGGCGATGCCTGGCTGTTCGTCGGTTCGATGGTTGGCGGCATCGCCGCCGCCCGGCTCGCCCGGCACACGCTGGCCACGCACGTGATGGCGAAAGCAAGTTGACTATGTGGCCCTTCAATCTCTTTTGGAAATCTGGAAAAATGAACATCAGGAAGATCGACGACCGATTTGCCACAACGGGCCAGGTCCGTCCTGACGACGTCGCGCAGCTGGCGCAGGACGGCTTTGCCGCTATCGTGTGCGCGCGGCCCGACAATGAGGAGCCGGGCCAGCCGGCCTTCGCGGCAATTGCCCGCGAAGCCGAAAAGCACGGCATGAAAGCGGTTCACATCCCCGTCACAGGCGCGCCGTCAGCTGCACAGGTCGACCGTTTCGAAGAAGCGATGGAGACTATCGACGGGCCGGTTTTGGGCTATTGTCGCTCCGGCGCCCGGTCGGCTGCGCTTTATTCGTCAATCGGACAGTAACCCCCACTGTCCGACCGGGCGCTGTCACACCCCCCTCTACGTGACAGCGCCCGCCCCCATCTCCTCTTGCCGGCGCAATCGTTCATGATCAAAGCCTCCCGCTATTTCCCGTTCCTCCAATGGACCAAGACCTACGATGGGACGGTTCTGACCAGCGACCTGCTCGCGGCGGTGATCGTCACCATCATGCTGATCCCGCAATCGCTGGCATATGCGATGCTCGCCGGCCTGCCGCCTGAAGTCGGTCTTTACGCGTCGATCCTTCCGCTGGTCGCCTATGCGATCTTCGGCACCAGCCGCACGCTGGCGGTCGGACCGGTGGCCGTGGTCTCGTTGATGACGGCATCCGCGGTTGGGCAAATCGCCGCTGAGGGCACGCTCGACTACCTCACCGCCGCCATCCTCCTTGCGCTGCTGTCTGGCGGCATGCTCGTGGTTATGGGGATCTTCCGGCTCGGCTTCCTCGCCAATTTTCTGTCGCATCCGGTGATCTCGGGCTTCATCACCGCATCCGGGCTGCTGATCGCCGCCGGGCAACTGCGCCATATCTTTGGCGTTTCGGGCGGGGGTGACACTCTTCCTGAAATTCTCTTTTCCCTCGCGAACCAGCTTGGCGCCGTCGATCCGACGACGCTTGCCATCGGCATCGGCGTTCTGGCTTTCCTCTATTTCGCCCGCAAATATCTCAAACCGCTGCTGATCTCGATCCGCGTGCCCGCACGCCTTGCCGACATGATGGCCAAGGCCGCACCCATCCTTGCCGTCGCCGTGACAGTTGTCCTGGCCGCTGGCCTCGATCTCGGGTCACGCGGGGTCGCGCTCGTCGGCGAAATCCCGCAGGGTCTGCCCGCATTCGGCGCTCCTGCCCTTTCGCTTGACCTGATCTCGGCGCTGCTTGTGCCAGCCTTCCTGATTTCCGTGGTGGGCTTTGTCGAATCCGTGTCGGTCGGGCAGACGCTCGCCGCCAAGCGGCGGCAGCGTATCGATCCCGATCAGGAACTCATCGGTCTCGGCGCGGCCAACATTGCCGCCGGTCTCTCGTCCGGCTATCCGGTCACCGGAGGCTTCGCCCGTTCGGTGGTCAATTTCGACGCCGGCGCGCAGACACCTGCGGCCGGAGTGTTCACTGCGGTCGGCATCGCGCTCGCCGCATTGTTCCTGACGCCTTTGCTTGCCAGCTTACCGCAGGCGACGCTCGCCGCCACCATCATCGTCGCGGTGCTGTCGCTGGTCGACTTCGGAACCGTGCGCCGGGTCTTTGCCTATTCTAAGTCCGATTTCGCCGCCATGGCCGCCACCATCCTGGTGACGCTGGGTTGGGGCGTTGAACTAGGCATCGTCGCCGGGGTCCTGTTGTCGCTGCTCCTGCACCTCTACCGCACCAGCAAGCCGCATACGGCCATCGTCGGGCAGGTGCCCGGCACCGAGCACTACCGCAACGTCGAGCGGCACGCCGTCATCACCAGCCCGAAAATCCTGTCGCTCCGCGTCGATGAGAGTCTTTATTTCGCCAATTCGCGGTTTCTCGAAGACACGGTTGCCGCCCAAGTTTCCGAGCGGCCGGACCTCGAGCACGTCATCCTGATGTGCTCGGCCGTCAATGCCATCGACGCATCGGCGCTGGAAAGCCTGGAGGAAATCAACCGTCGTCTCGCCGACGCAGGCATTGGGTTTCACCTTTCCGAGGTGAAGGGCCCGGTGATGGACCGGCTCAAAGGCACCGAGTTCCTCAAGCACCTCAACGGCAGGGTGTTCCTCAGCCAGCATGAGGCCGTTTCGATGCTCGATCGAAACCATACTGACGACAGTGAGGCGGCGAAGCCAACGTCGGAAGGAACGCAAACTTCTGCAGGCGCCCCCCGATCGTGAGCGAGTTGATGCATTCGAGCGAGCATGTCGTATTGGTTGTGGACGACCATCCTTTGATAAGGATGGATACGGCGGATCTCATCGTCTCCTGCGGATGCACGACGATCGAGGCGATTAACGCCGATGACGCCGTTGCGCATCTTGAGAGACGGTCAGATATCAGATGCGTGGTTACTGATGTCGAGATGCCCGGTGGTATGGACGGCATCCGACTGGCGAAGCTCATTCGGGCGCGATGGCCTGATATTGCTATCGTTGTCGTGAGTGGAAGGACGCTCGTGGATTCAGATGACCTGCCCGACGGGATACCGTTTCTAGCGAAGCCTTTGCGCCGTGATTGTCTCCGCCCCCACCTTAGACCCTGACAGTCTTGGTGCGTTTCAATCAATCAATCTGAGCTGAAGCTCCTCCCGCTCGGGCGGTATCGGTTGGAAACCGGAAACTGTTACACCTAGCAACCGGATGCCTTTGCTGAACGGAAACACCCCATCGAGAAGTGTGGCGGCCAGATCGATAAGATCGTTGCCGCCTGTCAATGCCTCTCCGATGGTCCTTGAACGTGTAACCTGCTGGAAGTCATTGTACTTGACTTTCACAGTGACCGTGCGTCCACGCGAACCCTTGGCTTCGCAAGACTGCCAGACTTTCTGGGTGAGGCGCTTTAGTTCGGCCTGCGCGACCTTGATATCGTAAATGTCCTCGGGAAACGTATCTTCTGTCCCGATGGACTTCCTTTCGCGGTTCGGTTGAACTGGTCTTTCATCGATTCCGCGCGAAATGTGATAGTACCAGCTTCCTGATTTCCCGAAATGTTGCTGAAGGAAGTCGAGAGGCTTCTCGCGCAGGTCGGCGCCAGTTAAAATACCCAGACGCTCCATCTTCGCGGCCGTCGCCGGACCCACACCGTGGAATTTCTTGACCGGTAAGTCGGCGACGAATTGCGGCCCCCTGGTCGGTGTGATGACCGCTTGGCCATTCGGCTTGTTGAGGTCGCTCGCCATCTTTGCGAGGAATTTGCAGTAAGAGATCCCGGCCGAGGCGTTGAGGCCGGTCACCTCCTTGATTCGAGCCCGGATCAGCGTCGCAATTTCGGTGGCGAGCGGAATGTTCTGCTTGTTGTGCGTGACGTCGAGATAGGCCTCGTCGAGTGAGAGCGGCTCGATCAGGTCCGTGTGCTCCGCAAAGATCTCGCGGATCTGCGCGGAGACGGCGCGATAGACCTCGAAGCGCGGCTTGACGAATATGAGGTCCGGGCAGCGGCGTTTCGCGGTCACCGAGGGCAGCGCCGACCGAACCCCGAAGGCCCGCGCCTCGTAACTGGCCGCCGCCACGACGCCGCGTGCAGCCGATCCGCCGACGGCGACCGGCTTGCCTCTTAGCTCGGGATTGTCGCGCTGCTCGACGGAGGCGTAGTAGGCGTCCATGTCCACATGGAGAATCTTGCGGACGCGAGGCTCTGGCTCGTCACCAGCACCGGCATTTCCAACCCCGCTCTCGCCCACCGTTTCGATTGTTCGTGTCGCCATGATCGGATCCGCCCTAGAGCGGAAGATCTTCCGCTGGCGTTGCCGGTGGCTCCACCATTACGAGCATATTGCTGGGCAGGGGCCGCTGGAGATGTTTGACCTCATTCCATTCTCCGGTGAGCCAGAGATCGACTTCCTCCGGTGTTGTCAGGATCGCCGGCATGGCCTTCTGATGAATTGGGCTTACAATCTCATTGGGCAATGTGGTCAGAAATCCGTAGAGTTCGAACTCGCGCTCGCCGTCACGAACTTTTTTCACCCTTGTCCATGGCGTCCAGAATCCAGCGAAAAACATCAGCGGCCGGTCGGCGTTGCGCGCGAACCAGGCGTTCGGCACGCGCCCGCCTTCTATCTTGCTTGCCGGATCAGGTTCGGCGAACGAGGTAAAGGGCACCACACACCGACTGGTTGGCCCGAGCCAACGGCGCCAGTGGGGTGAATTGACGTTCCGGATGTTGGTGACGCCGGGATCGTAATTGCCCTTGATGTAGGCGGGTGGTGTCGGCATGCCCCAGGTGAGGCTTGCGATTTCGCGCTTCCCGTCGGCGCCAGTCCTGACGATGGGCGCGAGTGTGTTGGGATAAACGTCGAGCGACGGTTCGTTCCAGCCCGCCTTGTCGGCAAATGCCTTGGTGAACTCCAGGACGGCATCTCGCGTCGTCGTCAGATTATAAAGATTGCACAACGGAGTTTCTCCCTTCTACCGCCACATGCCGCGCATCCTGGCGCCGACATCGAGGCGAACCTGCCGAGGCCCGACGCTCGGGTCGGAACCGGGAGCGACCACCGGCCAGGCGCGACATTCGAACAGCTCGACCAGGTTAGCCGGAATAAACCGCGTCCGCGAGGCATAGACATGGCGGTCGCCGGTTGGAGACTGGCCGTGCGTGAAGAACCGTTGCGGCACGACGAGGTTGAGGCTGTCTCTGGCGCGCGTCATCGCGACATAGAGCAGTCGGCGTTCCTCCTCGATCTCGTCGGTAGTTCCTGCGCCCAGGTCGGAAGGGATGCAACCATCGACGGTGTTCAGGACGAAGACCGAGCGCCATTCCTGCCCCTTTGCCGAATGAATGGTCGAAAGGATGAGATAATCCTCGTCGAGCAATGGCACACCCGCTTGTCCCGAAGTGGCATCCGGAGGATCGAGGGTGAGGTCGGTCAGGAAGCGTTCGCGCGTCGGATATCCTGCGGCGATCTCCTCGAGCTGAAGCAGATCAGCCCGGCGCATCTCGAAATCTTCATGAATTCGCTCAAGATGCGGTTCGTACCAGGCGCGGACCTGTCCGATCTCGGCCGGCCATCCTGATGCACCGGACCGCAACCCGGCGAGCAATTCGACCAGACTTGGCCAGTCGACCTGGGCGCGGGCGGGGCAGGGGAGTTGGTCGAGGGTTTCGATCGGATCCGCGCTATCGGCGATCGCATCGAGCGCGGCCTGCGCCGTGGCAGGGCCGACCCCAGGAAGGAGCTGCATCAAACGGAAGCCCGCAACCCGGTCACGCATGTTCTGGGCAAAACGCAGAGCCGCCAGCATGTCTTTGACGTGTGCACTGTCGAGAAATTTGAGCCCGCCGAACTTGACGAAGGGGATATTGCGTCGCGTTAGCTCCACCTCCAACGGGCCGCTATGGTGGCTTGTCCGGAATAGGACCGCCTGGTCCTTGAGCCGCATGCCGGCCTCGCGATTTTCCAGCACCTCGTCGGTCACGAACTTCGCCTGATCGACCTCGTCACGTACAGTGACGAGACGCGGGCGTTCGTTAGAGGCCCGCTCCGTCCAGAGATTTTTGGTGAAGCGCTCGCGCGCAAGCCCGATCACGCCATTGGCGGCGGCAAGGATCGGTTGAGTCGAGCGATAGTTCCGATCGAGCGTAATGATCTCGGCCGCGGGCGAGAACTCCTTCGGGAAGTCGAGAATGTTCCGCACTGTGGCGGCGCGGAAGGAATAGATGGCCTGGGCGTCGTCCCCGACCACGGTGAGGCCACGTCCGGCAGGTTTTAGACCCGTCAGGATAGTTGCCTGCAGGCAATTGGTGTCCTGGTATTCGTCAACAAGGACATAATCCCATTTGTCCCCGATCTCGTCGGAGAACGCTGTATCGCTCATCGCCTGCGCCCAATAGAGCAGCAGATCATCGTAATCGAGGACGTTCTGGGTCTGTTTAGCTTCGACATAGGCCGCGAACAACTCACGCAGCTCCTTATGCCAGCCGGCGCACCAAGGGTAGTTGGCGCGCAGAATGTCTTCAAGCGGGGCTTCGGCGTTGACGGCGCGCGAATAGATCGAAAGGCACGTCCCCTTGGCCGGGAACCGGCTTTCCATTTTCGAGAAGCCGAGATCGTGGCGGGCGAGGTTCATCAGGTCGGCGGAATCCTCGCGATCATGGATCGTGAACTGCGGGTCGAGACCGAGCTCAATGGCGTATTCGCGCAGAAGACGCGCACTGATGCCGTGGAACGTGCCTGACCAGGTGAGTGCGTCGGTCAGGATGCCGCCCTTGTCGCCAAGCACTTTGGCGCAGATCCGTTCAACCCGCTTGCCCATCTCGGCGGCGGCACGGCGAGAGAAGGTCATCAACAGGATGCGGCGCGGATCGGCGCCAGCGATAATGAGGTGTGCCACCCGATGCGCGAGTGTGTTGGTTTTGCCTGATCCGGCACCAGCGATGATCAGCAAGGGGCCGCCCACCTTGCCATCCGGCAGCCCGATGCCGTGGATGACCGCGGCACGTTGACCCTCGTTCAATTTTTCCAGATGCGCCGCACTCATTCCAATCCCGCCTCGTATCCATATGCGAATCAACGACAATCGGCCGAGACTTGCTCGTTGCTTGCCGTTAGCTCCCCATCCGCACCGGAAGACTCTCACATGAGTCCGATTGACTCATTTTCGGAAACGGAACAAATAATGAACATAACAGCGCTCCGGCGCGTTGAAAAGTCTTTTGGAGATCCTTTTCGCCATGCCGCACCGCGTGGACAGGCCTGTCATTGCCGAGCTTCGGGAGCGGATCGCGCACCTGGAGAGCGGTGCCGGCCGTGCGCGCGAGATTCTGCCGTTCGGCGTTCCTGAGATCGACCGGCGGCTGCCGGGAGGAGGGCTGGCGCTGGGGGCGCTGCATGAGGTGGCCGGCGGCGCCAATGGGGCCGTCGATGGTGCTGCCGCGGCGCTTTTTGCCGCTGGGATTGCCGCCCGGACGAAAGGGAAGGTGCTCTGGATCGTCACGCGCTCCGATCTCTTTGCGCCGGCACTGGCTCAGGCAGGCCTTGCGCCCGATCACGTTTTTCACGCCGAGGTCTGTGACGAGAAATCAGTGCTGGCCTGTTTCGAGGAGGGCCTGCGTCATGGCGGTCTTGGCGCTGTCGTGGCCGAGACAGCGCATCTGTCAATGACGGCCTCGCGTCGGTTGCAGCTCGCTGCCGAGGGCGCCGGAACCATCGGCCTCGCCATACGCCGCTGGCGCAGGCAAAGCGAAGCGGGAGATTTCGGGCAACCGACGGCCAGCGCCACGCGCTGGCGCGTATCGGCGCTGCCCTCAGACCCCCTGCCTGTCCCAGGTCTCGGCCGGGCACGCTGGCTGGTCGAGTTGATCAGGGCGAGGGCTGGGGAAAGTGCGGATTTTGAAGTGGAGGCTTGCGATGCCAAGGGTCGTATCGCTGTTCCTTCCGAGGTGGCCTACCGATCGCCTCAGAAGGAAGTTGGGCGACGCATCGCCTTCCTCTGAGGCGCCGCTCGTCCTTGCCGGCCGCCTCGGTCGGCGCAGATCGGTCACCGCACTTGACGCCAATGCACAAAGCCTTGGCGTCAGCATCGGCATGGCCGTGGCAAAGGCCCAGGCGCTCGTGCCGGGGCTTGTGGTCCTCGATGCCGATCCTGCGGCCGACAGGGAAGGGCTCGACAAGCTCTCGCTGTGGGCGCTGCAGAGAATTTCACCGGTCGTTGCCGCCGATCCGCCGGACGGGCTGATGATCGACACTACCGGCGCCGATCATCTGCATGGCGGCGAAGCGGCCATGCTGGAAACGATGGTGGAGAAGTTTGCGCAGTCAGGCGTCGACGCCCGCGCCGCCGTGGCCGACACATGGGGTGCGGCCCATGCGGCGGCACGCTACATGCGCCTGCGCACGGTGATCGTTCCCGCCGGTGAAAGCAAAGCTGTTCTGCTCCCCCTTCCACTCGCCGCCCTGCGGCTTGAAGTCGAGACGGTTGCGGCTCTGCACACGCTCGGTTTCGAAACCATCAGAGATCTGATCGACCAGCCGCGTCCCCCGCTCACCCTGCGCTTTGGCCCGGAGATCGAGCGACGCATCGACCAGGCGCTGGGCGTGATTGGCGAACCTGTCGATCCGATCCGTTCGCCGGAGCTGGTCGAAGTGCGCCGTGTTTTCGGCGAGCCGATCGGGGCCGCCGAAACCATCGCCCGCTATACCGCCAAGCTGGTTGAAGCCCTGTGCAAAGAGCTCGAACAGCGCGGGGCTGGCGCGCGCCGGCTAGATCTTCTCTTTCATCGCGTCGACAATACAATGCAGTTCGTCAGGGTGGGGATGGCGCGGCCAGTGCGTGACCCCAGACGCTTGACGCGCCTGCTTTGCGACAAGATCGAGACCGTCGATCCGGGCTTCGGCATCGAGATCATGGTGTTGGTGGCAATCGAAACCGAGCCGCTGCGCGAACAGCAGGCCATCTCCTCTCTGATCGAGGCTCCCGAAGCAGACGTATCGGACCTGATCGATGTGCTCGCCAACCGGATCGGTGAGAACCGGATCTGCCGCTTCGTTCCTGCCCAGAGCGACGTGCCTGAACGCTCGGTGGCGCGCGTGTCCGCTCTCTCTCCGGAGACTGGTGCCACATGGGATGGCGAATGGCCACGTCCGCCGCGGCTCCTGACTCGGCCCGAACCGATCGAAACGATGGCATTACTGCCCGACCACCCTCCGGCCTGGTTCACCTGGCGGGGTGTGCGCCGGCGCGTGCGCCGTGCCGACGGCCCCGAGCGCATTCGGGGCGAATGGTGGAAGCGCGACGCCGAACTGACAACGGTGAGGGACTATTTCCGCGTCGAGGACGAGACAGGTGAGCGCTACTGGCTGTTCCGCTCCGGCGATGGCGAACACGCCGAGTCCGGATCGCATCGCTGGTTTCTGCACGGGATTTTCGGATGAGCACGCCCCGCTATGCCGAATTGCAGGTGACCTCGCACTTCTCGTTCCTGCGCGGGGCGAGCAGCTGCGAAGAGCTATTCGCCCAGGCTGCCGCGATGGGTATCGAGGCCCTTGGCGTCGTCGATCGCAATTCTCTCGCTGGCATCGTGCGGGCCTATGAAGCTGCCAAAAGCACTGGCATCCGCCTCATTGTGGGGTGTCGACTCGATCTCGTCGACGGCATGTCGGTCCTGGTCTATCCGGTCGACCGTCCAGCCTATGGGCGCCTTTGCCGCCTGCTCACGCTGGGCAAGAAGCGGGCGGGGAAGGGCAAATGTCACCTCGAATGGTGTGACGTCGTCGCTTATGCAGAAGGGCTGGTCGCGGTCCTCGTGCCTGACTTCGCCGACGAGACCTGTGCGTTGCAGCTGCGTCGCCTGCGTGAGACGTTCGGCGACCGTTCCTATGTGGCGCTGACACTGCGCCGTCGACCCAATGACCAACTCCGCCTCTGGGAGCTTTCCAATATGGCGGCAGCAAGCCGTGTCCCTGCGGTTGTCACCAATGACGTGCTTTTCCACGAGTCATCCCGCCAGCTGATGCAGGACGTTGTGACCGCCATTAGGCACAATGTCACCATCGACGAGCTCGGACACCGCCGCGAACGGTTCGCCGACCGCTATCTCAAGTCCCCCGAAGAAATGCATCGGCTGTTCAAGCGCTATCCGGAAGCGGTTGCACGCTCGATCGAGATCATGGAGCGCTGTCGGTTCTCGCTCGATGAGCTCGCCTACCAATATCCGGAAGAAAAGCTCTATCCGGAGCTGACGCAGCAGCAAGCGCTTGAAAAGCTGACCTGGGAAGGTGCCGCAGAGCGCTATCCTGAAGGACTACCCGACAAGGTCCGGGGCAATCTTCAGCATGAATTGACCCTGATCGAGAAGCTCGATTATGCACCTTATTTCCTGACGGTAAACGCCATCGTGCGGTTTGCGCGCTCAAAGGGCATCCTGTGCCAGGGTAGGGGCTCGGCCGCAAACTCGGCAGTCTGTTTCGTGCTCGGTGTGACCTCGGTAGATCCTGATCGCAACGATCTGCTGTTCGAACGCTTCGTGTCCGAAGAGCGGCGCGAGCCGCCCGACATCGATGTGGATTTCGAGCATGAGCGGCGTGAAGAGGTCATCCAATGGGTTTACGAGACCTATGGTCGCGAGAGGGCGGCATTATGCGCAACCGTCATCCGCTACCGCGCCAAAGGTGCTCTGCGCGACGTCGGGAAGGCACTCGGTCTACCAGAGGACCTGACCAAAGCCCTGTCTTCGCAGGTCTGGGGCTGGTCGGAAGGTGTCGAGCAGAAACATGCCGAAAGACTTAACCTCAACACGAGCGACCGTCGCCTGAGGCTGGCGCTGGAGATCGCACACCAGCTTGTCGGCACGCCACGCCATCTTTCTCAGCACCCCGGAGGCTTCGTGCTGACGCATGATCGGCTCGATGAGCTGGTGCCAATAGAGCCTGCCGCAATGGAGGACCGGCAAGTGATCGAATGGGACAAGGACGACATCGATGTCCTGAAATTCATGAAGGTCGACGTCCTGGCGCTCGGCATGCTCTCTTGCATGCGCCGCGCCCTCGATCTTCTCGCCGACCACAAGGATATAAGCCTCGATCTGGCTTCCATCCCGGCCGAGGATCCCAGCACCTATGCGATGATCCGCAAGGCCGATACGCTCGGCACCTTCCAGATCGAATCCCGCGCCCAGATGGCGATGCTGCCGCGCATCAAGCCACGAACCTTCTACGATCTGGTCATTCAGGTCGCAATCGTCCGTCCCGGACCGATCCAGGGCGATATGGTTCATCCCTATTTGCGCCGGCGCGAGGGCAAGGAGGACGTGACCTATCCAAAGCCCGAACTCGAGGCGGTGCTCGGCAAGACATTGGGGGTGCCGCTTTTTCAAGAGCAGGCAATGAGAGTCGCGATTGAGTGTGCGGGATTCTCCGCCGGCGAAGCAGACCAGCTTCGTCGCGCGATGGCGACCTTCAAACACACGGGTACGATCTCGTCCTTCGGACAGAAACTGATCTCCGGCATGGTGGCGAACGGCTATACGCCTGAGTTCGCGGAGCAAATTTTCCGCCAGCTCGAAGGATTCGGCTCTTACGGCTTCCCGGAAAGCCATGCTGCGTCGTTCGCGCTCATCGCCTACGCCTCCTCCTGGATGAAGTGTTGGCACCCTGATGCTTTCTGCTGCGCGCTGCTTAACGCCCAGCCCATGGGCTTTTACGCGCCGGCGCAAATCGTACGTGACGCTCGTGAACATGGGGTCGAGGTGCGGCCGGTTTGCGTCAACGCATCACGCTGGGATTGTACCCTCGAACCAACGGACCTCGATGATAGTCGTCTCGCGGTCCGGCTCGGTCTGCGAATGGTCAAGGGGCTCGGGAACGCTGAAGCGGCGCGCCTTGTATCGTGCCGCGAAGACCGCTCCTTCGCCTCGGTCGACGACCTCTGGCGCCGTGCTGGCATCCCCGCCGCCGCCTTGGTCGAGCTCGCCGAGGCTGATGCCTTCCGGCCTGCGCTCGGTCTCGCGCGACGCGAGGCGCTTTGGGCGATCAAGGCGCTCAGGGACGAACTCCTGCCTCTTTTTGCGGCCGCCGCGCGGCGGGAGACTGAGGTTCTGCCCGAGCAGAGCGAGCCAACAACCATGCTGCGCCCGATGGCGGCCGGAAGGGAAGTCGTGGAGGATTATGGTCGTCTCGGATTGACCCTGCGCCAACACCCCGTTTCATTCCTGCGGTCGGACCTTGCCCGCCGGCGCATCATGACTTGCGCAGAGGCGACCGCTTGCCGTGACCGACGCTGGGTCCATATCGCCGGGCTCGTGTTGGTGCGCCAACGTCCTGGATCGGCGAAAGGTGTGATGTTCATCACGCTTGAGGATGAGACCGCTGTGGCCAATCTCGTCGTCTGGTCCAAGGTCTTCGAAAAATATCGCCGTATCGTACTTGGCTCAGGGATGATTGGAGTAAAGGGCAGGCTGCAGCGCGAGGGTGATGTCATCCACATTGTCGCCCATGAACTGCTCGACCTGTCGGAGGAACTGGCCAGCGTCGGCGCGCGTGAATTGCCATTTCTGCTGCCACGTGGTCGTGGCGACGAGCTCCAGCACGGTTCGCTAGCACCTGATCCGCGCGGCCTGCCAAAGCCAGCGAACCTGGCCGATGATCACGGACGCCCAGACGAAATCAAAGTGAAGACGCGGGATTTCCGATGATATGGAGCGTGGCTGCTTCCGACCTCATTGTCGCCGTTCGGAGCGCCGCGTTCGGCGCCCGAAACCTGCCGTTCATTCACTTCCACCCGACGGCAAAGTCGGGGCCGTCTGCTGAAGAGGTCATCAGGGAAATCAAGCGGCTCTTCAAGATTGAAAAGAACCCACCCACTGTTACCCGCGCCGAAGGTCGCCTCACGCGGCGCGGTGGCTTCTTGAAGAGTACGGCCTCGTCACCGACGACTATCACCGCACACAATGGGTGTGGTTCGCTGTGACCTTCACCGCAATCTGGCGCAATTTCTCCAGCGCTAAGTGGCGGATTGCGGGCGAGATCTCGAAGAAAAGTAGAACGGACGTTCGAGCGTGATGCCGCGAAAGTCTGGTCTGAGCCCAAAGTGACGAATGCTGCACGATGGGCGAATGTCGATTACCGACCTCACTACGCCAGCGTGCGCGTCATCTCACGGATCAGATCATTTGTCTCTGGTCTCGTCGTTTGGTGCCGATATCGAAGGGCCAAAACAGTTCTTGATATTTCAAGGCCATCGATGGGTTTCGACACCAGGCCCATGTCCGAAGGAATAGCGGTGGCTGGCAGGATCACCGCACCTGACCCTTGCCGAGCAAGTTCAACTAACCAATCCACGCGATTTGACCGATAGGCCGCGTAGAGTTCGTGACCATGATCCGCGCAGGTCCCATGC
The DNA here is from genome assembly GCF_004363725.1 of Aquamicrobium defluvii. Classification (GTDB taxonomy): domain Bacteria; phylum Pseudomonadota; class Alphaproteobacteria; order Rhizobiales; family Rhizobiaceae; genus Mesorhizobium; species Mesorhizobium defluvii. The sequence goes on along the minus strand of NZ_SNZF01000012.1, from coordinate 358 downwards.
AAAACATCCCGCATTTCGCAATTTAGGCGGTCAAGCATGTCAGTTTTAGCAAGAGCCGAAAGAGAGATCGCATTTAGTTCAGCCAACGGATGCGACTTTGACACCACGACCTTGTAGTCCTCTTCATAGAGATGGTCTATACGATAGAGGTCTTCACTGACCTTCTCTGCGGTGACTACAACGTCAAATTCACCATCTCGTAACCCGGCAAGAAGCTCGGAGGTTGACGCAACGATCAATTCGATTTCGGCTTGCGGCAATCGTGTTGATTTCCGCTGAGAGCTGACCCGGGATTGAGGGATTTTTCCATTGAGAAGTGACCCATGTTTGAACCCACCCCTGCTGGTTGATTGCAGGG
>NZ_SNZF01000011.1:92491-139734 GCF_004363725.1 Aquamicrobium defluvii | reverse complement strand
TCGCAACACGGTACGACAAGCTGGCAACAAACTTCGCCGCAGCAATCTTCATTGCCGCAATCATCACATGGTGGATCAATTGAGTCTCGACCCTAGCGTACGCCGCACCGCGTCGCGCCATCCCCTGAGCTTCGCAGTGCGCGTTGCGTCATCCATTTCAGGCTCGAAGCGCCGGTCGAGCGCCCAGCTGCTGGCGAATTCCTCCATGCCCGGCCACACGCCCGCCTTCGATCCGGCCAGCCACGCGGCACCGAGAGCCGTCGTCTCCAGAATGGTGGGGCGGTCGACAGGCGCGTCGAGCATGTCTGCTAGCCTTTGCATGGTCCAGTCGGAGGCCACCATGCCGCCGTCCACCCGCAAGACGGTATCGGCACCGTTCGATTTCCAGTCCTTGTGCATGGCGTCGAGCAGATCGCGGGTCTGGTAAGCAACCGATTCGAGCGCGGCCATCGCGAATTCGGCCGGGCCGGTGTTGCGGGTCAGACCATAGATCGCCCCCCGCGCCTCGGCGTCCCAGTGCGGCGCGCCGAGCCCGACAAAGGCCGGTACGAGATAGACGGACTGCGCCGGATCGGCCTGCCGCGCCAGCGGGCCCGTCTCGTCGGCGCGGCTGACGATCTTCAACCCGTCGCGCAGCCATTGCACCGCCGCTCCGGCGATGAAGATCGACCCTTCCAGCGCATAGGTCGTCCGGCCGCCAAGCCGGTAGGCGATGGTGGTCAGCAGCCGATTCTTCGAGCGTACGAGGTCGCCGCCGGTGTTGAGCAGCGCGAAACAGCCGGTGCCGTAAGTGGACTTCATCATGCCCGGCTGGAAACAAGCCTGCCCGATGGTCGCCGCCTGCTGGTCGCCGGCAACGCCGAGAATGGGAATGGCGGCTCCGAACAGCCCTTCATCGGTCACGCCGTAGTCGTCCGCGCAGTCTTTCACTTCGGGCAGGAGCGAGGACGGAATTTCGAGAATACGAAGAAGCTCTGAATCCCACTCGTTCCTCTCGATATTGTAGACAAGCGTGCGTGAGGCGTTGGTGGCATCGGTGGCATGTACCTTGCCGCCGGTAAGCCGCCAGATCAGGAAACTGTCGATGGTGCCGGCGAGCAGTTCGCCTTTCTCGGCGCGTTTCCTCGCGCCCTTCACCTTGTCCAGCATCCAGGCGATCTTGGTGCCAGAAAAATACGGATCGAGAAGCAGGCCGGTCTTGCGAGTGAATTTCGGCTCAAGCCCCTTCTTCTTCAGCTTTGCGCAGATCTGAGCGGTGCGCCGGTCCTGCCAGACGATGGCATTGTGGATCGGCTTGCCCGTTGCCTTGTCCCAGATGACGACGGTTTCGCGCTGATTGGTGATGCCGATTGCCGCGACATCGCCTGCGCGGCAGTTGCCTTTGCCGAGAGCTTCCCTGACAGTCGCGACAACCGTCTCCCAGATTTCCTCCGGATCGTGCTCGACCCAGCCGGAGGCGGGATAGTGCTGGGCAAATTCCTTCTGGCCGACACCGACGACCTGTCGTTTCCTGTCGAACAGGATTGCCCGGCTCGACGTGGTTCCCTGGTCGATGGCGAGGATGAATCCGTCCACGGCGTTCTCTCGTCGTTGATGCAAATCGGTAGCGGCATCCTTTCCGCTTTGGCGGCGAAGATGCAAGGCTGTGCGTTGGATGACTTATCGAAGATGCAGTACGGGGGCGGCTGAACCGCCCCCGTCGTATCTGCGTGAAGGATTATTCCTGCCAGCTCTTGACCAGTTCGTCGTAGTTGACGGTCTGGGGCTGCTCCTTCTCGTTCTCGATCTTGAGTTGCGGCGCGATGTTGCCCTTCGCCACAGCATCCTTGTTCCAGTATTCGAGGTCGTGCTCTTCGGCCATTTTCGGCCCGAAATCACCCTGCACGCCCGAACGCTCCAGACGCTCCATCACCTTTTCCTGCTCGGCACAGAGCGAGTCCATGGCCTCCTGAGCGGTCTTGGCGCCCGAGGAAGCATCGCCGATCGCCTGCCACCAGAGCTGGGCAAGCTTCGGATAGTCAGGAACGTTGGTGCCTGTGGGCGACCACTGCACGCGGGCCGGAGAGCGGTAGAACTCGACCAGACCGCCGAGATTCGGCGCACGCTCGGTGAAGCTTTCGTGGCGGATCGTGCTTTCGCGGATGAAGGTGAGGCCGACATGGGCCTTCTTCACGTCCACCGTCTTGGAGGTGACGAACTGCGCATAAAGCCATGCGGCCTTGGCGCGGTCGTCAGGCGTCGACTTCATGAGCGTCCACGAGCCCACGTCCTGATAGCCGAGCTTCATGCCTTCCTTCCAGTAGACGCCATGCGGCGACGGAGCGAAACGCCACTTCGGCGTGCCGTCCTCGTTCATCACCGGAAGACCTTCCTTGACCATGTCGGCGGTGAAGGCCGTGTACATGAAGATCTGCTGCGCAACCTCGCCCTGCCCCGGAACAGGCCCGGATTCGGAGAAGGTCATGCCCTGGGCGGCGGGCGGAGCGTAAGCCTTCAGCCAGTCCAGATACTTCTGGATGGCATAGACCGAGGCCGGGCCGTTTGTGTCGCCACCACGCGCCACGCACGAGCCGACCGGCCGGCTGTTTTCGTCGACCTTGATGCCCCACTCGTCAACCGGCAGGCCGTTCGGCAGACCCTTGTCGCCATTGCCGGCCATGGACAGCCAGGCGTCGGTGAAGCGCCAGCCGAGCGACGGGTCCTTCTTGCCGTAGTCCATGTGGCCATAGACCTTCTTGCCGTCGATTTCGCGGCCGGTGAAGAACTCGGCAATGTCCTCATAAGCCGACCAGTTGACCGGAACGCCAAGGTCGTAACCGTACTTCTCCTTGAAGTCGGCCTTGTTCTTCTCGTCGTTGAACCAGTCGTAGCGGAACCAGTAGACGTTCGCGAACTGCTGGTCGGGAAGCTGGTAGAGCTTCTTGTCCGGCGCGGTGGTGAATGACAGGCCGATGAAGTCTTCGAGGTCGAGGTTCGGATTGGTGACATCCTTGCCTTCGTTGGCCATGAAATCGGTCAGGTTGCGCACCTGCTGGTAACGCCAGTGCGTGCCGATCAGGTCGGAGTCGTTGACCCAGGCATCGTAGAGGTTCTGACCCGTCTGCATCTGGGTCTGGATCTTCTCGACCACATCGCCTTCCTGGATCAGGTCGTGCGTCACCTTGATTCCGGTGATGGCCGAGAATGCCGGGGCCAGCACTTCAGACTCGTAGGAGTGCGTCGTGATGGTTTCCGAGACGACCTTGATCTCCATGCCCGCGAAAGGCTTGGCGGCGTCGATGAACCACTGCATCTCGGCTTCCTGGTCGGCACGGGAGAGCGACGAGACGTCGCCGATCTCCTTGTCCAGGAATGCCTTGGCTTCGTCCATGCCCGCATAGGCGCTGCCGGCGCCAAGCAGGAGGACGAGCGCTGTCGTCGATGTTAGAAGCTGCCGTCGCATGAGTTTCCTCCACTGTTAAAAGTTATGCGTATGCCCGGAGCGGCCGCCGGCATGCGGCCGAACCAACAGTTTCTCCCCCTATGCGTAGCGAAACACCAGAATGGCGTAGACCACGGAGAGAGCGAGAGCCCACCACAGGCTGGGACCGACGAGCCCCAGCCATGCGAGATGGATGAATGCGCTGCCGAGCAGCGATATGAAGAGGCGGTCGCCGCGTGTCGTCTCGAAGCGCAGCACGCCAACACGCGGGTTTCCTCCCGGCGAGACATATTCCCACACGCTCATGCCGGCGAGCAGCAGGGCAATCACGATGAAGAAGGTGGCGGTCGGCCAGGTCCACGCCATCCAGGACAGATCGAGGTTCATGATCAGACCCTCCCCAGGGCGAAGCCCTTGGCGATGTAGTTGCGGACAAACCAGATGACGAGCGCACCGGGGATCAGCGTCAGCACGCCGGCAGCGGCGAGCAGGCCCCAGTCCATGCCCGACGCCGAGACCGTGCGGGTCATGACCGCGGCGATGGGCTTTGCATCGGTGGTGGTGAGCGTGCGCGCGATCAGCAGTTCCACCCATGAGAACATGAAGCAGAAGAAGCAGGCCACGCCGATGCCCGAGGCGATCAGGGGCATGAAGATCTTCACGAAGAAGCGCGGGAAGGAATAGCCGTCGATATAGGCGGTCTCGTCGATCTCCTTCGGCACGCCCGACATGAAGCCTTCAAGGATCCACACCGCCAGCGGCACGTTGAACAGGCAGTGTGCCAGCGCCACGGCAATGTGGGTATCGATCAGCCCGAATGCCGAATAGAGCTGGAAGAAGGGCAGCGCGAACACCGCCGGTGGCGCCATGCGATTGGTCAGCAGCCAGAAGAACAGGTGCTTGTCGCCAAGGAACCGATAGCGTGAGAAAGCATAGGCGGCCGGCAAAGCGACAGCCACCGAGATCACCATGTTTATAACGACATAGATGATCGAGTTGATGTATCCGGAATACCAGGATGCATCGGTGAATATGATGCGATAGTTCCTGAGCGTCGGCTCATGCGGATAGAGCGTCAGCGAGGAGATGATCTCGCTGTTCGTCTTGAAGCTCATGTTGATGAGCCAGTAGATCGGCAGCATCAGGAACACGATGTAAAGCGTGGGAACGACCCACCACCATTTCGATTCCTCGCCGCGGCGCCTCATCAGGCGGGCGATGGCGTCCTGCGACATGCCGGATGACGATTTTTGCGAGCCGGCCTGCGCCGCTACCGCCTGTTCAGTGCGTTCGTTGACACCAGCCATATCAGCGCTCCGCATCGTAGTTGGTCATCACGGTGTAGAACACCCAGGACAGGAGCAGCACGATCAGGAAGTAGACCAGCGACATTGCCGCAGCAGGCCCCAGATCGAACTGGCCAAGCGCCATCTTGACGAGATCGATGGACAGGAATGTCGTCGAGTTGCCGGGGCCGCCGCCGGTAACGACGAAGGGTTCCGTGTAGATCATGAAAGAGTCCATGAAGCGCAGCAGCACGGCGATGAGCAGCACGCGCTGCATCTTGGGCAACTGGATGTAGCGGAACACGGACCAGCGCGACGCGCCATCGATCTTTGCGGCCTGATAGAAGGCGTCGGGAATGGACACCAGACCGGCATAGCACAGCAGGACCACGAGGCTGGTCCAGTGCCAGACATCCATGACGATGACCGTCATCCATGCATCGAACGGATCGCGCACATAATTGTAATCGATGCCGATGGCGTTGAGCGTGTAGCCGAGCAGGCCGATATCGGTGCGGCCGAACACCTGCCAGATGGTGCCGACCACGTTCCAGGGAACGAGCAGCGGCAGGGCCATCAGAACCAGGCAGACGGGAACGCCCCATCCCTTGCGCGGCATGTTCAGCGCAATGAATATGCCGAGCGGGACCTCGATAGCGAGGATGATGAAGGAGAAGATGAGATTGCGGCCCATCGCCGCCCAGAAGCGGTCGGAGTGCAGCAGTTCCTCGAACCACTCGGTTCCGGCCCAGAAGAACTGGTTGTTGCCGAAGGTATCCTGAACCGAATAGTTCACCACCGTCATCAGCGGGATGACGGCCGAGAAGGCCACCAGAACCAGCACCGGCAGCACAAGGAACCACGCCTTGTTGTTCCAGGTCTTGTCCATATCAGCCCCCCTTCCCGCCATGGCTTGCCGGCCCGCCCTGCATCTCCACCCGCCATGAATCGGCATAGATATTGATGCCGGCAGGTTCGAAACGGATGCGCGGCTCCGCCGGAATCTCCGCATCCTCACCCACGATCGCCGCTATCGCCTGACCTTCGAGATCGGCGCGCAGCACCTTGTGGCGGCCGACATCATCGATCCGCGTGATGGAAACCGGCATGCCTTCCCTGCCCACACGCACATATTCGGGGCGGATGCCAAGCTCCACCTTGCCGCCGTTCAGGGCCGGCGCGCCGGGCAGTTCGATGCGCTGCCCGCCGATTTTCGCTGCCCTGCCCTCGATCTCGGCAGGCAGGAAGTTCATGCCCGGGGAGCCGATGAAGTAGCCGACGAAGATGTGACGCGGCTGTTCGAACAGCTCCGCCGGCGTGCCGATCTGCACGATCTGGCCGTCGTACATGACCACCACATGTTCGGCGAAGGTCAGCGCCTCGGTCTGGTCATGGGTGACATAGATCATCGTGTGGCCATAGCGCCGGTGAAGCTGCTTGAGCTGCGAGCGCAGCACCCATTTCATATGCGGGTCGATGACCGTCAGCGGCTCGTCGAACAGGATCGCATTGACGTCGGAGCGCACCAGCCCGCGGCCCAGCGAAATCTTCTGCTTCTGATCGGCTGTCAGGCCGCGCGCCTTGCGCTTCGCCCAGTCGACAAGGTCGATCATATCCAGCGTCTCGCGCACCTTGTGATTGACTTCTGCCTCCGGCACACCGCGATTGCGCAGCGGGAAGGCCAGATTGTCGTAGACGGTCATGGTGTCGTAGATGACGGGGAACTGGAAAACCTGCGCGATGTTGCGCTCCTGCGTCGACAGCCTTGTGATGTCCTTGCCGTCGAACAGAAGCTTGCCATGCGAGGGCTTCAGCAATCCGGAAATGATGTTGAGCAGCGTGGTCTTGCCGCATCCGGAAGGCCCGAGCAGCGCGTAGGCGCCGCCATCCTCGAAGCTGTGATGCACTTCGCGAAGCGCGAAATGCTCCTCCCTCGTGGCATTGGGCAGGTAAGAGTGGCGGATGTGGTCGAGATCGATGCGTGCCATGTCGCGCGCTCCTATGCCGCCTGCCGCGCAGCCGCGACGGAACGGCCGGCGGCATCGAAAACCAGGACGTGGCGGGGATCGATGAAGACCTCGATCTCCTCGTCCGGTTCGAACTGATGGATGCCATGCGCCAGCATGACCCAGCGTGCATCCGCGAAATCGAGATGGACGAAGCTCTCCGAGCCGGTGATTTCAGTAACCGACACCTTTGCGCGCACCGGAACTGAAGCGGCATCCGTCCGTTCCAGCGACAGATGGTGCGGCTGGAAGCCGATCGTGTAGTTACCATCCGCTATGGACGCGATATCGGCGGGAACGGGCAGGCTGATGCCTCCATCGAGAAGGAAGCTCTCGCCCTTCTTGACCAATACGATGGTGTTGAGGGGCGGATCGGCGAAGGTTCGCGCGGTCAACAGATCGACCGGCTTGCGGAACACTTCCACCGTCGGTCCGAATTGTGTCACTCGCCCCTGCGAAAGGGTCGCCGTGTTGCCACCCAGCAGCAGCGCCTCGTGCGGTTCCGTGGTGGCGTAGACGAAGATTGTGCCTGCCTCCGCAAAAATGCGCGGCAGCTCAAGCCGCAGTTCCTCACGCAGCTTGTAGTCCAGGTTGGCCAGCGGCTCGTCGAGGAGCACGAGGCTGGCGTTCTTGACGATGGCGCGCGCGAGCGCCGTGCGCTGCTGCTGGCCACCGGAGAGATTGAGCGGCGTGCGATCCAGATAAGGCGTAAGCTTGAGCAGTTCGGCAGCCCGTCGCACCTCGCGGTCGATCGTGGCCCTGTCCCTGCCGGCCACCCGCAGCGGCGATGCGATGTTCTCGTAGACGGTCATCGCCGGATAGTTGATGAACTGCTGGTAGACCATGGCGACGTTGCGCTTCTGCACCGGAATGCCGGTCACATCCTTGCCGTCGAACCAGACCGAGCCAGAGCTTGGCGTATCCAGGCCCGCCATCAGCCGCATCAGGCTTGTCTTGCCGGAAAGCGTTGGCCCCAGCAGCACGTTGAGCGATCCATGGACAAGTGAAAGCGACACATCATCGATGTGAGTTTCGCCTCCTACCACCTTTGAAACATTACGCAATTCAAGCATTGGACCCCTCCCGTCACTCTGCCGCGGCCGAATGCCGGCGGCCAAGGCCCTTCATGAATTCATCCAGTTCCGTAGCCTCGCCGGATGTCAGCCTGAGGCCACGCTTGGTCCTGCGCCACAATATGTCCTCGGCCGTCATCGCCCATTCGTTGGCAATCAGATAACGCACCTCCGCTTCGTACAGGTCGGCGCCAAAATGGCGGCCGAGATCGGAGACCGATCTTGCAAGGCCGAGCAGATCGCCTGCCCGCGTACCGTAGAGACGCACCAGACGGCGCGCGTGACGAAGCTCAAGGAAAGGATAAGCCTTTTTAAGCTTTTCCACCTGCGCGTCATAAGCCGTAGCCGGGAAGTCACCGCCCGGAAGCGGCGCCTTCACCGTCCATGGCCTGCCCTTTTTGCCGAGAATGTCCCCGATCTTGTCGAGCATGGCCTCCGACAGGCGCCGGTAGGTGGTGATCTTGCCGCCGAATGCGTTGACGATGGGCCCCTCACCCGGCTCCACACGCAAAACATAGTCACGCGTGGCTTCCTGCGCTTTCGATGCGCCGTCATCATAGAGCGGCCGAACCGCGGAATAGGTCCAGACGATATCCGAACGCCTTACCGGTTCCGTGAAGTATTCGCTGGCGGCGGAGCAGAGGTAATCCACCTCGTGGTCCGTGATTTTCACGCCATGCGGATCGCCGGTGTAGTCCTGATCGGTCGTGCCGATGAGGGTGAAATCTTCCTCGTAGGGAATGGCGAAGATGATGCGACCGTCGGCGTTCTGGAAGAAATAGGCGCGCGGATCGTCGAACTTTCTGGCAACGACAATATGGCTGCCCTGCACGAGCCGCACATTGTGAACGTCATTACGGCCGAGCGCCTGCGACAGCACATGATCGACCCACGGGCCGGCAGCATTGACGATCAGCCGCGCCCTGACCTCGTAATGGGTTTCGCCGGTGCGATCGTGCAGCAGGACGGTCCACACGCCATCCTCGAAACGGGCGTCCTCGAGCTCGGTGCGGGTGCGTATCTGCGCACCGCGGTCGGCGGCGTCGCGCGCATTGAGCACCACGAGACGGGCGTCGTTGACCCAGCCATCGGAATATTCGAAAGCCTTCGAGAAAATCGGCTTCAGCGGTTTTCCGGCCGGATCGGTGCGCATGTCGAGCGTGCGCGTGGGTGGCAGCAGCTTGCGTCCGCCTATGTGATCGTAAATGAACAGGCCGAGCCGCAGCATCCAGGCAGGCCGCAGGCCCCTGGCATAAGGCAGCACGAAGCGCATCGGCCAGATGATATGCGGCGCGTTGCGCCAAAGCACCTCGCGCTCCATCAGTGCCTCGCGCACCAGCCGGAACTCGTAATGCTCGAGATAACGAAGCCCGCCATGGATCAGCTTGGTGGAACCGGAGGACGTGCCGCTGGCCAGATCGTCCATCTCGGCCAGAAACACGGAATAGCCCCTTCCGGCCGCATCACGGGCGATACCGCAGCCGTTTATGCCGCCGCCGACGACAAAAATGTCATAAATCGGGGTGTGGTCCACCAGATGCCTCCCACGGTTTCGCAGCGCAGCAATTCAACCCCCGCCGCGACCGTAAGAGAATTATTTCGAACTAAATACGAATGTCAAACGAAATATGACGAAAATCCGGCACTCATCCACCGGACCTGTCAGTCTCGATCAGGCTGACATCGGATTCCGTGCAGATCCTGCGCACGGAATCGATATCGCAACGATCGGTGATGAAGGTATTGACCTGCGAGAGATGCCCGATCCGAACCGGGGCGGTGCGCTCGAACTTGGTGCGGTCCGACACGAGAATGACATGGCGGGCATTGGCAATAATAGCCTGCGCCACTTTCACCTCACGAAAATCGAAGTCGAGCAGAGCTCCGTCATGGTCGATGGCGGAAGCGCCGATCACCGCATAATCGACCTTGAACTGCCGGATGAAATCCACCGCGGCCTCGCCGACCACGCCCCCGTCCGAGCCCCGCACCACGCCGCCTGCGATCACCACCTCTATGGAAGGATATACACGCATCCTGTTGGCAACATTGATGTTATTGGTAATCACCATAAGGCCGGAATGATCGAGAAGCGCCTTGCTGACGGCCTCCGTGGTGGTGCCGATGTTGATGAACAGAGAGGCACTGTCTGGAATGAGGGCGGCGGCGGCCTTGCCGATGGCGTCCTTTTCATCAGCCGCGATCTTGCGGCGGGCCTCGTATTCCATGTTCTCGATGCCAGACGGGAACAAGGCGCCGCCGTGGACGCGGCTGAGCAGGCGCCGCTCACACAGATCGTTGAGATCCTTGCGGATGGTCTGCGGCGTCACCGCAAAATGGGCGGCAAGGTCGTCAACCAGCACCCTGCCCTTGTCTTTCGCCATTTGCAGGATCTCGGCGTGGCGTGGCGGCAGATACACATCCAGCATGCTGCTTCAGCTCCTTTTCGTTTTTTCGTTTTTAAACGAAAGCGAAATCGATGAACAGCAAAAAGGCTTACGTTACGGAGCCTGGTCCGGAAAATCCGGAAGTTGCTGGAAAGCAGCCTTCAGGGCGGCTGACCACCCGTCCGAAACGGTGCGGTAATAGGTGTCGTCCTGCCCGATGCGCTTCTTCAGGCTCACCCTGAAGCTGTCGCGCCCGTAGAAAAGCAGATCCAGCGGCAAACCGACCGAGAGGTTCGACTTCAGGGTGGAATCGAAGGAAACGAGCATGAGCTTCGCGGCTTCCGCGAAAGTCATCTGCCGGTCGTAGGCGCGGATGAGGATCGGCTTGCCGTATTTCGTTTCCCCGATCTGGAAGAACGGCGTATCCTCCGTTGCCTCGATGAAATTCCCCTCCGGATAGATCATGAAAAGGCGCGGCTCGGAGCCGCGAATCTGGCCACCCAGAATAAAGGATGCGCCGAATGCGTCGGCGTTCTGCCCGGCGGGGGCAGATCCTGCGATCACCTCCTTCACCGTATCGCCAACCAGCCTGGCGGTCTGGTACATGGACGGTGTTTCCATAACCGTGGAATGACGGTCGGGAACGGCCTTGCTGCGCTCCTCCAGCAGGCTGACAACCGCCTGCGTGGTGGCGAGGTTTCCGGCGGACATCAGCACGATGACACGTTCACCGGGCTCTTCCCATACATGCATCTTGCGAAAGCTGGAGATGGAATCCATGCCTGCATTGGTGCGCGTGTCCGACATGAACACGAGCCCGCGATCGATCTGCAATCCTACGCAATAGGTCATGGAATCTGTTCCGGCGGCATTATGAAGCGTGTCGCGATCTTCCAGATTCGCTCCTTACGCTTTAAGTTCTTGTTGTTGCGCATGTCGTTGTCCCGAAACCGGTTCCCACTTTCGGGCGACATGCTTTAGGCGGCATTACTGCTCCACTGTGATCGCAACCGCAAGCCGTTCTTCCGCCTGACCCAACCGTATGCCGGAGATGGGCATGGCATCCTGATAGTCACGTCCCACGGCAATGCGCACATAGCGCTGGTCGGGTGAAATACCGTTGGATGCATCGAATCCCACCCATCCCAGCTTCGGCACAAAGGCTTCGGCCCATGCATGGCTGGCCGTCTGCTCGACGGTCCCCTCCATCATCAGGTAGCCGCTGACGTAGCGTGCCGGGAAACCCATGGCACGGGCGGCCGAGACGAAGACATGGCTGTGATCCTGACAAACGCCGGCACCCTGGGCAAGCGCCTCCTCGGCGGTCGTATGCGTCGTGGTCGTTCCCGTCGTATAGCTGACGCGGTCGCGGATCAGCGCCATCAGGCGGTGCAGCCTGTCCAGTTCCGGACCGTCCCCGGCCATGACGGCAAGCTCCTCAACGCCTTTACCCGGCCGGGTCAGTGGCGTTTCATGGCAAAACAGCCATAAAGGAGCGAAACCGCAGCGCGTGCCGAAGACGCCCGCCGTATCGAGCGTATCGACCTCGCCGCTGACCTGAACGACGATGCGGTGCGGTGCGCCTTCCACGCTGACCAGCCTCGTTTCATTCTCGAACTGGTCCCTGAAGCAAACTTCCTCGCGCGCGCCTTCTATATCCAGCGACCATGAGTGGACGGTCTGCGTCGGTCCGCTTGCAGGTGTAAGACGCAGGCGCTGCAACGCATAGTGCAGCGGGGCGTCATATGCATATTCGGTCCGGTGAACGATCTTCAGCCTCATGCCGCACCTCAACAGAAGCTGTAGTCGGCGGCGATTTCGTCGCCCAGCCGTATGTTGTCCCGGATGAAGTCGACCAGAAATTCATGCAGGCCGGAGTCGAATATGTCCTTGATCGAGCCTGCCTTCAGCAACGACCGGGTCTTGTGCGCCGTCTCGTGGCAGGCATGGCGCTGGCCGTAATCCTCGGCCAGCAGTTCGAGATGCTCGTTGATGAAGCGGTAGCAGAAAGCGAGCGAACGCGGCATGCGACCGTTGAGGATCAGGTAATCCGCGATATTGGCCGGCCGGTAGGTGGCCTCGTAGTTCCAGCGGTAGGACCGGTGCGCCGAAACCGACCGCAGGATCGACTCCCACTGGTAATTGTCCATGGTCGAGCCCACCCATGAAATCGACGGCAGCAGCACATAATATTTGACGTCGAGAATGCGTGCGGTGTTGTCGGCGCGCTCCACATAGGTTCCGAGCTGTGAAAAATCGAAAATCTCGTTGCGCAGCATGGTTCCATAAAAAGCGCCGCGGATCAGGGCTGTCTCGCGCTTGATGCGATCCAGAACGGCCGGCAGCTCACGGTCGTCAATCGGGGCGGCAAGCATGCGCTTCAGCGCCATCCAGGCTTCGTTGATGCTTTCCCAGGTCTCGCGCGTCAGCGCCGTGCGCACCATCCGCGCATTGTTGCGGGCGGTTTCCATGGACGACATGACCGAGGAAGGATTCGAGGTGTCCCGCAGCAGGAAATCGGTAACGGTAGCGGCGCTGTACTCGGTATTTCTGTTTGCGAATGCGGCATCGGAACCGGCGCTCACAACGACCGAATGCCATTCCCCGGACGCGTCCTCGGTGCGGGTAAGCGCCATACGCAGTCCCGCATCGACAAGCCGCGCCATGTTCTCGGCCCGCTCGATATAGCGGTTCATCCAGTAGAGTCCGTTTGCAGTGCGGCCGAGGAGCATGAGGTTTACCCGCAACAAGCTGACATTGGGTGGCAAACGGGGCTCCGGCGCGGTTTCATGTCTCCTGTTCCGGCAACATGCTGCATCGGTTTCGCCATCCTTTCTTCAGTCATCCAGCACCCAGGTGTCCTTGGTGCCACCGCCCTGGGAGGAGTTGACCACCAGCGATCCTTCCTTCAGCGCCACCCGCGTCAGCCCGCCCGGCACGATACGGATGCGATCCGAGACCAGCACATAGGGCCGCAGGTCGACATGACGCGGCGCCAGCCCCTTTTCCGTCAGCACTGGGCAGGTCGAGAGCGCCAGCGTCGGCTGGGCGATATAGTTGCCGGGGTTGGCAGCGAGCTTGGCGGCGAAGGCTTCCCGTTCGGCTTTAGCGGCGGCCGGCCCCACCAGCATTCCGTATCCGCCGGAACCGTGAACCTCCTTGATGACCAGTTCGGCAATGTGCTCAAGCACATATTTCAGGCTGTCCGGTTCCGAGCAGCGCCAGGTCGGTACGTTGCCGAGGATCGCCTTGCGGCCGGTGTAGAACTCCACGATCTCCGGCATGTAGGAATAGATGGCCTTGTCGTCGGCTATGCCGGTGCCGGGTGCATTGGCGATGGTGATGTTGCCGGCCCGGTAGATGTCCATGATGCCGGCCACGCCGAGCACGGAGTCCGGCTGGAATGTCAGCGGATCGAGGAACGCGTCATCGACACGGCGATAGAGCACGTCGATCTGCTTGTAGCCCTCGGTGGTGCGCATGGCGATATGGCCGTTTACCACGCGCAGATCCTGCCCTTCGACAAGTTGCACGCCCATCTGGTCAGCCAGGAAGGCATGCTCGAAATAGGCGGAATTGTAGCTGCCGGGCGTCAGCACTGCGATGGTGGGCTCGCTGCCCGCTCCGGATGGAGCCACTTCCGCAAGCGACTGGCGCAGCAATTGCGGATAGTTCTCGACAGGGCAGACCCGGATTTTCTGGAAAAGCTCCGGGAAGAGCTGCATCATCGTCTCGCGGTTCTCCAGCATATAGGAGACGCCGGACGGAGTGCGGGCATTGTCCTCCAGCACATAAAATTCATCTTCGCCGGTGCGCACGATGTCGACACCGATGATATGCGTGTAGACGCCCGCCGGCGGCCGCACGCCGATCATTTCCGGCAGGAAGGCCGCATTTCTGGCAATCAGTTCCTTCGGAATGCGGCCCGCGCGCAGGATTTCCTGCCGGTGGTAGATGTCGTCCAGAAAAGCGTTCAGCGCCTGGACGCGCTGCTCGATGCCTTGCGTCAGGCGCCGCCATTCGCGGCCCGAGATAATGCGTGGAACGATATCGAAGGGGATGAGGCGCTCCGATGCCTCCTGCTCTCCGTAGACGGCAAAAGTGATGCCGGTCTTGCGGAACACCCGCTCGGCATCCTCCATTTTCTCCGTCAGTCTTGCAGAATCCTGTTCCCTGAGCCAGCGCTCATAGGCCGTGTAGGGCTTTCTAGGTCCGGATGATGCATCCGGAAGCATCTCATCGAATGCCGCCAAGCGCGTTCTCCCCATCGGCATCATTTGACATGACCTGCGGGGAGAAAATCAAGCGCAATCGCAACTTAGCCGGCACGAATGGGCAAAACAGGAGAGTATTGCCGGCGCACAAGGCACAACAGCAGGTTTCAGGGCAATATCTGCCGCAAAAACGGTCAGCTCAGAAAGCGCGGAAGGTCACCATCGTGAAGGTATCCTTGATACCAGGAATGATCTGCACCCGCTGATTCACGAAGTGACCAATGTCCTCGTCATCGTCGACATAGAACTTGGCGAGCAGATCGTACTGGCCGGCGGTGGAATAGATCTCGGACGCAATCTCGGCATCAGCAAGTTCGCTTGCAACCTCATAGGCTTTGCCGAGATCGCACTTGATCTGCACGAAAAACGTCTTCATCGCCTGTCCAGTCCGCATTCCGTTGTGATGATCTGTTGTCGCAGTTTGGCTGGCGGCTTGCAAGCCGGCCAGCCGGGGGCCTACAGCGCCGGGATGTCGCCTCTCGCCCAGCCTTCGGTGATTGAGGCAGCCCGATCGGCAAACTGCCCGGCTTCGATGGCGTCGCGGATGTCCTGCATCAGGCGCTGATAATAGGCAAGATTGTTCCAGGTCAGCAGCATGGCGCCCAACGCCTCCTGCGAGCGCACCAGATGGTGCAGGTAGGCCCTGGAATAATCGCGCGCCGCGGGGCAATCGCTCTCCTCATCCAGTGGACGATGATCGTCGGCATGGCGGGCATTGCGCAGATTGACCTTGCCGCGCCGCGTGTAGGCAAGACCGTGCCGCCCTGCCCGCGTCGGCATCACGCAATCGAACATGTCGATGCCGCGCGCCACCGACTTCAGTATGTCGTCCGGCGTGCCGACGCCCATCAGATAGCGCGGCTTGTCGCCTGGCAGCTCGGGACAGGTGATTTCAAGCATGTCCAGCATAACCGGCTGCGGCTCGCCCACGGCAAGCCCGCCGACCGCATAGCCTTTGAGGTCCATCACTTTCAGTGCCTGCGCGGAACGCACCCGCAAACCGGCATCGTCACCGCCCTGCACAATGCCGAACATCGCCTTGCCGGGCTGGTCGCCGAACGCCACCTTGCAGCGTTCCGCCCAGCGCAACGACAATTCCATGGCGCGCTCGATCTCGGAATGCTTCGCCGGCAGCGCCGTGCATTCGTCCAGTTGCATCTGGATGTCGGAATCGAGCAGGCCCTGAATCTCGATCGAGCGCTCCGGCGTCATTTCATAGGGCGCGCCGTCGATGTGCGAGCGGAAGGTCACGCCATTTTCCGTCAGCTTCCTCAGCTTCGACAGCGACATGACCTGAAAGCCGCCGGAATCGGTGAGGATCGGCCATGGCCAGCGCGCCAGCTCATGCAGGCCGCCCAGCCGCGCCACCCGCTCCGCACCCGGCCGCAGCATGAGGTGATAGGTATTGCCAAGGATGATGTCGGCGCCCGTGCCGCGCACCTGATCCATATACATGGCCTTGACGGTGCCGCCAGTGCCGACGGGCATGAATGCCGGGGTGCGCACCGTGCCACGCGGCATGGAGACTTCGCCGCGCCGCGCACCGCCATCGGTGGCGATCAGCCGGAAGGAAAAACTCGTGGTCATGTCATCTGCCTGAACAGGAGGCTGGCGTCGCCGTAGGAATAGAACCGGTAGCCCGTCGAAATCGCGTGCGCATAGGCTGCCCGCATCGTATCCAGCCCCGAAAAGGCGGAAACCAGCATGAACAGCGTGGAGCGCGGCAGGTGGAAATTGGTCATCAGCATGTCCGCCGTCCTGAAACGGTAACCGGGGGTGATGAAGATGTCCGTGGCTCCGGACCATTCCTTCACGGTGCCGTCTTCCGCCGCAGCGCTTTCCAGCAGGCGCAGCGAGGTCGTGCCGACCGCAACGATGCGCCCGCCCCGCGCCCGCGCCGCATTCAGCGCAGTGGCCGTTTCCGCCGATACGGAGCCGCTTTCGGCATGCATCCTGTGCTCGTCCGTGTCATCGGTCTTCACGGGCAGGAAAGTGCCGGCACCGACGTGCAGGGTCACGAAACGGCGCTCGACACCCTTTTCATCCAGCGCGGCGAACAATTCAGGCGTGAAATGCAGGCCCGCCGTGGGCGCGGCCACCGCGCCCTCCTCGCGCGCATAGATGGTCTGGTAATCGCAGCGGTCGCGCTCGTCGTCGCTCCGCTTCGAGGCGATGTAGGGTGGCAGCGGAATATGGCCGACGCTGTGCAGCGCCTCGTCCAGAAACGGCCCGGAAACGTCGAAGCCCAGCAGCACCTCACCACCCTCGCGCTTTTCCAGCACGGTTGCGTCGAGCTGGCCGAGGAAACAGGAGTTTCCGTCATGGCCGAAATGGATGCGGTCGCCCTCGGCGATGCGCTTGCCGGGACGCACAAAGGCCAGCCAGCGGTCGGGACCGACGCGCATATGCAACGTCGCGTCGACCTGTGCGACGGCTTCTGCGCGCCGGCGCATTCCTTTAAGCTGCGCCGGTATGACCTTGGTATCGTTGAAGACAAGCACATCGCCTGCCCGAAGCAAGGACGGCAGATCGCGCACGGTCAGATCTTCGGGCGGTGCACCGGGCAGAATCTTCAACAGCCGTGCGCTGTCGCGCGGCTCGGCGGGGCGCAAGGCGATGCGCTCGTCAGGCAACTCGAAATCGAACAGATCGACACGCATCAGAGATAGCGCACCATCACGGCGCCGACGATCAGCAGGCAGGCACCGCCGAGACGACCGAGGGAAATCTCACGCACCGCGATGCCCATGAATCCGATACGATCGATAATCATGCCTGCAATGAGCTGCCCGGTGATCAAGAAGGCTATCAGCGCCGCAGCGCCAATGCGCGGAATGAGGAGGATATTGGTGGTGACATAGACGGCACCAAGCACGCCGCCGGCTACGAACAGCCAGGGCTCCGGCTCGCGCCAGCCAATGGAAACGCCCTGAAAGCGGGTGACAATGAAGGTGACCACGCCCAGAACGATGGCCCCCGAAAGGAAGGAGATGGCGGCGGCGGCCAGCGGGGAGCCGAGGCTCCGCGCCAGATCGGCATTGATAGGCGCCTGAATGGCGACGAAAGCGCCAGCCATGACGCCGAGCAACGCCCAGAAAATACCCGCCACCGCTCTTATCCTTCAGCTTCAGGCGGCGACGTCCGCCGCCACCTTCATCGATACGATCTTGTCGGGGTTCTGCACCGGCTCGCCGCGCTTGATCTTGTCGACATTGTCCATGCCTTCGATGACCTGACCCCAGACCGTGTACTGGCGGTTCAGGAACGAGGCGTCCTCGAAGCAGATGAAGAACTGCGAGTTTGCGGAATTGGGGTTCTGGGCGCGGGCCATGGAACAGGTGCCGCGACCATGGTTGACGTTCGAGAACTCGGCCTTGAGATCCGGCTTGTCGGAGCCGCCCATGCCTGCGCGGCCCGGATTGAAGTCCTTTGAATCGGTCTTGCCGAACTTCACGTCGCCGGTCTGCGCCATGAAGCCTTCGATGACGCGGTGGAAGACGACGCCGTCATAGGCCCCTTCGCGCGCCAGTTCCTTGATGCGGTTGACGTGCCCCGGAGCCAGGTCGGGCAAGAGTTCGATCACCACCTGCCCTTGCGTGGTTTCCATGATGAGCGCGTTTTCACGGTCCTTGATCTCGGCCATGTCAAAAATCCTTTCCTGGAAATGATCAGTTGTCGGCGGCGATGCGCGCCTTGACGATGCGGTCGGGGTCGGCCACCGAGCCATTCTGCGCGGCGGAGCCCTTCTTGATGTTATCCACCTTGTCCATGCCGCTCTCGACCTTGCCGATCACGGTGTAGCTGCCGTTCAGCGACGAAGCCGGCGCGAACATGATGAAGAACTGCGAATTGGCGGAATTCGGATCCTGCGCGCGGGCCATGCCGACGATGCCGCGCTCGAACTTCTCGTTCGAGAACTCGGCCGGCAGATCCGGCAGGTCCGAACCGCCGGTGCCGACGGCACGCGGATTGAACCCGTCTTCCATGTCGCCATATTGCACGTCGCCGGTCTGCGCCATGAAACCGTCGATCACGCGATGGAAGGCGACGTTGTCATAGGCACCGTCGCGCACCAGCTTCCTGATCTGCTCGACATGCTTCGGCGCAAGATCGGGGCGCAGCGCAATGGTCACGTCGCCGTCCTTGAGGGTGAGGACCAGCGTATCCTCCGGTTCGGCGGCAAAGGCCGGCGACGCGGCAGCGGCAAGACCGCCGACCACGATGGCTAAGGCCGCGAGCTTCTTGAGCATCATTGGGTGTCTCCAGCTATTTCGCGAATTTGGCGGTCAGCGGTTCCACGACCGCAGCCGGCACGAACGGCTCGATATTGCCGCCCATGGAAGCGATCTGGCGCACGAGTGTGGCGGTAATGGTTCGTACCGACGGGCTCGCCGGGAGGAAGATCGTCTGCAATTCCGGCGCCATGACCTCGTTCATGCCCGCCATCTGCATTTCGTAATCCAGGTCGGTGCCATCACGAAGGCCCCGAATCATGATGGAGGCGCCGTGCTTGCGCGCCGCATCCACGACAAGTCCGTCGAATGCAACCACCGCCAGACGCTTCGCATCGGGACCGAACTCCTGCGCGGCCACGGTCTCGATCAGGCCAACGCGCTCCTCGAAAGAGAACAGAGGCTTCTTGCCGGGGTGAATGCCAATGGCGGCGTAAATCCGGTCGGCGATGGCGAGCGACGCCTTCAGCACGTCCAGGTGTCCGTTGGTGAGCGGGTCGAACGACCCTGCGTAGATGGCGATGCGTTCGGTCATGGCATTCGCTTCTAGAGACAGCCGAGGCCAAACGCAACGCATTGGCCTGGCCAAAGAGGTTTCCGGCAGATGAACGCAGGATGAACGGAAGTGTCGGAAGCCATTCAAGCCGAATCGACGACCTTGCCCGGCAACAGGATGAAACCAAAGCCGCACCCGTGCGTTACAATCGCAGGAGATACGCTCATGATCATCTATATGCTTGCCGCCGCCATGACCATCGCCATGCTGATCGCCACGGTTTTCGGATTGCATCAGGAAGCCGAGCGCAGCCGTTCCCCTCGCCGCAACCGTGGCTTTCCCCTGCGCTCGCGCAATCCCTACCAGATGTAGGGGAGCAGATTGAGCCGCAGCGGATTACTCCACCTGCGGCCCGCCCTCTGCGCCGGACACGGGAGCCTCGGCACTCTCGCCCTCCCCGTCGCCATTGTCCTCGTCGGAACCCGGCTCCGAAATGCGCTCGACCGACACCACCTTTTCGCCTTCGGCCGTGTTGAAGATGGTAACGCCCTTGGTGGCGCGGCTGGCGAAACGGATTCCGTGCACCGGCACGCGGATGACCGTTCCGCCATCGGACACCAGCATGATCTGATCTTCGTTGCCGACCGGGAACGCCGCCACCAGCGGGCCGATTTCATCGACCTTGGAGACATCGGTGGCGCGGATACCCTTGCCGCCACGATTGGTCAGCCGGAAGTCGTAGGATGACGAGCGCTTGCCGTAGCCGAATTCGGTGACCGTCAGCACGAATTGTTCGTGCATCTTCAGGAATTCGTAGCGTTCCTCGGAAAGCTGGGCATCCTCGCCAACATCCTCATTGGTGAGCGCGATTTCCTCCTCGTCGCCATTGCCGGACAACATGCGCCGCTCGGCGGTCGAACGCTTCAGATAGGCAGCGCGCTCCGACGCATCGGCATCGACATGCTCGAGAATGGTCATGGAGATGGCGCGGTCGCCTTGAGCCATCGATATGCCGCGCACGCCGACCGAGTTGCGGCCGGCGAACACCCGCACGTCCGAAACGGAGAAGCGGATGCATTGGCCCGACGCCACCGTGAGCAGCACGTCGTCGTTTTCAGTGCAGGTCTCGACGCCGAGGATCTCGTCGCCCTCGTCGAGCTTCATGGCGATCTTGCCGTTGCGGTTGACCTGAACGAAATCCGACAGCTTGTTGCGGCGAACCGTGCCGCGCGTGGTCGCGAACATCACGTCCAGTTCGCCCCAGCTTGCCTCGTCCTCGGGCAGCGGCATGATGGTGGTGATGCGCTCGCCCTGCTGCAGGGGCAGCATGTTGATGAGCGCCTTGCCGCGCGACTGCGGGCTGCCCACCGGCAGGCGCCACACCTTCTCCTTGTAGACGATGCCGCGGGAGGAGAAGAACAGCACCGGCGTGTGGGTGTTGGCCACGAACAGCCGGGTGACGAAATCCTCGTCCTTGGTCGACATGCCCGAGCGGCCCTTGCCGCCCCGACGCTGCGCCCGGTAGAGCGACAGCGGCACGCGCTTGATGTAGCCGGAATGGCTGACGGTGACGACCATGTCCTCACGCTGGATCAGATCCTCGTCGTCCATGTCCGCGCCGCCATCGGCAAGCTCGGTGCGACGCGGCGTGCCGAACTCGTCGCGCACCGCAGCCAGTTCGTCCTTGACGATCTGCTGGATGCGCGCGCGGGACGACAGGATGTCCAGATAGTCGCGGATCTCCTCGCCGATGGTGTTCAGCTCGTCGCCGATCTCGTCGCGGCCGAGCGCGGTCAGGCGCTGAAGGCGCAGTTCGAGGATGGCGCGCGCCTGCTCCTCGGAAAGGTTGTAGGTGCCGTCATCGTTGATGCGGTGGCGCGGATCGTCGATCAGGCGGATCAGCGATTCCACATCGGCTGCCGGCCAGCGGCGCTCCATCAACTGCTCGCGCGCCGTCTGCGGATCGGGCGCGGTGCGGATCAACCGGATCACTTCGTCGATGTTGGCCACCGCGATCGCCAGACCGACCAGCACATGCGCACGCTCACGCGCCTTGCGCAGCAGATATTTGGTGCGCCGGCTGATGACTTCCTCGCGGAAGGTCACGAAAGCCTTCAGCATGTCGATGAGGGTCAGCACTTCCGGCTTGCCGCCGTTCAGCGCCACCACATTGGCGCCGAACGAGGTTTGCAGCGGCGTGTAGCGGTAGAGCTGGTTGAGGATCACTTCGGCATTGGCGTCACGCTTCAGCTCGATGACGACACGGTAGCCCTGCCGGTCGCTTTCGTCGCGAATGTCGGAGATGCCCTCGATGCGCTTGTCGCGCACCAGCTCGGCCATCTTCTCGATCATCGAGGCCTTGTTCACCTGGAAGGGAACCTCGGTGATGACGATGGCCTCGCGGTCGCCGCGGATCGGCTCGATATCGACCTTGCCGCGCATGACGATGGAGCCGCGCCCGGTCGAGTAGGCATTATAGATGCCCGAACGGCCGAGAACGATGCCGCCGGTCGGGAAATCCGGACCGGGAATGATCTCCATCAGGTCGGTCAGTTCGATGGCGGGATTGTCGATGATGGCAATGGCGCCGTTGCACACCTCGGCAAGATTGTGCGGCGGGATGTTGG
Source organism: Aquamicrobium defluvii (assembly GCF_004363725.1). GTDB lineage: Bacteria > Pseudomonadota > Alphaproteobacteria > Rhizobiales > Rhizobiaceae > Mesorhizobium > Mesorhizobium defluvii. Next base: position 117,932 of record NZ_SNZF01000011.1, on the reverse strand, counting down.
TCGCCATGCCGACCGCGATACCGCCGGAACCGTTGACCAGAAGGTTCGGGAACCGCGCCGGGATGACACGCGGCTCCGCTCCCGAGGCGTCATATGTGTCCTGGAAATCGACCGTATCCTTGTCGATGTCCTCCAGAAGTTCATGCGCGACCTTGGCGAGGCGCGCCTCGGTGTAGCGCATCGCCGCCGGCGGATCGCCGTCGATAGAGCCGAAATTGCCCTGTCCGTCGATGAGCGGAACGCGCATCGACCAGTCCTGAGCCATGCGCACCAAAGCGTCATAGATCGAGGCGTCGCCATGCGGGTGGTATTTACCCATCACGTCGGCAACGGGACGGGCCGACTTCACATATTTGCGGTTCCAGTGGTAGCCGCTCTCATGCGAGGCGTAAAGAATGCGCCGGTGGACAGGTTTGAGGCCGTCGCGAACGTCAGGCAGGGCGCGGCTGACGATCACGCTCATGGCGTAATCGAGATAGGAGCGCTGCATCTCCTCGACGATGGAAATCGGTTCGATGCCGTTCGGATCGCCGTCGGCACCGCTCGGTGTTTTGTGGTCGGTCAAATCAGGTCACACGTGTTGGGAATCATTCCCGTCTTATATAGGAACGGGGCCGGATTCTCCAACATCGAACGATCTTTTCCAGAACTGATTTTCGACGTTATTTCAAATGGATATGCGATTTTTGGGGAAATCGTCACGACAGCCGCGGACCAGTTGGGTGCCATCTGCCCGAATAAGCCTGCCCGGCAACTGGCGCCAGCGACTGCATTCCGGTAGCCTGAAATAACAGGGGACATATCCAGATGCCAAATTTCGACAGTCTTTTCAATGCGTTCGTCACCCTTCTCGTGACGATCGACCCGCCTGGACTGGCGCCCATCTTTCTGGCGGTAACGCGCAACATGAACCGCGCCGAGCGCAAGCAGGTCTCCATCCGCGCAAGCGTGATCGGCTTTGTGCTGCTCGCCGTTTTCGCGGTGGCGGGTGCGGCGATTCTTTCCGTGTTCGGCATCACGCTGGCAGCCTTCCGCGTTGCAGGCGGGTTTCTGCTGTTTTTCATCGCCTTCGAGATGATTTTCGAGAAGCGGAACGATCGCAAGGAGAAAATTTCGGATGTCGCCATCACCCGCGACCACATTCACAACATCGCAGCCTTCCCGCTTGCCATTCCGCTGATCGCAGGCCCCGGCGCCATTTCCGCCACCGTTCTGCTGTCCGGCTCGTTCCGGGGCTTTACCGGTCAGGCAGCGCTTGTCGGCATAATCTTCGTATGTCTGGCCGTCACCTATCTGGTGTTCCTGCTTGCCGAGCGCATCGACCGCATTCTGGGCGAGACCGGCCGCTCCATTCTCACCCGCCTGCTCGGCGTGATCCTCGCGGCGCTCGCCGTGCAATTCGTCGCCGATGGCGTGAAGGCACTCATCGCCGGCTGACGCAACCTGCCACAACGGCAGGTGCGTGAACGCAGCAAAGAAGTGAATTTTTAACCCTCATTGCGGAGTTTCTGCCGAAGTCAGCACGTCTGGAGAAACGATATGAGCAGGATTTTGATCATTTCCCTGGCCGCTCTGTCGCTGTCCGCCTGCGGTTCCTCGCAGGCGATGAGGACGGCCAGCGGCGCTGCCATCGGAGCCGGATCGGGCGCGCTTGCCGGCGCGGCGGTAGGTGGAACCGGCGGCGCGGTGGTCGGCGGCCTTGGAGGGGCAGCGCTCGGAGCCGTGATCGGTTCGAGCCACTAGAGCATTTTGCAGCCAAATGGAAACATTTGGCGTCGCACAAATGCACTATAAACAAATAGTTAGGTCATTTCATCGATTCGGAGAAACGATGAAATGATCTAGGCATTTCCGATCCGGGACGCCCCTAACCATAAGCGTGCCCCCCAAAAAAGCGGCGCCCCGCCAATGAGGCGGGGCGACACCGTATTTCCAGCGTCGATGTCAGTCGTTGGCGGACAGGTTGGTTCCCAGCGTATCCTTTACGAACAGCAGGCCGACGATCAGGGACATGGCGGCAATTGCCACCGGATACCACAGGCCGAAGTAGATATCGCCCTTGTAGGCACTGAGCGCGAACACCGTGGCCGGGAGCAGACCTCCAAACCAGCCATTGCCGATATGGTAGGGCAGCGACATGCCGGTGTAGCGGATGCGGGTCGGGAACATTTCGACCAGGATCGCCGCAATCGGCCCGTAGACCATCGTCACATAGATGACGAGGATGAACAGGATGCCGATGGTCAGCGGCCAGTTCACCTTGTCCGGATCGGCATACATGGCGAACGCACCGGAGTTGGGTATGCTGTAGGCCGTAACCTCGGTGGCGCCACCAGCTTCTTCCGCGGTGATCACCTTGTCGACAATGGCCTGCGCAACCGGAAGCGTCTTCGCCTCCCCGGCACGGATCGCCGCAGCGTCGAGGTTCAGCTCCGGATTTGCCGCAACGAAAGCGTCGAGCTTCTGGTCGGGAACCACGCTTGTGGCGCGCCGCATGGGATAGCCGCCGTCCAGAAGGGCAATGTTGATGCCCTTGGCGAAAGCCGCTTCCCTTGCCTTGGCGTCATCGCCCGCGGCGATGGCGTCGAAGGATTCCACGGTCTCGTCGCCGATCGTGACTGTGGCCGCAGTCCCCGGCGCCGCACTTACCACCACGTCATAAGGCACCGAGTTGCGGGTCAGGAACGACGTGGCGATATCGCACGACGTGGTGAACTTCGCCGTTCCGACCGGGTTGAACTGGAACTTGCAGTCGCCGGGGGCTGCCGTCACCGTTGCACGAACGTTCTCCTGTGCTGCGGCAAGCGTTGGGTTGGCAGCCCAGGTCAGCGCCTTGAACAGCGGGAACGTCGTCAGGATGGCGAGAACGAAGCCGGCCATGATGATCGGCTTGCGGCCGATCTTGTCCGACAGCCATCCGAACACAACGAAGAAGATCGATCCCACGGCAAGAGCTACGGCGATCATGATATTGACCGACCATGCGTCGACCTTGAGCACGTTGGTGAGGAAGAACAGCGCATAGAACTGGCCATTGTACCACACCACCGCCTGACCGGCAGTGAGGCCGAGCAGCGCCAGCAGCGCGATCCGGGCGTTCTTCCACTGGCCGAAGGCTTCCGAGAGCGGAGCCTTGGAGGTCTTGCCTTCCTCCTTCATTCGCTTGAACGTCGGCGATTCCGAGAGCGAAAGCCGGATCCAGATCGAAATGCCGAGCAGCAGGAACGACACGATGAACGGAATGCGCCAGCCCCACGCAGCATAGTCCTGCGCGCTGAGCGAAGCCTGGACAATCAGGATGACGATCAGCGACAGGAACAGGCCGAGCGTCGCCGTGGTCTGGATCCACGACGTGTAGAAGCCGCGGCGGTCGTCCGGTGCGTGTTCCGCAACATAGGTCGCGGCGCCGCCATATTCGCCGCCGAGCGCAAGGCCCTGCAGCATGCGCAGGAAGATCAGGATGACCGGCGCGGCAATGCCCCAGCTTGCATAGCCGGGCAAAATGCCGACGAGGAAGGTCGACATGCCCATGATGATCATGGTGACGAGGAAGGTGTACTTGCGCCCGACCAGATCTCCCAGACGGCCGAACACCAGTGCGCCGAACGGCCTCACCAGAAAGCCGGCTGCGAAGGCAAGCAGCGCGAAGATGTTGCGTGTCGCTTCCGGAATTGCCGGACTGAAGAAAGTCGAACCGATGAATACGGCCAGTGATCCGTAGAGATAGAAATCGTACCATTCGAACACGGTACCGAGCGAAGAGGCGAAGATGACTTTCTTCTCCTCCCGCGTCATGCCGCGGCTTGAGCCGCCGGCAGTGGATGCCATTGCCATTGGGGGTCTCCTCCATTTTTGCAGCCTTCGCGACAACCCTCCTGTCGTCGTCGAAGGCGAATGGACGCGGACTCAAAAAGTGAGCGCCATCACGCAAAAAGTGACAGAAACCCGCGAAAAGCGGCACCAATCCTTTGGAATTATGACTTTGGTCTAATAAAGCGAAAGTGAATAAACGCTGTCTCGCCCTGCGCTCAGAGCGCCTGAAGCAGTTCGGCGGCCGCACGGAAATCGCGATGGCGCTGCGAGCGGCGGGCAACGGCCTCGGCATCCTGCCCCCAGTGCTCGACCTGCCAGTCCTCATCGACATGCGCGGCAAGCCATGCGGCACCGGCATCGAGTTCATGCGCCTCGACCGCCAGCGCCAGCAGGGCCGATCCCGTAAGCGAGGTCATCACATGCAGGCAAGCCAGCCGGAAAGCGTCGTTGCGGCGCGCAAGCCATGCTCCGAGAACGGCTATGGACTCGCGCGGCTGCTCGACATGCATGACACCTTCGGCAAGGTTCAGGCGCGCTCCGATCGCGGACTGCGCCCAGTCGAGCACCCGGTCCCAATGCGTGTTCTGGCGCTCGACAAGCCCCTGCGGACCCTCGGCGCGATAACAAAGCATATCCGAAGAGGCGAAGCGCAGAATGTCCTCCAGCACGGCCTGCGGATCGCTCGCCACGCCGTCGATCGCCGTGTTGACCAGCCGCAGCGCCGGCATGGTCACCGGATCGATGGTCTCGCCCTGCGCCTCGAACTCGCCGGCAACCAGCTTCGCTGCCGCCTGTGTCGGAAGCTTGAGCAGATTGCGGCCGGGCGTGCGCACCGGCTTGCCATCGAGCTGGACGGCAAAGCCCTCCGCCTCCTGAACCACGCCGGCCTGGCTGTAGAAGCGCTTCGGCAAGGGCGTGCGCATCTGGATCTGGGCGCGCCGGGTGGGATCGGGGTCCGAAAGATGTGCGCCGGCCTCGATGTCATTCAGCATGTCGCGCATGTCGATCTCCTGTCTCGCCCGAAGGGCACGACGCGTAGTCCCGGTCTGGAGCGGCGGGCATTCTGACGAACCGTGCTGCCGCTGCTCCGGCTTCTTTTCCATGCCGCATTCATGCGACGTCAGACGATCCCACCCGACTGCAAAATGCTCTAGTCCTCGGCGCTTTGCTCGTCCAAACCGAGCAGGTTCCAGCTCTGGCGCATATGCGGCGGCATGGGCGCGGTCACGTCGATTTTGCCGCCATCGGGATGCGGAATGACGATGCGGCGCGCATGCAGATGCAGACGGTTCTGCATACCGCCGGGGAAATCCCAGTTTGTATCGGCCTCGAAATACTTCGGATCGCCGATGATCGGACAGCCGATATGGGCGGCGTGAACGCGAAGCTGGTGCGTGCGCCCCGTATAGGGCTCCATCTCCAGCCAGGACAAGGACTGCGCAGCCTGCTCCACCACACGGTAGAAGGAAACGGCGTGATCCGCGCCCTTCTCGCCATGTTTCGCGACCCGCATTCGGTCCCCGTCCGGAGTCTGCTCCTTGACCAGCCAAGTCGAGATCTTGTCCTCGCGCTTGGGCGGGACACCTTTTACCAGCGCCCAATAGGTCTTTTTCGTTTCGCGCGCACGGAAGGACTCCGACAGCTTCATCGCCGCCAATCGCGTGCGCGCCACGACGAGAACGCCGGACGTGTCCCGGTCGAGGCGGTGGACCAGACGCGGCTTCTCGCCCTTCTTGTTGCGCAGGGCTTCCAGCATGTCGTCGACATTGCGGGTCACGCCCGAGCCGCCCTGCACCGCCAGTCCGGCCGGCTTGTTGAAGACGTAGACTTTCGGATCCTCGTGCAGCAGCATACGCGCCAGCACGTCACCATCGTCCTGATTGCGGATCGAATAGCCGGTCATCTGGTCGCTCGCCTTGCGATCGACGTCGAGTGGCGGAATGCGGATGACATGGCCGGGCTCGACCCGGGTGTCGGCCTTGGCGCGCCCGCCATTGACCCGGACCTGGCCCGAACGCAACAGCTTCTGCAAATGGCCGAAGCCGAGGCCCGGATAGTGAGCCTTGAACCAGCGGTCGAGCCGCATGCCGGCCTCGCCGGCCTCAACCGTTATCTGTTCTACGCCTGCCATGAGCCTGTCCATTGATCCCGGCCGCCAGATAGCACCAAGCGCCCGCCATTGCGAGCCGTGCGCCGCACGGGAAAATTCCTGTGTCAGCCGCGTTCCTTGCGCAGCTTGGCCCAATATTCAAGGCGCTTCCTGATTTCGCGCTCAAAACCGCGCTCTGGCGGATCGTAGAATGTCTGCCGGCCCATCTTCTCCGGGAAGTAATCCTGTCCGGAAAAGGCATCCGGCTCGTCGTGATCGTAGCGATAGCCGGCACCGTAGCTTTCTTCCTTCATCAGCCTGGTCGGCGCATTGAGGATGTGCTTGGGCGGCAGCAGCGAGCCATGTTCCTTCGCCGCCCGCATAGCCCCCTTGAAGGCGGTGTAGACGGCGTTCGACTTCGGCGCCGTGGCGAGGTAGACGCAGGCCTGCGCAAAGGCCAGTTCGCCTTCGGGCGAGCCGAGATAATCGTAGGCATCCTTGGCGGCATTGGCGACGACGAGCGCCTGCGGATCGGCAAGGCCGATGTCTTCCACCGCCATGCGCACCAGCCGACGGCCGAGATAAAGCGGGTCCTCGCCCGCGTCGAACATGCGCGCAAGGTAATAGAGCGCCGCGTCCGGATCGGAACCGCGCACGGATTTGTGCAGAGCCGAAATCAGATTGTAGTGGCCGTCCTGCCCCTTGTCGTAGATCGGCGCGCGCCGCTGCACCACGGCAAGCAGGCCCCCGGCATCGAACACTTCACCCGGCCCCGCCGCGCGCCATACTTCCTCGGACAGCGTGAGCGAAGCGCGGCCGTCGCCATCCGCCATGCGTATAAGCGACGCCCTCGCCTCCTCGTCGAGCGGCAGGGGCTTGCCTTCGGCTTCCTCGGCACGCGCCAGAAGCTTTGCTATGCTTTCCTCGTCGAGGGAACGGAAGGTCAGCACGCGGGCGCGGGAGAGCAGCGCCGCGTTCAGCTCGAAGGACGGGTTTTCGGTGGTGGCGCCGACGAGAATGACGGTGCCATCCTCCATCACCGGCAGGAAGCTGTCCTGCTGGGCCCGGTTGAAACGGTGGATCTCGTCCACGAACAGCAAGGTCTGGCGACCGTTGGCACGGCGCAGGCGGGCGGTCTCGAAGACCTTCTTGAGGTCCGCGACACCGGTGAAGATCGCCGAAATCTGCTCGAACGCGAGGCTGGTTTCGCCAGCCAGCAGCCGCGCCACCGTGGTCTTTCCCGTCCCTGGCGGCCCCCAGAAGATCATGGAGCCGAGCGAGCCGGACCGGATCATGCGCGTCAGCGCCCCGTCGGGCCCGGTCAGATGCTCCTGCCCGACAACCTCGGAAAGACTCTTCGGCCGCAACCGGTCGGCGAGCGGCTGGCCGACCGGCCCTCCTTCCGGCTTGCCGGAACTGAAAAGGTCCGTCATGCCTGCGAACTCAGTAACGCAGAACCTGACGCATCAACTGGCCATCGCGCTCTATGGTGAAACGCCACCAGCGCGCATTCTGCTGCGATGCGTCAGACAGCTTGCGGGCACTGTCTATCGTCTGGCCGTTGACCTCGCGCACGATGTCGCCGGGAAGGAGACCAAACCCGCCGGCGGGCGAGTTGCGCTCCACCTCCACGACCGCCACACCCTTTGTGTCGGCGCTCATGCCAAGGCGCTGTGCCAGACGCGGCGACAGATCGGCCACTTTCGCACCTGCGAACGGGCTGCGCCCGCGCAACTGGACCTGCGTGACCGAAGCGCCTTCCGGTGCGCGCACGAGAGCAATATCCACCTTCTTCTCCTCGCCCTTGCTCAACACCCCAAGTTCGGCCTGCGTGCCGATGGGCTGCGTCGCCAGGCGGTAGCCCAGGGCGTCAACGCCCTCGATGCGCGCGCCGTTGAAAGTCAGCACCACGTCGCCGGGCTTCAGGCCGGCCTGCTCGGAGGGTCCGCCGGCTTCGACCGCCGATACCAGCGCGCCATAGGGCGTTTCCATGCCGAGCGACTCGGCGATCTGCGGCGTGATCACGTCGAAGGTTGCGCCGATATAGGGGCGCTCGAAGAAGTCGCGACCGGTCTTTGCAGCCTCCACGAAAGCGCGCACCATATTGGAGGGAATGGCGAATCCGATGCCGATCGAGCCGCCGCTGCGGCTGTAGATCGCCGTGTTGATGCCAACGAGCTGGCCACCCATGTTGATCAATCCGCCGCCGGAATTGCCCGGATTGATGGCAGCATCCGTCTGGATGAAGAATCCGGAGTCGGAAATGCCGATATGGCTGCGCGCCAGCGCCGAGACGATGCCGGAGGTGGTGGTCTGGCCGACACCGAAGGGATTGCCGATGGCCAGCACGAGGTCGCCCACCTGCAGGGCGTCGGAATCGCCGATGGCAATGGTGGGGAAAGGCTTGTCGGATTCGATCTTGAGCACGGCAAGGTCGAGCGACTCGTCCTTCATAAGGACCTTGCTGGAGAATTCGCGTCCGTCGGACATGGCCACCTTGACCTCGTCCGCATCCTTGATGACGTGGAAGTTCGTGACGATAAAGCCAGCTTCGTCAACCAGAACGCCGGACCCCAGGGAAGACTGCGAACGCGGCATGGAACGGCCGAAAAATTGCTCGAAGAACGGATCGCCATCGAAAGGCGAGCGCACCCGCGCAGTCTGGGACGCATAGACGTTGACCACGGCGGGCGCGGTCTGCCTGACGAGCGGCGCATAGGAAAGCTGCACTTCCTCGCGGCCGAACGGCACCCGGCGATCGGGACCGGCGGTCGTGTCGTCACTGCCGGCCCCCTGAAGCAGATCCGTCAACACCTCGGACAGGCCGGGCGACTCCTTCTTCTCCTGAGAAACAGCCTGCGACGCAAAAGGCGTCGCAAGAAGCAGCGACAGGGCTCCGACAAAGGCAATGGAGAGGCGCTTGGCAGCCATGAACGAATCCTCCGGCATAGTTGCCGCGTATTGTCGTGACGATTGTGCAAAATGAAAGGCTTACAAAGCCCGATTTTTCGACCGCTTCAAGACGGTGAAAAAGATTTCAGGAATGCAGCCCCGTTCAACCGGTTTTGGGCTGCCCTTTCGTCCGGACGTGAAGCAGGACACGAAAATGTGGTCGGCCCTTTTCTTCATGACGGTCGAAACAGCACGGAACGAAGGTTATATAGTCGATGTTGCAACAACGCCAGCAAGGCAATGGCCATGCCCGCCTACCGCCCTCCTTCGATCCCCGCATCGGAAATCACACCTGAATCCATATTTCTCAACCGGCGGCATTTCCTTGCCGGCGCTGCGGGACTGCTGGCTTTCGGGGCCTCTTCACGATCGCTGGCCCGGCCGCTCCAATCCACGGAAAGCCCGTTATCCACCGATGAGAAGCTGACGCCGGAAAGCGATGCGACCTCCTACAACAATTTCTACGAATTCGGTCTCGGCAAAGGCGACCCGAAGGCTCGATCCGGCAAATTCAAACCCACCCCCTGGACCGTCAAGGTCGACGGGCTGGTCTCGAAGCCTCGTGAATTCGGGCTGGAGGAGCTTCTTTCGTTTCCGCTGGAGGAACGCATCTACCGCATGCGCTGTGTCGAGGCGTGGTCGATGGTGATTCCCTGGACCGGCTTTCCGCTGGCCGCTCTCCTCGACACGGTCGAGCCGCTCGGCTCGGCTAAATATGTCGCGTTCGAAACCGTCGTTCGGCCAGAGGAAATGCCCGGCCAGAGCGGTTTCTTCCAGCCGCTCGACTGGCCCTATGTGGAGGGCCTGCGGCTGGACGAGGCGCGTCATCCGCTCACGATTCTGGCGCTCGGCCTGTACGGCAAGACACTGCCGAACCAGAATGGCGCACCGGTGCGGCTGGTGGTGCCATGGAAATACGGCTTCAAGGGCATCAAGTCGATCGTGCGCATCACGCTCACCGAAAGGCAGCCGCCAGCCACATGGAATATGACAGCCCCGAACGAGTATGGCTTCTATGCCAACGTCAATCCGGAGGTCGACCATCCGCGATGGAGCCAGGCCAGCGAAACCCGCATCGGCGAAGGCGGTTTTTTCGGCGCGAACCGGCGGCCTACCCTGCCCTTCAACGGCTATGAGCAGGAAGTTTCAGGCATCTATGCCGGCATGGACCTGAAGGCCAACTTCTGATGGCCCAGCTTCAGGCAGCGTTGCCGCAGCGCTTGCGCAGGGTTTCCGTATGGGCGCTTTATGCCGTGGGCCTTATTCCTGCCACGTGGGGCTTCTGGCTGGGAGCTACCGGGCGGTTGCCGGGCAATCCGGTCAAGGAATTCGAGCATCTTCTGGGCCTGTGGGCGCTGCGCTTCCTCATCGCGACACTCGCGATTACGCCGTTGCGCGACCTTTTCGGCATCAATGCCCTGCGCTATCGGCGCGCACTTGGCCTGCTCGCCTTCTGGTATGTGCTGATGCACTTCACGGCCTATATGGTGCTCGACCAGTATCTGAATTTCGCGGCCATCCTCGAAGACATCGCCCGGCGTCCCTTCATCACCATCGGAATGGCCGGGTTGGCCATGCTGATACCGCTGGCACTGACGTCGAACAGGTGGTCGATCCGCAAGCTGGGCAGGCGCTGGGGCAAGCTGCACCGGCTGGTCTATGTCATAGCCGCGGCCGGCGCGCTGCACTACGCGATGTCGGTCAAGGTGGTCGGGGCACAGCAGTGGTTCTACATCGCCTGCATCGCCCTGCTTCTGGCGTGGCGGCCGCTACGCCCCCTGTTCATGCGCCGCAAGCGCGCGGGGGCCGGCGGACAACGCGTCACGCCGGACCAGATCTGAAAGCAAAAAGGCCGGGAGAGCGATCTCCCGGCCTTTTCGATGCAACGTCCTGTCCGAAGGATCAGGCTGCTTCAGCCTCTTCGACGCCTTCGGCCTCGAGGCGGGCGCGGTCGCCAGCGCCCTTGGCCGAGGTGTCGCGATCGACAAACTCGATGACTGCCAGCGGGGCGTTGTCGCCACGGCGGAAGCCCGCCTTCATGATACGCAGATAGCCGCCGTTGCGGGTGGCGTAGCGCGGGGCAATGGTGTCGAACAGGCGCTTCACAACGTCCTCGTTGCCGATCTGCGCGATCACCTGACGGCGGGCATGCAGGTCGCCGCGCTTGCCGAGGGTGACGAGCTTCTCGACGATCGGGCGCAGGTCCTTCGCCTTCGGCAGGGTGGTCACGATCTGCTCATGCTCGATGAGCGAGACTGCGAGGTTGGCGAACATCGCCTTGCGGTGGCTCGCGCTGCGGGAGAAACGACGGCCTTTGAAACCGTGGCGCATGGCTCTTTCCTTCTTCAGATGTTCAGGAGGCCACGGCCTCCGATGGTTTTCCGCATGGCCGTCGGACCGGGCGACCCGGTCCTTGGTACCATGCTCTATTCAGGCTCAGTACTGGTCTTCGTAACGCTTGGCGAGATCTTCGATGTTCTCCGGCGGCCAGTCCTGAACCTCCATGCCGAGGTGCAGACCCATGGAAGCCAGAACTTCCTTGATCTCGTTCAGCGACTTGCGGCCGAAGTTCGGAGTGCGGAGCATTTCCGCCTCGGTCTTCTGGATAAGGTCGCCGATGTAGACGATGTTGTCGTTCTTAAGGCAATTGGCCGAACGGACCGAAAGCTCCAGCTCGTCCACCTTCTTCAGAAGCGCCGGGTTGAAGGCGAGTTCCGTCACCTGCTCGGCGGCGGCTTCCTTCTGCGGCTCCTCGAAGTTGACGAACAGGGCAAGCTGGTCCTGCAGGATGCGGGCAGCGAAAGCCACCGCGTCCTCGCCGGTAACCGACCCATCGGTTTCGATGGTCATGGTCAGCTTGTCCTTGTCGAGCTCCTCGCCGTGGCGGGTGTTCTCGACCTTGTAGGAGACCTTCTTGACCGGAGAGTAGAGGCTGTCGACCGGAATGAGACCGATCGGGGCATCCTCGGCGCGGTTACGCTCGGCAGGCACATAGCCCTTGCCGGTGTCGACAGTGAACTCCATGCGAATCTCGGCGCCCTCGTCGAGGGTGCAGATGACATGGTCGGGGTTCAGAATCTCGACGTCGCCCACAGTCTGGATGTCGCCGGCGAGCACCGCACCCGGGCCCTGCTTGCGAACGACCATGCGCTTGGGTCCATCGCCTTCCATCTTGATGGCGATTTCCTTGATGTTGAGGACGATGTCGGTCACATCCTCGCGAACGCCGGCGATCGACGAGAACTCATGCAGAACGCCATCGATCTGGACAGCCGTAACGGCGGCGCCGCGCAGCGACGACAGCAGAACACGGCGCAGGGCGTTGCCCAGCGTAAGACCGAAACCGCGCTCCAGAGGCTCGGCGACCAGCGTGGTCACCGTCTTGTTCCTTGACGAGAACTCCACCTTGTTCGGCTTGATCAGTTCCTGCCAGTTTTTCTGGATCATATTGCCTTCCTTCCGTTTCCCCACCACCATCCAATCGTGGCGGGCGACCTGGAAAACCGCAAAAGCGCCCGTGGGCGCTCAAGCGGAGAGAAATGAAATGTCAGACGCGACGCTTCTTGCGCGGGCGGCAGCCATTGTGCGGGATCGGCGTCACATCACGGATCGAGGTGATGGTGAAACCGGCAGCCTGAAGCGCGCGCAGAGCCGACTCACGGCCGGAACCGGGACCGCAAACCTCGACCTCGAGCGTGCGCATGCCATGCTCCTGCGCCTTCTTCGCGGCGTCTTCAGCAGCCATCTGGGCGGCGAACGGGGTCGACTTGCGCGAGCCCTTGAAGCCCCGGGCACCAGCCGACGACCAGGCGATAGCATTGCCCTGCGCGTCGGAGATGGTGATCATGGTGTTGTTGAAGGTCGAGTTGACGTGAGCGACACCCGACGAAATGTTTTTACGTTCGCGGCGGCGAACGCGAGCGGCTTCCTTGGCCATTTTTGTCCTTTCCGTTGATCTCTGCACCGCCGTAATGCCAGCGGCTACACCTTTTGAGCCATGCGGCTAAGTTACAGGACAGCGCCAAGCGCCGCCGCCCTCGCCCACACGTTCCAAAAATTACTTCTTCTTGCCGGCAATCGCCTTGGCCGGACCCTTGCGGGTGCGGGCATTGGTGTGCGTGCGCTGGCCGCGAACCGGTAGCGAGCGGCGATGACGCAGACCACGGTAGCAGCCGAGGTCCATCAGGCGCTTGATGTTCATCGAAACTTCGCGGCGCAGGTCGCCCTCGACCTGATAATCGCGGTCGATGGTCTCACGGATGGCCAGAACTTCGGCGTCGGTGAGCTGGTTGACGCGACGCTCAGCCGGGATACCGACCTTGTCAACGATTTCCTGGGCAAACTTCTTGCCGATGCCGTGAATGTACTGAAGCGCGATGACGACGCGCTTGTTGGTCGGGATATTAACGCCGGCTATACGAGCCATCTTCAGTTCTCCATGTGGGCCGGCCATAGCCGGCGCTGTTGCAATTACCCGCGTCCGGTGGAGGCCGGCCCCTGCGGGTGTTTACTCAGAATTCAGCAGACGCGCCAAAAAAGCACGCCCACCTCACGCCTTGTGGGAATGAGGGGTCGCCATACTCCACATGACCGCTGCCGTCAAGTGAAGGTCAGGAAGTTTCAGCCAACGGTCTCCGGCAGCAGCGCCCCGATCTGGGCCGTCACTTCGTCCATCGCAGCCATGCCGTCAACGCCCCTGAGCATGCCCTTGGCGTGATAGTAGCCAATCAGCGGAGCGGTTTTCTTGTAGTATTCGCGCAGACGCTCCTCGAAAACCTCGGGATTGTCGTCCTTGCGAACCGGCTCGCCAGCGGCCGCTGCCTCTTCTGCACGCTTGACGATGCGGCCGACAAGCGCCCTGTCATCGACAACCAGCTCGATCACCGCATCCAGCTTCAGGCCGCGCTCCCGGAGCATGGTCTCGACCGCATCGGCCTGCGCAAGCGTGCGCGGATAGCCATCGAGAATGAAGCCACGGGCGCAATCCGGCTGATCGATTCGTTCCGCGACGATCGCATTGACGATCGCGTCGGAAACGAGCTCGCCCGCATCCATGATAGCCTTGGCCTGCTGGCCGACCGGCGTTTGCGCGGCAACGGCGGCACGCAGCATGTCCCCCGTGGAAAGCTGCGGGATGCCATACTTGCTTACAAGCCTCTGAGCCTGCGTCCCCTTGCCCGCCCCCGGCGGGCCCAGCAGAATAAGCCTCATCGTCCCCTCTTTCCTCCACGCAGCTTCGACTTCTTGATCAACCCCTCGTACTGGTGCGCGATCAGATGGCCCTGGATTTGCGCGACAGTATCAAGCGTCACACTGACAACGATCAGAAGCGAGGTGCCGCCGAGGTAGAACGGAACGCCCGTCGCCGCAATCAGATATTCCGGCAAGAGGCAGATGGCGACAAGATAGATGGCACCGATCACCGTGATGCGGGTAAGCACATAGTCGATGTATTCCGCGGTGCGTTCACCCGGGCGGTAACCGGGAATGAAGCCGGAATGCTTCTTGAGCTGGTCCGCGGTATCCTTGGGATTGAAGACGATGGCGGTGTAAAAGAAGGCAAAGAACACGATCATCGCGCCGTACAGGAACATGTAGATCGGCTGTCCGTGACCAAGCGCGGTCAGAATCGTCGACGCCCAGGACGGCAGGTTCTGCGTGTTCGAGAAGCCTGCAAGCGTGGCCGGCAACAGCAGCAGCGAGGACGCGAAGATCGGCGGGATGACACCGGCCGTGTTGAGCTTCAGCGGCAGGTGCGAGGTATCGCCCTGGAACATGCGGTTGCCAACCTGGCGCTTCGGATACTGGATCAGGAGCCGGCGCTGGGCTCGTTCCACGAAGACGATGATCGCGATCACGACGACCGCCAGCACCATGATGGCGAGCACAAGACCCGTCGAGAGAGCGCCGGTGCGGCTGAGTTCCAGAGTACCGCTGATGGCGGCGGGCATGCCGGCGACGATACCGGCAAAGATGATCAGGGAGATACCGTTGCCGATGCCGCGGGCGGTGATCTGTTCGCCCAGCCACATCAGGAACATGGTGCCGCCGGTCAGCGTGATGACCGTGGAAATCTGGAAGAAAAGGCCCGGATTGGTGACGATGTTGTTGCCGCCCTGCAAGCCCACGGCGATGCCGTACGACTGCACCAGAGCGAGAAGCACAGTGCCGTAGCGGGTGTACTGGTTGATGATCTTCCGCCCCTGCTCGCCTTCCTTCTTCAGGGCCTCGAGCGTGGGAATCACGGACGTCATCAACTGCATGATGATCGATGCTGAAATGTAGGGCATGATGCCCAGCGCAAAGATCGCCATGCGCTCCACGGCACCGCCGGCAAACATGTTGAACATGCCGAGCACGCCGCCGCTCTGCTGCTGGAAAGCCTGCGCGAAAGCGTCGGGGTTGATACCCGGCAGGGGAATATAGGTGCCAAGTCGATACACAAAGAGCGCACCGAGCGTGAACCAGATGCGCTTCTTGAGATCCTCGGCCTTGGCAAAGGCCGCAAAATTGAGATTGGATGCCAGTTGTTCAGCAGCCGAAGCCATGCAAATTTCTCCGCTGGACGACGCGGGGGCCCGCTTCGGGCGGCGCGTATCACCGAAGACCCGAGATAGGCCCGGCGTGGCCAAGATGCAAGCGGCCGCATTGACGCGGCCGCTTCATTATTCCGGTATTATTCCGCTGCCGCAGCTTCGGGCAGCTTGACGGAGCCGCCGGCCTTCTCGATCTTCTCGATCGCAGCCTTGGAAGCTCCGGCAACGTCGAAGGACACTTTCGCCTTCAGTTCGCCGTCGGACAGAATGCGGACACCGTCCTTGGGGCGACGCACGATACCGGCCTTGACCAGCGTCTCGACCGTCACGGTCTCCTTGGAGTCGAGCTTCTTGGCATCGATCGCCGCCTGGATGCGGGCGAGCGACACGGCATTAAAGCTCTTGGCGAAGATATTCTTGAAGCCGCGCTTGGGCAGGCGACGGTAAAGCGGCATCTGGCCGCCTTCGAAGCCATTGATGGCCACGCCGGAACGCGACTTCTGACCCTTCACGCCGCGGCCGCCGGTCTTGCCGAGGCCCGAGCCGATACCACGGCCCACGCGCTTCTTCGAGGGCGTTGCGCCTTCGTTATCACGCAGTTCGTTGAGTTTCATGTCCAGTCTCCTGCGCTGTCGCTCAGCCCTCGTCCACAATGCGGACGAGATGCGAGACGGAAGCGATCATGCCGCGCACGGAAGGCGTATCTTCCAGCGTACGCTGCTTGTGCATCTTGTTGAGGCCGAGGCCGACCAGCGTCGCGCGCTGTTCCTTCGGACGGCGGATCGGCGAGCCGATCTGCTCAACGGTGATGGTCTTGGTAGCTTTCTTTGCCATGATGATGGTCCCTCGTCAGCGCCGACTATTCCTCGGCAGCCACGGCAGTGCCGCGACGAGCCTGGAGGGTCGAGTACTTGATGCCACGAGCGGCGGCCACGTCCTTGGGATGCATCTGCTTCTTGAGCGCATCGAACGTGGCGCGGATCATGTTGTACGGATTCGACGAGCCCATCGACTTGGCGACGACGTCATGCATGCCGAGCGTCTCGAACACAGCGCGCATCGGACCGCCGGCGATGATGCCGGTACCCTGCTTGGCGGTGCGCAGCAGAACGCGGCCGGCGCCATGACGGCCTTCCACGTCGTGATGGAGGGTGCGGCCCGAACGCAGCGGCACGAAGATCATGTCGCGCTTGGCGGACTCGGTAGCCTTGCGAATGGCTTCCGGCACTTCGCGCGCCTTGCCGTGGCCGAAGCCGACGCGGCCCTTCTGGTCGCCGACGACGACGAGCGCGGCGAAACCGAAGCGACGGCCGCCCTTCACCACCTTGGCGACGCGATTGATATGAACGAGCTTGTCGACAATGCCGTCGTCGCGCTCTTCGCGGTCACGATTGCGATCGCGGCCGCCTTCCCTACGTTCCTGTGCCATATCCTGATCCTTGTTTTTTTCCGGAAGCACGGATTGCTGAATGCCGGCAGCCCTGTTCTGGGATGCCGGCGGCGAAATTCACGTCTCCTGTGAACGATCCGAGCGAAAAAGTCAGCAACTTTTTTGTCGCCGACTTCTCCCGAAACGTCCTAGAAGCTCAGTCCACCCTCGCGGGCAGCCTCAGCCAGAGCCTTGATGCGGCCGTGGTAGATGTAGGCGCCGCGGTCGAACACCACTTCCTTGACGCCGGCCTTGACGGCGCGCTCGGCGATCAGCTTGCCGACTTCAGCGGCAGCAGCGGTGTCGGCGCCCGTCTTCTTCGAAGCCCTGAATTCCTTTTCAAGGGTCGAGGCAGCGGCCAGCGTGCGGCCCTGCGCGTCATCGATCACCTGAACATAGATGTTCTTGGAAGTGCGATGAACCGAAAGGCGCGGACGCCCGTTGGAGACGGCCTTGAGCTGGCGGCGAACGCGCGCCGCGCGGCGCTGGGTGGATTCCTTGGAAGCCATTGGTATTTCCTGCCTTGTAAAACGGGAGATACCCTGTGCGGTAGACCATGTCTCCCGCGGCATCTTCCCGTGGCGTTGACGTTATTACTTCTTCTTGCCTTCCTTGCGGAAGACCTTTTCGCCCGCGTAGCGCACACCCTTGCCCTTGTAGGGCTCCGGCTGGCGATATTCGCGGATCTCGGCGGCAACCTGGCCAACCTTCTGCTTGTCGATGCCGGTGATGCTGATCTCGGTCGGCTTCGGGCAGGCAAGCGTGATGCCCTCGGGGGCCTCGTAGACCACCTCATGGCTGAAGCCCAGCGAAAGCTGGATGTTCCTGCCCTGCATGGCGGCACGATAACCGACGCCCTGGATTTCGAGCTTGCGCTCGAAGCCGTCCTTGACGCCCACCAGGATGTTCTCGATCTGCGAGCGGGACATGCCCCACTTCGAACGCGCGTCCTTGG
Organism: Aquamicrobium defluvii; assembly: GCF_004363725.1. Lineage (GTDB taxonomy): Bacteria > Pseudomonadota > Alphaproteobacteria > Rhizobiales > Rhizobiaceae > Mesorhizobium > Mesorhizobium defluvii. Next base: position 100,158 of record NZ_SNZF01000011.1, on the reverse strand, counting down.
ACCCGTCGCGCGGCTCGACGCTGATCTCGCCATTCTCAAGCTTGACCAGAACCTCGTCGTTGACGACGAACTTCAGTTCGCCCTTCGGACCCTTCGCCGTCACGGTCTGACCATCGATGGTCGCGGTGACGCCCTGCGGTACGGACAGGGGCTTCTTACCAATACGAGACATGGTGTTGTCCTCGTCACTCTTATTGTTTCAGGTCTCGTCGGGAGAACCGTGTCTCACCGGCAATTCCTATCGGAACGGTTACGGGATCAGAAGACCTGGCAGAGAACTTCCCCGCCGACATTCTGCTCACGGGCCTCGTGATCGGCCATAACGCCCTTGGGCGTCGAAAGAATGGCGATGCCAAGGCCGTTGGCAACCTGCGGGATCGACTTCGCCGAAACATAGACGCGGCGGCCGGGCTTCGAAACGCGCGAAATCTCGCGCACAACCGGGCTGCCATCGAAATACTTCAGCTCGATCTCGAGCTCGGACTTGCCGTTGCCGAAGTCGGTCTGGCTGTAGTCGCGAATGTAGCCTTCCGCCTTCAGCACGTCGAGGACGCGGGCGCGGAGGCGAGAAGCCGGCGTCGAAACGCTGTTCTTCTTGCGGCCGTAGGCGTTACGGATACGGGTCAGCATATCGCCGAGAGGATCGCTCAGGGACATCTCGTCTACTCCTTACCAGCTCGACTTGACCAGGCCCGGGATCTTGCCCGTGTTGCCCAGATCGCGCAGCGCGACACGCGAAAGCTTAAGCTTGCGATAGAAGGCGCGCGGGCGGCCGGTGACTTCGCAACGGTTGCGGATACGGACCTTCGCCGAATTGCGCGGCAGGGCCGACAGCTTGAGCTGGGCGCGGAAGCGCTCCTCAAGCGGCAGCGACTGGTCCATCACGATGTCCTTCAGCGCCTTACGCCTGGCTGCGTACTGGTCGACAAGCTTACGGCGCCTGTTATTCTTCTCGACTGAGCTGGTCTTTGCCATTTCAGATTTTCCTTTGCTCGCTGCCGTTACTGGCGGAAGGGGAAGTTGAAAGCCTTGAGCAGTGCCCGGGCTTCGTCGTCCGTCTTCGCAGTCGTACAAACGATGATGTCCATGCCCCACATCTGATCAACCTTGTCGTAGTTGATCTCGGGGAACACGATGTGCTCCTTGAGGCCCATGGCATAGTTGCCACGGCCGTCAAAGCTCTTCGGGTTGAGGCCGCGGAAGTCGCGAACGCGCGGAAGCGCGATGTTCACGAGACGATCCAGGAACTCATACATCTTCTCATTGCGGAGGGTAACCTTCGCGCCGATCGGCATGTTTTCGCGAACCTTGAAGCCGGCGATCGACTTGCGCGCGCGGGTCACGACAGCCTTCTGGCCGGTGATGAGCGCAAGATCCTCGGCAGCGACGGAGGGCTTCTTGGAATCCGCAGTCGCTTCGCCGACGCCCATGTTCAGCACGATCTTCTCGATGCGCGGAACCTGCATTTCGTTCGAGTAGTTGAACTGGTCCTGAAGCGACTTGCGGATGGTCTCGTTGTAGACCTTCTTCAGGCGCGGCGTGTTCTTGGCTTCTGCCTGTGCTGCCTTAGCCATTGATCGTTTCTCCCGAGCGCTTGGCGAAGCGCACTTTCTTGCCGTCCTGCTCGACGCGGAAGCCAACGCGGGTCGGCTTGCCATCCTTGGGATCGGCCAGCGCGAGATTCGACAGATGAATCGGCGCCTCTTTGGTGATGATGCCGCCTTCCTGAGACTGGGTCTGCCTCTGGTGGCGGCGGATGAGGTTCACGCCACGCACGATGGCGGTGTCTTCCTTCGGCTGTACGGAGAGGACCTCGCCGGAGCGGCCCTTGTCCTTGCCGGCCAGAACGACAACCTTGTCGCCTTTACGGATCTTCTGCATGGTTGCGGCTCCTTACAGCACTTCAGGCGCAAGCGAAATGATCTTCATGTGGTTCTTCGCGCGAAGCTCGCGCGGAACCGGCCCGAAGATACGCGTGCCGACCGGCTCTTTCTTGTTGTCGACCAGAACCGCTGCGTTCTTGTCGAACCGGATCACGCTGCCGTCGGGACGGCGGATGTCCTTGGCCGTGCGAACCACGACCGCCTTCATCACATCGCCCTTCTTAACGCGGCCGCGCGGAATGGCTTCCTTGATCGACACCACGATGATGTCGCCCACGGAGGCGTACTTCCGCTTCGAACCGCCCAGCACCTTGATGCACATGACACGACGGGCGCCGGAGTTATCCGCCACGTCGAGGTTTGTTTGCATCTGAATCATGACTGGCCGCCTTTTTCTTCTCTATTGGGAGAGGCCCTGCCCCTCCCCGGTCTGTCCAAAATTCGCTAAACGCCCAATCAAGCCTGGTCCTGGGCCACGACGACCCAGCGCTTATCCTTGGAGATCGGCGCCGATTCCTGAATCAGGACGGTATCGCCAACCTTGTGGACGTTGTTCTCATCATGCGCCTTGTACTTCTTCGACATGCGCACGACCTTCTTCATCACCGGATGGGTGAAGCGGCGCTCCACCTTCACGACGACGGTCTTGTCATTCTTGTCGCTGACGACGACGCCCTGCAGAATACGCTTCGGCATGGTTTTTTCCTTATGCCTTCTTGGCCGCGGCTTTTTCCGCGGCGATGGTCTTGATGCGAGCGATGTCCTTGCGGACCTGCTTTACGCGGGCGGTCTTCTCAAGCTGGCCGGTGGCCTTCTGGAAGCGCAGGTTGAACTGCTCCTTCTTCAGGGAAGCCAGTTCGTCAGAGAGCTGATCCTGCGTCTTCGAGCGGATATCTGAAGCTTTCATCTCTGCTCTTCCTTATTCAGCAATGCGCTGCACGAAACGCGTGCGCACCGAAAGCTTGGCCGCACCCAGACGCAGCGCCTCACGCGCGACATCTTCCGGAACGCCGTCGATCTCGAACATGATGCGGCCGGGCTTCACCCGTGCCGCCCAGTAGTCGACCGAGCCCTTGCCCTTGCCCATGCGGACTTCGGTGGGCTTGCTCGTCACGGGCAGATCCGGGAAAATACGGATCCACACGCGGCCGGCGCGCTTCATTTCACGGGTGATCGCACGGCGGGCCGCCTCGATCTCACGCGCGGTGACGCGGTTCGGCTCCAGCGCCTTCAGTCCGAAACCACCGAAATTCAGATCGGTGCCGCCCTTGGCGGTGCCGTGGATACGGCCCTTGAACTGCTTGCGGAACTTTGTGCGCTTTGGCTGCAGCATCTTACTTGCTCCAAATTCTCAATTATCAGGCGTTTTCGCGACGACGCTGGCCGCCACGATCGCCGGTATTGGCCTCGCCTTCGGTCGCGCGACGCTCGGACGCCATCGGGTCATGCTCGAGGATCTCGCCCTTGAACACCCACACCTTGACGCCGCAGATGCCATAGGCGGTCTGCGCTTCGGCGGTGCCGTAGTCCACGTCGGCACGCAGCGTGTGAAGCGGAACGCGTCCTTCGCGGTACCATTCCATGCGAGCGATTTCAGCGCCACCGAGACGGCCCGAGCAGTTGATGCGGATGCCTTCGGCGCCCAGGCGCATGGCCGACTGGACGGCGCGCTTCATGGCGCGGCGGAACGCGATACGGCGCTCGAGCTGCTGCGCGATGGACTGCGCGACCAGGGTTGCGTCGGTCTCGGGCTTGCGCACCTCGACGATGTTCAGATGCGTCTCCGACTGCGTCATCTCGGTCAGCTTCTTGCGAAGCTTCTCGATGTCGGCGCCCTTCTTGCCGATGATGAGGCCCGGACGGGCGGCGTGAATGGTCACGCGGCACTTCTTGTGCGGACGCTCGATCACCACCTTGGAAATGGCAGCCTGCTTCAGCTCCTTCTCCAGGTATTCACGGATCTTCAGGTCCTCGTGCAGCAGCTTGCCGTACTCTCCGGTGTTCGCGTACCAGCGCGAATCCCAGGTCCGGTTGATGCCGAGGCGGAGACCGATCGGATTGATTTTCTGGCCCATTATGCGGCCTCCCCTTTCTCTTCCACTTCACGAACGACGATCGTGAGGTGCGAAAACGGCTTTTCGATCCGGCTGGCGCGACCCCGGCCACGGGCGTGGAAACGCTTCATGATGATCGACTTGCCGACGTAGGCTTCCGCGACGATCAGCGAATCAACGTCGAGATCGTGGTTGTTCTCTGCGTTTGCGATCGCCGATTCCAGTGTTTTCTTCACCGTCTCGGAAATACGCTTGCGCGAGAATTCCAGATCGTTGAGCGCAGTCTGAACCTTCTTGCCACGGATGAGCGCGGCAACCAGATTGAGCTTCTGCGGGCTGACGCGGATCGTGCGCAGGACGGCGCGCGCCTCGTTGTCAGCAAGCCTGCGCGGAGCTTTGGCCTTGCCCATCGTTACTTCCTCTTCGCCTTCTTGTCCGCTCCGTGACCGTAATAGGTACGGGTCGGGGCAAATTCACCGAACTTATGGCCGACCATGTCTTCGTTCACCGAAACGGGAACATGCTTCTGGCCATTGTAAACACCGAAGGTGAGGCCGACGAACTGCGGCAGGATGGTGGAGCGGCGGCTCCACATCTTGATCACCTCATTGCGACCGCCTTCACGAACCTTGTCTGCCTTCTTCAGAAGGTAGCCGTCGATGAAGGGGCCTTTCCAAACAGAACGAGTCACAGGGGCTTACCTCTTATTAGCTCTTGCGCTGATGACGCGAGCGCACGATGAACTTGTCGGTCGCCTTGTTGGACCGCGTCTTCTTGCCCTTGGTGGGCTTGCCCCACGGGGTCACCGGGTGGCGACCACCGGATGTGCGGCCCTCACCACCACCGTGGGGGTGGTCGACAGGGTTCATCGTAACACCGCGGTTGTGGGGACGCTTGCCCCTCCAGCGCGTGCGGCCGGCCTTGCCGTCCTTGATGTTGGCGTGTTCCGGGTTGGAGACAGCACCGACGGTCGCGAAGCACGAGCCGTGCACGATGCGTTGCTCGCCCGAGTTCAGGCGAAGGATCGCCATGCCCTGGTCGCGGCCGACGAGCTGGCCATAGGCACCGGCGGAACGGGCGATCTGCCCACCCTTGCCGGGCTTCAGCTCGATGTTGTGCACGATGGTGCCGACCGGCATGGCCGACAGCGGCATCGCATTGCCCGGCTTGACGTCGACGGATTCGCCGGCAACAACCTTGTCGCCGGCAGCGAGACGCTGCGGGGCCAGGATGTAGTTCAGCTCGCCGTCCTCGTACTTCACCAGGGCGATGAAGGCGGTGCGGTTCGGATCGTATTCCAGACGCTCGACCGTGCCGACGACGTCAAGCTTGCGACGCTTGAAGTCGATGATACGGTAGGTGCGCTTGTGACCGCCACCGATGAAGCGGGCGGTAACACGGCCGGCATTGTTGCGACCGCCGGACTTGGTGAGGCCTTCGGTCAGACCCTTGACCGGCTTTCCCTTGTGAAGGCCGGAGCGGTCAACGATGACCAGCTGGCGCGTGCCCGGCGTGATCGGATTATAGTGTTTCAGTGCCATTTTCTTGTCCTCGCCGCTTCGCTCACAGGCCCGTCGCGACGTCGATGGAGTGACCGTCGACCAGCGTCACGACCGCCTTCTTGACATCACCCTGGCGACCGATCGTGCCGCGGAAGCGCTTGACCTTGCCCTTGCGGACAAGTGTGTTCACGGCCGAAACCTTGACGCCGAACAGCGCCTCGACAGCAGCCTTGATTTCCGGCTTCGTCGCCTTCTTGGCCACGTTGAACACGACCTGGTTCTGCTCGGAAGCGATGGTCGACTTTTCGGTGATCGCCGGCGAGACGATCACATCGTAATGACGAAGGTCGGTCATTTGAAGCGCTCCTCGAGAGCCTCGACGGCGGCCTTCGAAAGGACCAGCGTGCCGCGGCGCAGAATGTCGTAGACGTTGATGCCCTGAACCGGCAGCACGTCGATGTTCGGAATGTTGGTGGCCGCCAGCTTGAAGTTGGCATCCAGCTCCGCACCGCCAATGACCAGCGCGTTAGTCAGGCCCAGCGACTTCAGATTGGCGATCAGCGACTTCGTCTTCGCCTCTTCAAGCTTCAGCTCGTCGATGACGATGATGGACGATGCCTTTGCCTTGGCGGACAGGGCATGCTTGAGGCCGAGCGCGCGGACCTTCTTGGGCAGGTCGTGCTCATGGCTGCGGGCAACCGGACCATGGGCCTTGCCACCGCCGCGGAACTGGGGAGCCCGGGCCGAATGGTGGCGGGCGCGGCCCGTACCCTTCTGCTTGTACATCTTGGCGCCGGTGCGCGCGATGTCCGCACGGCCCTTGGCCTGATGGGTGCCCTGCTGCTTCTTGGCAAGCTGCCAGCGCACGACGCGCTGGAGGATGTCTTCGCGCGGGTCAAGACCGAAAATCTCGTCGGAGAGTTCGACCTTGCCGGCGTCCTTGCCGGCGAGCGTTTTGATGTTGATGTCCATTATTCCGCTCCCTCATTGGCCGGAGCTTCGTTCTTTTCAGCAGCCTTGGCAGCGGCGCGGAAAGCGGCCGGCTTCGGAGCGTTCTCGGGCAGAGCCGCCTTCACGGCGTCGCGCACCAGTATCCAGGCGCCCTTGGTGCCGGGAACGGCGCCGCGGATCAGGATAAGGCCACGCTCGACGTCGGTCGAAACAACCTCGACATTCTGCGTGGTGACGCGGGTGGCACCCATGTGGCCGGCCATCTTCTTGCCCTTGAACACCTTGCCGGGGTCCTGGCGCTGACCGGTCGAGCCGTGCGAACGGTGCGACACGGAGTTACCGTGCGTGGCACGACCGCCACCGAAGTTATGGCGCTTCATGACGCCCTGAAAACCCTTACCGGTCGAGGTGCCGGTCACGTCGACCTTCTGGCCGGGAACGAAGTGATCGGCAGTGATCTCGACACCGATGTCGAGCAGGTTGTCGTCGGAGACGCGGAACTCGGCCAGCCGGGCCTTGGGCTCCACGGAAGCGGCGGCGAAATGGCCGCGCATAGCCTTCGACGTGTTCTTGACCTTGGCAAGCCCGACGCCGAGCTGAACGGCCGTGTAGCCGTTCTTTTCCTGCGTACGCTGTGCGACGACCTGGCAGTTCTCCATGCGGAGAACCGTAACGGGGACATGCTCGCCGGCATCGTTGTAGATGCGGGTCATTCCCAGCTTCTGTGCAATTACACCTGAACGCATCGGTTCATTTTCCTTCAGAGGAGCTCCGGGTGGCCCCAGGGAGCTCATGTTTCAGCTCTCAGAGCTTGATTTCGACGTCCACACCTGCGGCCAGATCGAGCTTCATCAGCGCGTCGACCGTCTGCGGGGTCGGGTCCACGATGTCGAGAAGACGCTTGTGGGTGCGCATCTCGAACTGCTCGCGGCTCTTCTTGTCCACATGCGGCGAGCGGTTGACCGTGAACTTCTCGATGCGGGTCGGCAGCGGGATCGGGCCGCGGACATTGGCGCCGGTGCGCTTGGCCGTCGAAACGATCTCACGCGTCGAAGCATCGAGCACGCGATGGTCGAACGCTTTCAGGCGTATGCGGATATTCTGTCCGTTCATTCGTCTATTCCTTGTTCTGGCGCGGCGCGGGCGTTTACCCGCCCGCGACAGATCGATTGTTTGTTCTTATTCGACGATTTCAGCGACGATGCCGGCGCCGACGGTGCGACCACCCTCACGAATAGCGAAACGCAGGCGCTCTTCCATGGCGATCGGCACGATCA
>NZ_SNZF01000011.1:0-92395 GCF_004363725.1 Aquamicrobium defluvii | reverse complement strand
CTTATTCGACGATTTCAGCGACGATGCCGGCGCCGACGGTGCGACCACCCTCACGAATAGCGAAACGCAGGCGCTCTTCCATGGCGATCGGCACGATCAGTTCCACGTCAACCGTGATGTTGTCGCCCGGCATCACCATTTCGGTGCCGGCCGGAAGCGTCACGATGCCCGTCACGTCCGTCGTGCGGAAGTAGAACTGCGGACGGTAGTTGGTGAAGAACGGCGTGTGACGGCCACCCTCCTCCTTCGTCAGGATGTAGGCCTCGGCCTTGAACTTCTTGTGCGGCTTCACAGAACCCGGCTTGGCCAGAACCTGGCCGCGCTCGACGCCGTCACGGTCGACGCCGCGAAGCAGCGCGCCGATGTTGTCGCCGGCCTGACCCTGGTCGAGCAGCTTGCGGAACATCTCGACGCCCGTGCAGGTCGTCTTCGTCGTCGGACGGATGCCGACGATCTCCAGTTCCTCGCCAACCTTGACGATGCCGCGCTCGACGCGACCCGTCACAACCGTGCCGCGGCCCGAGATCGAGAACACGTCCTCGATCGGCATCAGGAACGGCTGGTCGATCGGACGCTCGGGCGTCGGGATGTACTCGTCAACCGCAGCCATCAGCTTGCGGATCGCGTCCTCGCCCAGCTCCTTGTTGGAGTCCTCCAGAGCGGCAAGCGCCGAGCCCGGAACGATCGGAATGTCGTCGCCGGGGAACTCGTAGGCCGACAGAAGCTCGCGAACCTCAAGCTCGACAAGCTCCAGAAGCTCCGGATCGTCAACCTGGTCGACCTTGTTCAGGAACACAACGATCGCCGGAACGCCAACCTGACGGGCAAGAAGAATGTGCTCGCGCGTCTGCGGCATCGGGCCGTCGGCCGCCGAAACAACCAGAATAGCGCCGTCCATCTGCGCCGCGCCCGTGATCATGTTCTTCACATAGTCCGCGTGGCCGGGGCAGTCCACGTGCGCATAGTGGCGCGCATCCGTCTCGTACTCAACGTGAGACGTCGCAATCGTGATGCCGCGCGCCTTCTCTTCCGGCGCGTTGTCAATCTGGTCGTAAGCCCGGAAATCACCAAAATACTTCGTGATCGCTGCCGTCGTCGACGTCTTGCCATGGTCAACGTGACCAATCGTGCCAATGTTCACATGAGGCTTATTGCGCTCGAATTTACCTTTTGCCATGTGAGGTCTCCATTCCTGCTTGCCCACCGGGGCGTTGAATTAAGTTACAATGCAACCCGTGTGGGATTACGCGTATTTCTTCTGCACTTCCTGCGCCACGGCGGTCGGAACCGGCTCGTAGTGGTCGAACTGCATGGTGTACTGGGCGCGGCCCTGCGACATGGAACGAAGGGTATCCACGTACTTGAACATGTTCGCCAGCGGAACCATGGCATTGATGACCACGGCGATGCCGCGCGCTTCCTGCCCCTGGATCTGACCGCGACGGCTGTTCAGGTCGCCGATGATGTTGCCGACATACTCTTCAGGCGTCACGACCTCGACCTTCATGACCGGCTCGAGGAGCTGCACGCCGAGCTTCGGAGCCGCTTCACGGAAGCAAGCACGCGAGGCGATTTCGAACGCGAGCACCGACGAGTCGACGTCGTGGAAGGCACCGTCGATAAGCGTCGCCTTGACGCCGATCATCGGGAACCCGGCGAACGGACCGGAAGACATGACGCTCTCGATGCCCTTCTGGACGCCTGGAATGTATTCCTTCGGAACGGCGCCGCCGACGATCTTGGACTCGAACTGGTAGTCCTCGCTCTCGGTGTTCGGCTCGAAGATGACCTTGACGCGGGCGAACTGGCCCGTACCACCGGTCTGCTTCTTGTGCGTGTAGTCCTGCTCGTGAGTGCGGGTGATCGTCTCGCGATAGGCAACCTGCGGCGCGCCGACGTTGGCCTCGACCTTGAACTCGCGCTTCATGCGGTCGACGATGATGTCGAGATGAAGCTCGCCCATGCCAGCGATGATGGTCTGGCCACTTTCCTCGTCGGTCTTGACGCGGAAGGACGGATCCTCGGCCGCCAGACGATGCAGAGCCAGACCCATCTTTTCCTGATCGGCCTTGGTCTTCGGCTCGATGGCGATCTGGATGACCGGCTCGGGGAACTCCATGCGCTCCAGGATGACCGGGGCCAGCGGATCGCAAAGCGTATCGCCGGTGGTGGTCTCCTTGAGACCGGCCAGAGCGACGATGTCGCCGGCAAATGCCTCCTCGATGTCGGCACGCGAGTTGGAGTGCATCTGCAGCATGCGGCCGATGCGCTCCTTCTTGCCCTTCACCGTGTTGTCCACCGAGATGCCCTTGGTGAGCTTGCCCGAGTAGATGCGGCAGAAGGTCAGCGAACCGACGAACGGGTCGTTCATGATCTTGAACGCAAGCATCGAAAGCGGCTCGTCGTCGGTGGAATGACGAACGATCTCGGCCTCGGTCTTTGCATCGATACCCTTGATGGCCGGGATTTCATCCGGAGCCGGCAGGAAGTCGATAACCGCATCGAGCAGCGGCTGAACGCCCTTGTTCTTGAACGCCGTACCGCAGAAAACCGGATGGAATTTGACGTCGATTGTGCCCTTGCGGATCAGAGCGCGCAGTTCGTCGATCGACGGGATGTTGCCTTCGAGATAGGCATTCATCGCATCGTCGTCCATCTCGACAGCGGCCTCGACGAGCTTCTCGCGATATTCTTCAGCCTTGGCCTGCATATCAGCAGGAATCTCGACAACATCCCACTGCGCACCCAGAGCCTCGTCGTGCCAGACAAGAGCCTTCATCTCCAGCAGATCGATGACGCCCTTGAAATCGCTCTCGGCGCCGATCGGGAGCTGCATGGCAAGAGGAACAGCGCCGAGGCGCGACCTGATCATGTCAAGGCAGCGATAGAAATCGGCGCCGATCTTGTCCATCTTGTTGCAGAAGATCATGCGCGGAACATGATACTTCTCGGCCTGGCGCCAGACGGTCTCGGTCTGAGGCTCGACGCCCGCGTTGGAGTCGAGCAGCGTGATCGCCCCGTCGAGCACGCGCAGCGAACGTTCGACCTCGATGGTGAAGTCGACGTGGCCGGGGGTGTCGATGATGTTGAACCGGCGATCCTTGCCGTCACGGCCCTTCCAGGAGGTGGTGGTGGCAGCGGACGTGATGGTGATGCCGCGCTCCTGCTCCTGCTCCATCCAGTCCATGGTCGAGGCACCGTCGTGCGTCTCGCCCATCTTGTGGTTCTTGCCCGTGTAATAAAGGATACGTTCGGTCGTCGTCGTCTTGCCGGCATCGATGTGGGCCATGATGCCGAAGTTACGATAGTCGTGGATGGGAAATTCGCGGGCCATGGGAGGTGCCTCTTACTCTTCTTTCGCGCTTACCAGCGGTAGTGCGCGAAGGCGCGGTTGGCTTCGGCCATCTTGTGGGTGTCTTCACGCTTCTTGACGGCAGTGCCACGGTTGTTGGCCGCATCCATCAGCTCACCCGAAAGACGGTCGATCATGGTGGTTTCGTTGCGGTTGCGGGCAGCCGAGATCAGCCAGCGGATGGCGAGAGCCTGACGGCGCTCCGGACGGACGTCGACCGGAACCTGATAGGTCGCACCACCGACGCGACGCGAACGCACTTCCACGTGCGGCGCGACATTGTCGAGCGCCTGATGAAAGACGCCGACCGGCTCCTGCTTGGTCCTGGACTGAACCTGATCGAGGGCACCGTAGACGATGCTCTCGGCAACCGACTTCTTGCCGTCGTACATGACGGCATTCATGAACTTGGTGATGACGAGATCGCCGAACTTGGGATCGGGGTTGATCTCGCGCTTAGCTGCACTGTGACGACGGGACATGCTGTTGTCTCTCTTCTCTCGCGCGGCGCATAAAAAGAAAGCGCCGAAGCCGCAAACTTACTTCGGACGCTTGGCGCCGTACTTGGAGCGACGCTGCTTGCGGTTTTTAACACCCTGGGTGTCGAGCACGCCGCGGATGATGTGATAGCGCACGCCCGGAAGGTCCTTGACGCGACCGCCGCGGATCATGACCACGGAGTGCTCCTGAAGGTTATGCCCCTCGCCCGGGATATAGCCAATGACCTCGAAGCCATTGGTCAGGCGGATCTTCGCAACCTTGCGCAGAGCAGAGTTCGGCTTCTTCGGCGTCGTCGTATAGACGCGCGTGCAGACGCCACGCTTCTGCGGGTTCTGCTGCATGGCCGGGACTTTGTTGCGCACTGCCGGCGCCTTGCGCGGCTTGCGGATCAGCTGGTTGACGGTAGGCATTAAACCCTCTTGTCTCTCAATTCCGTGTCTCAAACCCAGTCAGGGCAGCTTCAAGAAGCGTTTCCATACGCAAATTCGGGCCACAAGCCGCCTTTCGCGGTGCTGCCCGAACAAAAAGCAGAGGAAGCGTTGCCGCTTCATGCATGCCGGAAATGTCTTTTTCGCTCGTAAAACGAACCCTGTTTGAGGCTAACTCCGAGGCGCGTCGCCCCGAAAAGGAAAGTCTCACATCGGCTCAGACTGGGCGGCTTCTACTCGCAAGCCCCCGTTTCGTCAACCCCGTGACGCCAGAATCTGCACCGAAACCCGGCCTTTGCGCCGTTTCGGCCGCCTCTGGTAATTTTCTTTCGCGACTGATGCGGGATTGCGCACAATGTGGTCGTGATTTTGCTGTCTTGCAAGGCCGCTTCATGCGATCCGGATGTTCAGAAGCCTTATATCCACGACCAAAGCGAGAATCACCGATGAACGACAATGAAACGCAGGACGGGGACCGCGCCGTCACGATCATCACTGGCCGCGTTTGGCGCCGGAAGGGCGGCACGCCCGAAGGCGTTCATGTGATGCTGGTCGCGCCCGACGACGATTCCGCCGTGCGCAGGGCGCTGGAATCACTTGCGGCCGAAGGTTATGCGGAAGCCGAACTCGACCAGATCGGCGACATGCAAGGCGAGCCGGACGACGAACCGCACCTGTCAGCCTATCAGGGCGCCCTCGAAGGCGAGGTTTCCGTCATCACCTTCGAAGAGCCGGACTGAAGGGAGCACTCCTTCGGTAAGGATCGCTTCTAAATATGAGGAGGCCCGCAAGGTTTCCCCCGAAAAGACGCAGCGCCACCACGCCCGGAACGCTCACCTGAATTGACAGGCGGACCGAAGCGGGTTCAACTTCTGTTGTCGCAGCGCAACAAATGTTCCGGAACCACCGGAACCATTTCGGGAGGGAAACATGGACGCGTTCCTGAGCGGCCTCAAGGCCATCGTCGATACGCTGGGAGCCACCGTGCTCCTGCCGGTCGTCATCTTCATCATCGCACTCATTCTCGGCGCCAGGGCCGGCAAGGCATTCCGCGCCGCCGTCACCATCGGCGTCGCCTTCATCGGCATCAATCTCGTGCTGGGGCTCATGCTTGGCACGATCGGCGATTCGGCGCAGGCCATCGTCAGGAACACCGGCATCCAGCGCGATATCGTCGATGTGGGCTGGCCTTCGGCAGCGGCGATCGCCTTCGGCTCCTCGGTCGGGCTGTGGGTCATTCCGATCGCCATCGTCGTCAACATCGCCCTGCTGATGGCGCGGCTGACACGCACCCTGAACGTGGACGTGTGGAACTTCTGGCATTTCGCCTTCATCGGCTCGCTGGCGACGGCAGCTACGGGAAGCCTTGGCTACGGCCTCGTCATCGCTGCCCTGATGGCTGCGCTGGCGCTCCTGTTTGCGGACTGGTCGGCCCGCGCGGTCCAGCAATTCTACGGCGTCCCGGGGGTATCGGTGCCGCATCTGGCCTCGGCCCAGATCCTGCCCATCGCCATCGTCGTCAACTGGGTCATCGACCGCATTCCGGGCATCAACAAGATCGATCTCAGCACCGAAACCATCGAGCGCAGGCTGGGCGTGTTCGGGGAACCGGTCGTGCTCGGCCTCATCATCGGCCTCGTGATCGGTGTGATCGCCTACTACAATGCCGGTGATGCAAGCACGGTGATTTCCAAGGTATTGCAGACCGGCATGACGCTGGCGGCCGCCATGCTGCTCCTGCCGCGCATGGTGAAGATCCTGATGGAAGGCCTGCTGCCGGTATCGGAAGCAGCGCATGAGTTCGTTCGCAAGCGGGCCGGAGACCGCGAGCTGCTGGTCGGGCTGGATTCGGCGATCCTCATCGGCCATCCCGCTGCCATCTCTTCGTCGCTGATCCTCGTGCCGATCGCCATCCTGCTGTCGATCATCCTGCCGGGCAACCGCGTCATCCTGTTCGCGGACCTCGCGGTCATTCCCTTCATCGTGGCGATGACAGCTCCGGTTCTGCGCGGCAATGTCTTCCGCATGGTGGTGGTCGGCACGATCACGCTGGCGGCCGGTTTCTACGTGGCCAACGCACTGGCGCCGCTGTTCACCAGCGCTGCTGTCGCGTCGGGCTTCACCATGCCGGCCAACGCGGTCCAGATCACCTCGGTGGTCGACGGCTTCCTGTGGATTTCCTATGTCGTGATCGCCGCGATCCAGAATCTCGCCGTGTTCGGCCTGATCCTGCTGGCCGCAATCATAGCGCTGTGCTTCTGGCTCTATCGCCGCAACACCGATGCCTGGGAACGGGCTGCGGGTGCCGGCGAGCCGGTGGAAGCCAGCCAGACACAGGAGGCCTGACCACATGTCGCAATCCCTTGCCGGGCAGATCAAACGCGACGCAATCGTCACGAGAGTCGATGCGGCGTCAGGCGAGGAGGTTATCCGCCTGCTCGCCGCGCGGCTGGAGAAGCTCGGTTATGTCCGGCCAAGCTTCGCCGACGCTGTTCTGGCAAGGGAAGCACGCATGCCTACCGGCCTGCCGATGGGGCGCGACAGCAACGTTGCCGTGCCTCATACGGACCCCGAACATGTCGTGAAGCCGGGAATAGCGCTGGCTACCCTGTCGCATCCGGTGGATTTCGCCAATATGGAAGACCCCGAAGAGTCGGTTCCCGTCGGGCTGGTATTCATGCTGGCGCTCAACGACAAGGACAAGCAGATCGAGATGTTGCAGCAAATCATGCTGACCATCCAGGACGAGACCCTGAGCCAGAAGCTGCTGGACGCCGGCACAGCGGACGAGCTGCTCGCGCTGCTCGACGGCGCACAACAAGGAGAACAATAGGAATGGCCCTGCAAAAGAACGTGCTGTTTGCCTGTGGTACCGGCATCGCAACCTCGACGCTGGTGTCGCATGCGGTGACAGAGGCGATGAAGGAGCGCGGCATCAACATCAATTCCACGCAATGCAAGGCGACCGAGGTGCGCTCCATGCTCAACGGCGTCGATCTCGTGGTTTCCACCACCCAGCTTCCCACCGATCTCGGCGTGCCCGTGATTACCACCCTCGCCTTCCTAACCGGTGTCGGCAAGGCGGATGTGCTGGACAAGATCGAGGCCACGCTGCGGGGCTGACCGGGGCCCAGCCGGCCCGTTTCAAGACAAATATCCAAAACAAAAGGCCGCCGGATCGCTCCGGCGGCCTTTCTCGTTGGCCTTGCGTCGGCCGACGGCGCTTACTGCGCCGCCGTCGTCATGTCGACCAGCATGGTCTCGGCCGCCTCGGCGCCCGAAGCCTTGCGGCGCTCGTCGAGGATCAGCTCGTCGCGCGAGGTGGCGATGCGGCGGATCTGGCTCATCTGGCCACCGGTACCGGCCGGGATCAGGCGACCCACGATCACGTTCTCCTTCAGGCCCTGCAGCATGTCGGTCTTGCCGGCAACAGCAGCCTCGGTGAGCACGCGGGTGGTTTCCTGGAACGACGCGGCCGAGATGAAGGACGGCGTCTGCAGCGAAGCCTTGGTAATGCCGAGCAGCACCGGCTGGCCGGCCGCGGGCTTCTTGCCTTCCTCGATCAGGCGATCGTTGATCTCGTCCAGTTCGATCACGTCGACATGGTCACCCGGGATGTAGGTCGAGTCGCCCTGCTCGGTGATTTCCACCTTCTGCAGCATCTGGCGAACGATCACCTCGATGTGCTTGTCGTTGATCGACACACCCTGCAACCGGTAGACTTCCTGGATCTCGTTCACAAGGTAGGAAGCCAGAGCCTCCACGCCGCGGATCGCCAGAATGTCGTGCGGCGCCGGGTTGCCGTCGAGGATGTAGTCGCCCTTCTCGATGACGTCGCCGTCCTGGAGATGGAACGGCTTGCCCTTCGGGATCAGGTACTCGACCGGCTCCAGCGTCGAGTCATGCGGCTCGATGATGATGCGGCGCTTGTTCTTGTAGTCGCGGCCGAAACGAACCGTGCCATCGATCTCGGCGATGATGGCGTGATCCTTCGGACGGCGAGCCTCGAACAGTTCCGCAACGCGCGGCAGACCACCGGTAATGTCCTTGGTCTTGGCGCTTTCCATCGGAACGCGGGCCAGAACGTCGCCGGGACGAACCTGCGCGCCGGGCTCGACCGAAAGAATGGCCTCGACCGAGAGCAGGAAACGCGCATCGCCGCCCTTGGACAGCTTCGCGACCTTGCCCTTGGCGTCCTGCACCACGATGGCCGGCTTGAGGTCGGCGCCACGCGGCGTCGAACGCCAGTCGATGACCTCGCGCTTGGTGATGCCGGTCGACTCGTCGGCCGTTTCCTGCACCGAGATGCCGTCGACCAGATCCTCGAACTCGACCCGGCCCTCGACTTCGGTGAGCACCGGACGGGTGTAGGGATCCCACTCCGCGATACGCTGGCCGCGCTTCACCTTGTCGCCATCGTCCACGAAGATGCGCGAACCGTAGGTGACACGATGCGTAGCGCGCTCCTTGCCGGCCTCGTCGAGGATGAGGATCGCCATGTTGCGGCCCATCACCACGAGGTGACCGTCGGAATTGCGCACCACGTTGCGGTTGCGGATCGCGACGGTGCCCTCATAGGAGGCTTCGAGGAACGAGGAGTCCACCACCTGCGCCGTACCGCCCATGTGGAAGGTACGCATGGTGAGCTGCGTGCCCGGCTCGCCGATCGACTGCGCGGCGATGACACCGACAGCCTCGCCCTGGTTGACCGGCGTTCCGCGCGCCAGGTCGCGGCCGTAGCAGACCGCGCAGACGCCGGTGCGAACCTCGCAGGTCAGCGCCGAACGGATGCGAACCGCCTGCACGCCAGCCTTCTCGATCAGTTCCACGTCGCGCTCGTCCATGAGGGTACCGGCCTTGACCAGAACCTCGCCCGAGACCGGATGAACGATGTCGTCAAGCGACGTGCGGCCGAGAACACGCTGGCCAACCGACGCGACCACCTGGCCAGCATCGACGATCGGCTGCATGGTGAGGCCCTTGTCGGTGCCGCAGTCGATGGAGTTGACGATGCAGTCCTGTGCCACGTCGACCAGACGGCGGGTCAGGTAGCCCGAGTTCGCGGTCTTCAGAGCGGTGTCGGCCAGACCCTTGCGGGCACCGTGGGTCGAGTTGAAGTACTCGAGAACGGTGAGACCTTCCTTGAAGTTGGAGATGATCGGCGTCTCGATGATCTCGCCCGACGGCTTGGCCATCAGGCCGCGCATGCCGGCAAGCTGACGCATCTGGGTGGGCGAACCACGCGCGCCCGAGTGCGACATCATGTAGATCGAGTTCATCGGCTTCTGACGGCCGCTGTCGTCGAACTCCACCGCCTTGATGCGGCCCATCATTTCCTCGGCGACCTTTTCCGAGCACTTGGCCCAGGCGTCGACAACCTTGTTGTACTTCTCGCCCTGGGTGATCAGGCCGTCGTTGTACTGCTGCTCATATTCCTTCGCGAGCGCTTCGGTGTCGGCCACCAGCCTGGCCTTGGTGTCGGGAATGACCATGTCGTCCTTGCCGAACGAAATGCCGGCGCGGCAGGCATGGCCGAAGCCGAGCTGCATGATGCGGTCGCAGAAGATCACCGTCTCTTTCTGGCCGCAGTGGCGGTAGACGGTGTCGATCATCTTGGAGATGTTCTTCTTGGTCATCTCCTGATTGGCGATATCGAACGGCACGTTGTGGTTCTTCGGCAGAAGCTCGCCGATGATCATGCGGCCGGGCGTGGTCTCATAAATCTTCGAAACCGGGTTGCCCTCGGCATCGACGGTCCTGAACCGGCCCTTGATCTTGGCATGAAGCGTAACGGCGCGTGTTTCGAGCGCGTGCTGCATCTCGCCCATGTCGGCAAAGGCCATGCCCTCGCCCGGCTCGTTCTGGTTCATGATCGACAGATAGTAGAGGCCAAGAACCATGTCCTGCGACGGAACGATGATCGGCGCGCCGGAAGCCGGGTGCAGGATGTTGTTGGTCGACATCATCAGCACGCGGGCTTCAAGCTGGGCTTCCAGCGAGAGCGGCACGTGCACGGCCATCTGGTCGCCGTCGAAGTCGGCGTTGAAGGCGGTACAGACCAGCGGGTGAAGCTGGATCGCCTTGCCCTCGATCAGGGTCGGCTCGAACGCCTGGATGCCGAGGCGGTGCAGCGTCGGCGCGCGGTTGAGCAGCACCGGATGCTCGCGGATAACCTCGTCGAGGATATCCCAGACCTCGGGGCGTTCCTTTTCGACCAGCTTCTTCGCCTGCTTGACAGTCGACGAATAGCCCTTGGCGTCGAGACGGGCGTAGATGAACGGCTTGAACAGTTCCAGCGCCATCTTCTTCGGCAGGCCGCACTGGTGCAGCTTCAGCTCCGGACCGGTCACGATGACAGAACGGCCCGAATAGTCGACGCGCTTGCCGAGCAGGTTCTGGCGGAAGCGGCCCTGCTTGCCCTTGAGCATGTCGGACAGCGACTTCAGCGGACGCTTGTTGGCGCCGGTGATGACGCGGCCGCGACGACCGTTGTCGAACAGCGCGTCGACGGCTTCCTGAAGCATGCGCTTCTCGTTGCGCACGATGATGCCCGGCGCGCGAAGCTCGATCAGGCGCTTCAGGCGGTTGTTACGGTTGATGACGCGACGGTAGAGATCGTTCAGGTCGGAGGTCGCGAAGCGGCCGCCATCCAGCGGGACCAGCGGGCGCAGGTCCGGCGGGATGACAGGAACGACCTTCATGATCATCCATTCCGGACGGTTGCCGGATTCCATGAAGTTCTCGACCACCTTGAGGCGCTTGAGCAGCTTCTTCTGCTTCAGCTCCGAGGTCGTCGAAGCCAGCTCCGAACGCAGATCGCCCGCGATCTTCTCAAGGTCCATGGAAGCCAGCAGCTCGTGGATGGCTTCAGCGCCGATCATGGCAGTGAAGCTGTCCTCGCCATATTCGTCGACGGCCAGCATGTACTCCTCTTCGGAGAGAAGCTGGTTTTCCTTGAGCGCGGTGAGGCCCGGCTCCGTGACGATGTAGTTCTCGAAATAGAGAACGCGCTCGATGTCCTTGAGCGTCATGTCGAGCAGCGTTCCGATGCGGCTCGGCAGCGATTTCAGGAACCAGATGTGGGCGACCGGGGCGGCCAGCTCGATATGGCCCATACGCTCGCGCCGCACACGCGACAGGGTGACCTCGACGCCGCACTTCTCGCAGATGACGCCCTTGTACTTCATGCGCTTGTACTTGCCGCACAGGCACTCATAGTCCTTGATCGGGCCGAAGATGCGCGCGCAGAACAGGCCGTCGCGCTCGGGCTTGAACGTGCGGTAGTTGATCGTTTCCGGCTTCTTGATCTCGCCGAACGACCACGACAGGATCTTCTCCGGGCTGGCGAGCGAAATCCGGATGGAATCGAACACCTGCGCGGGCGCCTGCGGGTTGAAGAGATTCATGACCTCTTGGTTCATGCCATTCTCCTTTGCGGGGTCCTCGAATACCCCAATTTCGTTTTCGTGCGGGCGGGACCCGCGAGAACCGGCCTCGGCCGGAAAATTTCATGCGATCCGCCGAAGGATCGCTGGCGGCCGCACATTCATGCGGCCGCTTCGGCCATTTACTCGGCGGCGTCCGGCAATTGCGTCGCGCCGGCATCCTGCTTGGTGTTCTCCAGCTCGACATTGAGGCCGAGTGAACGCATCTCCTTGACGAGAACGTTGAAGCTCTCCGGAATGCCGGCCTCGAACGTGTCGTCGCCCCGCACGATGGCCTCGTAGACCTTGGTGCGGCCCGCCACGTCGTCCGACTTCACCGTCAGCATTTCCTGCAGCGTGTAGGCGGCGCCGTAGGCTTCGAGCGCCCACACCTCCATCTCGCCGAAACGCTGACCGCCGAACTGCGCCTTGCCGCCCAGCGGCTGCTGGGTGACCAGCGAGTACGGGCCGATCGAACGGGCGTGGATCTTGTCGTCGACCAGGTGGTGGAGCTTGAGCATGTAGATGTAGCCCATGGTCACCTTGCGGTCGAACGGCTCGCCGGTGCGTCCGTCATAGAGCTGCGACTGGCCGGAAGTATGGAGACCGGCCTGCGTCAGCATGTGGTCGATGTCCGCCTCGTTGGCGCCGTCGAACACCGGCGTGGCGATGGATACGCCGCGACGCATCTGCTCGCCGAGACGCACGACGGACTCGTCGTCATACTCGCGCACCGGCTCGTTGCGGTCGTTGGCCGGGATGACGGCTTCGACAGTCTCGCGCAGAGGCTTGATGTCGCCGCTGGCCTTGTAGGCATCGATCAACTCGCCGATCTTCCTGCCCATGCCGGCACAGGCCCAGCCGAGATGCGTCTCCAGGATCTGGCCGACGTTCATGCGCGAAGGCACGCCCAGCGGATTGAGCACGATGTCCGCGTGCGTGCCGTCTTCGAGGAACGGCATGTCCTCGACCGGCACGATGCGCGACACGACACCCTTGTTGCCGTGACGGCCGGCCATCTTGTCGCCCGGCTGCATCTTGCGCTTCACGGCCACGAAGACCTTGACCATCTTCATGACGCCCGGAGGCATTTCGTCGCCGCGCTGCACCTTCTCGACCTTGTCCATGAAGCGCTGCTCCAGCGCCTTCTTGGAATCGTCGTACTGGCCGCGCAGGGCTTCGAGCTCGCTTTGCAGCTTCTCGTCCTCGACGGCGAACTGCCACCACTGCGAACGCGGATAGTCGTCCAGCGTCTCCCGTGACAGCGTTGCGCCCTTCTTGAAGCCCTTCGGCCCGGCAATCGCTTCCTTGCCGATCAGCATGTCTGCCAGGCGGGCATAGACGTTGCGGTCGAGAATGGCCTGCTCGTCGTCACGGTCCTTGGCGAGACGCTCGATCTCCTCGCGTTCGATGGCCATGGCGCGCTCGTCCTTCTCCACGCCGTGGCGGTTGAAGACGCGCACTTCCACGACCGTGCCGAAGGTTCCCGGAGGCATGCGCATGGAGGTGTCGCGCACGTCGGACGCCTTCTCGCCGAAGATGGCGCGCAGGAGCTTTTCTTCCGGCGTCATCGGGCTCTCGCCCTTCGGCGTGATCTTGCCGACGAGAATGTCGCCCGGCTGCACCTCTGCACCGATATAGACGATGCCGGCCTCGTCGAGGTTCTTCAGCGCCTCTTCCGAAACGTTCGGAATGTCGCGCGTGATTTCCTCCGGCCCGAGCTTGGTGTCGCGCGCCATGACCTCGAACTCCTCGATGTGGATCGAGGTGAAGATGTCGTCGGCCACGATCCGCTCGGAAAGCAGGATGGAGTCCTCGTAGTTGTAGCCGTTCCACGGCATGAAGGCGACGAGCACGTTGCGGCCCAGCGCCAGATCGCCGAGATCGGTGGACGGACCGTCGGCGATGATGTCGCCCTTGTTGACGTGATCGCCAACCTTAACCAGCGGACGCTGGTTGATGCAGGTCGACTGGTTCGAGCGCTGGAACTTCATCAGACGGTAGATATCGACGCCCGACTTGCCGGGATCGAGGTCTTCCGTGGCGCGGATGACGATACGCGTCGCGTCCACCTGATCGACGATGCCGCCGCGGCGGGCGCCGATGGCGGCGCCGGAGTCACGGGCGACGATCGGCTCCATGCCGGTGCCGACGAAAGGAGCCTCGGCGCGCACCAGCGGCACGGCCTGACGCTGCATGTTCGAGCCCATCAGCGCGCGGTTGGCGTCGTCGTTCTCGAGGAACGGGATGAGCGCGGCAGCGACCGACACCATCTGCTTGGGCGAGACGTCCATCAGGTCGACCATCTCGCGCGGCGCCATCATCACCTCGCCGGCGTTACGGCAGATGACGAACTCATCCACGAAGCGGCCTTCCGCGTCCAGTTCGGCGTTGGCCTGAGCCACATAGTGCTTGGCCTCTTCCATGGCGGACAGATAGACGACGTCGTCGGTCAGCCTGCCGTCCACGATCTTGCGGTACGGGCTCTCGATGAAGCCGTACTTGTTGACGCGGGCGAAGGTGGCCAGCGAGTTGATCAGGCCGATATTCGGGCCTTCCGGCGTCTCGATCGGGCAGATGCGGCCATAGTGGGTCGGGTGCACGTCGCGCACCTCGAAGCCGGCGCGCTCGCGGGTCAGACCGCCAGGACCGAGAGCCGAGAGACGGCGCTTGTGGGTGATCTCCGACAGCGGGTTGGTCTGGTCCATGAACTGCGAAAGCTGCGAGGATCCGAAGAACTCGCGCACTGCGGCGGCAGCCGGCTTGGCGTTGATCAGATCCTGCGGCATGACCGTGTCGATCTCGATCGACGACATGCGCTCCTTGATGGCGCGCTCCATGCGCAGCAGACCCAGACGATACTGGTTCTCCATGAGCTCGCCGACCGAGCGCACGCGGCGGTTGCCGAGATTGTCGATGTCGTCGATCTCGCCCTTGCCGTCGCGCAGGTCGACCAGCGTCCTGACCACCGCGAGGATATCGTCCTTGCGAAGCACGCGCACGGTATCGGGGCAATCGAGCTCAAGGCGCATGTTCATCTTGACGCGGCCAACCGCCGACAGGTCGTAGCGCTCGGCGTCGAAGAACAGCGAGTTGAACATCGCTTCGGCCGTCTCGAGGGTCGGCGGCTCGCCCGGACGCATGACGCGGTAGATGTCGAACAGGGCGTCCTGACGGCCCTCGTTCTTGTCCACGGCCAGCGTGTTGCGGATATAGGCGCCGACATTGACGTGGTCGATGTCGAGAATCTGGATTTCCTCCTCGCCGGTGCCAAGCAGCACCTTGAGGGTCTTCTCGTCGATCTCGTCACCGGCCTCGAGATAGATCTCGCCGGTCTGGTAGTTGACGATGTCCTCGGCCAGATAGTTGCCGAGCAGGTCCTCATCGGTCGCCTTGATGGCCTTGAGGCCCTTTTCGGCGAGCTGGCGGGCCTGGCGGGCGGTGATCTTCTTGCCGGCCTCGACCACGACTTCACCGGTGTCGGCGTCAACCAGATCGTTGACTGCCTTCAGGCCCCTGAAACGGTCGACCTGATAGGGAATGCGCCAGTGGTCGCCGGCGCGCTTGTAGGTGATCTTGTTGTAGAAGGTCGACAGGATGTCTTCGCCATCCATGCCGAGCGCCATCAGCAGCGACGTCACCGGAATCTTGCGGCGACGGTCGATACGGGCGTGGACCACATCCTTGGAGTCGAACTCGATATCGAGCCACGAACCGCGATAGGGGATGACGCGGGCAGCGAAAAGCAGCTTGCCCGACGAGTGAGACTTGCCCTTGTCGTGATCGAAGAAGACGCCCGGCGAGCGGTGCATCTGCGAAACGATGACGCGCTCGGTGCCGTTGACGATGAAGGTGCCGTTCGAGGTCATGAGCGGCATGTCGCCCATGTACACGTCCTGCTCCTTGATGTCCTTGATCGACTTGGCGCCCGTGTCCTCGTCGACGTCAAACACGATCAGACGCAGCGTCACCTTGAGCGGCGCGGCATAGGTCAGGTCGCGCTGGCGGCACTCGTCAACGTCGAATTTCGGCGCCTCGAACTCGTACTTGACGAATTCCAGCATCGACGCGCCGGAGAAATCGGAGATCGGGAAGACCGACTTGAAGACCGCCTGAAGGCCTTCGTCAGGCCGGCCGCCCTCGGGCTCCTCGACCATCAGAAACTGGTCGTAGGAAGCCTTCTGAACCTCGATGAGGTTCGGCATCTCGGCAACTTCGGGGATCTTTCCGAAGAACTTTCTGACGCGCCGGCGGCCATTGAAAGTCTGGGTCTGGGCCATCATAGCTCCTTGCTCGCATCTCGGGGCGGATCACGCCGCGATCCGCCTTGCTTCCAGGCCGCCTCGGTGCGACCTTGTCCAAAACAGGTGAAAACCTGTTTCCTGAAAGCCGGTTCCGGCCCTCAGGAAAAAGGTTCTCCAACACAACCGCCGGGTCCTTCCCCCTGAAGAGAGGTGGCGGGCAGCGACAAGGCCGCCCGCCGGAACCCAAGCTGTTACTTCAGCTCAACCTTGGCGCCAGCAGCTTCGAGCTGGGCCTTGATCTTGTCGGCGTCGGCCTTGTTGGCGCCTTCCTTGATCGGCTTCGGAGCGGCCTCGACCAGATCCTTGGCTTCCTTGAGGCCCAGGCCGGTGATGGCGCGGACTTCCTTGATAACCTCGATCTTCTTGGCGCCGGCGTCGGCGAGGATGACGTCGAACTCGGTCTTCTCCTCGACCGGAGCAGCGGCGGCAGCACCGGCAACGGCGGCAACGGCAACCGGAGCAGCGGCGGAAACGCCCCACTTCTCTTCCAGCAGCTTCGACAGCTCAGCCGCCTCGAGGACGGTCAGGGCCGACAGGTCTTCAACGATCTTGGCGAGATCAGCCATTTTTCTTTTCCTTCAATAAGATTCGAACGTGTTGATGTTTGGCGAGGAACGGCCTCACGCCGCCTCGTCCTTCCGGGCATAAGCGCCGATAACGCGCACGACATTGCCTGCCGGTGCGTTGACGACCTGTGCAATCCGGGTTGCCGGGGTGGAAATCATGCCCACCAAACGTGCACGCAGCTCGTCGAGCGACGGGAGCGAGGCCAGAGCCTTCACACCATCGGCATCGAGCGAGGTCTTGCCCATAGCGCCGCCGAGAATGACAAGCTTGTCATTGCCCTTGGCGAATTCGGACGCGACCTTCGGAGCCGCAACCGGATCGTCCGAATAGGCGATCAGCGTCTGTCCCTTGAACAGCTCGATGATGCTTTCGGATTCCGTGCCCTGAAGAGCGATCCTGGCGAGGCGGTTCTTCGCGACTTTGACGGTTCCGCCGGCAGCACGCATCTTCGTACGAAGATCATTCATCTGCGCAACGGTGATACCGGCATAGTGGGCCACGATGACCGAACCGGCGCCCTTGAAGGCGTCGTTCAGACCCGCGACGAGTTCGCGTTTTTCCGCTCTATCCACTGCCTATCTCCAGTTGACCCCCGCAACATTCGCGAAGCGGGCGTCGGGTTGCCTTTTGCCGGCCGGTCCGGCCCTTTCGGACTTTCACGGTCAGCGCTCGAGGATCCTGTCCCCTTTCCGCCACGCCCGGAGGCGTACAGACAAAAGGCACACACGGTTCGAACCTTTCTTCGGAGGAAACCCCTCCTGTGTCCGGTCGTCACCCGTCTCATGCAGACCCGTTTGGATTAAGGACCGCTCGGGAGCGGACCGCCTGCAATCTCGGACAGGATTCCGGGACTTTCATCCCGGTTTCCGGACCCCGCCTGGGCGGGAGCCGGAATTTCAGCGAGGACCGGCACTTTCGCGGCGGTCCTCAGAAACTGCTTCAGGAAATGGCGAGGGACGCCACATCCAGCTTGAGGCCCGGGCCCATGGTCGAGGACAGGGCCACGCGCTTGACATATATGCCCTTGGCACCCGTCGGCTTGGCCTTGTTGACCGCATCGGCGAAGGCGCGGACATTCTCTTCCAGAGCCTTGATCTCGAAGGAAACCTTGCCGACGCCGCCATGGACGATACCGGCCTTCTCGACGCGGAACTCGACGGCGCCGCCCTTCGAAGCCTTGACCGCACCCGCCACATCGGTGGTCACGGTGCCGACCTTCGGGTTCGGCATCATGCCGCGCGGGCCGAGCACCTTGCCGAGACGGCCGACCAGCGGCATCATGTCCGGCGTGGCGATGCAGCGATCGAAGTTGATCTCGCCCTTCTGGACGATCTCGACCAGATCTTCCGCGCCGACCACATCGGCACCGGCAGCCTTGGCCTCGTCGGCCTTGTCGCCACGGGCGAACACGGCGACGCGGACATCGCGGCCCGTGCCATTCGGCAGATTGACCACGCCGCGAACCATCTGGTCGGCATGACGCGGGTCGACACCGAGATTCATCGAGATTTCGATGGTCTCGTCGAACTTCACCGACGAACGGTCCTTCAGGAGCTTGATCGCCTCTTCGAGAGCATAGACCTTGTTCGGGTCCAGACCTTCGCGGGACTTCGCTACGCGCTTGGAAATCTTAGCCATCTGATCAGCCCACCACTTCCAGGCCCATCGAACGGGCGGAACCTTCGACCATGCGCATCGCCGCTTCCACGTCGTTGGCGTTGAGATCCTTCATCTTGGCTTCGGCGATCTCGCGCACCTTCTCGCGGCTGATCTGGCCAGCCTTCGCCTTGCCCGGCTCCTTGGAGCCCGACTTGAGGTTGGCGGCCTTCTTCAGGAAATAGGTCACCGGCGGCGTCTTCATGACGAAGGTGAACGACTTGTCCTGATAATAGGTGATCACCACCGGAATCGGAGAGCCCTTCTCCATTTCCTGGCTCTGCGCGTTGAACGCCTTGCAGAACTCCATGATGTTGATGCCACGCTGACCAAGCGCAGGACCGATCGGAGGCGACGGCGTGGCCGACCCCGCAGGAACCTGAAGCTTGAGCTGGCCTGCAATCTTCTTAGCCATCTCTCATCTGCCTTGTGTCATGCCGGCCCCAGATCGGGAAAGCCGGCGGTTGCAGTCCGGTGGTGCGGTTCCAGCAGCCGGCTAAGCCGCCTCACCTCCCACCATTCAAGCGACGCAAACGGCGCGCCGCCCTTCAATGCCGCCCACCGGACGGCACAGATACGGATCAGCCCTTTTCGACCTGCCCGAATTCCAGATCCACCGGCACGGCACGACCAAAGATGGAAACCTCCACCTTGAGACGCGCACGCTCCTCGTCGACCTCCTGAACGAAGCCGTTGAAGGATGCGAAAGGACCGTCGGAAACGCGGATCGCCTCACCCACCTCAAAGGTAACGGAAGGCTTGGGACGCTCCACGCCCTCCTGCACCTGATGCAGAATGCGCTCGGCTTCCTTGTCGGTGATGAACATCGGCTTGGCGGTGTGCTTGTCCTCACCGAGAAAGCCGGTAACACGCGGCGTATTCTTGACGAGCGAGATCACCGCATCGTTGAGGTCCGCCTTCATCAGCACGTAGCCGGGGAAAAACTTGCGTTCGGCATCGACCTTCTTGCCGCGGCGCACCTCGACCACCTTCTCGGTCGGCACCACGATCTGCTCGATCCTGTCGCTCAGCCCCTTCTGGCGGGCCTTGTTCTCAATGTCGTCCGCCACCTTCTTCTCGAAGTTGGAATAGGCGTGGACGATGTACCAGCGCGCGGTCATGTAAGGACTTCTCCGTAATCGCCGAACTTAGCGTCCGATACCCAGGACCAGCTCGACAGCAAGGCCCATGAGCTGGTCGGCGGCAAAAAAGAAGACCATCGCCAGCAGCGAGAAGATCAGAACCATGACGGTGGAGATCATCGTCTCGCGCCGCGAAGGCCACGTAACCTTGCCGGCCTCAGACCGAACCTGCTGAAGGAAGACGAAAGGATTGGTTGTCTTCGACGCCATATGCCGCTCTGCTTTCAGGACCCGTGGGCCGGACCCTCTGGATGATCCCGCGTGGCGGGACGTGAAATATGAACCTTGCCACCTGCCGCGAATCAGCAAGCCGCTTCGTTCATGCAAATCAGACGCGCAAAGCCAGGTTCCCAGCTCCACGCGTCGCGTGCCCGTTCGTTCCTACATAAAACCGATTCTTGGCACGCGCAAGTGGCAAGCATCCGCTTTACGATCATGTGCCGCATCGGAACCATCCAGTCGTCCCGTCCCGGTCACACCGCCTTATGCAGCAAATCGCCCGATAAGGCAATAGATCGTCGAAACGACATCTGTTCGACGAGGAAATGGCAGGGGCAGCAGGGCTCGAACCCGCGACCTGCGGTTTTGGAGACCGCCGCTCTACCAACTGAGCTATACCCCTAGGTCGGCCGCATCCCGATGCGACAGCCGCTTCCTAGTGAGTCGGACGCGATCTGTAAAGAGAGAAAGCGCTTGCTCACAGCCGCGGGAAAGCGCCATCCCCACCCGTAAGCCCAGCCGCCCGAACAGGCCGGGCCGCTCCTGCACGAACCCAGCCCAACCGGATGCGTTCCGGAGGCGAAAAATCGTCATCCGGAGGCTCATGGAGATGGCAGCCGCCTTCCGGGCGGACAGGCAAAGCTATAGCGTTGGCTACCAGCAAACATGCCGGCACAGGCCGCTCATCCGATCCTCCTCGGGCACAGCGTTAGGGCAGGATCACTTCCCTGTCCGCCCGGAAGGCGGAAGCGCGACCATAAAGAAAAAGGGCGACCCGAAGGCCGCCCTTTCCCATGTCTCTGCTGACAGTAACCGTCAGCTTTATTCGACGATTTCAGCGACGATGCCGGCGCCGACGGTGCGACCACCCTCACGAATAGCGAAACGCAGGCGCTCTTCCATGGCGATCGGCACGATCAGTTCCACGTCAACCGTGATGTTGTCGCCCGGCATCACCATTTCGGTGCCGGCCGGAAGCGTCACGATGCCCGTCACGTCCGTCGTGCGGAAGTAGAACTGCGGACGGTAGTTGGTGAAGAACGGCGTGTGACGGCCACCCTCCTCCTTCGTCAGGATGTAGGCCTCGGCCTTGAACTTCTTGTGCGGCTTCACAGAACCCGGCTTGGCCAGAACCTGGCCGCGCTCGACGCCGTCACGGTCGACGCCGCGAAGCAGCGCGCCGATGTTGTCGCCGGCCTGACCCTGGTCGAGCAGCTTGCGGAACATCTCGACGCCCGTGCAGGTCGTCTTCGTCGTCGGACGGATGCCGACGATCTCCAGTTCCTCGCCAACCTTGACGATGCCGCGCTCGACGCGACCCGTCACAACCGTGCCGCGGCCCGAGATCGAGAACACGTCCTCGATCGGCATCAGGAACGGCTGGTCGATCGGACGCTCGGGCGTCGGGATGTACTCGTCAACCGCAGCCATCAGCTTGCGGATCGCGTCCTCGCCCAGCTCCTTGTTGGAGTCCTCCAGAGCGGCAAGCGCCGAGCCCGGAACGATCGGAATGTCGTCGCCGGGGAACTCGTAGGCCGACAGAAGCTCGCGAACCTCAAGCTCGACAAGCTCCAGAAGCTCCGGATCGTCAACCTGGTCGACCTTGTTCAGGAACACAACGATCGCCGGAACGCCAACCTGACGGGCAAGAAGAATGTGCTCGCGCGTCTGCGGCATCGGGCCGTCGGCCGCCGAAACAACCAGAATAGCGCCGTCCATCTGCGCCGCGCCCGTGATCATGTTCTTCACATAGTCCGCGTGGCCGGGGCAGTCCACGTGCGCATAGTGGCGCGCATCCGTCTCGTACTCAACGTGAGACGTCGCAATCGTGATGCCGCGCGCCTTCTCTTCCGGCGCGTTGTCAATCTGGTCGTAAGCCCGGAAATCACCAAAATACTTCGTGATCGCTGCCGTCGTCGACGTCTTGCCATGGTCAACGTGACCAATCGTGCCAATGTTCACATGAGGCTTATTGCGCTCGAATTTACCTTTTGCCATAGTCTCTTTCCCTGGGCGCGTGGACCTTTGGTTCAGTCGATGCGGGGCGATTAGCGAGAACGGCCATAAAACACAAGTGTCTTTTGGCCGGACCGGACCGCCGCCCTGCCCCTGATCATGCAACTGCGGGTGAATGACGCAGATATAGGAAGCTGCCGGCCAATTTGTAAGAGAGACAGTTTCCCGGCGCCATCCGCGATTCTGATGGGGAAACTGGAGCGGGTGATGGGAATCGAACCCACGTATTCAGCTTGGAAGGCTGCTGCTCTACCATTGAGCTACACCCGCGTTCCAGGTCTCCAGTCCGGCAGTGGTGGAGGAGGTTGGATTTGAACCAACGTAGGCTAAGCCAACGGATTTACAGTCCGTCCCCTTTAACCACTCGGGCACTCCTCCAGTCTGCCGACGGAGCCTTGCTGCGAGGCATTCGCACCGATGCCGGAACTCATCGAGTTGCCCGTCATCAGCGAAGCGCCTTATGGCCGCAAGGTTGTTTTGTGTCAACCGCGCCGAAGCGGTTTTCTCAGCAGATTTTTTGCGGCCACGCCCCGCATAGGCAAAGCCTGACTGCGGCGCTATAGGACGGCAATGAGCGACACGAAGAAAACCGGCACCCCGAAGGATTCCCACTATGCGCGCCTGCGCCGCGCCTACCGCGATGGAAAAGCGGGGCGCGATGAAAAAGCGGGGCGCGATGAAAAGGCGGCCGCGCCGCCTGCGCACCGGCCCCGGCGCAAGATAGCCCCCGGCGAAGGTCCCGGCGACGGGCTGGTGCATCTCTACGGCCTGCATACGGTGCGCGCGGCGCTCGCCAACCCCGCGCGCAAGGTGCGCTCCATGCTTGTTACGCGCAACGCAGCGGAGCGTCTCGAACTCGGCGCAACGGACACCCTGCCCTTTCCCGTCCGCATGGTCGAGCCGCGTGATATCGAGCGCATAACCGGCTCGGAAGCCGTTCATCAGGGCGTGCTGGTCGAGGCCGAACCGCTCAGGACAAAGCGTCTGGACGCGCTCGGGGACACAAAGCTGGTTCTGGTGCTCGATCAGGTGACCGATCCCCACAATGTCGGCGCGATCCTGCGCTCCGCAGTGGCGTTCGGGGCCGGAGCGCTCATAACCACAACGCGCCACAGTCCCGCGGAATCCGGAGTGCTGGCGAAATCCGCATCGGGCGCGCTGGAGCATATCGACCATATAGAAGTGCGCAATCTGGCCGATGCTCTGGAGACCCTCCACGAGGCCGGCTTCCAGAGCATCGGCCTCGATTCGGATGGCCCGGCCGAACTGGAAAAGACCTTTGCCGGCGACAGGATCGCGCTCGTCCTCGGGGCGGAAGGCAAGGGCCTGAGGCACAAGACACGCGAGACCGTCAGCGCACTGGCGCGTCTGGACATGCCCGGCGCAATCCGCTCGCTCAATGTATCGAACGCCGCGGCTGTGGCGCTCTATGCGGCGGGGAAATTTCTGAACACGTAGAGCATTCCCGCTTTTCCTCGAAGCGCAGAAACACTCCAGCCTTTGTTTTTTTACGCAATTCCGAATGCGAAACCGCTTCGCATTTTTGCTGGAATTGCTCTCGCGGCAGGACGAACGGGGCGCTGGCGGGAACATTCCCAACGCCCCGTTCGCCACCCGCCACCTGCTGCGGCTGATTGCCGGCTTCTTTCCCGGTGGCTCAGGCCACC
The DNA here is from genome assembly GCF_004363725.1 of Aquamicrobium defluvii. GTDB lineage: Bacteria > Pseudomonadota > Alphaproteobacteria > Rhizobiales > Rhizobiaceae > Mesorhizobium > Mesorhizobium defluvii. Next base: position 69,119 of record NZ_SNZF01000011.1, on the reverse strand, counting down.
TCATGCCCGGCCATGCGTTCCAGAGCGCGCACCATTGCCGAATGGTCTTCCTTCGCTCCGCCATTGGCCGCGCATGAATTGAAAAGCTGCTGCGCGGTCGAGGTGTTGGGCAGCGCGACGCCAAGGGCGCGAGCACCATCCAGCGCCAGATTGAGGTCTTTCTGGTGCAGTTCGATGCGGAAGCCGGGATCGAAGGTACGCTTGATCATGCGCTCGCCATGAACCTCCAGAATGCGCGACGAAGCCAGCCCGCCCATCAGCGCCTGCCGCACCCTCGCCGGATCGGCGCCGGCCTTCGAGGCGAATACAAGCGCTTCGGCAACGGCCTCGATGGTCAGCGCGACGACGATCTGGTTGGCGACCTTGGTGGTCTGGCCGACGCTGTTCGGGCCGACAAGCGTGACGTTCTTTCCCAGCTTCTCAAAAATGGAACGCGCCCGCTCGAAGGGCTTTTCCTCACCGCCAACCATGATGGTGAGCGAGGCGGCCTTCGCACCGACCTCGCCGCCCGAAACCGGCGCGTCGAGATAATCGCAGCCAAGCTCGTTGATCTTTTTTGCGAACGCCTTCGTCGCGATGGGTGAAATCGACGACATGTCGATGACCAGCTTGCCGTTCGAGAGACCGGAAGCGGCGCCGTCGTCGCCGAACAGCACCTCATCCACCTGCGGGGTGTCCGGCACCATGGTGATGACGATATCCGCCGCCTGCGCCACCGCCCTGTTGCCGCTAACGGTCTTCAGGCCCTTGGCCAAGAGGTCCGCAGGCGGCGGGGAACGGTGATCGGTGGTGACGACCGTGTAGCCGGCATCCAGAAGATGCCCTGCCATCGGCGCGCCCATGATGCCCAGCCCGATGAAGCCGATTGTTTCCATGATCCTCTCCTTTCGATCCCTCAGGCCGCCGCGCTGTCGCCGGCTGTCAATTCACGCAGCCAGCCGAGACCGGCTTCGGTGCCGTCCTTCGGCTTGTATTCGGCACCGATCCAGCCGGTATAACCAAGGCGGTCGATGAAATCGTACAGGAAGGGGTAGTTTATTTCTCCCGTACCCGGTTCGTGACGGCCCGGATTGTCCGCCAACTGGATGTGCGCGATGCGGCCAAGATTGGCCTCGATCGTGCGGGCGAGATCGCCTTCCATGATCTGCATGTGATAAATGTCGTACTGAAGCCAGAGGTTCGGCGAAGCGACCTTTTCGATCACATCGAGCGCCTGCCCGGTGCCGGTCAGAAAGAACCCGGGAATGTCGCGGTTGTTGATCGGTTCGATCAGCAGACGGATGCCTTCCTCCCCAAGCTTTCCCGCCGCATATTTCAGGTTCTCCACGAACACCTTCTCAAGTTCCTCGCGCGCAACTCCGCCGGGGGCGATGCCGGCAAGGCAATTCACCTGATCGCAACCCAGCGCATTTGCATAGGCTATTGCCCTGTCGACGCCTGCGCGAAACTCCCCGATCCGGTCCGGCAGAATGGCGATGCCGCGCTCTCCTGCGGCCCAGTCGCCCGAAGGCAGATTGAACAGCACCTGCGTCAGCCCGTTCTGCTTCAGGCGTGCGGAAACCTCGCCCGGCGCGTGGTCGTAAGGGCTGAGATACTCCACCCCGCTGAAGCCAGCGCGCGCCGCCGCATCGAAGCGGTCAAGGAACTCATGCTCACCGAAAAGCATGGAAAGATTGGCTGAAAACCGTGGCATGGCAGAATTTCCTCACAAATGGATTCAATCGAGCATCGCGATGGCGGTTGGCGCATCCTCGTTGCGCTCTGCCAGCTCCTCGAACTCGGTGATGCTGTCGATCTCCGTGCCCATGGAGATGTTGGTGACGCGTTCGAGTATGAACTCCAGAACGACGGGAACCTGATGCTCTTCCATCAGCCGCCGCGCTTCGGCGAAAGCCTGCTGGAATTCCTCGGGACGACGCACACGCAGAGCCTTGCAGCCCATGGCCTCCGCCACAGCGACATGGTCGACCCCGTAGCCGACCTCTGCATGGCCGACCGTGTTGATGTTCTCGAAGGCGAGGCTGACCTCATAGTCCATCGCAAAGCCGCGCTGCGCCTGCCGGATGAGGCCCAGATAGGCGTTGTTCACCACGACATGGATGTATGGCAGCTTGTGCTGGGCACCGACGGCCAGTTCCTCGATCATGAACTGGAAGTCGTAATCCCCTGAAAGCGCTACGATATTGGCTTGCGGCCGCGCCGCCCGAACACCGAGCGCGGCAGGAAGCGTCCAGCCGAGGGGGCCGGCCTGCCCGCAATTGATCCAGTTGCGCGGCCTGTAGACATGCAGGAACTGCGCACCCGCGATCTGGCTGAGCCCGATGGTGGTGACGTAGGTGGTGTCCCGTCCAAACGCCCGGTTCATTTCCTCGTAGATGCGCTGTGGTTTCAGAGGCACCTGCTCGAAATGCGTCTTGCGCTTCATGGTCTTCTTGCGCTGCCGGCATTCCTTCGCCCAGCCCGACCAGTCGCGCAGCCTGCCCGAGGTTTTCCATTCGGTCGCCACATCGAGCAGGACCTTGAGCGCAGCGCCCGCATCTGAAACGATGCCAAGATCCGGCGCGAAGACACGGCCGATCTGCGTCGGTTCGATATCGATATGGATGAACTTCCTGCCCCTGGTGTAAACGTCGATGGAGCCGGTGTGGCGGTTCGCCCAGCGGTTGCCGATTCCGAAGACGAAATCGGCTTCCAGCATGGTGGCATTGCCATAGCGATGCGAGGTCTGAAGCCCGCACATGCCGGCCATCAGGCGGTGATCGTCCGGAATGGAGCCCCATCCCATCAGTGTCGGGATGACCGGGACGCCCGTGATCTCGGCAAACTCGATGAGCAGATCGGATGCGTCGGCATTGATGATGCCGCCCCCCGCCACAATCAGCGGCTTCCCGGCTTCGTTGAGCATGGCGAGAGCCTTTTCGGCCTGGCCACGCGTCATGGCGGGCCGGAACACCGGCAACGGCTCGTAGGCGTCGATGTCGAACTCGATCTCGGCAAGCTGGACATCGATCGGCAGGTCGATCAGCACCGGCCCCGGACGGGACGAGCGCATGAGATGAAACGCCTTCTGCAAGGCCATCGGCACCAGATAGGGTTCCATGACCGTGACTGCCCATTTGGTGACGGGCGCCGCAATGGCAGCAATATCAACCGCCTGAAAATCCTCCTTCGTCAGCCGGGCACGCGGTGCCTGCCCCGTGATGCACAGGATGGGAATCGAATCGGCGGACGCGGAATAAAGCCCGGTGATCATGTCGGTTCCGGCCGGCCCCGACGTGCCGAGGCACAGGCCGATGTTACCGTTGGCGGCGCGGGTATAGCCTTCGGCCATGTGCGAAGCGCCCTCGACATGCCGCGCAAGGATATGGCGGATGGAGTCACGGGCTTTCAGCGCCGAGTAAAGCGGATTGATAGCCGCCCCCGGCACGCCGAAGGCGCAGGAAATTCCCTCTTTCTCCAGAACGAGAACGGCAGCATCGACAGCACGCATTCTGGCCATGGCGGTATCCTCCAGCACGATCCTATGCTGCGAGCATGGCACCGCGCGCTCTATTTTTCAATTTTTTCAAAAAAGTTTTTCATTTTATAGAATTACCGTTAGAAGCATGATTTTGAATACATATTCATTTTTCAGATCGGACCTCTTGGCAATCATGTGAAAAACTTTTTCACTATGCCAGAATAAAAGGTGGCATCGACCGATGGAAAAGAACGAAAAACGTCAGCGCGGGCGACCCCGTGCTTTCAACGCTTCCGAAGCCGGGCCGGTACAGGCGCTGGATCGGGGGCTGCGCATCCTTGCCATCGTCGCCGAAGGTGGCGGGCTTTCGCTGAGCGAGATCGCCGACCGGTCCGGCATTGCCACCGCCACCGCCTATCGCATGCTTACCACCCTCGAAGGCCATGGCATGGTCGAGTTCGACCGCACGGAACAGCTCTGGTCGATCGGCGTCGAGACCTATCGAATGGGTTCGGCCTTCCTGCGTGGACGCAAGCTGGTCGACCGTGCCCGAATCGTCATGCAGGAGCTTATGGAAAAGACCGGCGAGACCGCCAATCTCGGCCTGGCCGAAGACGATTGCGTGGTGTTCGTCAGCCAGGTCGAGACCCATCAGGCGATTCGCGCCTTCTTCCGCCCCGGCACCCGCACCGCGTTCCATGCATCGGGGATTGGCAAGGCGGTGTTGTCCCACCTCGACCCCGAGCGCGTAGCGACGATCATCGCGAGGTCGGGTCTGGAAGCCTATACGGAGCGTACGCTGGCCACCCTGCCCGAATTGCTGAAAAACCTCGACGACGCGCGAGTCCGCGGCTGGGCGGTGGATGACGAGGAGCGCAACATCGGCATGCGATGCGTGGCTGCCGCCATCTTCAACGAATATGGCGAGCCGGTCGGCGGCGTCTCCGTTTCAGGACCGACGGTTCGGGTGACTCCCGAGCGACTTGCCCAGGTCGGGCCGGCGGTGCGCGATGCCGCCGCGGAAATCACCGCCATGATCGGCGGCAGGCGCTAGAGCCGCAGGCGTTCTGATGAGTCGCGGTCATCCGCCCATCCCGGTTGCATGGCGAAGATAGAAGGCAAGCACGACGAAACCGACCATAAAGGCAATGCCGGTCCAGTCGATCTTGCTGCCCCTGAACAGCCTGATTGTGTTGAGCGCCAGCACCCAGGCGGCAAGCACGATCAAGGCTATGATGACGAAACGGATCATCTTCTCCCTCCGGAGTGGCTCCTTCCGTTCATTTAGGAACTGAACAAGGCAGTTTCAGCCTGTCAAAGAGCGCATCGGTTCGGTTTTGTCTTTACTGCCGCAACAAATATGCTAACCGGAGCGCGTTGCCCTTGTAGCTCAGCTGGTAGAGCAGCGGTTTTGTAAACCGAAGGTCGCGGGTTCGATCCCTGCCGGGGGCACCATCTCTCCTGTCGAGACCATTTCGGAAGCCTTGCCGATATCGTGCCGGAAAAGCTCGGCTGCCGCTGCTGCGCGCGTCGGGTCGGGCAGACGCAGCAGATAGGCCGGGTGCCATGTCACCAGCGCCCTTACCCCAAACAGCGTGTCGACCAGTTGACCGCGCAATGCAGTGACGGAAGCGCGCTTTCCGGTCAGAGATTCGACCGCGGTGGCTCCCAGTGCCAGAATGAGCTTTGGCCTGACCAGTTCGATCTCGCGTTTCAGCCACCAGCGGCAATGATCGATATCGCCACGATTCGGGCTCTGATGGATGCGCTTCCTGCCTCGGGCAACGAACTTGAAATGTTTCACTGCATTGGTGAGCCAGAGCTTTTTCCTTTCGATCCCAAGTTCAGACAAGGTCCTGTCGAGAAGCTGACCGGCCGGGCCGGTGAAGGGTCGGCCGGTCAGGTCCTCGATGTCGCCGGGCTGCTCCCCGACAACCATGAGATCGGCGCGGGGCGGCCCCTCTCCGAACACCGTGCGGGTGGCGTTGCAGTGCAATGGGCATCGCGTGCAGGCGGCAGCGTGTTCGCGCAGTTCATCGAGATCTGTCGCAATCACCCCCGCCGCCTCTGTCTGCGCAGGCTCCCGGGGATCGGACCGGCGGGCAGCAAGACGATCATGGAAGGCAGGCGCGGCAAGCTCCCTTTGCCGGTGAACCATGTCCGCAGCGCGTTGCCCGGCACCGGCGACGAGTGCGGGAATCAGGGAGGCCTCGGGAAGATTCTTCCAGTATTTTTTAGGCATCTCCGCCTGCATCGCCTTCACCTTGAGCCGTGCCGGGTTGAAGATGGAGGCATAGTAGGTGCGCCATAGCCCCTCTGTTTCATCCGACAGGTCCGGGCGCTCCGCAGGTTTTTCCGACAACGCAAGCTGACCGCCCTCCAGACCCGCGCTGCCCTTTGGCGTGAGGATCATCCAGTTCATGTCGGCGAAGCGTTTTGCAAAGAAGGGGGCCGTGCGGGCAACGACATGATGATCGGGTTCGAACCAGGCGACGAAACGGCGCCGGTCTCCCGGCTGGCCGGCAACTTCGCGGAAACGCACGAAAGCCGTCATCTTGTGGCAGTCGCGGCGCACGGATTTTTCCATGCGATGCAGGCGCTGCATGTCAGGATCAGGCAGAAAACCGATCAGATGGGGATCGCCCTGCAACCGCCACAAGGTTCTGTAAAGCAGGGAGAAGCGGCCGGGATCGCTGTGGCAGACCACGGCGTCGGCCAGGTCGAGAAAACGGCGGGGCACGGAAGGTGGCGTGGCACCCTCCCCGGGCGGCGGTACTTCGGTCGGCGCTCTGCCAAAAAGATCCGTATCGCCCAGCGACCACTCGACCTCCTCCGGCGGCACGCCGGCCAGAAGCAGCGAACGCGCCGCATCGCGCCACTCGCCAAGGTTCGCGGCGTGATGCAGACATACCTGCGCACTCACAGCAGCACCATCTGTTCGGGCTGCGGCGCGAAGAGATCGCGCAGATCGGACCGGTCGATAAGGCGCAGCGGCGTCCACCCGCGAGCGCACAGGAAGGCACGTACCTTGCGGACCGAAATGTTCAGCCTTGCCAGATCGTCCAGCCCGAGACTGCGCTGGCGGCGGGCGGTAATGATGGCGGACACCGATTTCGTGCCCAGCCCCGGCACCCGAAGCAGCATCTCGCGAGAGGCCCGGTTGACGTCGACCGGAAAGTCCTCGCGGTGTGCCAGCGCCCAGGCCAGCTTGGGATCGAGGTCGAGATCGAGCATGCCGTCCGGCCGCACGGAGGTTATCTCGTCGATGCCGAAGCCATAGAAACGATAAAGCCAATCGGCCTGATACAGCCGGTGCTCGCGCATCAGCGGCGGCCTGGCGGGAGGCAGGCGGGAAGAAGCATCCGGAATCGGGCTGAAGGCCGAATAGTAGACCCGCTTGAGGCCATAGCTGCTGTAGAGCCGCGAGGATGTGCCGAGGATCGTCGCATCGTTCGCGCCATCGGCCCCGACGATCATCTGCGTCGATTGCCCGGCCGGGGCAAACCGCTTGCGCCGCTTCGTAACCTTTGTCGGCTCGCTTGCATCCTCGATGCGCAGGCGCAGGTCGCCCATTGCGCGGCGGATCTGCCCCGGTTCCTTTTCCGGCGCGAGTTCGGCGATGCCGTTATCGGTCGGCAGCTCGATGTTGATCGAAAGCCGGTCGGCATAGAGCCCGGCCTCATCGAGCAATCCAACGGAAGCCTCGGGGATCGTCTTGAGATGGATATAACCCCTGAACCCGTGGCTCAGCCGCAATTCGCGCGCCACGCGCACAAGTTGTTCCATCGTGTAATCGGCACTGCGGATAATGCCCGAGGACAGAAACAGGCCCTCTATGTAGTTGCGCCGGTAGAATTCCAGCGTCAGCCATATCACCTCCTCCGGCGTGAACCGCGCCCGCTCGACATTGCTGGACGACCGGTTGATGCAATAGGCGCAATCGTAGATGCAAAAATTGGTGAGCAGGATCTTCAGCAGGGAAATGCAGCGCCCGTCCGGCGCATAGGCATGGCAGATGCCGGAACCTTGCGTCGAACCGATCCCACCTCTGGTGGAATCGCGCTTTTCAGTTCCGCTCGATGCGCAGGAAGCATCGTATTTTGCGGCGTCGGCGAGAATGGCGAGCCGCTCGTGCAGCGTCTTTTTCATAGATGTTCACTATATGTTCCAGATTGCGTTTTCAAGACCACGCAAGGGAAAGCGGCTTTATTCGCGGTCAGATGATTCCGTCCGACTGCAAAATGTTCTAGCGGCGCGGCATGATCAGCCAGACGAGACCGGCAGCAATCACGCCGAGCCCAATCCACAAAGGCAGCGGCACGCCAAATACCAGCGGGCCATATTCGAACAGGCGCGGCGCAAGCCCGAGGGCGAAGGCGGCCGTGACGATGGCGACGGCGATACGCGTCGCCGCCCAGCGTATGTCGCCTCCGATGCGTTCCAGCCCCTGCAACTCGACGCTTGCCGAAATGCGCCCCTGCCGAACCCGCAGCGCCAGCAGACGGATCAGGGCGGGAAGGTCCGAGGCCAGGCCGGCAAGATCGAAGGCCAGCGCCCTGCCCCGGCCGAAAACCGCGCCGGGCGCGTAGCGGCGCAGCATCTCGCTCTGCACCATGGGCGCAGCCACGGCTATGGCGTCGAATTGCGGATCGAGGCCGCGCATGACGCCGTCGGCGGTGATCAGTGCCTTGAACAGCAAGGCAAGGTCCGGAGGAAGTGCAAGATCGTGTTCGCGCGCCATCGTCACGAAGTCGCCTATGGCGTCGCCAAGCCTAAGGGGCGCAGCCCCATGGCGGGCGACGAATGCGTCGCAGGCGGCTTCGAGGCGCGACAGGTCTGCTCCGACACCGCCGGACCATTCGATGAGCAGATTGGCCACCCTGTCGCCGCTGCCATCCACGATAGCCCCCACCAGAGACAGCAACTGCTCGCGCCGTCGACCGCCAAGCCTCCCCACCATGCCGAAGTCGATGAACGCAACCCTGTCGCCGGATAGCGCGCGAAGATTGCCCGGGTGCGGGTCGGCGTGGAAAATGCCGTCGATGAGCGCCATGTGGAGGAACGCTTCCGTGCCGCGGCGCGCAAGCAGGGGCCCATCATGGCGCCCAGCAGCCATGGCAGGCCCGTCATTTGGCGCGGTGCCGTCGATGAATTCCTGAACCAGAAGCCGCTCGCCTGTCCATTGCCGGAATATGCGGGGAATGACGATGAAATCCATATCGGCCAGATTGGCCGCGACCGTCTCGCAATTGCGCGCTTCGGCGGCGAGATCGAGTTCCTCCGCCATGGCCGCGCCAAGATGGTTCAGAATTTCGCGGGGCCGGTAGCGAGCCAGATCGGGCCATTGGACTTCAGCAAGTGCCGCCGCATGCGAAAGCAGCCGCAGATCGGCATCGACAAGCGGACGCAGCCCCTCGCGCCTCACCTTCACCACGACATCGGTGCCGTCCTTCAGCATGGCGCGATGCACCTGTGCGATGGAACCGGCCGCAAGCGCCTGCGTGTCGAACGACGCAAAGATCGCCTCGACCGAGCCGCCGATATCCTCTTCCACCTGGGCGCGGATCGCGTCCCATGGCTGTGGCGCGACATGGCTTTGCAGCTTTTCAAGCTCCGCCGTCCATTCGGGCGAGAGCAGATCGCCACGCGTCGACAGGATCTGGCCGAGCTTGACGAAGGTCGGCCCCAGTTCTTCGAGCGCCAGCCGCAGCCGTTCCGGCGCATCGGCCTGCGCCGCCTTCCCGCCGTCGCGACGCGAGGAAGATGCGAGGCCGGAAAGCCCTATCCTGCCCAGAACGTCGTCTATGCCGAAACGTGTGACGACAGCGAGGATTTCAGCAAGACGCTTGTGGTCGCGTATGGCGACCAGACCGGTTTCGAGCAGGCTCATGAAATTGCGATCCTTCATCCCGCCAGATATCGATAGATGAGGTAGAGAAGCAGCAGCCAGATGGCCACCAGCAGCGCCAGTATCACCACGACTGCGATCAGCGGCCTGCGGAACCAGCGCTCGAGCCAGTTGTCGGCCTTGCTCCCGGCGGTATCGCGCACATCCTGCGGCAGCCGTTTTGCAATGAAGCCGACCAGAAGCGGCACGATCACAAGGTCGTCAACCACTCCGAGCAAGGGCACTGGAAACGGGATGAGATCGATGGGGCTCAGCAGATAGAGCCCTGCAAACAGGCTCGCCGCCTTCAGATAAAACGGTGTCCGCCGGTCGCGAAACGCATACAGAAGCATAACCGCCTCGCGGCGGAACAGCATGAAGCGCCGTTTCAGCAGATCGAACATCGTCGCAATTCCTGTTTTCGAAACAAATTCGTGTTCTGGAAAAACAATTCCCGCCTCAAGAAATATGCGATGTAGGGCGTCACCGCGTAAAATCGATGGTGGCTTCGAAATGCAACACTATCGACTTTCACAATCCGCTACGAATGATCTGTGGGTGCATACAAGCTTTCGCGTTGTCGGATTGGTCATCTTTGGGATGATATGCTTCACCCCGCAGCCGGGATCATTCGCGCCATCATGGTTTCAGGATACGTTTTCGCCATTGTCGCCACCATGATGCTCTCCAACGGGCTCGTTCTGGCAGTCATCATGCGGGATCTGCCGAAGGAACTGCGGCCCGCCGCCAATGTCTGGCAGGCAGGCACGTTTATCATCGCTTTCGGCTCCGCCATGTTCGCGATCGCTTCAGCTCAGCCTCATCCTCTCCTGCTTGTCATGGTCAACTCGGCTTTCCTGATCGGATTGCTGTTTTATGAAAGGGCTCTGGCGAAATTCTACGATTACCGATCATCTGCCATTCACTACATCCCGATCGTAGCGGGAGCCTGCTCGGTTTTCTGGTTCTCGATCATCGAAGAGAATTTCAAGGCCAGGATCGTCATCATCACAATCGCCTGGTGCTGGCTGATGCTGGCCAGCGCAAGGGACCTGTTTCGTGCGCGCGCGCAGGACGACTCGGCCAGCCGCAAGGTTCTGCTGTACATCTTCATGATCATGGCTGTCTTCACCGCCCTGCGCGGCGCGGTTTTCGTCACCAATCCATTGCCGACCGATTTCAGCGTGACCAGCAGCGCGTCGTTGCTGAACCTTGTGACACCGATCTTCATGGCCGTGCTGCCGGTTCTGGGGACGACTTCCTTCATCCTCATATGCTCCGACCGCATCCGCATGCAGTGGGAACATGCGGCTTCGACCGATTATCTGACGGACCTCCCGAACCGGCGCACGCTGACCCGGCGCGCCGAAATGCTGTTCAATGCGGCCGGGCGGTCGAATGCGCCGCTTTCCGTGGCCATCTTCGACATAGACAGCTTCAAGAAGATCAATGACACCTATGGGCACGAGGTGGGAGACAGGGCGCTCCGGCACGTCGCCGGCATTCTCAACGCCGAAGCGGACCTCGGAACGATGGTGGCGCGATCAGGGGGCGAGGAATTCGTCATGCTTTTCGACGCCGATCACGGTGGAAAAACGGAAAGCTTGCGAAAGGCCGTGGAGAACACGCCCTTCAGTGCTGACGGCGACATGATACAGGTGACGGTCTCTGTCGGCGTCGCCACGCGAGGCCCGCTGGACAGAGATTTCTCGGACCTCCTGAGGCGTGCGGACCGCGCGCTTTATGCCGCGAAGCAAGGCGGCCGCAACCGCGTCGAAACCAGCCTGCCTGCCGCAGCCGAGTGAGCGGCAAGGCCAAAGCGCCCGTCCTGTTCAGGCAGGCGGAAGCTCGAACACTTTCACACCATTGCCCTGCTTTTGCTCGTAGCCGATGATGCGGAACCAGCGGGCGACCTCGGGACCATCCAGCCAACTGCGCGACAGGATGGGCAGGTTCCCGGTAAGCGCCTGTATGCGCCTTATATGCTTCTTGCAGAACCGGACCGTGGAAGCGCTGAAAAAACCTTCGCGCGCCGCGAACGCCGTTTCCGCGGAATGATCGGTTTCATGCCAGGTGATGATGGCGACAACCGCCTCCCCGTCAAGCAGGGCATGGGCGCGGCCTTCCTTCAAATCCATCATCAGGCTGTCCTGCGCGCCCTGCAAGGTAAGACCTGCCGCGACATAATCTGCCGACATGCGACCGGAAAGGTCGCGAAATACCGTTTCAAGATCGCCGATCGTGGCGGTGCGTGCCCTCATTCCATCTCCTTCACCGAAAACAGCATTATGACGCCCCGAAACGGTCTGGCCAAGCAAACTGTGTCCAGCCGGACCGGATAATGGGAAAACCTGTCCCGTTTCCGTGACAGAGGCATGACTACATGGAACGCCTGGCGGGACAGGCAACGCCGGTGGCTTCGCCACAGGTGAGCGACGAGGATTCGGGACGGACGTCACCGGACCCGGTGCGTTTCGCCAGATTCGAGAATCCGACTGCAAAGGCAGCCATGATCAGAGCGACGATGAACATACGGGTAAAGGGCAATGGCGGTCCCTGTCGGCCAGGCCCCCGCCCTCCGTGTTCCAGACAGCATCAACTGCATGCCTTTACGGCAGCTTAATGCCAATCCCGGCAAACGCAATCCGATCGGCGCCCTTGCCTCTCCCTCATGGACGCCTTTGCCAGTTTTCCCGAGCCGTGTTAGGTCCTCAGTGCCATCGGGATCGGGAACAATCGCCAGAACAATGACAAACATGCCAGGGACGAAGAAGCCGAGGCAGCTAGCGTTCGTGTCGTCCGACGCCGGGGACGCCCGTGCCGCTCTGGCGGAATTGTCAGCCGAGTATGGCCATGTCTCCATGGAAGACGCCGATGTTGTCGTAGCGCTGGGGGGCGACGGCTTCCTCCTGCAAACGCTGCGCGACACCATGGGAACGGGCAAGAAGGTGTACGGCATGAACCGCGGCACCATCGGCTTCCTGATGAACGAATATGCCGTCGACGCCCTGCCCGAACGGATCGGCGCAGCCGTTGCCGAGACCATCCGCCCACTCGAAATGCGCGCCACCACCATGGACGGGGAGATGGTGACCGCGCTAGCGATCAACGAAGTCGCCCTCTGGCGCCAGTCCTATCAGACCGCCAAGATTCGCATTTCCGTGGACGGGAAGCTGCGGATGGAAGAGCTAAGCTGCGACGGCGTGATGGTGGCGACGCCGGCCGGTTCCACAGCGTACAACCTGTCGGCGCACGGGCCGATCCTCCCGCTCGACGCGCCGCTTCTGGCGCTGACGCCGGTGAGCCCTTTCCGGCCGCGCGCCTGGCGTGGCGCGCTCCTTCCCAATCGCTCCGAGGTGCGCTTCGAGATTCTCGAGGCGGCCAAGCGCCCGGTGAACGCCGCTGCCGACCATACCGAAGTCAAAGGCGTCCAGTCGGTCACGGTGCGACAGTCGAAAAAGGTCACGGCCACACTGTTGTTCGACCCGAGTCATTCCTGGAATGAACGCATTCTGAAGGAACAATTCAGGTATTGATGGCGATTCCGCCGCTATAAAATCGGTTCGATTAAGCTTAGCATCGTGAAATGCTGCCATTGCGGCCTGTTTCTGTTGACAAGAGGCAGGCTTGGGCATATCGCGGTGCACATTATAGCGTGTCCGGATGGCACGCCGCGACGCAGACCGCCGCGCACCCCGAACCAGCCAAAGACAGCAAGCGAACTTGTCCTCAGACACCCAGACCGCTCAAGCAGCGTTGACATTTGCAGACCTCGGCCTGTCGCCGAAGGTTCTTTCCGCAGTAGCCGATGCCGGCTACACGCAGCCGACCCCCATTCAGGCCGGTGCAATTCCCCATGCCCTTCAGGGCAAGGATGTTCTCGGCATCGCGCAAACCGGTACGGGAAAGACCGCCTCTTTCGTGCTGCCGATGCTGACCCGCCTTGAAACAGGCCGGGCCCGCGCCCGCATGCCCCGCACGCTCATTCTCGAACCGACGCGCGAACTCGCGGCGCAGGTGGAGGAGAATTTCGTCAAGTACGGCAAGAACCACAAGCTCAACATTGCCTTGCTGATCGGTGGCGTTTCCTTCGACGAGCAGGACAAGAAGCTCGAGCGCGGGGCCGACGTGCTGATCGCAACGCCCGGTCGCCTGCTGGATCACCGCGAACGCGGCAAGCTGCTGCTCAACGGTGTCGACATTCTCGTCATCGACGAGGCGGACCGCATGCTCGACATGGGCTTCATCCCCGACATCGAGCGTATCTGCGAGATGATCCCCTTCACCCGGCAGACGCTGTTCTTCTCGGCCACCATGCCGCCGGAGATCACCAAGCTGACGGAGAAGTTCCTCCAGGCTCCTGTGCGTGTCGAGGTCGCCAGGGCGGCGAGCACCGCCACGACCGTTACGCAGCGGCTGGTAAAATCGGGCTCGAAGCCCTGGGAGAAGCGCGACATCCTGCGCAAGCTGATCAAGCAGGAAGAAGAGACGCTCAAGAACGCGATCATCTTCTGCAATCGCAAGGTGGATGTCTCGGAATTGTTCCGGTCGCTGGCGCGCCATGAGTTCAATGCCGGCGCTCTGCATGGCGATATGGACCAGCGGGCCCGCATGACCATGCTTTCCAATTTCCGTGACGGCAAGCTGAAGCTGCTGGTCGCATCGGATGTCGCCGCACGCGGTCTCGATATTCCCGATGTCAGCCACGTCTTCAACTACGATGTGCCGATTCACTCGGAGGACTACGTCCACCGTATCGGCCGCACAGGCCGCGCGGGCCGCCTCGGCAAGGCTTTCACCATAGCCACGCGCAACGATGCCAAATATATCGATGCCATCGAAAAGCTGATCGGCCAGTGTGTCGAGTGGCTTGACGGCGATCTCTCAACCGTCGAGGAAAGTGCGGAGGACGAAGCGCCTCGCCGGGGCAAAGGTTCCTCCCGCCGCGATGGGCGCAAGAGCGAAAGCCGTGAGAGGAAGCCGCGTGGCGGACGCCATCACGAAGCCGCTTCCGACAGCGCCAGGGCAGATGCACAGGATCAGCCGGCCCAGAAAAACGTGCCTCAGGCAGCGAACACCGACCGCAAACCCCGCAACTGGGCCAACGAGGATTCGAGACCTGCGCGCGACCACCGCCGCCGCTACGACGATGACGACGGCGATACGCCGGTTGGATTCGGCGAGGATATTCCGGCCTTCATGCTGATCGAAGCCAAGGTCTGACAGGAAAATTTCCCGGAGGAAGGCGGATCGCAGGATCCGCCCTTTTTGTTTTCTGACGACATCCATCTGAAGGGGGTCACGCCTTTCAGATTGGCGGCGCCTTGCGGACTCCTTGCCTCTGCCGTGTCATGATCCCGAAACCGGTTCCCACTTTAGGGCGACGCGCTTCAGGCGAACACGCTTCAGATGATGCCTGCGGTCCAGCCAACGATCTGTGCCGCCGCATCGCGGAACGCGCGGTCGAGCGCCGCGACATAGGCCTGATTTCCGGTGCCCGAGACGGGTGCCGAGGCGGTAAAGCTCTGCCCTGCCCTCACCTCGCCGGTGCGGTCGTTGAGGAGGCGTACGAACAGTTCCGCCACCGCCCGCTCGCCTCCCGACACACGCACCTCGAAGGAACGGATTTCGGCAATCACCTGATAATCGATCGCAAGCCCCTCGCCCGGCTTGCCGACCCCTGCGAAACGGCCCGAACGCTGGAACGTCTCGGCCAGCCGCGCCTGGACCATCAAAGGCAGACGGTCCGCCCATTGCGCGCCCTTGAGATACTGGATCGATCCATCCGACGGCTTGATAACGATATTCTGGCCGTCGAATGCCTTCAGCGCCGAAGGCTCGGCGATCAGTATCTGGCGGCGGCTGCGGCTGGCAGCGTCGACGCTCGCAGCGGAAAGCTCAAAGGTATCCAGCGGCGCGGGACCGCCGCCCGGCAAGGCCGCGCAGCCCGCGACCGTGCCGGCCAGCAGCATGACGATGAAACGAAACTTCATGGAACCCACGATGCACACCCCGCCTTCAGAGGCTCAGTTCCCGACAGAGTCCGGATGATTGCGGACGGCTCTTCAAACCGGAAATGAAACGACATCAACGGCGCACCCTTCCGTCATATTGCCTGACCTCACCGTCACCGCCGGACAGGATGCGCTGCGGGTTGCGCTGGAGGTCGGAGACCGCCTGCTCGATCCGGTTGATGGAACGGCGGCTGTCATTCACCAGCGCCTCGACATTTTGCAGGCCCTTGCCGGAGAAACGCTCCAGATTGGCGGTGATCGTGCCAAGTCGCGCATTGAGCGTGTCGGCAACCTGCCTGAACGACTTCAGCGTCTCGCGCGCATCGGCCATGACGCCATCGGCCTGATCCGAGCCCAGCAGATTGTCCACCTTGGCCAGAATGCCATCGACCCGTACCGAGGCGTTGTTGAGCCGCTCGGCCAATTGCTGTGCGTCAGAGATCGTCTGGTCGATATCGTCCGCCCGGTTGCTGAATTTCTCCGTAACCTGCGCGACATCCGCCGCCGCCTTGTTGGCGTTTTCGCTGGCGGTGCGGATGTTCGCCAACGCTTCGCGAACATCCTTCGGATCGACGCCATCCAGTACGCCGTCTACCTTGGCCAGCGTGGTCTGCGTGCGTTGCGCAAACTCGTTTATCGAAGCGACGGCCTTGTCGACGCCTTCCATGACATCGTCGAATTTCTCGCCGGACCGGTTCAGGTTCTTCGTGAAGTCGTCGATATTGGTGACGATCTGCTTGACGCGGTCCTGATCGATGGAATTGAGCAGACCCTCGGCGGCCTTGATAGTACCGTCGAGCTTGCCTGAAACACCCTGAAGCTCCTCCGACAAGGCACTGACACTGCTCAGGAATTTGTCGATGGAGTCGGCATTGTTGGCCAAAGCGTCGGAGAATTTCTGGGCGTTCTGCACGGTCTGCGTCAAAGGTCCGCGCACATCTGTCGTGAAGCCTTCCAGATCAGAGAGCATCTTGTCGGCACGCGAGAAGATGTCCTGCGCGGTTTGCAGCAGATTGGTCACGGCGGAGGGATTTGCGGTGATCTCGGCAATCCTGTCCTCGGCCTCGGCCTCATCCAGAAGCTTCGGCTCGTTGCGGTTGGCGCCTTTGAGCTCGATATTCGCCTGTCCCGTCAGCCCCGCCAGACCGATGTCGGCCTGCGTCGAACGGGTGATGGGCGTCAGACGGTCGATCTCGGCATCCGCAATGGCGACACTCGGATTTTCCACGTCGATATAGACGCGCCGCACGTCACCCACCTTCACGCCATTGAACAGCACGAAGCTGCCGCGGCCCAGCCCCGAGGCGGAGCCGGGAATGCGCACGCGCACCATGACGGTCTCGCCACGCTCGCCGATTGCCGCCGTCCAGTAGACGAAACCGAACGCGGCAAGAATCGCCACCAGAGTGAAGATGCCGACGATGACGTAATTGGCTCTTGTTTCCATTACACCACTTATCGCTATGCACGGCCTTTGAGATCAAGCTGACGGGCGCGTTTTCCGCGGAAATAGGACTTTACCCACGGTTCTTCGCTCCTGAGCATATCTTCGATCGTACCTTCGACGATGACGCGCTTCCTGCCCAGAACCGCGATCCGGTCGCAGGCGGTGAAAAGCGAATCGAGATCGTGCGTCACCATATAGACGGTAAGGCCCATCGTATCGCGCAGCTTGATGACAAGTTCATCGAACTCCGCCGCGCCGATGGGGTCCAGCCCCGAGGTCGGCTCGTCGAGGAAAACGATGTCGGGATCGAGCGCCAGCGCCCGCGCCAAGGCCGCACGCTTGATCATGCCGCCGGAAAGCTCGGACGGAAACTTGTAAGCCGCATCCGCGGGCAGTCCCACCAGTTCGATCTTCAGCATGGCCAGTTCGTCCATGAGCTTTCGCGGCAGATCCAGATATTCGCGCATCGGCACCTGCACATTTTCCAGAACGGTCAGCGCCGAAAACAGCGCGCCGTGCTGGAACAACACGCCAAGGCGCATATCGATCCGCATTTGCTCGGCGTCGCTGGTTTTATCGACATCGACCCCGAACAGGCGGATTGTGCCTGAACGCTTGGGCGTGAGACCCAGAACCGTCCTCAGCAACACCGATTTGCCGGAGCCGGACGCACCGACGAAGCCAAGGATTTCGCCGCGACGCACCTCAAGCGACAGGTTTTCCAGCACGGTCTTGGGGCCGAAGGCCACCGTGATGTCCTGCGCCGACAGAACGATTTGGCCCTGCCCTTCCGTTTGAGGCCGCTGCGCCGGATTTGCGATCACCGCCACCATCTCAGAAATCGATTGCCGCGTAGAATATGGCGAAAAGGCCGTCCAGCACGATGACGATGAAGATCGCCTTCACCACCGAGGTCGTGACCTGCCGGCCAAGCGATTCCGCGCTGCCCCCCACCTTCATGCCCTCGACCGAGGCAATCGTGCCGATGATGATGGCCATGAACGGGGCCTTGATGAGACCCGCCGAGATGGTGCTGACGTCGATGGCAACGCGCAGCCTGTCGATGAAGGCAGCGGGCGGAATGTCCGAATATAGCCAGGCGGCCAGTATGCCACCGCCAAGCGCAGCGAAATTCGCCAGGATTGTAAGACAGGGCAGCGCTACCACCAGCGCCACCAGACGCGGGAACACCAGAACCCCGATAGGGTTGAGGCCGATCACCTTCAGCGCGTCGATCTCCTCGCGCATTTTCATCGAGCCGATCTCGGCCGTGATGGCGCTGCCGGAGCGGCCGGCGATCATGATGGCCGTCAACAGCACGCCAAGCTCGCGCAGCACCAGCACGCCGACCAGATCGACCACGAAAATATCGGCGCCGAAGTAGCTGAGCTGATAGGCCCCCTGCTGAGCGACGATGGCGCCCACGATCGACGACATCAGGAACACGACCGGAATGGCGCCCACACCCATGCGGTCGATCTGGTTGAAGATCGCTGCCGGGTTCACGGCATGGCCACGGCCAAGCTTCATCTGCGCGCCCCGGATGGTCGCGCCCAGAATGTTCATGCCTGCGATAAAGTCGTCGCGCATGGAATAGACACCACGGCCGACGGTCTCCAGAAACCGGATCATGATGTTGACCGGCGATTCCGGAGCGGCGTCCGTCCTGCCTCTGGAAATCTCGCCTACGGCTTCCAGCAATATTGCCGCTGCATCGCTCTGGCCGGCCACGCGAACCTGGCTTCCCTGCCTTTCATGGGCTGAAACCAGCCGGTCGATCAGCCAGGCGCCAGCCGTATCGAGTTTTTCGATGCCCGAGAGATCGACGACAAGAGCCTGCCCTGAAGAGCGGCGCTCCGCCTTGCGCATCTCGCTGTCGACATCGGCCACGGTGCGCGTTGTCCAGGTTCCCGAAAGCGTGCAGAGCAGCGCGCCATCGTGCTCGCCGAGTTCGACACGCGGGCGGTGCGTGTCGTCTCCTGCCTTCGCTGCGCTTGCGTCGCGTTTGCCGATGGTCAACATGGCACCCTGTTTAACCCGGCAATGCCGGACTGTCGATTTGCAGGCGGCCTCCTGCGGCTGCCCGGGAGAAAGAAACATATGGCGCGTGTCATTTCAGTCGAGGTCGGAAAATTCCCGATAGCGGGAAGCTTCACCATTTCGCGGGGCTCAAAGACCGAAGCGGAAGTGGTGATCTGCACGATCCGGGATGGCGGAAACACCGGACGCGGAGAATGCGTTCCCTACACGCGCTACGGCGAATCGATAGAGGGTGTCCGGACCGCCATCGAAGGAATCGCCGCGCAAATCGCCGCGGGCCTCGAGCGCCCGTCCCTGCTCGACGCCATGCCCGCCGGCGCAGCGCGCAACGCCGTGGATTGCGCGCTGTGGGATCTGGAAGCCAAGGCTTCGGGACGAACGGTGGCAAGCATCATCGCTCCCCGGGCCGAACCGCTGGAAACCGCATACACCCTTTCGCTTGGCGAACCTGAAGCCATGGCCCGGCAGGCGCGGCTCAA
The DNA here is from genome assembly GCF_004363725.1 of Aquamicrobium defluvii. Taxonomy (GTDB): domain Bacteria; phylum Pseudomonadota; class Alphaproteobacteria; order Rhizobiales; family Rhizobiaceae; genus Mesorhizobium; species Mesorhizobium defluvii. The sequence continues at coordinate 49,792 of NZ_SNZF01000011.1, read as the reverse complement.
TGCCGGCCGACCGCTTCTCAAGGTCAAGATCGGTGGCGGTGGCGACGATATCGCACGCATTCGCGCAGTACGCGACGCCGCCCCGCACAGCCGGCTCGTCATCGACGCCAATGAAGGTTGGACAGATGCCGACGTGGAGCGGAACCTCGCAGCGGCTGCCGGACTCGGCGTGGCTCTGGTGGAGCAGCCCCTGCCAGCCGGACAGGATGCGATCCTGCGCCGAATCGCCCACCCGGTTCCGGTCTGCGCCGACGAAAGCGTGCACGAGGCTGCCGATCTGGATGCGCTTGCCGGCCTTTATGACGCTGTCAACATCAAGCTCGACAAGGCCGGAGGTCTGACGGCAGCGCTGCTGCTGCGTGACCGCGCCCGCGAGCTCGGCCTGAAGATCATGGTTGGCTGCATGGTCGGAACCTCATTGGCCATGGCGCCCGCGGTCCTGCTGGCTCAGGGCGCCGATTTCGTCGATCTCGACGGGCCGCTCCTGCTGGCGCGGGATCGCCAGCCGGGTCTCGAGTATCGAGGCTCCACCGTCTTCCCGCCGACACCGCAACTGTGGGGATAACCGCTTCCGATCCCACTTTACCGCACCCGGATTCGCCTCTGCCTCGCAATTGCCATGGTGCGTGGTAAAACACCTGTCGCACTGAGTCAGGGGGACCGCTTTCATGGACAACGGCAACGGCAAGAGAACACGCTCCGACATCGAGGAGGCCGCGCTGTTCTTCCACCAGTATCCCGTTCCCGGAAAGCTGGAAATCCAGGCCACCAAGGCTTTGGGCAATCAGCGGGACCTTGCGCTGGCCTATTCGCCGGGCGTGGCGGCACCCTGCCTCGAAATTCAGGAAAATCCGGAATCGGCCGCCATCTACACCACCCGTGCGAATCTCGTTGGCGTGGTCTCCAACGGCACGGCGGTGCTCGGCCTCGGCAACATCGGCCCGCTGGCTTCGAAACCGGTGATGGAGGGCAAGGCCGTCCTGTTCAAGAAATTCGCCGGGATCGACGTGTTCGACATCGAGATCGACGCACCCGAGATCGACCAGATGGTCGATACCATCGCTACGCTGGAGCCGACCTTCGGCGGCATCAATCTCGAGGACATCAAGGCGCCTGAGTGCTTCGAGGTCGAGGAGCGGCTGAAGGCGAAGATGAATATTCCCGTCTTCCATGACGACCAGCATGGGACGGCCATCATCGTGGCAGCCGCCATCCTCAACGGGCTGGAGATCGCGGAGAAGAAGATCGGGGATGTCAAGATCGTCACCTCCGGTGCTGGCGCGGCGGCGCTTGCCTGCCTCAACCTGCTGGTTTCCCTTGGCGCGAAGATCGAAAACATCTGGGTCACGGACCGCTTCGGCGTCGCCTACAAGGGGCGCACCGAGGAGATGGACCGGTGGAAGGAGCCCTATGTCAAGGACACAAAGGCCCGCAAGCTGGCCGACGTGATCCGTGGTGCGGACGTGTTCCTCGGCCTTTCGGCCGCTGGCGTACTTACGCCCGATCTTCTGAAGCTGATGGCCGCCAAGCCGCTGGTTCTGGCTCTTGCCAACCCCTCGCCCGAGATCATGCCCGAAGTGGCCAGAGAAGCGCGCCCCGATGCCATGATCTGCACAGGAAGGTCCGATTATCCCAATCAGGTCAACAACGTACTGTGTTTTCCTTATATTTTCCGTGGAGCGCTGGATTGCGGCGCCAGGGCCATCAACGAAGAGATGAAGATGGCGGCTGTGCGCGCCATCGCCGGCCTGGCCCGCGAGGAGCCATCCGACGTCGCAGCGCGCGCCTATTCCAGCGAAACGCCGATGTTCGGGCCGGAGTTCCTGATCCCCTCGCCCTTCGACCCCCGCCTCATCCTGCGCATAGCGCCGGCTGTTGCGAAGGCGGCCTGCGAGACCGGTGTCGCCACGCGGCCGATCACCGATTTCCCGGCCTATATCGACAAGCTGAACCGCTTCGTCTTCCGGTCCGGCCTCGTCATGAAGCCCGTCTTCTCGGCCGCACGGACCTCGGCGAAAAACCGCATCGTCTACGCCGATGGCGAGGATGAGCGGGTGCTGCGCGCCACGCAGGTGGTGATCGAGGAAGGCATCGCAAGACCGATCCTGATCGGACGCCCGCATGTCGTGGACGTGCGCCTCAGGCGCTATGGGCTGCGCATCCGCGCCGGTGAGGATTTCGAGCTCATCAACCCGGAGGACGATCCCCGCTATCGCAACTATGTCGATCTGCTGATCGAGATCGCGGGCCGGCGCGGGGTGACGCAGGAGGCCGCCCGCACCATGGTGCGCACCGACAATACGGTGATTGCGGCCCTTGCCCTGCAACGCGGCGACGGCGACGCCATGCTGTGCGGTCTGGAAGGCCGCTTCGGCAAACATCTGCGCAATGTCTCGCTCATCATCGGCCCGCGCCCCGGTATCAGGGACCGCGATCTTTCCACGCTTTCCATGCTGATCACCCAGCGCGGCCCCCTGTTCTTCACGGATACCTATGTGACGGTCGATCCGTCGGCCGAGGAGATCGCGGAAATGACCGTGCTTGCGGCGGAAGAAATCCGCCGCTTCGGCATCGAGCCGAAGGCGGCATTGCTGTCGCATTCCGATTTCGGCTCGCGCGATACGCCCAGCGCCCACAAGATGCGGCGTGCCGCCGAGATCATCCACGAGATTGCGCCCGACCTCGAATGCGATGGCGAGATGAATGCCGATTCCGCCCTGTCGCCAATGTTGCGCCAGCGCGTGTATCCGCATTCACGGCTGAAGGGAGAAGCCAACCTGCTGGTCTTCCCCAATCTGGATTCGGCGAATATCGCCATGGCGACCGTCAAGCAGATGATGGACGCGCTGCATGTCGGCCCGATCCTGCTCGGCGCGGCCATGCCGGCGCATATCCTGACGCCGTCCGTGACCTCGCGGGGCGTGGTCAACATGACCGCGATCGCCGTGGTCGAGGCGGCCCAGAAGGCGCAGGCGACCGTCGACGTGGATGCCCTGCTGGCGGCCGCTTCGGAATAGCCGTCAAGCCGGAATTAACCCGCCATTGCTAGCTTGATGCTCCTGCAAGGGGCAGCGAGGTTTGAGTGGCGGGTACGGTTTGCAGACTGGCGACAGCGGCCTTGTCGGCTTTCGGGCTGGCAATGGGCTGGCTTTCGTTCGCCGAGGCTGCCCCTTCATGCCGGCAGCTTGAAGCCGAACTCGTACGCTCCTCGCCCTCCGCCGGCAGCCGCACGACGAAGAAATATGACAATGCCATCGCCCGTCAGCGCGATCAGATTGCCAAAGCCGGCCAGCGCGCCCGCAGTGCCGGTTGCGGATTTTCCTTCTTCGCCCGCCCGGGTTCGCAATGCGGCGAAGTGAATGCCACCATCAAACGCATGCAGGCCAATCTGGAGAGCTTGCAGTCCACGCGCGCGCAACTCGGCAAGGGAGCCAGCCGGGCAGACCGTGCGCGCATTCTCGCGGCTCTGGAGACAAAGGGATGCCGGCCGAAGAAGAATGCAGCGACGGCGACAAGCCCCGCCACCGCTTCGACGGATGACGTAGCGGGGGCGCAGGCCAATGCCGGCGTCGTCATCCGCGGCACTGGCAATTCCTCCCTGTATTATCCGGGAAACCGGCCCTACCGCACCCAGTGCGTGCGCACCTGCGACGGCTACTTCTTCCCGATGTCCAAGTCGAGCACGCCAGCCGACTTCCAGCGCGACCAGGCCCGCTGCGAGGCGGCATGTCCGGGCACGCGTGTGGAAATGTTCTACAGCGAAGGCAGGTCCGCAGACCCGGCCGACATGGTCTCCGCCGTTACCGGAAAACGGTATTCTGACCTGCCCCGGGCGCTGGTGTTCCGGCGGCTGGACATTCCGGTCGAACCCGGATGCAGCTGCGGCGGCGCGGTTCCGCAAGGGGCATCGTTCGTGGGTCAATCCGCAGTACCCGGCACCCGGATTTCGGCCAGCCCCGGCTCATCCGTGGTCGATGTGAAAGCGCCGCGAGGCCGGAAAGAGGCTGGCGAAGCTCAGGCTCAGCAGCCCTCACCGGAACGCGAAGCCGAGGAACACCGCAAGGTCAGGGTCGTCGGGCCAACGTTCCTTCCGGACCCATAAGCGGAAGCAGCTCGGCGAGCTCCGGGCCGGAGGCACGGCCGGTCAGCGCCAGCCGCAGCGGCGCGAACAGTTCCTTGCCCTTTCGCCCGGTCGCCTTGCGAATAGAAGCGGTCCACTTCTTCCAGACGCCGTCGTCCCACGGCGCCTCGGGCAGCAGATCGAACGCCTGCCGCAGGAATTCCCGGTCTTCGGCCTCTAATTCCGGCGCTTCCAGCGGTCCTTCATTGACGATCCGCCACCAGTCGCGCGCATCCGCCAACTTGTCCAGATTGCCGCGCACCGCATTCCAGAAAGCATCGGCGCGCTCGTCGGCAATGCCCAGCAGTTGCAGCCGGTCGCGCACGTCCTCGAACGGCATATGATGCAGCAGCGCGCGGTTGAGAACGAACAACTCGTCCGGATCGAATTTGGCCGCCGATTTGGACGTCGAGCCCGGATCGAAATGCCCGGCCAGTTCCGCCATCGAAGCCATGGCCTGAACGTTTTCCGACGTGCCGATCAGCACCGCCAGCGAGGCAATCGCCATTGGCTCGACGCCGGATTCCCTGAGGCTTTCGACCGAAAGCGCCCCGGTGCGCTTGGAAAGCCCCTCACCCGACGAGGTGGTGAGCAGATTGTGGTGGCCGAAGACCGGCGGCTCCGCGCCAAGCGCCCTGAACAGGGCGATCTGCACGCCTGTGTTGGTGACGTGATCGTCACCACGGATGACGTGGGTGATGCCCATGTCGATGTCGTCCACCACCGAAGGCAGCGTGTAGAGATAGGTGCCATCCTCGCGCACCAGAACCGGATCGGAAAGCGAAGCGAGGTCGACGGTTTCCTCGCCCCGCACCAGATCGTTCCAGTGGACTTCCGTGCGGCGCGGCTCCGCTGGATCGGTGACGAAATTGGGCAGCAGGAAGCGCCAGTGCGGCTTGCGGCCATCCTGCTCGTATTGGGCGACCTCGTCCTGCGTCAGCGCCAGCGCCTCGCGGCCGTAGACGGGTGGCAGCCCGCGTGTGCGCCTGATCTTGCGGCGCAGGTCGAGCTCCTCGGCCGTTTCGTAGCAGGGATAAAGCAGACCGTCCGCCTTCAGTTTCTCGACTGCCTGATCGTACACGTCGAAGCGCTTCGACTGATATTCGATGCTGTCGGGGAAGATGCCCAGCCAGTGCAGGTCGTAGAGGATGGAATCCGCATATTCCTTGCGCGAGCGCTCCAGATCGGTGTCGTCGAAACGCTGGATGAAGCGGCCATTGTTCTTTTGCGCGAACAGCCAATTGAACAGGGCCGTGCGGGTGTTGCCGATATGAATGCGGCCGGTGGGCGATGGGGCAAAGCGTACGGTAACGGTCATTCCCGGGGCCTAATGGATGTGGCGGAAATTGACAAGACAACCATTTGGACAGCGCGGTATCATTTGGTTGGCGGTTTGTTGCGCCTGCCTGTCAGCCACGGTCGCGGAACCTGTTGGTGATCGGGTAGCGACGGTCGCGGCCGAAGTTCTTCTTGGTGATCTTCACGCCGGGAGCCGCCTGCCGGCGCTTGTACTCCGCGATGTAGAGCAGGTTCTCCACGCGGGCGACCGTCTCGCGGTCATGGCCGCGCGCGACGATGTCGTCCACGCCCATCTCCTGCTCCACGAGGCATTCGAGAATGTCGTCAAGCACCTCGTAGGGAGGCAGGGAATCCTGATCCGTCTGGTTCTCGCGCAACTCGGCGGTCGGCACCTTTTCGATGATGTTGACCGGGATCACCTCGCCCGAAGGCCCCAGCGCGCCGGGCGGCACCTGCGTGTTGCGCCAGCGCGAAACGGCGTAGACCTGCATCTTGTACAGGTCCTTGATGGGATTGAAGCCGCCGTTCATATCGCCGTAGAGCGTGGCGTAACCCACCGACATCTCGCTCTTGTTGCCGGTCGTCACCACCATGGAGCCGAACTTGTTGGAGATCGCCATCAAAAGCGTGCCGCGCGCGCGGCTTTGCAGATTCTCTTCCGTGATGCCCGGCTGCGTGCCTTCGAAAAGCTGCGTCAGCGCGTGCTGGAAACCCTCCACCGGCTCGGCAATCGGCACGATGTCGTAGCGGCAGCCGAGCGCGTGGGCGCAGTCCTCGGCATCCTTCAGCGATTCCTTCGAGGTATAGCGATAGGGCATCATCACGCAGCGCACCCGCTCCTCGCCAAGCGCATCCACCGCCAGCGCCGCGCAGATTGCGGAATCGATGCCGCCGGAAAGGCCGAGCACAACGTTCCTGAAGCCGTTCTTGTTCACATAGTCGCGCAGGCCGAGCATGCATGCCCGGTAATCCGCCTCTTCCTTTTCCGGAATCCGCGACATGGGCCCCTGATCGCAAACCCAGCCCTCGCCGGTCCGCTTCCAAGTGGTGACGGCGAGCGTTTCCTCGAACTGGCTCATCTGGAAGGCGAGAGACTTGTCGGCCCCGATGGCGAAGGAAGCGCCGTCGAACACCAGTTCGTCCTGGCCGCCGATCTGGTTGGCATAGATCAGCGGCAAGCCGCTTTCGATGACCTGTTTGATGACGATCTGGTGGCGGATATCGACTTTGCCGCGATAATAGGGCGATCCGTTCGGTACGATCAGCAGTTCCGCACCGCTTTCGGCCAGCGTCTCGCACACTCCGAACTCGCCCCAGATATCCTCGCAGATCGGAATGCCAAGCCGTACGCCGCGGAAATTCACCGGACCCGGCATATCCGGCCCCGGCTGAAACACACGCTTTTCATCGAACTCGCCGTAGTTCGGCAGATCGACCTTGAAGCGCTCGGCAACGATCTTGCCGCCATCGGCCACGATGACGGAATTGTGGGTGCCGCTTTCGCGCTTCAGCGGCACGCCGATGACAATGCCCGGCCCGCCGTCGGAGGTATCCTTCGCGATGTCCTCCACCGCACGCTCGCAGGCCCTGAGGAAGGCCGGCTTCAGGATCAGATCCTCCGGCGGATAGCCGGAAATGAACAGTTCCGTGAAAAGCACAAGGTCCGCGCCCTGGCTCGCGGCGTCCGCACGGGCCTGTCTCGCCCTGGCGAGATTGCCGGCGACGTCGCCCACCGTCGGGTTGAGCTGGGCAATGGCGATGCGAAGAGTGTCGGGAGCTGTCTTGCGGGTCATGGATGCGGGTTTAGCGGGAGTCCGCGCCGTTGCCTAGAGCGCCGGACGCCCGCAGGTGCCTGCAAAATGCTAGACCGGCGTTCCGAACAGGCGCTCCAGTATCGCCACCAGCCACACGCCTGAAGCCAGCAGGATGGCGATGAGCACAGCCAGCGAGCCGCAGTCCTTGGCAAGCTGGATATCGATGTTGAACTCCCGGCTCACCGCGTCGCAGGCGGCCTCGATGCCGGTATTGAGCACTTCAACCAGAATGAGGAACAGGATTGCGGCGATGAGAAGCGCATAGCCGGCCCATGACGACGACACCAGCCAGCCGACCGGAATGGCGATCAGCAGCAGGATGAGTTCCTGCTGGAAAGCCGCCTCGCTGCCGGCCAGACGCCGGAAGGCGCGCACGGAGTTGAAAAACGCATCGATCAGCCGCTTCATGTCGTCATTATCTCCTGAACGCGGGCGATGAACGGAACGATTGTGACCGTTCGATGAAACGGCTGCGCTTATCCACCAGAGAGCGCCGGTCGGCAACCTTCATGAAGGCGTGGACCGCTCGAACTGAGGCAGGCCATCGGAGATTTCGTAGTAGTCCCCCTTGTCGGCCACGAAGATATGGCTATCTCCCACCAGGCCCGACGGGCTATCGAATGTGCCGGCGGTGACCGAAATCACATCCAGCTCATTGTGCTTCCAGAAAAGCACGGACCCGCAGGTGCCGCAGAAACCGCGCCTTGCCAAGTCCGAGGCGGCATACCAGACCACCTCTTCCTCCCCCTCGATGGAAATGTCGGCCAAAGCGACATTGGTGGCGGCCAGCACATGGCCGGTCTGGCGACGGCATTGCGAGCAATGGCAATAGACCACGCCCCGTAGCGCGCCTTTCGTGATGAAGCTCACCTTGCCGCACAGGCATGCGCCTCTGTTGCTGCCCGACATGTTTCCCTCCTGCGGGTTCCGACTCCCGGCATCCAGACTATCCGGCTTTTTAATAAAGCTTTAGCCAACACCGAATAAGAGTTTTCGGGCGGGGCTCATATGGGGGCATGGAACCTCGCGACATGCCTGAGCCATCAGGATGCTCCCGATCCGCACCGGCCTGACGGCCGGGCCGGAACAAGGGTCGAACGAGTCACCTATGCAGCCGGCTGCAGCGCCCCAGCAAATGCCCCAGAAGGATACGGCTGGCACCGTTCTGGCCACAATGCGCAAGCTCGGCGTGACGGGCTTGCCCCGTAACTACGAAATTTTTTACGAAGCCCTTACCGGCAGCAACCCCGCTCTCGGTCTGGCCGTAATCGCGCTTGGCAACCACCCGACACAGCATCAGCTCGACGACATCAGCCGGCGTTTCTTCGCCCAGCACCACGGACAGGGCGTCGTCGAACAGGCGCGCGAAGTGGTTGCCCGTGAACTGGAAGAAGTCGCCGCACTGCTGCGCTCGGAAAGGACGCAGGTCGAGAAATATGGCCGCATCCTCAACGAGACTTCGGACGGGCTCTCCAGTCGCTCCTCGATTTCCCGCGAGTTGTTGCACAAGATCGTCGGGGCTGTGGCAACAGCGACCAGCTCGACCCTTGAGCGCGGCAAGCTGGTGGAAAGCGCCCTCAGCGACAAATCGGCCGAACTCGAAGCGGTGAAATGCAAGCTGGAAGAATACAAGCGTCTCGCCGATACCGATCCGCTGACCCAGATCCTGAACCGCAGGGCCTTCGACAAGGAAATCGCGCGCATCTACAGCAATCGCAAGGATATATTGTTCAACGCATTGATCCTTGCCGACATCGACAATTTCAAGAAGATCAACGACCGTTTCGGCCATCCGGTTGGCGACAGGATCATCCGCACCATTGCCGATATCTTCCAGAGCAGCGTGCGCCGCGACGTGTTCGTCGCCCGCACGGGCGGAGAAGAGTTTGCGATGATCGTCGAAGGAAGCAGCGAGGACACCACCGTTGAAATAGCGGAGCGCCTGCGCAAGCTCGTCGAACAAACCCGGTTCGTCGATCCTGCGACGGGTGCAGACTACGGTCCGGTAACCGTTTCCATGGGCATTTGCATGGCAAACGAGGCCGACACCGCCGACGACCTTTACATCAAGGCCGATCGCGCGCTCTATCGCTCGAAGGTGGGCGGCCGCAACAGGGTCACGAGGCATTCGTCCCTTCCCAACCACAGCAGCAACAAATGGCTGCTCTACCGCAAGGATTGAGCCTCGGCTTGCCGGCAAGCCACCGGGTGACAAAAGACAAATAAAAAGGCGCCCCGCACGGAGGCGCCTTTTTTAAATTCTCAAGCCGCAACTGTCAGGCGTTTGCGGCCTGCCTGTGCTCGACCGGATTGTTCTTGCGCAACAGGTCCGAGACCAGGAAGGCAAGTTCGATGGCCTGATCGGCGTTAAGACGCGGGTCGCAGTGGGTGTGATAGCGATCCTGAAGCTCCTCGGCCGTGATGGCGCGCGCGCCGCCGGTGCATTCGGTGACGTTCTTGCCGGTCATCTCCACATGGATACCGCCCGGATGCGTGCCTTCGGCGCGATGCACCTCGAAGAAGCTCTGCACTTCCTTGAGGATACGATCGAACGGACGCGTCTTGTATCCGGCAGCGGTAATGGTGTTGCCATGCATCGGGTCGCAGGACCATACGACGGAACGCCCTTCGGCCTTCACCGCACGCACCAGCCTGGGCAGATGCTCGCCCACCTTGTCGGCGCCGAAACGCGCGATCAGCGTCAGGCGGCCGGGCTCATTCTCCGGATTCAGCCGGTCGATGAGATCGAGCAGGCCGTCCGGCGTCAGCGACGGGCCGCACTTGAGGCCAAGCGGATTGCGGATGCCGCGACAGTACTCGATGTGGGCATGGTCGGCCTGGCGTGTGCGGTCGCCGATCCAGATCATGTGGCCGGACGTCGCGTACCAGTCGCCGGAGGTTGAATCGACACGGGTCAGCGCCTCCTCGTAACCGAGCAGCAGCGCCTCATGGCTGGTGTAGAAATCGGTTTCCCGCAAGGCGTGGTTGGTTTCCGAGGTGATGCCGACGGCCTTCATGAAGTCCATCGTCTCGGTGATGCGGTGCGCCAGCGATTCATACTTCTCGCCCTGCGGGCTGTCGGAAACGAAGCCCAGCATCCAGCGATGGACGTTCTCGAGGCTTGCATAGCCGCCCTGCGCGAAGGCGCGCAAAAGGTTGAGCGTCGCCGCCGACTGGCGATAGGCCATGACCTGGCGACGCGGATCGGGAACGCGCGAGGCGGGATCGAAGTCGATGCCGTTGATGATGTCGCCGCGATAGCTCGGCAGCGTCACCTCGCCCTTGGTCTCGTTGTCGGCGGAGCGCGGCTTGGCGAACTGGCCCGCGACGCGGCCAACCTTCACCACAGGCTGCGAGCCGGCAAAGGTCAGCACCACCGACATCTGGAGGAAAACGCGGAAGAAGTCGCGGATGTTGTCCGCGCCATGTTCCGCGAAACTCTCGGCGCAATCGCCGCCCTGAAGGAGAAATGCGTCACCGGCAGCCACGCTGGCAAGCTGCTTCTTCAGCTTGCGCGCCTCACCTGCAAAAACGAGCGGCGGAAAGCTGGAGAGCTGGGCCTCGACAGCCCTGAGGGCGTCAACGTCCGGATAAGCCGGAACCTGCTGGATCGGCTTTTCTCTCCAGGAATTCGGGGACCACTTCGTCATTGTCGTAACCACTCTTTATTGGGGGCACACGGCCCATCACTCCCATATATAAGTATAGGAAACGCAGCTCCATACATGAAGCGGCAGTTCTCTGCCAGTCCGCAATTTACCTTACGTCCGTCAGCCTGAAGCGGGGGGCTGTTCGTTATGACGCCGGCAGGGTTTCCAGCCTGATTCGATTCGGCCGGGAATTTGACGCCGGGCGGCGCAATGGGACGAAAATCCGCTTCTCCCAAGTCCCTGCCGGCAAGACACGCCAGCTACGTCCGTTTACCATGCGTCAACCATTCGGGCGATTCAACACCATCCTACATATAACTGATTTTATTGGTTTTTTTATTTTGACTTGGCTCTCCTGCACGCATAGCGAGCTGTTGCCTGGGGGCAACGTCAGCCAGTCGATGCATGGCCTACGCCCATAATCTTCATTGAATCTGATCAAGCAGTGTTACCATTTGTAACAGGTCGAATGAGGTGTGATCGAGAACGTGTTCAGGCCCGGCACAACGCGCCCGGAGGCGAAAGGGAACGGCAGCATAGCCAAGCCGCCCCTGCGCACGCCGGTGTCGGCGATGGTCTCCTTCTGGGGCCTGATGCGCGCCTACTGGTTCTCGGACAAATGGAAGGAGGCATGGAGCCTCACGCTGGTGGTGGCATTCCTCACCGCGCTTTCCAGCAAGGCGGGCGTATGGTTCGCGGAAGCCTCAGGCGAGCTGATCAACTCCATCGCCTATTTTCACAGCTCCACCAGCGATGCGCCTTTGGCCACGCTGTTGGGCCATGCCGCCTTCCTTGTCGCCCTGGTCGTCTTCAAGGATGCCGGCATTACCGGCACCAAGAGCTTCGTTTCCGCCACACTCCACCGGCGCTGGCGCGGCTGGCTGAACGGCAGGTTCAACGACGCGCTTCTGGATGCGAACCACACGCATTTCCATGCCCAGAACGGCGCGGACACTGCCCCCGACAACATCGACCAGCGTGTTCAGGAATCCATCAAGGGCATGACCGGTGGCGCCATCGGCCTCGCCATGGGCGTCATGGCGGTGGCGAGTTCTATCTTCTTCGTCGGCCAGAAGCTGCTTGAAACCTCCACCGAGATACGCGGCTTCGAATTCCTGGGCGAATATGGCAGCGTCGTCTTCGCCCTTCTCGCCGTTGCCGCCTATGTTCCTGCGAACACATGGATCGCGGTGAAGCTCGGCGGAATGCTTGAGCGGCTTTCGATCAGGATGCAGAAGGCGGAAGGCAGCTATCGCGGCGAGCTTTCGACGTTGCTGCGGCGCAGCTTCCACGTTGCCTCCGCTCATGGCGAGGCCGTGCAAAGGAACATGCATGAGCGCCTCTACACGGAAATAGATCGCACCTGGGGCCGGTTGAACTGGGTCAACGCCGGCTATGGCTCATTCGAACGCATCTACAATTTTGTCGGCGCGCGCGTCATTGCCTACGCTCCGGGGCTGCTGCCTTTCATCCATGGCCGCATCGACCTGAAAGGCTATATCACCGGGGCCGAGCTGGTGAATTCGCTGATCAGCCAATGTTCATGGTTCATCCACGTCATGCCCGCAATCGCGACGTTGCGCGCAAACAGCCGTCGCGTCATCGATCTGGCGCAGGCCATCGAAGGCGTGCAGGATCCGGTCGAATTCTATCGCCGCACCGGCGAGTGCGACTTCCGCTACATCACGCAAAATCCCGTATTCGGCCTCAGCATCCAGAATCTGCGCCTCAGCCATCAGGGCCGGGACAGCGAGCCGTTCCTCATCTGCGAGCGGCTCGGCTTCCGGCGCGGCGAATGGACCTTCCTCCGGGGTGAATCCGGCTGTGGCAAGACCTCGCTGATCAAGGCGCTCAACAGGCTGTGGCCCTATGGACGCGGAACCATCGCATTCCCGCAAGGGGTGGCCAGCTTCTACGCGGCGCAGGAAGTGAAACTTCCGCCGGTCACGCTCAAGGAGCTGGTTTGCCTGCCGGAGGCGCAGGACAATCATAACGACGCCACCGTGGCGGCGGCGCTGTACAAGGCCGGTCTCGGCGAATTCATCGGGCATCTGGGCGACGAGGCACGGGCAGGCAAGAGCTGGGACCAGCTTCTGTCCGGCGGGCAGAAACAGAAGCTCGTTCTGGCCCGCATCGTGCTGCACCAGCCGGGCCTGCTCTTCCTTGACGAAGCGACAGGCGCGCTCGATCCCGAAAGCAAGATCGCCTTCTATCAGACCATCAGGGACAATTGTCCCGGCGTCACCGTCATCAGCGTGATGCACGAATCCGCGCCGCCACGCTCTGCCGCCGGCGAGGAGTTCTACCACAGCGTCCTGACCATCGCCGATGGCATGGCCACGAAGGAGCCGCTGACGCCTGCCCTGCCCGCCGAGCTCACCGAAATTCTCACCCAGCAGCCTCCCATCCTTGCGGATGGCTGGCTCGGCCTCGCACGGCGGCGCCTGAAGACCGCCAGAAGCAACTGAGCTTCCTGTGACAGGTAGCTGTCTTATTCCCGGTTGACTTGGGCTCTTACTCTCCTATGTTGCGACCGCTCGCGGCCTTCAACCAAACCTGCGAGCGGAAAGGTCAACCACGCCATGTCTGGCGACAGTTACAGTCGAATAAAATCGCCGTCTGCCTGATGTGACCCTTCCGGGCTCGCCTCCGGCCGACGGCAAGGAGTGAGCCCATGAACAAGTTTTCGCCCACCGTCCGTGGCGATGCCATCGCAATCGCGCGCGTTCTCGCCAACGATCACGTCGCAGATATCGTCGAAGCGCTCAACAACGAGCCTCGCGAACTTGCCGCCGAGCTGCTTTCGCAGGTTCCGTTCGAGCGCGCCGTCGAGATATTCGACCAGCCCGAGCTGGACGACGCCCCCGAGCTTATCGCCAGCCTTTCGCGCGATCTTGCCGGCAGGCTGCTTGCGGAAATGTCCGCCGACCGCGCCGCCGACGTGCTGCGCGAGCTTTCCGAGCCAGCCCGTTCCGAACTGCTGCATGCCATGGCGCCGGCACTGCGCCATTCGCTGCTGTCCATTCTGGGCTATCCGGAAGGCAGCGCCGGCTCGCTCATGACCACGGAATATGTCAGCGTACCGCCCGACTGGACCGTCGCGCGCACGCTGGACTACATCCGTCAGGTGGAGCGCACCCGCGAAACCGTCTATGCCATCTATGTGGTCGATCCCGATACGCACCATCTGCTGCGCGCCTTCGGCCTGCGCAAGCTCATCATCAGCCAGCCGGACGAGCGCATCGTCTCGATCGCGTCCGACACCACGCCGGTGACCGTGCCGCCGCTGATGGACGTCGAGCAGGTCGCCCACCTCATTCGCAAATATGACCTTCTGGCCGTCCCGGTTGTCGATGACGACAAGATTCTCGGCATCGTGACCGTGGACGACGTGCTGGACACGATGATCGAGGAGAACACCGAGGACGTGCACCGCTTTGGCGGCATGGAAGCGCTGGACGAGCCCTACATGAAGATGGGCTTCCTTTCCATGATCGGAAAGCGTGGCGGCTGGCTTTGCGCACTGTTCCTCAGCGAAATGCTGACGGCAAGCGTGATGCAGCACTACGAGGTGGAGCTTGAGAAGGCCATCGTGCTGACCCTGTTCATCCCGCTCATCATGAGCTCGGGCGGCAATTCCGGCTCGCAGGCAACGTCGCTGGTCATCCGGGCTCTTGCCCTGCGCGAACTGTCGCTGGCCGACTGGTGGCGGGTTGCCTTGCGCGAGCTGCCGAGCGGAGTCGTGCTCGGCACCATGCTCGGCCTTGTCGGCATGGCGCGCATCGTGCTGTGGCAGTATCTCGGCCTCTATGACTATGGCCCATACTGGCACCTGATCGCGCTGACCGTGGGGCTGGCGCTGGTTGGCATCGTCACCTTCGGCTCGCTCACCGGATCGATGCTGCCCTTCATCCTGAAGCGCATCGGCTTCGACCCGGCCAGCGCCTCGGCGCCGTTCGTGGCGACCCTGGTCGACGTGACCGGCCTCGCCATCTACTTCACGGTAGCGGCCCTGATACTGACGGGCACCATCCTGTAGGTCATGTCACCAGGCGGGCGGGTCAGTCGATCCGCTCGCCTTTTCGCACCCGATAGGACGGCTTGTACATGGTGACGAGTTCTTCCGCCGCCGTCGGGTGGACAGCCATCGTGCGGTCGAAATCGTCCTTGGTGACTCCCGCCTTCAGCGGAATACCGAGGAGCTGCGCCATCTCGCCGGCATCCGTACCCATGATATGCGCACCGACCACCTTGCGCGAAGCGGCATCGACAATCAGCTTCATGAGCATCTTTTCGTCGCGGCCCGACAGCGTATTGCGCATGGGCCGGAACGAGGCCCGATAGACCTCGATTTCCTCAAACGCCTTCGCGGCCTCATGCTCGGGAAGACCAACCGTTCCGATCTCCGGCTGCGAGAACACCGCCGTTGCGATCAGATCGTGATCGGGCGCAGTCGGATTGTTCCTGAAAGCGGTCTCGACGAAGCACATCGCCTCGTGAATCGCCACCGGGGTAAGCTGCACCCGGTCGGTCACGTCGCCGATCGCCCAGATGTTATCGACATTGGTGCGCGAATAGCGGTCGACGAGAATGGCGCCCGTTGGCCCCGTGGCAACGCCGGCGGCGGCGAGCCCCAGCCCTTCCGTGTTGGGCGAACGGCCCATGGCAAGCATGAACTGGTCCACGGTGCGCGTGTCGCCATTGCTGAGCCGCACGTCGAGGCGGCCGTCGTCACGACGCACAACTTCCTCCGCAACTGCGCGACAAACAATTTCGATGCCCTTGTTCGACATCGCCTCCTGCAAGCCCGTGCGCAGGTCGTCGTCGAAGTGGTTGAGTATCTTCATACCCCGATAGACCAGCGTCGTTTCGACACCCAGGCCGTGAAAGATGTTGGCAAACTCGACCGCGATATAGCCGCCGCCGCCCACCATGATCGACTGCGGCAGGGTCTTCAGATGAAACGCCTCGTTCGAGGTGATGCAGTGCTCATGGCCTTTCAGCGCCGGATGGGGGGACGGATGCCCGCCGGTGGCGATCAGGATCTGGTCGGCGCTAACGATGCGCCCGTCCGCAACCAGACGCACCGTATGACGGTCGACCAGCTCGGCACGGCTATCGAGGATCGTCGCGCCCGAGCTCTCGACGTTCCGGCGATAGAGGCCCTCAAGCCGCGCGATCTCCCGATCCTTGTTGGCAAGCAGGGTGTTCCAGTCGAAGCTGGCGGGCGGAACGCTCCAGCCATAGCCGGCCGCATCCTCGAAATGCTCGCTGTATTGCGAGGCGTAGACGAAAAGCTTCTTCGGCACGCAGCCGCGAATGACGCAGGTTCCCCCGAAACGGTATTCCTCGGCGATAGCCACGCGCTTTCCAAGGGCGGCCGCCACGCGCGCGGCGCGCACGCCTCCCGAGCCCCCGCCGATGACGAAGAGGTCGTAGTCGTAAGCGGCCATGTGCGGAATCCTTCAGGCGGGAATGATGCTTACAGGTAGGACGCACCCGCACAAAAGAAAAGCCCGGCGCTGGCCGGGCTTCATACGACATTTGAAACAGGAAGGCGGCTCAGTTGCCGCTCGCGGGAGCCTGCCCCTCGGCCGGAGCCTCCGTGCCGTCTGCCGGCTGCACCTGTGCGCCCGACGCGGACTGCAAGGCTTCGCCAACCTGCTGCGCCAGATCGCGGGCGATGCCGTTCTGCCAGATTTCGGCAGCGCGAACCAGTTCGCGCGACACGATCGGGCCGCTTTCGAGAAGCTTCTTGCCGGCGGCCGAATTGTAGAATGCCGCGATGGCGTTGAGGTCCTCCTCGGAGAACACCTTGGCGTAAGCGGTGGCAGCCTCGCGTTCCAGATCGGCGCGGCGGGAAGCCAGTTCGAGCGCCTTGGCCGAAACCGTGCTGCTGATGAGTTCCTGCAAATTCGGGTTCTTCTGGATCAGGCTGGCCTGAAGCGCGGCGGCTGCCTGCGGCAGGATGCCGTCGAAGGAATCGGTGGCGTTGATGGATGCAACGGCATCGCGCGCGGCCTTCAGATGGCTCTCCGAAATCTCCTGCGCAAAGGCCGGCATGGCGACAGCCAGGGCGACGGTTGCCGCAACAGCGGCTGCAAGATGACGAATCCGGTTTTGAAATTTCATGTTCGCAGGACTCCCTGATTTACCGGACAGCTTGAATTGTCTCGATGCCGTCGCTGCCGGCGACAATCGCCGCAGACGCCAGCCCGATGAAAAGACCGTGCTCCACCACGCCCGGAATGGCATGCAAAGCGTTGGATAGCGCTCTTGTATCCGGAATGCGGCCAAAAGATGCATCCAGGATGAAATGATCGCCGTCTGTAACAAATGGCTGCGACCCCGTCATCCGCAATTTGATGTCGCCCGAAAGTCCCAGCCTCCCGGCTGCGGCGGCAACGGCGAGTTCGGTTGCGCGCAAACCGAAGCGGTTGACCTCGATCGGCAAAGGAAAACGGCCAAGCGTTTCCACGACCTTCGACTTATCGGCGATGACGATCATGCGCGCCGAGGCGGCAGCCACGATCTTTTCGCGCAGCAGGGCGCCGCCGCCCCCCTTGATCAGGCTCAGTTCCGAATCGATTTCGTCTGCGCCATCGACGGTCAGGTCGAGTTCCGGCGTTTCTTCCAGTGTGGAAAGAGGAACGCCCAGTTCGCGGCACAGGGCCGCCGTACGCTCGGAGGTCGGAACGCCGATGACATTCAGTCCGGTAGAAACCTTTTCCGCCAGCAGGCGCACGAACTCTTCCGCGGTCGAGCCTGTGCCGATCCCGAGCCTCATGCCGTCCGAGACATGCTCCAGCGCCTTGCGCGCGGCTTCGATCTTCAGCTGCTTCTGGTCCATCCGGATGTCCGCCCTGTTTCGCGATGCCGGCTCCTACCACTTTTGCCGGGCCGGTCAAAGCTCTGTGTCACTCCCGGCGCGCACGGAAGCTTGCCTGCCGGAACCCGACGGGGTATCGCCCGGAGGAAACAGTATGCAGGGAAAGAAATGGCCAGACCGATCATAGTCTTCGACCTCGACGGAACGTTGGTCGATACCGCGCCCGATTTGATGGACAGCCTCAACCACACGCTGGCCACGAGCGACCTTCCGGCCGTCGACGAACCTTCATTCCGGCGTTTCGTGGGCAATGGAGGACGGGTGATGATCGAGCGGGCGTTCGCCGCGCAGAACCGCCCGCTGACCGCTGTGGAGCATGACCGCCTGCTCCACGTCTTCCTTGAACACTACAGCGCGAACATCCCCGGCAGGTCGAGACCTTTTCCCGGTGCGACCGACGCCATCGCGCGCTTCGAATCGGAAGGCTATATTCTGGCGATCTGTACAAACAAGTATGAAGCAAATTCTCTCGCACTCATCGACGCTCTCGGGCTGAGCAGCCATTTTGCGGCGAATTGCGGCCAGGACACATTTCCCTTCCGCAAACCCGATCCGCGCCATCTCACCGAAACGATCCTGAAGGCAGGCGGCAACCCGGACCGTGCCGTGATGGTGGGAGATTCCCGTACCGACATCGATACGGCCAAGGCGGCCGGCATTCCGGTGGTGGCAGTGGATTTCGGCTACACCGACAGGCATGTGAGCGCGTTCGACCCGTCCGTCGTCGTCTCACACTTC
The DNA here is from genome assembly GCF_004363725.1 of Aquamicrobium defluvii. Classification (GTDB taxonomy): domain Bacteria; phylum Pseudomonadota; class Alphaproteobacteria; order Rhizobiales; family Rhizobiaceae; genus Mesorhizobium; species Mesorhizobium defluvii. The sequence goes on along the minus strand of NZ_SNZF01000011.1, from coordinate 31,282 downwards.
GATGAAATAACGCTCGACCTCGCTCACAATCTCATCAAATCGGCGAATTGAGGCCGCGGACATTCCGGGATGCCATCGGGTAAAAATGTTTGCCTGCGCGCACGCGGGGAGAGGTTGACAGAAAGGGACGCCGCCCCTTATATCGCGGCGCGCTTGGCCGAAAGGTTGCGAGCGGGCGATTAGCTCAGCGGGAGAGCACACCCTTCACACGGGTGGGGTCGTAGGTTCAATCCCTACATCGCCCACCATTTTCCACTTGCGGGAAAATGGTTTTTCTTTCCGATACATCTGTCTGCTTTCCCAAACTTGTTTGCGGTGCAACAAGCGGACCTTCCTTCCTGAATTGACACTCATTAAACCGCAGGCATGCTGATGACGCGGCGGTACAACCGGGCATGATTGGCGGGCGGCAAGAATGTACGAGAAGCTTTCCGAAAGCTTTCTTTCGAGACGGAAATTCCTTTCACGGATGATGGCTCACACAGCGTTCGTTCTGGCGCTGATGGCGGTATCGATACTGGCTGGCGTCATCGGTCTTGTCCTCCTTGAGGGAAAGGGGCTGGAAGACGCCTTGCTGCATTCGGCCTACATGCTGAGCGGCCTGGGTCTGCTGGAGGTTCCCAACAGTTTCGCGGGCAAGCTTTTCGTCGGGCTTTACGGCCTCTACGCCAGTTTGTTCTTCCTTGCCGCGTTCGGGATCATCTTCGCGCCAATCGTGCATCGCATCCTGCACAAGCTGCATCTGGATTGAATGGGTCGACGATCCGTCCATCAAACCCGACTGCCCCTTTCCTCCAAACGAACTTGTGAACGCTGGCGTTCGGCAGCCTGCCTATACTGGAGCGCCGACGAAACCAGGAGGCAAAGGCTATGACGCGCCTTACAGCGAAGGACTTCCCGCTGGAATTGCTCGAACTCTACGATTATTACGCCCACGGAAAGATAACGAAGCGCGAATTCCTCGACCGCGCCAGCAAGTTTACGGTAGGCGGCATGACCGCAGCCGCGATCCTCGCCTCGCTCAGCCCCAACTATGCGCTGGCCCAGCAGATCGAATTCACCGATCCGGATATTATTCCGGAATATATCACCTACCCCTCCCCGAACGGCCATGGCGAGGTTCGCGGATATCTGGTTCGGCCGGCCGCGGCGTCGGGGCCGGTTGCCGGCGTGGTCGTCGTCCACGAGAACCGCGGCCTGAACCCCTACATCGAAGATGTGGCCCGCCGCGTTGCCAAGGCAGGGTTCGTGGCGCTGGCGCCGGATGGGTTGACGTCGGTGGGCGGCTATCCCGGCAATGATGAGAAGGGTCGGGAATTACAGCGGGAGGTCGACCCTGAAAAGCTGATGAACGATTTCTTCGCGGCTATCGAGTTCCTCATGAAACACGACGCCACGACCGGCAAGATCGGCATCACAGGCTTCTGCTACGGCGGCGGCGTGGCCAATGCGGCGGCAGTCGCCTATCCGGAACTGGGCGCTGCCGTGCCTTTTTACGGACGGCAGGCGAGCGCCGAAGACGTGCCGCGCATTCAGGCGCCGTTGCTGATCCACTATGCCGAGCTTGACGCGGGCATAAATGAGGGCTGGCCCGCCTACGAGGCGGCACTCAGGGAAAACGGCAAAACCTATGAGGCCTACATCTATCCCGGGGTCAACCACGGCTTCCACAACGACTCGACGCCGCGTTACGACGAGGCCGCAGCGAAACTCGCATGGGAGCGGACGATCGACTGGTTCAGGCGATATCTTGTTTAGAGCATTTCCGCTTTTCTTCGAATCGCAGAAACGCTCTAACCTTTTGCTTTAGGCAAATCCGAACGCAAAACAGCTTCGCAGTTTTGCTGGAATTGCTCTGGAAACGTCGCGCTCGTTTGACGGCCAGGCGCGGCTGATATACCCGCAGCCGAAGCTGAGGTTGTGGAGTCGTCCCTTGAAGAAGCTTGTCCAGATATTGCTGATCGCCGTGGTCGCGGTGGTCATTTCGGTGGGCTGGAGATGGTACAGCTACGTGACCAATACCGAGACGCCTTATGACGAGGTCGGCATAGAATTCAACAGCCGCATGCCGGGGCCGATCAACAAATGGGGCTGCGACAAGCTCCACACCACATTCGGCAACGTGGCGCCGCCCTACGGATGCGGCGCCAACGATGGCACCCGGAACTGGCGGTAGGCATTTGCCGCAGCCAGCACGCATGCACCGGAGACTGCCGGCGACAGCTACTTCCTGTTCAGGGATGAAACGGCCAGATTGGTGAGTTTGTTGTTGGCGGCCTTTTCCTGATCCAGAATCTCGGTCAGAAGGTTGTGGGCTTGCGTGTTGCCGAGCACCTTGGCCCATTCGCGCAAAGAGCCATAGCGGGCGATCTCGTAGTGCTCGACTGCCTGGCAGGCGGCCAGCAATCCGGCATCAAGCGCGTTGCCGGAGGCTTCTTCCATCAGACCTTCGCTTTCCTTGATGAGCCCTTCGATGGCATCGCATTTCTCGCCGGCCGGATCCACGCCGATGGTCTCGAACACCTTTTTCAGGGTCTGGATCTGGCCCTTCGTTTCCTTCAGATGCCCATCGACCGCCTTTTTCAGATCGGCGCTTTTCACGGCCCTGGAAACTTTCGGAAGCGCTTTGGTCAGCGCAGTCTCCGCATAGTAGACATCCTTGAGCGTATGCTCGAACAGGTTCGCCAGAGTTTTCATCGCTTGGTCCTTGTGAAAGAAGGGAAGCTCCCGCCTTCTTCATGAATGAAGGTGGCCGCTCTCTGGTTCCACTGGGGCTACGCACGCATTGCGAAAGAAGGAGACCCGGCGCACCGCAATACAGGGCGCCGGGCAGGATGTTTCAGCCGCCGCCCCGGCATATTCGTCACAAGAATCGTGTCGGAACAGGAAGTCCGTCAGGCTGCCGGGTCCGGGGGCGAGGTGTCTGCGGATGCAGTCTGTTCGCTGTCGGCCGCCTCGCGTTCGGCCTCCTCTTTCGCGCGGGAACGCTCGATCATCCGGGCCGTCCAGATCGAAATCTCGTAAAGAATGATGGTCGGGACAGCGAGGCCGATCTGGCTCAGGGGATCGGGCGGGGTGAGGATGGCGGCCACGACGAAGGCGAGCACAATCGCCCATTTGCGCTTGTCGACCAGCGCCTGTGATGACAGCAGGCCGACCCGCGCCATCAGGCTGGTGACCACCGGCAACTGGAACACCAGGCCGAACGAGAAGATCAGCGTCATGATGAGGCTGAGATATTCGGACACTTTGGGCAGAAGAGAAATCTGCACCTCGCCCTCACCGCCTGCCTGCTGCATGGTCAGGAAGAACCACATCACCATCGGGGTGAAGAAGAAGTAGACCAGAGAGGCGCCGATCAGGAACAGGATCGGCGAGGCAATGAGGAAAGGCAGGAAGGCGGCTCGCTCGTTCCGGTAGAGGCCGGGCGCGATGAATTTGTAGATCTGCGTGGCGATCAGGGGAAACGCGATGACCATGCCGCCGAACATGGCAAGCTTGATCTGCGTGAAGAAGAACTCCTGCGGCGCGGTGTAGATCAGCTCGACCCTGGTCGGGTCCAGGCCCGCCCAGCTCGTCGCCCATTTGAAGGGAATGACGAGGATGTTAAAAAGCGCCTTCGCGAAGAAGAAGCAGAACAGGAACGCAATGAAGAACCCGCCGATCGACCAGATCAGCCGGGTACGCAGTTCCATGAGGTGTTCGATGAGAGGCGCCGACGACTGGTCGATCTCATCCTTTTCACTGGCACTCACTTCGGCTTCCTCGTCGTCTTGCCTGAACTGCCGGAAGCGCGGGGTTTGGCGGCAGGATTCGCCGCTGCGGGCTTTGCCGCGGCAGCCCCTGAAGCCTTTGTCGTCTTCGGGCTTGCCTTGCTGGCGGATGGCGCTCCGGCCGGGGCCGCCTTAACATCGGCTTTGCCAGACGCGCTCTTTTTCGTTCCCTTGCGCGGCGACTTCGCTGCCTTTGTAGCCGTATCGGCGGCCCGCGCCGGCGGCACGGAAGCGTCGGTCATGGCAGGGAAAGGTGCATCGGCATCGGCCTGCGGCACTTCCGGCACCGGTGTGGCCTTGAGCTTGCCGGCATCGTCGATGCTGCTCTTCACATCAGACGCCGCCTTTTCAAACGGGTTGAGCTGTTTGCGGATTTCCGCCGCCGGATTGAGGCTGCGCAGGGAATCCACGGACTTTTTGACATCCTCAAGCTCGGCTTCCTTCAACGCTTCGTTGAACTGCCGTTGAAAATCATTTGCCATGCCGCGCATCTTGGCCGTCATACGGCCAACGGTGCGCAGCATCTTAGGCAAATCCTTAGGCCCGACGACCACGATCATCACGATCGCGATCACCATCAATTCGGACCAGCCGAAATCAAACATGGCTACTCAACCCGGAAACGGAATTCAGCTCTTGCCGGCTTTTTCCTTGGAAGGAGAAACCGTTTCATCGGAACGATGCTCGACGGTGCGCGTGTCGTCATCGTCGTCAGCCATGCCCTTCTTGAAGCTCTTGATTCCCTTGGCCATATCGCCCATCAGCTCCGGAATCTTGCCGCGGCCGAACACCAGCAGCACGATGACCAGAACGATCAGCCAGTGCCAAATCGAAAACGAACCCATTGCACTCTCTCTCGTAAGTGTTCCAGAAACTGATCTATGCGCTTTCGCGCCGCGTTTCAAACGCTACCGAAGCAATCTTCACGAATGATTTGCGAATGTCACGCGCTTTTGGCCCGCACACTCGCGCAAAAGCGCGCACCGGTGGTTCGAAGGCCCTCAATCTTCCGTGACACGCGGTGTCAGCAGACCGAGATCCTCCAGATCGATATCGGTCAGAGGGTCCTCATCTTCCGTGAGCGCATCGGCATCGACGGGCGGCAGCGGTATGGAGAAATTGGCCGGCATCCGGCCGGACAGAAGTCCCGCGCCCTTCAATTCCTCGATGCCCGGCAGATCGCGCAGTTCCTCCAGCGAAAAATGGTCGAGGAACGCCTCGGTCGTGCCATAGGTAACGGGTCTGCCAGGGGTCTTGCGGCGGCCACGCATGCGCACCCATTCGGTTTCCAGCAAGGTGTCGAGCGTCCCTTTGGAGGTCTCCACACCGCGGATTTCCTCGATCTCGGCGCGGGTCACCGGCTGATGATAGGCGATGATGGCCAGAACCTCGAGCGCGGCCCGCGACAATTTCTTCTGCTGCACGGTGTCGCGGCTCATCAGGAAGGAGAGATCGCCTGCCGTGCGAAAGGCCCAGCCGTCGCCGATCTTGTGCAGATTGACGCCGCGCATGGCATAAATCTGCTGCAACTCACGCATCGTCGCCGCCAGGTCGATGCCTTCGGGCAGGCGCGCCGCCAGCTGCTTTTCGCTGACGGGCCCGGCGCTGGCGAAAACGATCGCCTCGGCCATGCGCACGATCTCTTCCCCACTGGCGGGATTCATGCGCTTTGTACTGCGCGCGTCATCCTCGCCCGGAAAGGGAATGACGGAGGCGTTATTGCCATCGGTCATGGTGACGCCTCTTCTTCCCCCTTCGCCCCTCGTCCACGCAGGTAGATGGGCGCAAAAGGCTCCTGCTGGCGCACCTCCGCCCTGCCCTCGCGAACCAGCTCCAGCGATGCCGCGAAGGAACTGGCGATTGCCGTGCGCCTGTCCTCGGGCGACGCGAGATAGCGGATCAGATACCCATCGAGAGGCGCCCAGTCGTCCAGTTCGCCAATCATACGCGTCAGAATCTCGCGCGCCTGCTTGAGCGACCACACGCCGCGCCGGGCGATATGAACGCTGGTGACTGCCTGCCGCTGGCGCTGCGACGCATAGGCGCTCAACAGGTCGTACAGGGTTGCAGAATACTGGTTGCGCTTTTCGACGATGACGAGTTCGGGCATACCGCGCGCAAAGACGTCCCGTCCCAGGCGGTTGCGATTGACCAGCCGCACGGCCGCATCGCGCATGGCTTCGAGGCGGCGCAGGCGGAACTGCAGCACCGCCGCCAGTTCCTCGCCGCTCTGCCCCTCCTCGCCGGGCTGCTTCGGAATGAGCAGTTTCGATTTGAGGAAAGCGAGCCATGCCGCCATGACGAGATAGTCGGCGGCAAGTTCGAGGCGCAGCGCGCGCACCTTGTCGATGAACAGCAGATACTGTTCGGCCAAGGCCAGAACCGAAATGCGCGCCAGGTCCACCTTCTGGTTGCGGGCAAGGTGCAAAAGCAGATCGAGCGGGCCTTCAAACCCCTCGACGTCGACAACCAGTGCGGGGTCGTCGGTGCGCCGGTCGTCATCCGCCCACAGCCGTTCCATCGGCGTGGGCCGCGGGGCCTTCTGCTCTCCTGCTGCCGGTTGCGCCACGTCTCTCCGCTCTCCGATCTGCCCGCCGGCGGTTTTCTCCGCCCCGGTCAGCGGCATCAGGCCACTGCCGCGAAATACTCCGTGAACTCCGCCCGAAGCTCTTCCTCGCTCCCTTCGCCGCTGTGGGCCGTCACGGACAGCGCACGCCCGGCCCGCCTGAGCGCTTCGCCCTCCAGCGCCCTCGCCTTCGATGCGGCAGCCGTCATTTCCTCTATGACACCGTTGCAGTGAAGAACGATATCGACACCAGCCGCAAGAATTGCAGCGGCCTTGGAGCCGAAATCCCCAGAAAGTGCCTTCATGGAGATGTCGTCGCTGATCAGTAGCCCGTCGAAGCCGATCTCGCCACGTATCACCTCCTCGACCACCTTGCCCGAAGTGGTCGCAGGGCCTTTGGGGTCGATGGCACTGAACACCACATGCGCGGTCATTGCAGCAGGCAGATCGTTCAACGCCCTGAAGGGGGCAAAATCGTGTCGGCGCAGCTCATCGAAGGCTTCGTGCACCGTCGGCAACTCGAAATGCGTATCGGACGATGCCCGGCCGTGACCAGGGATATGCTTCATGACCGGCAACAGGCCACCGGCCATAAGACCCTCGGCCGAGGCGCGGCCAAGCCGGGCGACCATGTCCGGATCGCTTCCATAGGCACGCTGGCCGATGACGTCGCTGGCGCCTTCCACCGGCACGTCGAGCACCGGAAGACAGTCGGCGCTTATGCCATACCGTGCGAGATCGAAGGCATGCATGCGCCCATGCAGCCACGCGGCGCGCAAACCGGCTTCGCGATCGCGACTGTAGATTTCGCCGATCACGGCAGCCGGCGGATAGTTTGGCGCCAGCGGCGGGCGCAGGCGCTGCACGCGGCCGCCCTCCTGATCGATGAAGACCGGAGCATCTTCACGCCCGACACAATCGCGCATCGAGGCGACGAGGTCGCGGATCTGTTCCGGCTCGCTGATGTTGCGGGCAAACAGGATGAAGCCCCAGGGACATTCCCCCCGATAGAAGCGAACTTCCTCCCGGGTAAGCGAATGGCCGGCACAGCCGAGGATGAGCGTCTTTGATTCGGTCATGCTCCGAATCTAGTGGGTTCGGACCAGAAAGGGAATCGCCCGTTCGCAACCAGAAAAGGCCGGTGCAGTTTGCACCGGCCTTCATGAGGTGGACCGTTTTTTTCCCTTACTTCGAAACGAAGCAATTGCCGCCCGCTGCCTTGTACTTTTCGCACAGGCTGATCGCTTCGGCGCGGGAATCCGCGGCAACCCGAACCCGGTAGAAGGTACCCTTGCCGGCCACCTCGGCCTTGACGATGTTGACGCTGCGGCCCTGGAGCACGCCGGCATAGCGGCGGGCAAGGTCCTGATAGGTCGACTGCGCCGCCTCGACACTTGGCTGCGAAGCGATCTGCATGGCCCAGCTGCCGGCTGCCGCGGCGTTCGGATCGAGCGCGGCGACCTGACCCGGCTTCACCTCGCCGACGATATCGACGGGCTGTTCAGCCGGGCGCTGCGGCGCGACGGGTGCAGCGGCCGGCGTGCTGGCGGTCTGCCGGGTGTTGACGGCCGGCGCAACGGCACCGGTCTGCTCGGCACCGGGCGCGCTCACCGTCTGCGGCGCAGGGTCCATCGGCTCGGTGGCGGCGATCTGCTGCGCAGGCTGCGGATCTTCGCGCGCCACCAGCGTGCCATCCGGGCGAACCACCATCGTGCGCACCTTGCGCGGTGCAACGGCGGGCACTTCGTCCACGGCCGCTTCGTCATCGGCCTGCGCCGGCTGGATACGATCCTCGGACTTGGCGGGTGCGCCCTCGCCAACAATACGCGGAGCCGAAGCGCGGGCCGCAACGTCGACCGGCTGCTCTGCATCGGAAACCAGCTTCTCCTGCGTGGGAGTTGCCGGCTTGCCGCCCTTGGCCACCATATCGTATACCTTGTTGTCCTGATTGGGGATCACGGCGCCGCCGGGATTTTCGGGCTTGACCTTGATCGGGCTTTCATCGGCCCTCACCAGAACCGGCGCATCGCCGGAATCGCCGCCACCGAAGGACAGGGCAAACGCGCCGATACCTCCGATCAACGCCACCGCGCCGACAACAGCCGCAACCAGGAGCAGACGGCTGCGCGGACGCTGCTCATCCACATCGTCTGCTTCGGACATCGCCTCACCGGCATCCGGATCGTAGTCGAATCCGTCATCGGCCGCATCCTGAGCCGCATAGGGCTGGCGGGCAAATTCACTGAAATCGAAATCACCGAAAGTCTGACCGCCGTCGCCGGTTGGCTGGTTCGACGCCATTCCGGCAACCGGCGCCGCGGCATGCGCTTCCGCTTGCTGCCCCGGAGCCTCGAAAGCGGCCGTCGATGCGGCGGGATCCGTCTCGCTGACGTTCATCTCGCTCAGAAGGCTGGTGAACTCGGCGTCGAGATCGTCATAGGCGGGCGCCTCGGCCTTGTCCTCCTCGAAAGGAACCTCGGGGATATCGAGATCGTCTGCCAGAGCGACAGCCTTCTCCGGTATTTCCACCGTTTCCAGCTCCGGCATCTCAGCTGCTGGCCGAAGGGGTGCAGACTTTGCGGCAAACGCTCCATGCCCGCTCTCGACGGCCGCTGCGGCGCGAGCCGGCGGGGAAACCACATAATCCGGCGCAGCGGCGGCAAACGCGGGCTCATGCTGCTGCGGCTGACCGGTCACCGGCGCTGCCTGCTCACCCGAAGTCTGGTGCTGGCGAATAAATGGCGTGCCGCGGCTCCAGCTATGCGCCTGTGCCGAAGCAGCCGCGACTGCCGCCGCAGGAACAAAGGGTTTCAGGGCCTCGACCGGATCAACGGGCGCTTGCGGAGCGTTCTGCGGCTGCGCATCAAAAGCTGCGAGATCCAGATCGAGGTCGAAATCTTCATGCGCCGGCGCCTGCGGCTGCTCGTAACCCTGATGGGCCGATTGCTCGACATGGACGTCGAGCGGCCTCTCAAGCTGGAACTCGGGCTCGTAAGCCGGCTCCGGCCGCGCCGACATCCGGTTCAGCAACGCATTGAGTTCGTCTTCCAGCGAAACCTGCGGCGCTTCCGCTACAGGTTCGGGCTCGACGCTTTCCGCGAATTGCTGCGCATAGGTGTCTGCAACCGGGCTGTCTGCAACCTGCGCGCCAGCTCGTTCATCACCATCGTCAAAAACCGCAGCCGCCAGTGCACGCTCGAATTCGTCGCCGTTGTCGTCCAATGCCGCGTCGTCGAAACCGGCGGCAGCGGACGACCGAGGCACGGACGCCGCCTCCGGATGCTGCTCCTCGAAGGCAAAATCGGCATCGTCGAAAGCGAAAAATTCATCCTCTGCCGACAAGGGCTGGGAAAATTCCGGAGCCGGCGCTTCGTCCCGCACGGCAAAGCCGCTCTCGGCTTCGACGCGCGTATCGGTCAGCTCCGATGCGAGCATGTCGTCGAAATCGGCGAAATCCGGCTGGCCATCGGCAATGAAATCCACCGGATCGCCGTGAGATTCCGCAGGAACCTCGTCAAAGGCGCTCTCGTCGGAGAACAGGTCGGCGGCCACCGACTCGGCAGCAGCCTGATCGGACTCTCTGCCGGTGTCGAAATGGGCGTCACCGGCTTGTGAATACCCGACATCGTGCGCAGGCGCATAAGATGGCTGCCCAATGGGGGCATAAGCGATTTGCGGCGCAGCTTCAGGCTGAAGCTCGTCGCCGAACTCGCCCATCAACTCCTTTTCGAGATCGATGGCGAAATCGTCCTCGACGGCGACTTCGGAGCGCTGTTCGCTTTCGGGCGCGACCGGAACGCGCGGATCGAAGCCCATGATCCGGGTCAGTTCCGCGAACGGATCGTCTTCCGCGATGTTGTCGTCGCGGCCTGCTATCCTCAGCTGGGTTCTGTCTGCCATCGTCGTTCCCGAACTCGCACAATCGGACGCCATCGACGTCGCGTAAGGTTGGCCCCTACCAGCGCAATGTGGGCAAATGGTGACAGGTATTCCGCAGCAGTCTAACGCATTTCCTTCGGAGCATCGGCACCGACAAGCGTCAGACCGGATTGAAGTACATCCGCAACGGCCTGCACCAGCCCTAGTCTGGCAAGGGTCAATTGTGGATCGTTAACCTTAACAAAACGTAAGTCCGGATTGTCCGTGCCGCGATTCCAGTGCGTATGGAACGTGCTGGCAAGATCGTAGAGATAGAAAGCCAGCCTGTGCGGCTCCTGCGAGGACGCCGCCTGCTCGATGAGCCGCGGATATTCCGCAAGCTTGCGCACCAGCCCGATCTCGCCCTCGTCGCGCAGGCCGGCAACCGCGGCAGCAAGCGTCGCCCGCTCCGGCCTGTCGATGCCCATCTGCTCGCGCGCCTGCCTGAACACGGAATGGCAGCGCGCCGAGGCATACTGCACGTAAAACACGGGGTTGTCCTTCGACTGCTCGGTCACCTTGGCGAAGTCGAAGTCGAGCGGCTCGCTGTTCTTGCGGTACAGCATCATGAAGCGGATCGGATCGCGCCCCACCTCCTCCACAACCTCGCGCAGGGTAATGAAATCGCCGGAACGCTTGGACATGCGCACCGGCTCCCCGTCACGGAAGAGCTTGACAAGGTTGCACAGCAGAACAGTCAGCTTGATGGCGTCGCCGCCGACTGCGCGCGCCAGCGCCTCGAGCCGCTTGACATAGCCGCCATGGTCGGCGCCAAGCACGTAGATCAGGTCGACGAAGCCGCGATCCACCTTGTCCTTGAGGTAGGCAACGTCGGCCGCGAAATAGGTGTAGGAACCGTCGGACTTGACCAGCGGCCTGTCGAGATCGTCGCCGACGGCGGTGGAACGGAACAGCGTCTGTTCGCGATCTTCCCAGTCCTCGGGTTTTTCTCCTTTGGGCGGCGGCAGCTTGCCCTTGTAGATGTGGCCTTTCAGGGTCAGGTCGTTGATGGCCGAGCGGATCGCGCTGGCATTGTCGGCGTGCAGCGTGCGCTCCGAGAAGAACACGTCGTGATGCACGTTGAGCAGCGCCAGGTCTTCCTTGATCATCGCCATCATGGCGTCGATTGTGCGGTCCTTGACGATCGCCAACGCTTCCTTTTCGGGCATTTCAAGGAGCTTGCGGCCGAACTCCGCCGCCAGCGCCTGCCCCACGGGAACCAGATAGTCGCCCGGATAAAGCCCCGGCGGAATATCGCCCACCTCCTCGCCAAGCGCCTCGCGGTAGCGGATCATAACCGAGCGGCCGAGCACATCGATCTGCGCGCCGGCATCGTTGATCACATATTCCTTGGTCACGTCATAGCCGGCGAAATCCATGATGTTGGCCAGCGCGTCGCCGACGACCGCGCCGCGGCAGTGGCCGACATGCATGGGGCCGGTCGGGTTGGCCGAAACATATTCGACGTTGACCTTGCGCCCGCCGCCTGCCTTCGAACGGCCGTAGCCGGTCCCCTGGCCGATGATGCCGGTCAGATGGCGGTGCCAGAAAGCATCGGTAAGGCGCAGATTGACGAAACCCGGCCCGGCCACCTCTGCGCTGGCGATGTCGGCGTCTTCCTTCAGGGTGGCGACCAGACGTTCGGCCAGCGCGCGCGGATTCTGCCCTGCCGGCTTCGCCAGCACCATCGCAGCGTTGGTTGCCAGATCGCCATGGCTTGCATCTCGCGGCGGCTCGACGGCGACGCGCGAAAGATCGAGTGGCGCCCCGTCCTTGTCCTTCAGATCGAGTGCCTTTACGGCTTCGATGATCCGCACGGTGAAGTCGGCGAAGATGTTCATGACGGGGCTTTCGATAACAGCGGAAACTCGTTTCACGTCATTAAACGTGAAAATCACTACAAAATTGAAGTTTTCCTGCGCCTAGCTCAAATCCGGCGTGTGGTCAAACAGCCGCCGGTGCTCTTTTTGCGCATAGGTGTCCGTCATGCCGGCCAGGAAATCGGCGACATGTCGGGCCTTGACGCGATCTTCAGCGAGGTCGAGCCCTTCGCGCCAGCCTTCGGGCATGGCGCGCGGATCGGCAAAATAAACGTCGAACAGATCGGAGACGATTTTTTCGGCATCGGCGCGCACCCGCATGACCTCCGGGTGCCGGTAGAGGTGCTTGTAGAGGAATGCCTTGAGTTCCTTCTCCTCCGCCGCCATCCGGGAGGTGAACGTGACGATGGGCTCGCCGGCCCCCCGCACCGCCTCGGCGCTGTCCGGCCGCAAGCGGGCAAGGTTGGCGTTGGCGGCTGCGATCACGTCCTCGACCATCATCGTGATCTGGCGGCGCATCAGCTCGTGCCCGATGCGCACCTCGTCAAGTGCCGGATAGCGCTCTCGCACCGCGCGCAGAATCCGGCCCGGCAGCGCCAGTTCCTCCAGCATATCCAGTTCGAGCAGGCCCGAGCGCAGGCCGTCGTCTATGTCATGGGTGTTGTAGGCGATGTCATCGGCGATTGCCGCGCATTGCGCCTCGATACCGGCGAAACGGTCGAGTTCGAGGTCGTGCAATTCGTTGTAGCTGCGGATGGTGGCGGGCAACGGTGTGTGCAGCCCCTCGCCCCGCGCGTCGGCCAGCGGCCCGTTGTGCTTCACCAGCCCTTCCAGCGTCTCCCAGCTCAGGTTGAGACCGTCGAACTCGGCGTAGCGGCGTTCGAGCCTTGTGACGATACGAAGCGACTGGGCATTGTGGTCGAATCCACCCCACTGCATCATCTTTGCATTCAGCGCATCCTCGCCCGTATGGCCGAAGGGCGTGTGGCCGAAATCGTGAACCAGCGCCACCGCCTCGGCGAGATCCTCGTCGCCGCGCAACGCGCGGGCCAGCGCGCGGGCGATCTGCGCCACCTCGATCGAGTGTGTCAGGCGCGTGCGATAATGATCGCCCTCATGGGCGATGAACACCTGCGTCTTGTGCTTCAGGCGACGGAAAGCCGTCGAGTGGATGATGCGGTCGCGGTCACGCTGGAACGGCGTGCGCGTTGGGCTTTCCGGCTCCGGGAACAATCGTCCCCTCGTGCGGGCCGGATCGGTCGCGTAGGGCGCGCGCGGCCGATAACCGAAACCGATATCGCCAGGCCCGGCGCCGACGGGCTCATGATCGGGCTTGCGTTCGTGCATGCTTTCCCCGGCGGTGCCGCGCACGCAGTGCCGACGACCGATTGTTGACTTGATGGCACGACGTACATACCTATCAAGCGAAATCAAAAGCAAGGTGACGCCATGAGCGCGAACGCCGCCGAAATTGCAAATGTCGAAGTAACCGAAGCAGCCGCAAGGCGCATTGCGCACATCGTTTCCAACGAGCCCGGCAAGACCGCCCTTCGCGTCTCCGTGGAAGGCGGCGGCTGTTCCGGCTTTTCCTACAAGTTCGATCTGGTCGAGGGCGCCGATGAAGGCGACATAGCCATCGAAAGGGATGGTGCAAGAGTTCTCATCGATGACATCTCGCTGGTTTACATGGGCGGTTCGGTCATTGATTTCGTTGACGACCTGATGGGCCAGTCGTTCCAGATCCGGAACCCGAATGCGGTTGCATCCTGCGGCTGCGGCACCAGCTTCTCGATCTGAACTTCCCAGGCACAACAGGAAAAGGCCGCCAGATGGCGGCCTTTTTCTCGTTTGGGCTCCGCCGCAATCAGGCTTCGGCCGAAAGCGCCGCCTTCTTCAGGCCATGCTCGTCGCCCGTGGCCCCGTTGAAGATCAGGTTGAGCAGCACTGCGGCAATGGATGCCAGCAGGATGCCGGAATCGACCAGCGGACCGACCGCCTTCGGCAGCCAGATGTGGAAGTCGGGCGCGACCACGGGAATCATGCCGAAGCCGAGCGAGATCGCGACCACGAAAAGATTGTTGCGATTGCCCTTGAAATCCACCGCGCCCAGGATCCGGATTCCGGTTGCCGCCACCATGCCGAACATGACGATGCCGGCACCGCCCAGCACCACGGTCGGAACCGCCTCGACAAGCGCACCCATCTTCGGGATCAGCCCCAGCACCACCATGATCACGCCGCCCGCGACGCAAACGAACCGGCTGCGGATGCCGGTGACGCCCACCAGCCCGACATTCTGCGAAAAGCTGGTGTAGGGGAAGGTGTTGAACACCCCGCCGAGCACCGTGCCCAGCCCGTCCATGCGCAAGCCCGCCGACAGCGATTCCGGCGTGATCTTCTTGCCGGTCATCTCGCCCAGCGCAAGGAACATGCCGGTCGATTCGATCAGCACGACGATCATCACCAGAACCATGGTGAGGATAAGCACCGGGTCGAAGATCGGCGCGCCGAAGTGGAACGGCATGATGGGCGCGAACCAGGCGGCATTGGCGACCTTCTCGAAGTGCATCATGCCGAGCGCCCCGGCGATCACGCCGCCTGCGACGATGCCGATCAGCACCGCCACATTCGACAGGAACCCTTTCGCGAAGCGGGCGACGCCGACGACGATGGCAAGCACCACCAGCGAAAGGACGATATTGGAAACAGGCGCGTAGGCAGCGTTCGGCACCGTCGGCGCAAGCGCCAGCCCGGCGGGAACAGCCGGGACGACCGAACCTTCGGCGCCGGCGGCTTCGGTCATGGCCTTGAGCCATGCGGCGTGTTCAGGATTGATGATTTTCGGCGCGGTCGGCCCGACCGGCATCCCGAAAATCCAGTTGATGCCGATCTTCATGATCGAAACGCCGATGACGAGAATGATCGTGCCGGTCACCACAGGCGGAAACAGGCGCAACATGCGGCTGACGAAAGGCGCGATAATGATGGTTATGATGCCCGCGCCTATGATCGCGCCGAAGATCATGCGCGCGCCTTCGTGCCCCGGATTGGCAACCGCCATCGACACCATCGGGCCGACAGCCGCGAAGGTTACCCCCATCATGACCGGAAGCTTGATCCCGAACCACCGGCTGGCGCCAAACGATTGCAGAATTGAAACGATACCGCACACGAACAGGTCGGCGGAGATCAGGAACGCGACGTCGGCTGGCTCCAGTTGCAGCGCCCTGCCTACAATCAGCGGCACCGCGATGGCGCCGGCATACATGACAAGGACATGCTGAAGGCCGAGCGTGAAAAGACGCGGCGCAGGCAGCATCTCGTCGACGGGATGCGTCGATGCTGTTGACATATGTGTCCTCCCTTCGCGCAGCAGCCGGAAACGGGTTCCATCGGTTGCCGCGATAGTGCAGGATCGCAGCGATCCGGCCAACAGGCCATCAAGAACTGTTTGAAATAGTCGCGAGAATTTCATGAAGATCGCCACCTGGAACATCAACGGCGTGCGCGCCCGCATCGGTAACCTCACACACTGGTTGCAGGAGAGCGCGCCGGACATCGTCTGCCTCCAGGAAATCAAGACCGTCGACGAGCAGTTTCCCAAAGCCGAAATCGAGGCTCTCGGCTACAATGTCGAGACTCACGGCCAGAAGGGTTTCAATGGAGTGGCACTGCTCTCCAGACTGCCTTTCGACGAGGTCAATCGCGGTCTTCCGGGCGACGACGAAGATGAGCAGGCCCGCTTTATGGAAGGGGTATTCTCGACCCCGAAGGGCGCGTTGCGCGTCGTTTCACTGTATCTGCCCAACGGCAATCCAATCGACGATCCGGTGAAGTTTCCCTACAAGCTCTCATGGATGGAGCGGCTGGAGCGCTGGGCACGGCAGCGGCTGGAACTGGAGGAGGCACTCGTTCTTGCCGGAGATTACAATGTGATTCCGGAACCGATCGATGCGAAGAACCCGCAAGCCTGGGTAAACGATGCCCTGTTTCAGCCCCAGAGCCGTCAGGCATTCCGCCGGTTGAAGAACCTCGGCTTCACCGAAGCCGTTCGCGCAGTAACCGACAAGCCCGACATCTACACCTTCTGGGACTATCAGGGCGGCGCATGGCAGAAGAACAACGGCATCCGCATAGACCACCTGCTTCTGTCGCCGGAAGCCGCCGACATCCTTGGTTCAGCTTCGATAGAAAAGCATGTGCGGGCATGGGAGAAGCCCTCCGACCATGTGCCGGTGGCCATCGACCTCAAGCTGGAAGCGGCGTGAACATTTCAGGCTGAGACGGAGATTCAGACAGAGCGCTTAACTGCCTGATCCGTAATCTAAAAAGGTTTCTGCCGGCGAAAAAGGTTTCTGCCGGAAACACAATCGGGCGGGGCGCTACTGGTTGATGCCTCTGGCCAGCATATCGTCGGCCAAGGCGATGGCGGTGCGGCGATCCGCCTCCGGGGCCAGTGCAAAGGCTTCTTCCTGCATATTGCGTATCCAGCTCTGATCGGCCGGTTGCGCGCGTTCCAGCGCGGCGGTCATCATGGCCAGACCGCGCACCACCTTGCCGCTGTGGAAGAGCAGATTGCCGAGCGTAGCCTGCGCGCCGGCATGGCCTTTCTCTGCTGCGAGCTGAAGCCAGCGGCCGGCCTGTCTGGTGCTGGCCTTCATGCCGCCCTCACCATTCAGGAACATCTTGCCCATCTCGTACTGGGCATTGGGATTGCGATAACTGGCGGCTGCGCGCATGAAATATTCCTGTGCGGCCACAGGGTCCGGCTGCACAGGGGTGCCCGGTATGCCCTTCTTCATATAGTCGCCGAGCGCCACCAGCGCATCCGAAACGTAGCTTTCTTCCGGCGAGCCCGGCTCCACGTCCTGATCGGCTATCTCGCTGAAGAACTTGAAGGCTTCATAATCGTTGCGGGCGACGCCATCGCCCTCGGCATACATGCGCGCGAGCTTCCAGGTGGCGCCGATCTGGCCGTTCTCGGCAGCGTAGCGGTAAGCCTCGACAGCCTGTTCCTTGTGCCCGCTGTGATAAGCGGAGAAGGCGAAACGGAATACCGCGAAGGGATTGGACTTCGGCTTCACCCCGGTCTTGTCGTCGAAAACCTTGTCGTCAAAAGCCAGTGCCGGATAAGCACCGGAGACAGAAGCGCAGGCAACGACAGCGCCCATGAGACAGCAGCGAAGCAAGCGCACGAAAAAGCCCGCCTCTCCGGATCTTGCGTCCGGAAGCAACAGGCGTGCACGTGTGCCCCGTTCCATCACAGGGAGGATCATCGAGCCTGAGCGGGAAATAACCGGGACTTCCATACTCTTCCTTGCGCCTGCCACTCCGCCGGCCTGCAGCTTCATTGTCAGCCGATGCGCCTGCAAACCGAATATCCTGCGGGCCCCCTTATGTTGTTCTTTCCGCTTTTTTCCGGGGCCTTAATGAAGTGCTCCGGGTTTATGGCGGGAAGTGGGCGGTTCTCGCTGCGGCAGGACTAGCACAAGGGAAGTTGAACGACTGTTGCAGAATCACAACAAACTGGCGACGTCGCTAACCGAAGGTGAACCCAAGCTGCCAAAAGGTTTCCGGAAAACTTGGCAATGCTTTGATTTCAAAAGAAGAAAGCCCGGACAAGCCGGGCTTTCAGTTCTTCGGATGTCTGTCTCACCACTTCAGGCTGTAACCGGCAAGGCCCGAGAAGGACCAACCGTGGCCTACCGCATAGAGCCCTGTCGTCTTCGTTTCCTTTATGGAGCCTACACGAGAAACGCCGCCCCCGAGACGCAATTCGCCAAACCCGTCCTTCATGATGAGGCCAGTGCCAAGCGTAAGCACATCGCCGTGCAGATCCCAACCAGTCGAGGTGCCACGATCCCACATGAGGAATGCGGTTCCTGAGATCTTCTCGTTAAACGAATGACCTATACCGCCCATGACGGTCCAGCCATCACGCCAGTAATAATCGTTATTGTTGTTGAAGCCAACATTGGTCGTGAGATCCAAAGTCTTGTTGACCGACCAATCAGTCCACTTCACGGAACCATATGCCAGCCAACCCGGTGCTATGCCGGTTTGAAACTTGGCCTCGATGCTCTGGGGAAGCTTTCCCTGACCTTCCGCAGTGCCAGGCCCCATGAGTGCCCCGGCCGTTGAACCACTCGCTTCAATCTTGGTGCCAGAGCGATAGAGAAGCTGTCCGCGCAGCGCGATATCGGGGATTTCATAAGCAAGCCCCGCGCGCCATCCCCAAGCGGTTCCCGAAAGATCGACGGTACCTGTGCCAGTCCCAAATGCTGGATGGCGCACCGATAGATCATAATCGAAATCATCGACATACGCGCCGGCAATGAAGGACAACCTTCCTTTGCTTAGATCGAAACCCACAGCACAGGTTGCGCCATATTCCATAACCGTGAATTTTTCCTCGAGCTTTCCGAATGGGATGCCCGAAGCCGGTGCACGCGGGGCATCGAAAGAAGACGCCGCACCGAACGAGTTCGCAATCGTGCCCGCGCATGACAGATTGTCCGAAATACGGAACTTGGCGGCCAGCGAAGGCATGACGTAGCTGTCAGCATAATCGTGGCCGATATTCGATGCACCGCTGACGATCTTGCGTTCTGGGCTCACCACCGTGACGCTGGTGCGCACGTTGAAATTGCCCTGCTCGAACAGAATGTCCGTATCCGCGGTGCCACGCGAGAAGCCGCCTGCGTTGGCCGCAGCAGCGCCAAGAAGAGAAAGCGCCGTTGCTCCAGCAAGCGCCGCGAAACCCTTTTTATTCATGAATTCCTCTCCCCGAAAGTTCGTAATTGTCAGCTAGACTCAATTCCGCCCGGCGATGCAAGATCGATGTTCATGGCGTACAAGTACGAAAAATCTCCGCAGCATCGGACAGTCTTGGCAACAACTTTCCAGAAGGGATGAAATTGCCATTTTCGGGCATCGAATCCCTTGAACCTGAAACATATGAAGCCAGATACCTTTCAAAAATCCGAATTTTCGGCCTCTAAGCCCCGAACTGTTACATTCTGGCAACAATGGGCTCGAATCTTCCGTTTACGTCAACTCTGACGCAGCGGTAACCGGCACCGCCACAGGTGACGAAACGTAAGATATTGATAGGAAACGGCTGCGAATCAGCCGCAAGGAAAAAGGCCCGATGACCGCAACCGGTCATCGGGCCTTTTCTCTGTCCGGGGCGTTTGCCTCAGCCGGCTGAGCGCACCCGCTCCAGCGCCACGGCAAGCCGCGCCTGGGTTTCCTCGAACTCGGCAAGCTTCTCGCGTTCGGCCGTCACAACCTCTTCAGGCGCATTGGCGACGAACTTTTCGTTTGAAAGCTTTTTGGCAAGGCGTGCGATTTCCTCGGTAACCTTGGCGATTTCCTTCTTCAAGCGCGCTTCTTCGGCCTTGAGATCGACCAGATCGCCGAGCGGCAGGCATATTGTCGCCTCGCCCAGCACAAGCTGCGCCGAGCCCTTCGGCGCCGTATCCGCCAGCGAAATCTCGCCGACGCGCGCCAGCCTGCGAATGGCCTTTTCATGGCGGACCAGTCGCTCGCGCGTGATTTCATTGGCGTCCACAACGACCAGCGGGGCGATTGCAGCCGGGGGCACGTTCATTTCCGAACGAACCGAGCGGGTGCCCGAAACAAGGTCGACCAGCCAGTTGATGTCTGCGGCAGCTTCCCCGTCCTCGAACCCCGGCGCCGGCCATTTCGCATGGCACAGCAATGTCGAGCGCTGGCGTCCCTCGCCCGCTGTCTGCGCCCACAGCTCTTCGGTCATGAACGGCATCATGGGATGCAGCAGCTTGTAGATTTCATCGAGCACGAAGGCGAAGCAGGCGCGGCTTTCGGCCTTGGCAGCCTCGTCATCGCCCATGAAGACGGGCTTCAGCAGTTCGACATACCAGTCGCAGACGAGATTCCACACAAAGCGATAGGCTGCGCCAGCCGCCTCGTTGAAGCGATAGCTCGTGATGCCCTCGGTGACTGCGCGCGCGGCCCGCGTCAGCTCCGTGAGAATCCAGCGGTTGACGGCCAGCTTCGCATCGCCCAGCCAGAACTCGTCGTTGCGCACGACGCCGTTCATCTGCGCGAAACGCGTGGCGTTCCACAGCTTGGTGCCGAAATTGCGATAGCCGGCGATGCGGGCAGGATCGAGCTTCACGTCGCGCCCCTGCGCGGCCATGATCGCCAGCGTGAAGCGCAGTGCATCCGCACCGTACTCGTCGATCAGTTCCAGCGGGTCAATGACGTTGCCCTTGGACTTCGACATCTTGGCGCCGTGCTTGTCGCGCACCAGAGCATGCACATAGACGGTGTGGAACGGCTCCTCGTCCATGAAGTGCAGGCCCATCATCATCATGCGGGCGACCCAGAAGAAGATGATGTCGAAGCCGGTCACCAGCACGTCTGTCTGATAGTAGGTCTTCAGTTCAGGCGTCTCGTCCGGCCAGCCGAGCGTGGAGAACGGCCACAGCGCCGATGAAAACCATGTGTCGAGCACGTCTTCGTCGCGCGTCAGGATTGCGCCGGGCTCGAAATTCTCCAGCCGCTCCTCGACCCACGCCTTCCATGGCCCTTCATGGGCGAGATAGTGCTGGATCGCCGCTTCGAGAGCCGCTTCCTCGCTCTTTTCCACGAAGATATGACCGTCGGGACCATACCACGCCGGAATCTGGTGACCCCACCAGAGCTGGCGGGAGATCGTCCAGGGCTGGATATTCTCCATCCAGTCGAAATAGGTCTTTTCCCAGTTCTTCGGCACGAAATTTGTGCGCCCCTCGCGAACCGAGGCGATGGCCGGCTTGGCCAGTTCCGCGGCATTCACATACCACTGGTCGGTCAGGAAAGGCTCGATCGGCACGCCGCCACGATCGCCATGCGGCACCATGTGGCGGTGCGGCTCGATCTTTGCCAGGAAACCGCCCTCCTCCATGATCTGCACGATCAGCTTGCGCGCCTCGAAGCGGTCCATGCCGTGAAGCTGGTTCCACACGCCCTCGCGCAGCGGCGTAACCTCGACGCCTTCGAGGAAGTCGTCATTGTCCGTGATGTCGATGGTCGCCTCGGTGGTGAGGATATTGATGGCACGCAGCTTGTGCCGGCGGCCCACCTCGAAATCGTTGAAGTCGTGCGCAGGCGTGATCTTGACCGCGCCGGTGCCCTTCTCCGGATCCGAATACTCATCTGCGACGACCGGAATGGCCCGGCCGACAATCGGCAGCACCACATTGCGGCCGACAAGCTTCCTGTAGCGCTCGTCTTCCGGATGGACGGCAACGCCGGTGTCGCCCAGCATGGTTTCCGGCCGGGTGGTGGCGACGGTGACATAGGTGGCCGGGTTCTCCGGATCGTAGGTTTCGCCCTCGACCGGATAACGGAAGTGCCACAGATGACCATCAACCTCCTTCTGCTCGACCTCGAGGTCGGAGATGGCCGTCAGCAGCTTCGGGTCCCAGTTCACAAGGCGTTTGTCCTTGTAGATCAGCCCTTCCTTGTAGAGCGTGACGAAGACTTCGAGCACAGCCTTCGACAGCCCCTCGTCCATGGTGAAGCGCTCGCGCGACCAGTCGCACGAGGCACCCAGCCGCTTGAGCTGATTGAAGATGGCGCCGCCGGATTCGGCCTTCCACTCCCAGACCTTGTCGATGAATTCCTCGCGGGCAAGGTCGCGGCGCTTTATGTTCTTCTCCGCCAGACGGCGCTCGACGACCATCTGCGTGGCGATCCCGGCATGATCCATGCCCGGCTGCCAGAGCACGTTCTTGCCGCGCATGCGCTCGAAGCGCACCAGTATATCCTGTAGCGTGTTGTTGAGCGCATGCCCCATGTGCAGGTAGCCGGTAACGTTGGGCGGCGGAATGACGATGGCAAAGGCTTCGGCGCCATCGTCCGCACCGGCGCCGGCCCGGAAAGCATCCGCCTCGTCCCAGGTTTTGGCGATTCTAGGCTCGACGGTTTTCGCGTCGTAGGTTTTTTCAAGCATGGAATTGAGATCCGGACTGTCGGGATTTGCCGTCACGGTAAATCGGAAGGGCCGCTCCAAGTCAACCGCAGCGCATAGCGACAAGTTCGGCCAGCACCGGCACCAGCGCCCGAGGCAGATCTTCTGCAATCAGGCCCGGCCCAAAGCGCACGCCCGCTTCGGCATGCATCCACACTGCTGCGCACGCCGCTTCGAATGCCGGCATGCCCTGTGCCAGCAATCCGGCGACGAGACCTGCCAGCACGTCGCCCGAACCGGCAGTCGCCAGCCATGGCGCACCGTTTGGGTTGACGGCAGCGCGGCCATCCGGTGCCGCAATCACGGTGTCGGGCCCCTTGGCGATCACAACGCCATGCGCCCGCGCCGCTGCCTGCCTTGCGCGATCCGGTTTCGACAAACGCTCATCCGCAGCCAGATCGGGAAACAGCCGGGCGAACTCACCATCGTGCGGGGTGAGGACAAAGGCAGGCATGGCATTCGCCGCGGCGGCAAAAAGTTCGTCCGGCGCTTCACGGAAAGAAGTGATGCCGTCGGCATCCAGAACCAGCCCCCCAACACCTGCCTGCGAAGCCAGCACGGCCATTGCAAATGCACGCGCCTTTTCTCCCACCCCGAAACCGGGGCCGAGCACGAATGCCGAAGGATGCCGGTCTGCAAGAAATGCATCCAGCTCATCCCGGTCATCCGTCTTGCGCAACATGATCGAGGTAAGATGCATCGCATTCACCGCCAGTGCATTCCCCGGCGAAAGCACAGTCACCGCCCCGGCCCCGCTGCGCGCGGCCGCAAGCGCCGACAGACGCGCCGCGCCGGTGGATGCGGGCCCGCCCGAAAAGGCGCAGACATGACCGCGCCGGTATTTGTGCGTATCGACTCCCGGCACCGGAAACTCCGCAAGCCAGAGCTCCGGACAGTTCACGAAGGTCTGCACCCCCAGCCCTTCTATGATCGGATCGGATATGCCGATGTCGGCGAGCGCGACCTCCCCGCAAAACTCCCTGCCGGGCATCAGCAAATGGCCGGGCTTTTTGCGCGCGAACGTAACCGTAAGCCCTGCCCGGAAGGCTGGGCCCATCGCCTTGCCGCTTTCGCCCGAGATTCCTGACGGCAGGTCGATGGCCACCACCGGCAAGCCGAGGGCCGAAACCAGCTCGACGGCGCGGGCGCAATCGCCATCGACCGGCCGGGAAAGTCCCGCTCCATAGAGCGCATCGACGATGACCGACCCCGCTTGTGCGGAAAACCCGGCCAGCGGCATCGGCTTCAGCGGACACTCCCCGGCGGCGCGGGCCGCATCGCTGTCCGGCCGGGGCTCCCCCGACGCCCACAGCGAAACGGGAACGCCGCTTTCGGCCAGCATCCGCGCCACGACATAGCCATCGCCGCCATTGTTGCCCGGTCCGCACAGCACATGCACCCGCTCCGCGCCGGGATGGCGCCGGAGCACCTCGCGCGCCACGGCAGCGCCGGCGTTGCGCATCAGGCCCATTCCGTCGAACGGCCCGGCTTCGATGGCCTTGCGATCGGCTTGAGCCATCTCGGCCGGCGACAGGAGTTCGATGCTCATGGCAATTTCCCCGCAGTTTGGACATGGATAACGGGCTTGTCCGTACCCTAGCAGCGCAAATCCTTCTGGACGATGGGTACGCAGCCGAAAAATGCT
Organism: Aquamicrobium defluvii; assembly: GCF_004363725.1. Classification (GTDB taxonomy): domain Bacteria; phylum Pseudomonadota; class Alphaproteobacteria; order Rhizobiales; family Rhizobiaceae; genus Mesorhizobium; species Mesorhizobium defluvii. The sequence continues at coordinate 7,560 of NZ_SNZF01000011.1, read as the reverse complement.
GCACTGAAAACGCACATGCCGCCTAAATTTTATGCAGCTGCGCGCTGGACATTGCCGCGCCTCTGCCTTCCCATGGCGTCTGCCAATTCTCCCGACCCGCAGCCGGCCGCGAAAAATCGCGCCTGCGGCCGGAGCAAGGTGAAACTGGCACGGTTCATGCTTGAGATTTGCGCGAGCGGGTTAAGCACCCCTTTGCCATTGGAGGTCCAGTTCATGAAGAAGATCGAAGCGATCATAAAGCCGTTCAAGCTCGATGAGGTGAAGGAGGCCCTGCAGGAAGCGGGCCTGCAAGGCATCACCGTGATCGAGGCCAAGGGCTTCGGCCGCCAGAAAGGCCATACGGAGCTTTATCGCGGCGCGGAATATGTCGTGGACTTCCTGCCGAAGGTGAAGATCGAGCTCGTTCTGGGCGACGACGCCGTCGATACGGCGGTGGAAGCAATCCGCAAGGCAGCCCAGACAGGGCGCATCGGAGATGGCAAGATCTTCGTTTCCAATATCGAGGAAGTGGTCCGCATCCGTACCGGCGAGACCGGCACCGACGCCATCTGACCCACCCCTCCACCCTTTTCGCTCCTCCCTTTCTCAAGCCAAGGAAAGCCTGAAAATGACCACAGCCGCCGACATCATGAGGCAGATCAAGGACAACGACGTGAAGTTCGTCGATCTGCGTTTCACCGATCCGAAAGGCAAGCTGCAGCATGTGACCATGGACGTCGCCGAAGTCGAGGAAGACATGTTCGCCGACGGCGTCATGTTCGACGGCTCGTCGATCGCCGGCTGGAAGGCAATCAACGAGTCCGACATGGTGCTGATGCCCGATCCCGAGACAGTGCACATGGACCCGTTCTTCGCGCAGTCGACCATGGTTATCCTGTGCGACATCCTCGACCCGGTTTCCGGCGAATCCTACAACCGCGATCCGCGCGGCATCGCCAAGAAGGCCGAGGCCTACATGAAGGCGGAAGGCATCGGCGACACGATCTTCGTCGGCCCGGAAGCCGAGTTCTTCATCTTCGACGATGTGAAGTACAAGTCCGATCCCTACAACACGGGCTTCAAGCTCGATTCGACGGAACTGCCCTCCAACGACGACACCGATTACGAGACTGGCAACCTCGGCCACCGTCCGCGCGTCAAGGGCGGCTACTTCCCCGTTCCGCCGATCGATTCCTGCCAGGACATGCGTTCGGAGATGCTCACGGTTCTGACCGAAATGGGCGTGCGCGTCGAAAAGCACCACCATGAGGTTGCTGCCGCCCAGCACGAACTCGGCATCAAGTTCGACACGCTGGTGCGCAACGCCGACAAGATGCTGATCTACAAGTATGTCGTGCATCAGGTCGCCAATGCCTATGGCAAGACGGCCACCTTCATGCCGAAGCCGGTTTTCGGCGACAACGGCTCGGGCATGCATGTCCACATGTCGATCTGGAAGGACGGAAAGCCGACCTTTGCCGGCAACGAATATGCGGGCCTGTCCGAAAACTGCCTGTACTTCATCGGCGGCATCATCAAACACGCCAAGGCGATCAACGCCTTCACCAACCCGCTGACCAACTCCTACAAGCGTCTCGTTCCGGGGTATGAGGCACCGGTGCTGCTGGCCTATTCGGCCCGCAACCGCTCGGCTTCCTGCCGCATCCCGTTCGGCTCCTCGCCGAAGTCGAAGCGCCTCGAGGTCCGCTTTCCTGATCCGGGCGCGAACCCCTACCTCGCCTTCGCGGCTCTGCTGATGGCCGGTCTGGACGGCATCAAGAACAAGATCCACCCCGGCCAGCCGATGGACAAGGATCTCTACGACCTGCCGCCGAAGGAGCTGAAGAAGATCCCGACCGTGAGCGGCAGCCTGCGCGAGGCTCTGCAGAGCCTCGACAAGGACCGTGCCTTCCTCAAGGCTGGCGGCGTGTTCGACGACGACCAGATCGATTCCTTCATCGAACTGAAGATGGCCGAGGTGATGCGCTTCGAGATGACCCCTCATCCCGTCGAGTTCGACATGTACTACTCGGTCTGATCAGGATCGGTACGGTGCAGGTCACGCCAGTGGCCTGCACCCTTCCACCAGCCGCCCGAGGGGCGGCTTTTTCCTTTCACCATCGGCTTGCACCGGGAACGGGAGCATATGCTCGTCGTTGCCATGAAGTTGCGATGACATCGCATCGGCAAAGCCGACGACGCCGAAAGAGGACGCCCGGACAGGCGCTTCCAGCGACTTTTTTTCCGTTTCACGCAGACCTCCGGACACGGGCTATCCGGACGATCGAGAATTCTTGCTGCATAAACAGATTGTTTGTCGGTTATGTCTTGGCATTCACCGCAGGATCGACTAGATGAGCCCCGCGCCCATTGCTTTGCTTCGGCGTAGCGGATATGCGGCCCTTCGGTCAGGGTCGCGCAACGGTTTCGAACCGATATCCGTGGGGAATGTGCATTCTCGACCGGCACGGCGTAACCGGCCGATGCCTGCACACGATACGGAGAGGTGGCCGAGTGGTTGAAGGCGCACGCCTGGAACGCGTGTATAGGGGCAACTCTATCGAGGGTTCGAATCCCTCTCTCTCCGCCATTATCTTGTAGCGAACCAGAGATGAGGCTCCTGTTGGGGGCCTTTTTCTTTTTGTTTCAAAGGCGTTTAGCCGAGGCGCCCGAACCTCGGAGACTGACGCCGGGTCCAATTTCCGTCTCTGAACGGCCCTCCGTCTCTAACCGAGCGAACCTGGTCCGGCCCGGTTCGGCTTCGCGAAGGCCAACGTTTTCAGCCAGTTCCTTCCATCGGATCGGCGCACCTTCTGCTGCCGTTCTCCCGGCTGGCGTCGCCAGCCAGAGAACGCGCGGTAGGCGTTTCATGGCGAGTATGGGAGCAGTCGCCCGCACTGGACCGTATTCTAGATCGTGCTTTGGCTGCCGTCAGCGATCAGGAGGGGCTGGCCGCGAGCGGGCGCTCGGCACAGGACTCTTCGTAGCGAACTGGTTTGAGGGGAGGCAGTAGCCTCCCCCAAGGCATCACAAGTTCAGGCGCTACGCGATCTGTTTGGCTGCCACAGGAAGAACCTGCCCACCGGCTTCAAGTATTGCATCTCTTAGGATGTCGTGCAGTTGATCAAGGAAGGCCCGGGCATCGGGGCTCATCGCGGCGCTGATCCGCGGGGCTGCATGATCATGGATTTCCTCGATCATCCGAGAACGTTTTCCTGCCGATCCGGGACCACTGAAATCGTACGCATCGCGCCAGTTGGCTACTTGCTCATCTGTAAGTCGACTCTTGGTCAGTCGAGACAGCTCCTTGAACACGGCTTCCCGGATAGCATCCAATGCAATCTCGCGTTCATCATCGTTCTCAGGCTGCCTTGTCCAGCCGGCCGGGCGGTCCAGCCACTTGGAAGCCTCTTCCTGAAGCCGTGCGAGAAGGTCCGCGACAGGTGTCAGCGTGTCGTACTCGTCCGCCCAGCGATTGGCCAACCGTCGACTGAGAGCCTTGATGCGTGTCCAGTGCTCCTTGGCGATGCCGTCGTGATAGGACAGTCCGAGCCTTGCTACCCAAGGATCCCGGAACGCATCGATGGCGTCGTGCATAGCGATCTCGAGACCCTTGAACTCATACATCGGACTGCAATCCGTTCTCTCGATGGGCTCGATCGCGCGCTGCATCATGTCGATGAGGCGAGCCAGTTCGCGCTTGAAGCCACCGGGCAATTTCGCGGTCTTGCGGTCCAAGCCACCGAGAAAGATGGAGTGACCGTCAACCTGGCGCTCAATTGCACCTGCGACGCCGGAGCCGACGACGTCTCGCAGGCTAGCGATGGCATTGCCAACCGATCCGAGAACGTGATCCCGCTTCTGCTCGAAGGACCCCAGGTTCGCCCCCTTGACTTGATCGAAGTGAGTGAAGGCGATCGCCAGCTTCCGCGCGAAACCGGAGCTGCCGACCGAGCGGAGTAGAGCCAACGGAGCTGCCTGCATTGGCTGCTGCGCGTTGTCGACCAAGAGGATCATGTCGACGCTTGCAAACTTCTTCGTAATGCGCGTTGAAACTGACGAAACGCTCGTCGCAGTATGCCCGAGTCCCTGACCATCGAGCAGCACCAGTTGCGGGGCCTCGCTGACCTCGGCCAGCTCAGGAAATAGCGGCCCCTTCACTCGAATGCCATCTACAAGCGGCGTGAGGAGTCGCCCAAACTGCTTGTAATGGTTGCTTGAGAACCACCGAACAGCAGAAAGGAAATGATCGCGGTCGTCAGACTCCATAGTCCAGAGAATTGGCCAGTCTGTCGACGACCTCTGAAGGTCACCATCATCGATCTTGGAGAAGCGATCAGCGACTTCTTCCATTATATCCAAGGCGAGGTTCGAGAACTGCGGGTGCTTGAAGGCTTCGACCCCAAACAGCTCAAGCCACGTAGCCCGATCGTCTGCAGTCTTCTGGTCAACGAGTCTGCCGACGCTTCCAACGAACTTTTCCTCGACCTCCACCGTCAGCGTTCTGATCCGGTTAACGAAGTCCTTAATTCGTGCATGGTTCTGTTCCCGCTCCTCAGGCGGAACGGCCTCGGCCTCATCGATTTCTGGCGCCGCGTCCTGTTCGTCATCGAACGAGAAGTCGTCGTCATCCACCGCCGCTGCGTCGCTCCAGCCGCCGAGAACGTATGAAAGCCGGAACCGCTGCTCACGGTGCTCCAGGAGAGCGGCTGCGATCTTGCTACTAGGTTTCTTCTGAACGGCCTCAAGACAGGCTTCCTCAAGGCACTCGTCGATATGCGCGCGTACCTCATGCTCCGGCATGAAGGTGACGGCGGCTGTGTAGTTACCGGATGCTGTGACGATCTCGAAGTCGGCCGTCGTCGTTTTGGCGGTTGATGTGGACGGAAAGCGGTCAGTTTCGGGGTCAGAGCCGATCACGTGCCTTAACAGCGTCGTTTTCCCCGCGCCCGTTGTGCCGAGGAACATCACGGTGCTGTAGCCGTCTTCGGCATCTGGAAGCGGGATCACTTCGCTACGCCTTGTTTCCGGGTCGATGCGCGATGCCTCGATTCCGTCGAAGAAGGCGGAAACAACAATGGGATCGTACCGGGACTCAGCGTCGCCGCGACGGTCACCACTCCACCAGGATTCGTCGCTCAGCAGCTCATTCAGTTGAGCGACGAGGCGATCGGCCTCTGCTTCGTCACTCGTGCCGAGACCGCGCCGAACCTTGAGCCCGCGCTCGCCACGACTGTCCGTCCTTACGGGATGGCGAAATGTGACGCTCCACCCCGGGCGGTTTGAACGGGACTTCGATGCGGTAAAGGATTTCTCGGCCATGGCGTTGTTCTCCGTTGTTCCATTGCCGCCCTTCTCTCACGCCTGCCGCCTGCTGTCAATCTGTCTGGTACAACACGGAACAACGCGCGTGGTGCCGGCTGGATTGAAATGTCGCTAGATGCCCCCACGCGAAACGATCCTCCCCGCGCCACTGACCAGATGCGAACGCTGCCCCACCTCCACCTCCTACGCATGTGCTTGCTGGGATGCGGAAGACGTCATGGGGAAAAGGCGCTTTGAAGCTGCTCTGCCCATGGCCGATCGGCAACCGCAACGAGGTCGTTCAGCGAAAGCGCCGGTGGCATGCGCCTGATGACGAGGTATTCGAGCACCTCCGGCGACAGATAGGCGAGCCGCATCATCCGGCTCACGAACCGGTCGGAAACCTTCTCGGCCGCAGCGATATCCTGAATGGTGGAAGCGGTGCCCGTTTCCAGCTGCCGCCGCCAGTTCCAAGCGCGGGCGATGGCACGCAGCACATGAGCGTCTTGTGACCGGCCGTCCCGGACCGTCACCTCGTCGGGCGGGAGGATCTTCGGCCGCCCATTCCGTTTGCGGATCGTCAGGGGGATGACGACGCGGATGGTGTTCATCGACTCGGTCATGCGCAGGCCTCCGTTTGGCGGGGCGCCATCATGTCCCGCAGGACCGAGCCCAGCCCCTCGTGGCGCAGATCGACCGCGATGCCGTCTTCGCCGATGGTCACCCGCTCGACCAGAAGCTGGACGATGCGGGTTTGCTCCGCCGGGTAGAGCGCCGCCCAGAGCTGGTCGAACTCGCCGAGCGCCTGGACGACCGCCTTCTCATCGACGGTCGAGTTCTCGTCACGAAGAGCCTTTATGGTCCGCGCCGCGACTTCGGGTGCGCGGATCATGCGGCGGATTTCGCCGACGACGGCGTCCTCGACCATGCCGGCGGGCAAGCGCAGCGGGCCCGAGGCGTCGCCGGTCGGGCGGTTTCGTATCAAGTCCATCGACGCGTAGTAGCGGTAGAGGCGCGTGCCCTTCTTCGTCGCCGTCGGCGTCATCGCCGTGCCTGTCTCGGTGAAGATGATCCCCTTCAGCAGAGCCGGAGTCTGGCGACGCGTGTTCTTCGCCCGCAGGCGCGGGCTCTCGCGTAGGATGCTATGCACCTTGTCCCACAGGACCTGATCAATGATGGCCTCGTGCTCGCCGGGATAGGCCGTGCCCTTGTGGACGGCTTCGCCGAGATAGACCCGGTTGTTGATCAGCTTGTAGAGGAAGCCCTTGTCGATCGGCTTGCCGCGCTTGTTCAGCACGCCTTCAGCCGCGAGCGCTTTGGCCAGCGTCGTGGCGGAGCCGATGGCGACGAATCGCTCGAAGATCATCCGGACCGTCGCGGCCTCGGCCTCGTTGACCACCAGCTTTCGGTCACGCACGTCGTAGCCCAGCGGGACGTGACCGCCCATCCACATGCCGCGCTTGCGGGATGCCGCGACCTTGTCACGGATGCGCTCGCCGATCACCTCCCGCTCGAATTGTGCGAAGCTGAGGAGGATGTTCAGGGTCAGGCGGCCCATCGAGGTCGTGGTGTTGAACGACTGCGTGACCGAAACGAAGGTCACCTGATTGCGGTCGAAGATCTCGACCAGCTTGGCGAAGTCCATCAGCGAGCGCGACAGCCGGTCGATCTTGTAGACCACGATCACATCGATCAGACCGGCTTCGACGTCCTGAATGAGACGCTTCAGGCCGGGGCGCTCAAGCGTGCCACCGGAGAAGCCGCCATCGTCGTAGCGTTCGCGAATGGTGGCCCAGCCTTCCGCCTTCTGGCTCGTCACGAAGGCCTCGCAAGCTTCGCGCTGGGCGTCGAGGCTGTTGAACTCCATCTCGAGCCCTTCCTCGCTCGACTTGCGGGTATAGATGGCGCAGCGCTGGCGGCGCGAAACGACCGCGACGGCTTCCTGATGACGGCTCATCGGTCGTCTCTCCGGGTCTCGCGCAAGCCGAAGAAGCGGTAGCCGTTCCACTGCGTGCCGGTGATCGCCCGCGCCACCGCCGACAGCGACTTGAACTTGCGCCCCTGCCAGTCAAAGCCGTCCTTCATCACCGTGACGGTGTGCTCCACCCCGCCCCATTCGCGCACCAACCGGGTGCCGACCACCGGGTTGCGGGAATCCGCGATGATCGTCTTGCGCCCGACCTGTTGATTTCCGCTGAGAGCTGACCCGGGATTTTCGCCGAGAAGTGACCCGCCTTCATGTATGGTTTGGGTCTTAGGTTTTGGTCAAGGGGCGGC
>NZ_SNZF01000010.1 GCF_004363725.1 Aquamicrobium defluvii | reverse complement strand
TCTCGTCGGGCTTGTGTCGCTTGTTTGCCATTGTGGTCCTCCTTCATGGTCAAAACCATACTTCAAGGTGGACCCGTTCAATGGGGGTGGATCAGGTATCGTCGCGGATCATGATAGGCCGCCCCTGGGTGATGTGCAGCATCATGCCATGGCCCGCCACCAGCAGACCCAGAGTAACAATGAAAGAGGGAACCTTGAGCTTGGCGTAGACGCTGCCCACCAATGCGCCCAGCAGGATGCCGACCAGCAGACCGGCCGGCAACGCCACCATGCCGTATGATTGCATCACATAGGCCACGACCACCGCCGAGAGGCCGACCACCGAACCGACCGACAGGTCTATCGAGGCCATCAGGATGATGAATGTCGCCCCCATGGCGGCGATCGACAGCACTGCGGTCTGGCGCAACACCGTCTCCAGGTTCCTGGCGCTGACGAACTGGTCGGAAAAGATCGCAAAGCCGATGCAAACGATCAGCAGAACAAGGAATGGAAAATAGGTCCGCAACCCGTCCAGGCCAAATCTGAAACGGAATTGTTCGGAACGGGTGGTGGTGTCGCTCATGGAATCCAGCTTCTATAGCATAGCGTTGATAAGGTTCGTCTCGGTGATGGCCTCGCCCTCGAACACGCCCGAGACCTGGCCATGGCGGATTGTGACGACAACGTCACTGAGGCGGATTACCTCGGCCATGTCCTCCGATGCCATGAGAACAGCAAGGTTTCGCTCCCCCCGAAGCTTTTGCAAAAGTTCGTAAATCTCGAATTTGACTCCGACATCCACGCCGCGGGTGGGATTGTTGAGCAACATCAGCTTCGGGTCGGTGACGAACCACTTGGCCAGCAGAACTTTCTGCTTGTTGCCCCCGCTGAGCGCGCGCACGGCGGTCGCCGCACTTCGCGCCTTGATCCGGAACAGTTCCATGCCATCCCGGGCGGCCCGCGCTTCCGCGCCGCCGTTCACGAACGGCCCCCAGCCATTTCGTTTCAGCACCGACAGCCCAACGTTGAAGCGTATATCGGCGGGATCGATCAGTCCTTCCACCGCGCGCTCCTTGGGAACCATGGCGATGCCGGCATTCATGGCATCAACGATGGAACGACCGCGATATGGCGCCGAACCGAGCTGGATTTCGCCACTCTTGACCGGCTGCACACCGAAAACCGTCTCAAGTATCTCATCGGCGCCAGATCCCGCCAGGCCAGCCAGAGTGACGACCTCTCCCTGCCGCACCTTGAACGAAACATCGTCGAAGCCCCGCCCGCTGAGGTTGACCAGTTCCAGCATAACTGGCGCCGTCTCGTCGCGGTCGCCGCGTTGCCATGCGCCGATCTCACGACCGACCATCAGCGCCGACAGACGATCCTCATCCAGTTCGCCGACCGGCAGCGTCGTCACATGGGCGCCGTCCTTCATCACCTCTACGGTGGTGCAGTTGTTGAATATTTCCTGAAGCCGATGCGAGACATAAAGGATGCCCGCTCCTTCGGCCCGCAATTCGTCCATCAGGCGGTGCAGGATCTCTGCGTCGTCATGATCGAGCGAGGCGGTGATCTCATCAAGGAGAAGCACGCGCGGCCGTGTCGAAAGCGCACGCGCCAGTTCCACCATTTTCTGCGCCGAAGGCGACAGGCTGCGCATCTCCGCGCGCGGATTTACCCTGATGCCGAGCCGGCCGAGCAATTCGGCCGCTGCGGCGTAAAGCTCAGGCCATTTGATGATGCCCGCCCTGCAAAACCTTTCCATGCGGCCGAGATAGACGTTCTCGGCCACGGAGGCGTTGGGCAGGATATTGAACTCCTGATAGACCATGGAGACGCCGGCCTTGACGGCGGCAGCCGCCGAATCCGGATGAAACGGGACATCTTCGAGCGTGATGCGGCCTGCGTCCGGAGCCACCTCGCCGGCCAATATCTTGAAAATCGTCGATTTTCCTGCGCCATTTTCTCCACAAAGAGCGAGGGCTTCTCCTGCACGCACCGTGATGCCAACGCCGCGCACCGCATGGATCGCACCATATCGTTTTTGCAACCCCTCGGCTTTCAGCAGTACTTTTCCGAAGGACCCCCGTGGTTCGGGCGCGGGTTTCGCCAGGGTGGCGGCGTCGGCTGTCATAGGCGTACGCTCCCGTCGATCAGGGCTTTATGACCTGGAAAACATCGGCGTGGTTGACCGAAGGATCGGTTGTCTTGCTGATGGCCTGCCAGTCAACGAGCGACTGTCCGGCCGAAAGCGGTTCTATGATCTTGGCGCGATAATCATCGATGCCGTCCTTCGTCAGATAGTAAAGGCTCATCTCATAGACTGGCTCATCGGTCTTATGACCATTGAGATAGTCATGGATGATGGTGATGCCGTAGCCGCCCATGACCCAGTGACCGCCCGCAAGCATGGATAGGTTGCCGTCGGCAAGTGCGTCGAGCGCGGCTTCGGTGATGTCGATTCCCGCCAGCCGGATCTTGTCGGCACGGCCGGAATTCTCCATGGCCACCACGGCGCCCAGCAACGGATCGGAGCCCGCCCCCCAGACGCCTTCGATATCGTCGAAGCGGGTCAGGAAGTCCTCCATCACCGTCTGGCCTCTGGCCAACGTCCAGTCTGTGTACTGCAGATCGAGGAGTTGCACGCCCTCATGTTCGGCGACAGCCTTCTTCAACCCGTCGTTACGGGCTTCCGATGTGGAGATGCCGGGAACGCCGCCAATGCCCACGATCTTCTTGACGCCATCATTCTCGATCAAATGCTTGCCGACATTGTAGCCAGCCGTCTCGTCGTCCAGCTTGATGAAGGCGAGATAGTTGGGCACCGCGCCCACCTCGATACCCGGATAGGTGTCGGTTACCACGACCGGCACACCGGCCTTGTCGAGAAGCTCGATAGCCTGGATACCCAGCGGCTCGCTGAGCGGGGTGAGGATAACACCCTTGACCCCGGCATTGATGAGAGACTCAATGTCGGACAATTGCTTGTCCTCACGCGACTGCGCGTCCGTCACCACCAGTTCATAGCCATAAGCTTCGGCCGCGCTCTTGGCGAAGTCGACATAGTCGACCCAGAACGCGTCATTCATCGTCGTCATCGGCATGCCGATCTTGACTCGGTCCTGCGCCGCTGCCGTCATCGCCGTCAGAGCGCCCAGCGCAAATGTCGCGATTGCAATCAGAATTCGCATCGTCTTCTCCCTGTTCCCCTTTTTTTCGGATCACTTCACACTTCGATACGCCGGCCCTCGATCGCCGATCGATAGGCTGCCTCCACGATCTCCACGATGCGACGAGCCTCCTGCCCGTCCGCCGCCAGATCGGCCTTACCCCGAACCGCGTCGATAAAATTGCCGACGGCGCGTCCGACCGTCTCCGGCCATTCTATGGTCTCGACCTCGACTTCGCTCCATGCCCCGTCCTGCCATTGTTTGAGCTGGGGCTCGACCGAGAATTTCTCAAAATGAGCTTCCAGGCCGGGAATGCGGATCAGCGCGTCGGCCGAAACCGCCTCGATCTGGTCGTCGAACACGCCCTTGGGCGCGTGATACCCAGCCTCGATAACGGCCCGGCCGCCGTCCCGGAATTCAAGCGTGACGATGCCCACATCCTCACCCACCTCGCGGGGGCGCAGAGTGTCGAGAGAGGCGCTGACGGCCGAGACTTCGCCCATCAGGAAGCGCGCCACGTAGAAACGATGGAAGCCGGCGTCAAACAGTAGGCCGCCACCGGTCAGGTCCGGGTCGGCCCGCCAGCCGCCAAGCTTGCCGCCGATGGCCAGACGCAGCCTAAGCAGCGTCGGACGGGCGATCCGCCCTTCGTCGATCGCGGTGCGAAGCCAGCGATGCGGCGGATAAAACAGCTGATTGTGGCTGGCGCCGAAAATTTTTCCTTTCTCCCGCGACAGCGCGATCAGCTCGTCGCATTGAACCGCCGTCACGGTGACCGGCTTTTCCACGAACACATGCTTTCCCGCCGCCAGAGCGCGCCGGCACAGATCGGCGTGGAATTTATGCGGGACACACACCACCACGGCTTCCACGTCGCTGTCGCCGATCAGCTCTTCGGCGGACGCATAGCCGCGGGCGGCGGTCGTCTTGACCGTCGCTTCCACCAGTTCGGCATTGAAGTCGGCTACGGCAAAGAGCCTGGCTCCCGCTGCCGCAAGCACGCCATTGACCTGGTGTCGTCCGACCTCACCCAACCCGATGACGCCGACCTTCAGCTCCTCACTCATCACTTCAACCCTTCCGGCAACAAATCCTCAAGCGCGCGCAGCTGCTCCATCGACAATTCCGATGCCTTCGCCGGATCTGATTTCAGGATATTTCGGTAATAGCGGTAGGATTCGAATTCCACCGACATGAAGCCACGGAAACCAGCCGCGTCGAGCGCCTGGAAAACCTCATCCCACGCGACCAGCCCCTCGCCGATAAGCGGGAAGATGAAGTCGCGTCCCTCCAGTCCCGGCCGGCCGGCCACGTCCTTGATATGGACGTGGCGAATGTAGGGCGCGAGTTCCGCGATCACGAAGGCGAGATCATCCCGCGCCAGAGCAAAATGGCTGGGATCAAAATTTATGGCGAAGGCAGGATGCTTGCCGAAGCGACGCAGCATGACGCCGGTGCTGTGGAAATCATGGGCGAGCCCGCCCCAGCAGGGTTCGAGCGCCGCCTTGGCCCCCACCTGCGCCAGACCGTCGAGCATGCGCTCATAAGCATCGAGCATCAGCGACCATGCCCGCCCTTCCGCCATGCCGGCGCCAACATCGACATGGCTGTCTTCCCAGCGGTTCGGACCGGTCAGCACATTGACCAGATCCACCCCCGACGCTGACGCCGCGCGTGCCGTCGCCACAGTCAGGTCGACGCGGGCGGTGAGTTCGTCCGGATCAGCGCACACGAGGTCCTGCTGCACCGCAATCTCGGAAACTTCCAACCCTCTGGTCCGGCTCATGGAGATCACGGAATCGAGCTCGCCAGCGCTCATGCGGCGCGGATCGAAATGGGCGAGCGTCCACTCGACCGCGCCGTAGCCCTGGGCCGCCAGCGTGTCGGCCACCTTTTCAGCGGGCCATACCTCGTAATCGAGCGCCGCCAGGAAGCCCCAGCGCGCGAAAGGCGATGCATTCGTCGCCATCAGTTCTGCCTGTCGTGGTAGGCCTGACCGGCGGCAAGAGAACGCTCGAAGCGATCGAGCATTTCATCGGCTTCCACCATGGTCGTGTTGACGGCCGGCTTGAATTTGATGACGTTGCCGAAATCGCCGAATACCGGGCCGGTCTTGCCCAGAAGCAGGCGCTGTTCCTGGAGCGCATCTCGCCATACGAAGCCGGTCAGCTCATCAGCCGGCTCCTTCGTTTCGCGATCCTTCACCAGTTCCACGCCGATCATCAGTCCCAGGCCCCGCACATCGCCGATGATGGAGTAGCGCTCCTTCATCTCATTCAGGCGCTCCATGAAATGCGCGCCCAATACCCGCGAATGGTTGCCGAGATCTTCCTCCTCCATGACTTCCATCATGGCGATGCTGCCGGCGCAGACGGCAGGAGTGGACATGAGCGTAAACCCAGCTTCCCAGCCACGCAGCGACGTGAACCCTTCACCGGCGACGACGCCCGAAAGCGGCTGCCCCGCACCGAATGCCTTGCCCATGACAATGAGGTCCGGCTCGATGCCGACGACGTTGGAAGCGAAGAAGTCCCCGCAGCGGCCGAACGCCGTCTGGACCTCGTCAGCGATGAGTGCGACGCCGTTGCGCGTACAGATATCGCGCACGGTCTCGATATAGCCTTCCGGCATGGGCAACATGCCACCATTGGACTGGAAGAGCTCGATGATGACGCCGGCCACCTTGGCGTCGGGCTGGTGCTTGATGGCGGTCTCCATGAAGCGAGCGCACATCAGGTCGCATGAACCCGGCTTCAGGTCGAACGGACAGCGATAACAGTTGTAGTTTGGCACCCGGGTCTGCCGCGTCAGATAGCGGTCAAGCCCTTCCTTGGAGCCTTCCAGCATCTTGGGATAGGAATAGCTGAGCGCCAGGGTGCTGAATGTGGTGCCATGAAAAGCGCCATAGAGCGAAACGAATTCAGTGCCTCCGGTGGCGCGCATGGCCAGATGCATGGCGCCTTCGACAGCGTCGGCGCCGCTGAGCGCGAACAGAACGCTACGCATGTTCTTGGGCGCGTGTGAAAGCACCTTTTCCGCCAGCTTGGTACGCTGCTCATTTTCGAACACCGGCGTAACATACTCGATCTTGTCGAGTTGCTCCTTGATCGCCGCGATAACCCTGGGGTGACGGTAACCGAGATTGACCACCCATTCGCCGGAAACGGCGTCCAGATACTCGGTTCCCTCATCGTCCCAGAAACGGACCCCCTCGCCGCGCACGATCGGCAGCGGATAGTGGCCCATTGGCTTGATTACGGAACTGACGGTCGGGGAATTCAGGACCGGGTTTTCGACATTGTCTTGCATGGCAACTCTCGAATGATCTGGGAGTGTCAAAGATAGTGGCGCTGGAGTTCATCCCGGCGCTTTTCATAATTTGCGCGCAACTGCTGCGTGGACGCGCTTGCGGATACTTCGGGCGGCGCGATGTCCCAGAAGCTGTGCTTGGTGCCGACCGACATCTTGTGCGGATCGACCTCGATGACGACTACATTGAGTCCTGGCGCGGCGTCGGCGGCGGCAAGCGCCGCCTTCAGCTCCTCGGGCGCGGCCGCGCGATGGACCCTGGCGCCAAGACTGGCCGCATTCTGCGCGATGTCGATATCAAGATAGGCGCCGTTATAGCTGTTCGAATTGTCCCGCCCCCGGAACTCCGTCGAAAAACTGTCACCGGTTGTCAGAACCTGAAGATCGCGGATGATCTGATATCCGTGATTGACGAACACGCACACGGTCAGCTTGATGCGTTCGCGCGCCGCCACCAGCAGATCGCTTGGATTCATCAGGTAGGTGCCGTCGCCGATGACGACATAGACGTTCTTCTCGCCACCCAGCGCCAACCCGATGCCGGCCGGTATTTCATAGGTCATGCAGGAGAAGCCGAATTCCAGATGGGTGCGCCTGGAACCACGCGTGTCCCACAACTTGGCGACGTCTCCCGGTAGGCTACCGGCGGCGGCCACGACATAAGACTGCTCTCGCGTCGCCTCATTGACGATCGCCAGAGCCTGCGCCTGGTTCATCGGCTTGCCCGCCTCGGCCACCAGGGTAGGCTCGGCCAGCGACCGCCAGTCGGCGGCAGCGCGCTTCATCTCGCCCAGCCATTCGCCGGAAGCGCTCACACCCATGGCGCCGGCGGCCTCCGCGAGCGCGCTCAGGCCGAGGCGCGCATCGGCAAGGATCGGCTCGCTGCCGAGCTTGGCGGAATCGCGGCCGGTGATGTTGATGCTGGCGAAACGCACATCCGGATCCCGGAAGAGCGTTTGCGAGCAGGTCACGACGTCGGTCAGGCGCGTCCCCACCGCCAGAACGAGATCGGCCTGGGAAGCGAGCTCATTCGCGGCGAGATTGCCGGCGATGCCAACGGCGCCCATGGCGTATTCGGACTCGCCGGGCATCGTGCTGCGCCCAGCGACGGTCTCCACCACCGGAACGCCAAAACGCTCGGCGAACGCCAGAAGCTCCTGCTCAGCCTCCGAATAATAGACGCCACCACCGCTGATGATGATGGGACGGCGCGCCTGCGCCAGCATTTCCGCCACGCGCCCCACCTGAGCGACATCTGCGGGCCGACGCTCGACACGCCATACGCGCTTCTCGAAAAGCTCCTCTGGAAAGTCACCGGCCTCGCCCTGCGTGTCCTGGCAGATCGACAGCGTTACGGCGCCGGCCTCCGATGGACTGGTGAGCACGCGCGTCGCCTCCATCAAGGACGGCAGCAACTGCTCGGGCCGGACGATCTTATCATAGAAGACGCTGACGGCGCGCAGCCCGTCCGATACGGACAGATCATAATTGGCGCTCTCCAGCTGCTGGAGGACGACACCCTGTCGCCGGGTGGCGTAGTGGTCCGAAGCGAGAAGCAGAACAGGAACACGCTGCACAGTCGCGCCGGCGGCGCCAGTATACATATTGGCCGTACCGGGCCCGATCGAGGCCGTGCAGACATAGGTGGACAGCCGGCGCTTCACCCGCGCGTAGGCGACCGCCATATGCACCATGCTCTGCTCGTGGAAGGGCTGGAAGAAGGGGATGTCGCCGCCGCATTCGGCCAGACCCTGGCCGATACCGGACAGGTTTCCATGACCAAAAATACCGCAGGCGCCACCGATCAGGCGCTGCTCGACACCGTCGCGCTCGGTCCATTGCGCCGCCAGAAATTTGGCGATGGCCTGCCCTACGGTCAATCGGATTTTGCGGCCCATTCGCCCCTCCCCATTCGCTATCTGCAACCGAAACCTGGGGTGAGTTTAGGTAGAGACTTCTCATCTTGTCAAGCTAAGGATATATAATTCATCATACAACTTTGAGAGTCGCGAAATTCGCCGGAACACGGCGGGGAGAGGCGCCAGGAATGAACCAGGTATTGCAATTCAAGTCGGCGCTCAGGGAAGCTGTGCCTTCGTCAGCCTACCTGCTGGAAGACGAGGCCCAGAGAGCCTATGAGGCCGACTGGCGCGGCATCGTGGACAATCCCTCGGTGGCGGTCCTCCTGCCGGGGTCCGTCGCCGAGGTTTCCGCCATGATGACGCTGTGCGCCAGCCACGACATCGCCGTGGTGCCCCAGGGCGGCAATACAGGGCTCGCTGCCGGCGCGGTCCCAGTCGGAAACCTGCCGCAGGTCGTTCTTTCCCTGCGGCGCATGAATAAAATTCGCAGCGTCAGCCCGGTCAACAATACGATGGAGATCGAAGCCGGCGTCATACTGCAAGCCGCACAGGAAGAAGCGGCGCGGTTTGACCGCCTGCTGCCGCTCAGCCTGGCGGCGGAAGGCTCCTGCCAGATCGGCGGAGCCATCGCCACCAACGCGGGCGGAATCCAGGTTCTCTCCTATGGCTCGATGCGCAATCTGGTTCTGGGCCTGGAGGTCGTGTTGCCTGACGGCAGGATCTGGAATGGCATGCGCAGCCTTCGCAAGGATAATACCGGGATAGACCTGAAGCAGGTGTTCATCGGCTCCGAGGGCATATTGGGCATCATCACGGCGGCCGCTCTGCGCATATTTCCACGCCCAAAAAAGGCGCTGACCGTGCTGGTCGCCTGCGATTCCGCACACAACGCCTTGCGTGTTTTCCTGGAGACACAGCAAGCTTGCGGCAGCGATCTGACCTCATGTGAATATCTGACCCAGGCCGGCCTTGATCTGGTGCATCATCATTTACCGGCGAGCCGTCCTCCATTCCAGGAAAGCCATCCCGCCTATGTCCTCATGGAGATGTCATCACTGGACACCGCCGCGGACCTGCCGGCACGATTGGAGCCGCTCCTGATGCGGCTGCATGAAAACGGCATAGTACGTGACGTCATCGTTGCGCAGAGCGAATCGCAGCGCCTGGCGCTTTGGCAACTGCGCGAAGCCCTTTCTGAAGGCGAACGCGCCGCAGGGGGCGCGGTGAAGCACGACGTCGCCGTGCCGGTGGCCGGAATTCCGCAGACGATCGCCGCAATTGAGCGGGGATTGCCGGAAGTGGCGCCCGGCGCGCGCCTCAATATTTTCGGCCATCTCGGCGACGGCAATCTCCACGTCAACGTCATGCCGCCCGCAGAGGTAGCTTTTGGCGACTTCTTGGCTCAAGCTAGGCGCGTGACCGCTTTCATCGAGGAAAATGTCATTGGCGCTGGCGGCACATTCAGCGCAGAGCATGGAATCGGCCAATTACGCGTCGAATCTCTGAAGAACCACAGGGCCCCACTCGAACTTGAACTCATGCGCGCCATCAAAGGAGCGATTGATCCACAATGGATGATGAACCCAGGCAAAGTCCTCAACCAATGCAATTGAGCCGGCGTACGAATGCCGTCAAGATTCACGCACAGCCGATTGTCAGGCCGGAACGCCTGTCGGATCAGGTTATCGAGTCGCTCCGCAGCGACGTCGAGTCCGGCCGCGTTCAGCCGGGAGCACGATTACCATCGGAAAAAGAACTGACGGAAAGCTTCAACGTCAGTCGAACTGTCATTCGCGAAGCGATATGGCGTCTGCAGGCGGACGGCCTCGTCGTCAGCCGGCAGGGCTCCGGCATCTACGTCACACACCCATCGGAAGTGGTTCGCTCATTCCGTCTTGGTCTGCAGGATGCCAAGAGCAAGACGTCGACCCGGGAACTATACGAGTTGCGCATCGGGGTGGAGAGCCAGGCGGCAAGCCTGGCCGCGCAGCGTCGCACAAAAGGCGACCTGACAGCGCTTGAGAAACTGCTCAAAGTGCTGTCGTCATCGGGCCACGACCTCCAGTCCGGCGTTCAGGCGGACGTGCGCTTCCATCACATGATCGCAAAATCATCCAAGAACGTGGCGTTGCTGCGTTTCGAGGAATTCCTTGCTTCCGTTCTCACCGAGGCCGTCAGGCTGGCCCGCGAGAACTCGTCCCGCCATGAAGGCCTGACCGACCTGGCTCTGGATGAACATGTGGAAATCTTCGAGGCGATCCGGCAAGGAGATCCGGACAAGGCAAGGACAGCCATGCATGAGCATCTGGTGAGGGCCCAAGGCCGACTCGGCCTCTTGTGACGAAAATCGGGGTGGCCGCCCCGCCCGACGACCGAGATATCGTGCAACCGGACACCACTTTCCGCTTCGCCGCGCGGCCCTTGCTCGGCGCTCGCAGCCAATGCCGCCGCGCAGTCTTTTCTGCTGGTGGCGTTGCCGGGCGTTGGGGGCGATCTCGGCTTTTCAACGCTCGAAACGGGCCTGTTGCCCGGCCTTCCCGCATTGGCCCGCTCATGACCGTCTTCCCCGATCAGGTGGCGACAGACTATGACCAGCGCATCCTGCGTCTGGTTGCCGGCTATGAGCCGGCGCTCGATCTCGCCGCCGGCTATCTGGCATCGCATGCCCTCCGCAAGGCGCGACGAGCTGCTCGTCGAGGCGGGTTTCGAAAAGGCGCGGCGGATCATGCGCGTGCCGGGGCGTGATCTCGTCGCAACCAGCCACGTCGGCTGGAGATCACCGCACTCGTCGCCGCATTGACCGTGATGGCTGTACGGGACAGGAACCCCGCGCCGGGTGCGGGCCGGAGCAAGGGCCGCGTTGCGATGGGAAGGCGGCACGTTCACCCCCTTCCGCACCGGCCCGTTGCGCCTTGCATGGCGATGGCCGGAAAGGTCAGTAGTCTGATCGGCCGCCAGACATGTCGAACACCGCGCCTGTCGAGAAAGAAGCCTGCCTTGAAGCAACGAAGGCGACAAGATCGGCCAGTTCCTCGGGTGTGCCGAAGCGGTTCATCGGGATTTTGTTCAGCAATTCCTGCACATAGGGTTCGGGCCAGTCGTCGAAAATCCGCGTGCGGATGGCCCCCGGCGCAATGCAGTTTGCGGTCACGCCTGAGGTCGCCAACTCGCGTCCGATCGTCTTAGTGAGCGATATCAGCGCCGCCTTGCTTGCCGCATAGGCGGCGATCTGCGGTCCCGGCTCCTTCCCGGCCACGGAGGCGATGTTGACGATACGGCCGTAGCCGCGCGCCTTCATTTCCGGGATCACGGCCTGACAGCACAGCAGCGCGCCGGTCACGTTCACCGCCATCACCCTCTCCCATTCGGCCGGGGTGACGTCCCAGACCGGCTTGTTCGGCCCCGGGATGCCGGCGTTGCAAACCAGGATCGACACTTCGCCCAGCGACTGGCGGGTCGAGGCGAGCGCCGTGGCGACGTCCTCTTCGCTTGTCACATCGACGCCGCAGGCATGCGTGGGGCCGATATCCGACAGCCGGTCCGCCGTATCGCGGGCCGCAGCGGCGTCACGGTCCCATATGGCGACGCGGGCGCCGCGTTCGAGCAGACGCAGGGCGATGACCTCGCCGAGGCCCCTGCCCGCGCCGGTGACGATTGCCGAGCGCCCCTTCATGACGCAGCCCTCGCCTTCCCGCGCAGCCCCGCCAGCCGCTGGGACAGTTCCCCCACAAAGCCCTTGCGCATGGCCAGAATGCAAAACAGGAACACCAGTCCGATGATGACGGAGAGCCACTCGCCCACCTTGTCGGCCAGGAAGTTCTGCAAAAGGATGACGAAGAACGCGCCGGCGACGGGGCCTGACAGCGTTCCCAGCCCCCCGAGGATGCACATCATCACCACCTCGCCGCTCAGCGACCAGTGCAGGTCGTTCAGGGACTCATAGCTGAGCGCCAGCGCCTTCAACCCGCCGGCGAGCCCCGAAAGCGCCGCCGACAGCGTGAACGCCAGCACCTTGTAGCGCGCCACGTCGTAGCCAAGCGAAAGGGCACGCGGCTCGTTCTCGCGGATCGCGGTCAGCACCTGCCCGAAGGGCGAGGTGACGATGCGGTGGATCGCGGCCAGCGCCAGCACGAAGCACACGGCGACCAGCCCGTAGAGAGCAAGGTCGTTTTCCAGATCGATCAGGCCGAACAGGCGCCCGCGCGGAATGCCGTGCAGCCCGTCGTCGCGTCCGGTCCAGTCCGTCTGCATCGCAAGGAAGTAGATCAGCTGCGAGATGGCCAGCGTGATCATGGCGAAATAGATGCCTTCGCGGCGGATGGCGATGGCCCCGGCGATGAAGCCCAGCAAGCCCGCGCCCGCCATGCCGGCGATCAGCCCGATCTCCGGCGACCAGCCGAGATGCTTCATGCCAAGGCCCAGAATATAGCCGGCCGTTCCAAAGAACATGGCATGGCCGAATGACAGCAGCCCCGTATAGCCGAGCATCAGGTTGAAGGCCGAGGCGAAGATGGCGAAGCACAGCAGCTTCACCATCAGCATGGGGTAGACGAAGGCCGGGGCCAGCGCCAGCGCGGCGATGCCGGCAAGTGTCAGGAGCGTACGCGAATTCATGACAACCTCCTATTGCTTGCCGAACAGGCCGTGCGGGCGCACCAGCAGGACCAGGATCATCACGACGAAAATCACGGTCGAGGACGCCTCGGGATAGTAGACTTTGGCCACGCCCTCGAGGAGGCCGAGCGCCAGGCCCGTCAGGATCGAACCGAGGATGGAGCCCATGCCGCCGATGACCACCACGCCGAAGACGGTGATGATGATCGAGTGGCCGATCTGCGGCGTCAGTTGCATCAGGGGGGCTGCAAGAACGCCGGCGAACGCGGCGAGGCCGACGCCCCAGCCGAACACGAGCGTGACCAGCATCGGCACGTTGACGCCAAAAGCCTGCACAAGCTTGGGATTTTCGGTGCCGGCCCGCAGCGTCGCGCCGAGCCTGGTGCGCTCGATGATCGCCCAGGTGAGCAGGCACAGGCCCAGCGCGGCCACGATGACCCAGACGCGGTAGATGGGCAACCGCATGAAGCCGAGATCGAGCATGCCGGTGAGCGCCTGCGGGACAGGATAGCGCAGCCCCGAAACGCCGAAATAGACGCGCACGACGCCTTCGATGATCATGGTGAGCGCGAAGGTCACCAGCAGGCCGTAAATATTGTCGAGGCCGTAGATGCGCTTGAGAACGGTGCGCTCTATGAAGATGCCGATGCCGGCGGCAAGCACCGGAACCAGGGCCAGCGCCCACCAGTAGTTCAGGCCGAGCGGACTGAGCAGCACATAGGCGAGAAAGGCGCCGACCATGTACATGGTGCCATGAGCGAAGTTGACGATGTTGAGCAGGCCGAAGATGACCGACAGGCCCAGCGACAGAAGCGCATAGAAACTGCCGTTGACGAGACCGAGCAGAAGCTGGCCGTAGAGGACCTGGGCGGGAACGCCAAAAATCTCGGTCATGGCTTACACCCCCAGAAACCTGCGGATCTCGTCCATACGCTGGGCGAGATCCGACTGCTGCACGACATCGATGACGCGGCCGTGCTCGATGATGAAGAAGCGGTCCGCCAGCGGCGCGGCGAAGCGAAAATTCTGCTCGACCATCACGATGGTGAAGCCGCGCGACTTCAGTTCGCGGATGACGCGCGCCAATGTCTGCACGATCACCGGCGCGAGACCCTCGGAGATCTCATCGAGCAGCAGGATGTCGGCGCCGGTGCGCAGGATGCGGGCGATCGCCAGCATCTGCTGTTCGCCGCCCGACAGCCGCGTGCCGGGACTGCGCGCCCGCTCGGCGAGGTTCGGAAACATCTCGTAGATTTCCGACAGGGGAACAATCATGCCGCTGCCGGCCCGGGTGACCGGGGGGAGCAGCAGGTTTTCCTCGCAGGTCAGGGTCGAGAAGATGCCGCGTTCTTCAGGACAGTAGCCGAGGCCCGCCCGCGCCAGCCGATGCGGCGCGGCCGAGCTGACATCGCGTCCCTTGAGCTCGATGCGTCCTTCCCGGCGCTCAAGCAGCCCCATGATGGCGCGCAGGATGGTGGTGCGGCCGGCTCCGTTACGGCCGATCAGGCTGACGACCTCGCCGCGCGAGACATCGAGATCGACACCGTGCAGCACATGCGACTCGCCGTACCAGCCATTGACGTTCTTCAGCGACAGGACAGTTTCGCTCATGGTTCGCCTCCCGCGCCGATGTCGCCGTCAGCGTCGTCGGAGCCCATATACGCTTCGAGCACGCGCGGATCGGCCGAGACCTCGGCATAGCTGCCTTCAGCCAGGATGGAGCCCCGCTGGAGCACCGAGATGCGATCGCAGATGCCGGAGACCACCTTCATGTTGTGCTCGACCATCAGGATGGTGCGGCCGGCCGAAACCCGCTTGATCAGCCGGGTCACCCGCTCCACGTCTTCATGCCCCATGCCCTGGGTCGGCTCGTCGAGCAGCATGACCCGCGGCTCCATCGCCAAAGTCGTCGCGATCTCGACGGAACGCTTGCGCCCATAGGACAGATCGGCGGCCCGCGTCTGCGCGAAATCCTGCATGTCAACCAGTTCGAGCAATTCCATCGCCCGCGCGTTGAGCCGGTCGAGCACCCGGCCCGGCAGCCAGAAGGCGTAGGTGGGAGCCGAGCGGCGCTGCAGCGCGACCCGGACGTTTTCCAGAACCGTCAGGTCCGGAAAGGTCGCCGAAATCTGGAACGAGCGGACCATGCCCTGCCGCGCCAGCGCCGCCGGCTTCTCGCCAGTGATGTCGCGGCCCTCCAGGACGATCGTTCCAGAGGTCGGTTGCAGGAACTTGGTCAGCAGGTTGAAGACGGTGGTCTTGCCCGCGCCGTTCGGTCCGATGAGGGCGTGAATATCGCCCTCCCGGACCTTCAGCGAGACATCCGACACCGCCCGGAACCCGCCGAACTCCTTGCAGAGCCCGGCAGTTTCAAGGACGTGGGTCATGTCGGCTATCAGTCCTTCGCGACCAGGGGACACTCGCTCTGTTCGAGCGGCACGAAGGCCTTTTCCGCCGGGATCGTCTCAAGCACGTTGAGATAGTCCCAGGGATATTTGGACTCTTCGGGCGTCTTGACCTGCACCAGATACATGTCATGCACCATCATGCCGTCCTCGCGCACGCGGCCGTTTTCCGCGAACATGTCGTTGACCGGCATTTCGTGCATCTTTTCCAGCACCTTGTCGGCGTCCGAAGTGCCCGCCGCCTCGACGGCGCGCAGATAATGCAGGGTGCCGGAGTAGTCGCCGGCATTGACCATGTTCGGCATCTTGCCGACGCGCTCGTAGAAGCGCTTGGACCACTCGCGGGTGGCCTCGGTGCGGTCCCAGTAGAAGGCGGTCGCGTAGACGAGGCCCGAGGCCTGGTCGATGCCGAGGCCATGAATTTCGTTGATCAACAGCGTGAAGGCGACCATCTTCTGGTCGTCGCCAAGACCAAATTCCTTGAGCGCGCGGATCGAGTTCGTGGTGTCCGAGGACGAATTGGACAGGCCGATCACCTTGGCGCCGGACGAGATCGCCTGGAGCGCGTAGGAAGAAAAGTCCGTCGCCATGAAGGCCGGATGCTTGACCGTTCCCACGACCTTGCCGCCGGCCTGATCGACCGCGCCGGTGACGGCCCCTTCGACCGACAGGCCATAGGCGAAATCGGACACGATCAGGAACCAGTCGTCGTCGCCCGCCCTGGTGAGCGCCTCGACCGGCGCGTTGGACAGCGAATAGGCGTTGAAGGCGAAGTGGACCGTGTTCGGCGAGCAGGCGTCGCCGGTGATCTTGCTCGACCCCGCGCCGGTGACGATGACCACCTTGTTCTTGGCCTTGGCGATCTCCATGACGCCCAGCGCGGCGGCCGAGTTCGACAGGTTGATGATCATGTCGGTGCCGTTGTCATAGGCTTCGCGAGCCTTGGTGACGGCGATATCGGGCTTGTTCTGGTGATCGATGAAGGCGATCTCGACAGGACGGCCGTTGATCGAGCCGCCAATATCCTCTACGGCCATCTTGATGGCCTCCATGCCGCCCTGCCCGCCATAATCGGCGGTCGGGCCGGCAAGGTCGGTCATCAGCGCGATACGGATCGGCGCTTCCTGCGCATAGGCAGCAGAGCCCATCATGGTGCCCGCCATCAGGGCAAGAACGAATCTGGAAACGGATTTCATAAATTTCCTCCCGGTTGAATGCTAGGCGCGGCCCTCTGGGCCGGCCGGAACAAGCCATCTCCGACCCTGCCTCCCGGGGTCGGATGCATCTCACGACGATCGCGATGAACGCACGGTTGCCGCCTCGAACCGTGCTGATGAGCCTATACGAGATTGACGCTAAGTTCCGGCCCGTTATATGTAAAATACATATTACGCATGCAAGACATAACCGAAAAGCATTTCGGAATGGCGCCTGCGGAAACTCCGGATTCCCCTGCCCGGCTGTGCCAGGAAACCGCCCTATACAGTGGAAGGGCCATTCGGAAGCGGCGCACAGATGAAGATCCGTCAACTCGAATACTTCATGCATGTGGTCAACACGCTCAACATAACGCACGCGGCCGAGCACGCCAACGTTTCCCAGCCGGCGCTCAGCCGCCAGCTCCAGCTTCTCGAAGACGAACTCGGGACGCGCCTGCTGGAACGGCGGCCGCGCGGCGTCGCCCTGACGCCGGCCGGACAGAGGCTGGCCGACCATGTGCGCACGCTGATGCAGAACGTCGACCTCATCAAGGAAGACATCATCGCCGCCGAAACCATCCCGACCGGCTCGCTGCGCATATCGTCCGCCTATTCGCTGCGCGGCCTGCTGATGGCCGATGTGGTGGCCGAGTTCCACCGCCTCTATCCACATGTGACGCTGGAGATTCGCGAGGGCACCTCGGTGAACGTGCGCGAGGAACTGGTCACCCAGCGCGTTGATCTCGCCTTCTATTCCGATCATGGCGCCTCGCGCGGGCTTGATCGCCAGGCCTTGTGCACAGAAGCGCTGGTGCTTCTGTCGCCGCCCAATGCCGGCCTCTCCATCGAGCGGCCGGTGCCGGCATCGCTGCTGGGCAAGCTCGACCTTGTCCTGACGCCCAACCCCAACGGCCTGCGCCGCGTGGTCGACGAAATCCTGCAACCTCGGCCAGCCGCTGCGACGCCCCCGGTGATCGTCGAGACCAACACCATCATCATGGATCTCGTCTCGCGCGGCGGGCTGCACAGCATCCTGCCCTACAGCGCCACCCATCAGGCCTATCTGCGCGGCGACATCTCCATCGCCCCCATCGCCGGCATGAGCTGGCCATGGGTGATCGCCACCTCCCGCGACCGCCCGAAGACCGCCGCCATGCGCGTCTTCAAGACGCTGGTGGCCGAGCACACGCAAAGGCTGGTGACGGCGCGCACCTGGCTGACGGCGGAACTGCCGCCGGCCTGAGTTTCGCCCGCGCCGCCGCACAGATACTTAAAAATCATCGTGTGCGCACAGACATAACAAGAAGTTATTTCAGGCATATCTCCTTTGATTTTGTCCTGACGCGTCAAACATGGTTGCCTCCGCTCACGCCCACGCCTTTCGCCGGCGTTGGGGATCGTATTCCGGAGGATCTATCCAGTGGCCAAGAAGGACACGCCGACCGAGCAGGACGGCACCAGTTTCTATACCCAGAGCGCATCGCGCACCGCCGAAAGGCTGGCGCGGAACGTGCCGCCATTGGCGCGCGAGGACATCCTTGCTCTGGCCCGCACCATGCTGCTCATCCGTCGTTTCGAAACGCGCACCGAGGAGTTGTTCAAGGCCGGCGTGGTGAAGGGCACGGCCCACTCCTCGGCCGGCCAGGAAGCCATCGCCGCAGGCGCCTGCTTTTCCCTGCGCAAGGACGACTTCATCACCACCCATCATCGCGGCCATGGCCACTGCATCGCCAAGGGCGCCGACCTGCGCGGCATGATGGCCGAGCTGTGCGGCCGGGTCGGCGGCATCTGCGGCGGCCTCGGCGGCTCGATGCACGTGGCCGATGTCCAACTCAACATTCTGGGTGCGAACGGCATCGTCGGCGCCAGCATGGGTCTTGGCGTGGGCGCTGCGCTGGCCGCCAGGCAGCGCGGCTCGGACGATGCCGGCATCGCCTTCTTCGGCGATGGCGGGTCCAACGAAGGCATCTTCCATGAAGCGCTGAACATGTCGGCGCTGTGGAAGCTGCCCATCGTGTTCATGTGCGAAAACAACCTTTACGGCATGTCGACGCCCTTCGACCACGCCACGGCGGGCGGATCGGTCGCCGCCCGTGCGCAGAGCTACGGCATTCCCGGCGAACGCATAGACGGCAACGATCCTGTCGCCGTCTATGCCGCCGTGTCGGAAGCGATCGCCCGCGCCCGCGCCGGCGAAGGCCCCACCCTCATCGAGGCCATGACCTATCGCCACGGCGACCATTCGGTGCGCGGCAATCTGCTCGGCTATCGCACCGACGAAGAGGTGCGGCAATGGCTGACGGAAGATCCGCTGCTGCGCATGCGCCGCCGGCTGATCGAGGAATGGGACATCGCCGAAGCGGATTATGACGCGCTGGCGGCGGAGGTCGGCGAGGTGATCGAGGACGCGGTCCGCTTCGCGGAAGCCTCGCCCGAGCCGGACGCGCAGTCGATGTTCGACAAGATCCTTGCTCCGCGTCGCACCCCTGCGGCCCCGCCCCCGGCCGGCAGCCGCGCCATCACCTATACGGAAGCGGTTCGCGAGGCGATCTTCCAGTCGATCGAGGAAGACGAAACCGTGTTCCTGATGGGCGAGGATGTCGGCCCTGTCGGCGGCACCTTCGGCGTCACACGCGGCCTGCACGAGCGCTTCGGCGGCGACCGCATCATCAACACGCCGATCTCCGAAGGCGTCATTTCCGGCGCTGCGGTAGGCGCGGCCCTGTCCGGCCGGCGGCCGATCGCCGAGATCCAGATATTCGACTTCGTCACCTTCATGATGGACCCGATCGTCAACCAAGCCGCCAAGCTGCGTTTCATGCTGGGCGGCAAGGCCAACGTGCCGGTGGTGTTTCGTGGACCGCAAGGCGGCGGCATCCGTCTTGCGGCCCAGCACTCGCAGTCGCTGGAGGCGTGGTTCGCCCATATTCCCGGCCTCACCGTGCTTGCCCCCTCGACCCCCTATGACGCCAAGGGTCTGCTGATGGCGGCGATCCGTGACGACAACCCGGTCATCTTCCTGGAGCACAAGCTGCTTTATCTCGGCGGCGCGGCGCCGGTTCCCGAACAGCCCTACGAGATCGAGATCGGCAAGGCCGACATCAAGCGCGAGGGCCACGACATTACCGTCATCGCGACCCTCGCCATGGTCGAGCGCGCCCTGTCTGCTGCTGAAACGCTCGCGCGCGAAGGCGTCAGCGTGGAGGTGATCGACCCGCGCAGCCTGCGCCCGCTCGACATGGCCTGCTTCGTGCGTTCGGTGAAGAAAACAAGCCGCTGCCTCGTCGTTCATGAGGCATGGCGCACCGGCGGCCTGGGCGGGGAGATCGCCGCCCAGATCACCGAGGAAGCCTTCGACTGGCTCGACGCCCCGGTGGAACGGCTCGGGGCCCTCGAAGTGCCCATGCCCTATAACGACCGGCTGGAACGCGAGGTCATGCCGACCGCGGCCTCAATCGCCGATGCCGTGCGGCGCATGTGCAGCCGCACCCTCCCCGCCGGCAGGGAGGACTGAGCATGGCCATCGACATTGTCATGCCGGCGATCTCTCCCACGATGGTGGCCGGAAAGCTGGTGCGCTGGCACGTCGCCGTCGGCGACAAGGTGCGCAAGGGCGATCTTCTGGCAGAACTGGAAACCGACAAGGCGGCCATGGATATCGAGGCCCCCGAAGATGGCGTCCTCGAAAAGATCGTCGTCGCAGCCGACACTGCGGACGTTGCGGTGGAAACCGTGATCGGCGTTCTGGGCGACGGCGAGGCCGCGCTCGCGCCGGCTGCGGAACCGGTGAGCGAGCCGGCGGCCGCAGCGGCGGACACGGCTTCGGCCGCCGTCGAAGACGAGCCCCCGATGCGCATCTCGCCGCTGGCGCGCCGCCTCGCCCGTGAACTCGACGTCGGGGTGGACGGTCTTGTCGGCACGGGTCCGCGCGGGCGCATCATTGCCCAGGATATCCGCGAGGCCGCCGAACGCGCCGCCACCCAGACGGCCGCCGCCGCGAGCCGGCCCCCCGCCCCCCTCGCAGCAATCGCCCCGACGCCGGCCATCGTGCCGCCCGGGGCAAGGCTCGAACCGCACGGAGCCATGCGCCGGACCATCGCCCGCCGCCTGGTCGAGGCCAAACAGACCGTGCCGCACTTCTATCTGGAAGCCGGCTGCCGGGTCGACGCACTGCTGGCGCTGCGGGCCGATCTGAACGCCGCGCAGGCAGAATCGGGCAGCGAGGTGCGCTTCACCGTGAATGACCTGCTGGTGAAGGCATGGGCGCTGGCCATCTCGCGCGTTCCCGCCGCCATGGTCACCTATAGCGACGAAGGTATGATCCATCACGCTTCGGTGGACATCGGCGTCGCCGTTGCGCTGGACGATGGCCTGATCACCCCCATCCTGCGCGATGCGGCAAGGCTCTCGCCGGGCGCCATCGCCATCGGCGCGCGCGACGCCATCGAAAAGGCGCGCGCCGGGCAACTCATGCCTGAAGACTACACCGGCGGTCTCGCCGGAATCTCCAATCTGGGCATGTTCGGCGTCAGCTCCTTCGCCGCAATCATCAACCCGCCGCAGTCCATGAACCTGGCGGTCGGCGCGGTGGAAACCGAACTGGCGCTGCGCGATGGCGCGCCGGTGGAGGTCAAACGCCTGCGGCTGACGCTTTCGGTCGACCATCGGGCCATCGACGGCGCGGTCGGCGCGAAGGTGCTGCGCGAACTGAAGCGGCTGATCGAAACGCCGCTGCTCCTGATGGCGTGAGGCCGGCATGATCGACAGCCTCTTCGACCTGTCCGGAAAGGTGGCGCTGATCACCGGCGCGGCGCGCGGCATCGGCCTGGAAACAGCCCGCCTGCTAGCCTCCGCCGGCGCTCGTCTGGTGCTGATCGACCGCGACGAAGACGCCTTGGCGGACGCCTGCGCGGACCTGTCCGGCCAGGGCGCGAATGTCGTGCCGCATGCGCTCGACATTTCCGACATGAGCGCGCTGAGCGCCTGCTTCGACGCCGTCGAGGCGCGTTTTTCCCGCCTCGACATCCTTGTCAACAACGCGGCGGTCGTTCAGCGCAGGCCGGCGGCGGAGCTTACCCCCGAGGTCTGGCGGCAAGCCATGGCCGTCAATCTGGATGCGACCTTCGAATGCTGCCGGCTCTCGCAGCCGCTCATGATCCGCGCCGGCGGAGGAGCCATCGTCAACGTGGCCTCGATCATGGCGCTGTCCGGCGGCGGGTTCTATCCGATCGCCTCCTACCACGCCTCCAAGGGCGGCATGGTGAACCTGACACGCGCACTGGCGATGGAATGGGGCCGCGATGGCGTCAGGGTCAACGCCATCGCGCCGGCCTGGATCAAGACCGATTTTAACCGCGCCTTCCTGGAAAGTCCCGGCGTCGCCGAAAAACTTCTGCCGGCGATGCCGCTCGGGCGCTTCGCCACGACGCTCGACGCCGCCGCCGCGGCGCTCTATCTCGTCTCGCCGGCGTCGTCCATGGTCACCGGCCATGTGCTGCCCGTCGACGGCGGCTATCTCGCCCACTGAAAACTACCGGGAGGACACTGCATGACTGTCACATTCAACCATACCGGCGTCACCGTAGGTGATCTCGACGCCGCCATTCACCTGTTCGAGGATGTCTTCGGCTTCACCGTCATCTCGCGCGCGCCCCGCGACCCCGCCATCATCTCGCGCGTCATCGGCGTGCCGGGCGTCGAGGTCGAGATCGCCTATATGCGCAGCGGAAGCGGCGCAACGGTGGAACTGCTTTCCTATCGCGCCCCGGACGGGGTGAAGACCTTCCTTCCGCGCGCCTGCGATCTCGGCTCGCTGCATCTCGGCTTCAGCGTCGATGACATCGATGCGGCTCTGGACAAGGCGGCGGGCCACGGGGTGGAACCGATGGGCGCAGTGGTCGTCATCGACGCCGGCCCCAATAAAGGTTCCCGCATCGCCTATCTCCGCAACCACGAAGGTCTGGTTCTCGAACTCATTCAGGCGCCGGACAACGGGGCCGGGCGCGGGCAGGCCTGATGCGGAACGGGTGAACCCCCCGGGCGCAGCCTCATGAGGCTTCCTCCGCGATAAGCGCTGCCGGGCGCTGGGCCCGTCAGCCGCCGGCCCGGCCGGATCATGCCGGCTTCTCGCCCATGACCGGCCGGCTCACCACCACATCGCTCACCTTGCCGCCGCAAGATTGACCTTTGCGATCAGGGTCCCGGCGAGCCGCGAATGGCGCGGCGATTCCTGGCGGTCCTTCAGATCGGGACGTTCCGCATCGGGCTGCATACGGACTTCTTCCAGCACCGTGGGGCGCTCGAACGCGGCGATGAGCACCGCCACGGCCAGCGGATCGCAAGCGCACTGGTTTGCGTCGTCGAGCCGGGCGTTTGGGGCCGTCCGGTCCTCATAAAACTCCAGCATCCCCCGGATCAGCGCGTTCTTGGTGGCGAAGTGGTGGAGCAGGCCGCCCTTGCTGAGGCCCGCCTCGCTGGCGACCAGGCTCAACGTCACCTTTCCAAACCCTTTTTGCAGCGCCACCGCTATCGCCGCATGGAAGATGCGCGCGCGGGCGGCCGCGCCCCGGTCGGGACCGGCGCTGGTGAGAACGGCGGTGCGAAAGTCGACCACGGTAGCGGCGGGATAGTCCTGCTGCGGGCGGAGTAAAATCCGGCCACTTTTTCCCTTTTCTGCTCAGGGCAGGGAGGGACGAGGGATCTATACCGTGGACTTATATCTGAAGGTTCGCGTGGCGTGCGACGGGGGCATGAGCCAGCGCGAGGCATCCAGGCATTTCGGCATCTCACGCGACACGGTTCGCAAGATGATGGCGTATTCGGTTCCTCCGGGCTATCGGCGGCAGGCCCCGGTTCGGCGTCCGAAGCTGGACGCATTCATTCCGATCATCGATCGGTGGCTTGAGGGGGACCGCGGGGTCCCGCGCAAGCAGCGTCATACGGCCAAACGGGTGTTCGACCGGCTGCGGGACGAGCACGGGTTTACCGGCGGCTACACGATCATCAAGGACTACATGCGCGATCGGGCGCGGCGCGGCCAGGAGATGTTTGTGCCGCTGGCGCACCCGGCCGGGCACGCACAGGCCGACTTTGGTGAGGCTATGGTGGTCATTGGTGGCGTGGAGCAGAAGGCGCACTTCTTCGTGCTCGATCTGCCGCACAGCGACGCCTGCTATGTGCGCGCCTATCCTGCGGCGGTGGCCGAAGCGTGGGTGGACGGCCATATCCATGCGTTCGCCTTCTTCGGCGCCGTGCCGCAGTCGATCGTCTACGACAATGACCACTGCCTGGTGGCGAAGATCCTGCCCGACGGCACACGCATGCGGGCTGCGCTGTTCAGCGGCTTCCTGTCCCATTACCTGATCCGGGACCGTTACGGTCGTCCCGGCAAGGGCAACGACAAGGGCAGCGTCGAAGGACTGGTCGGCTATGCCCGGCGCAACTTCATGGTGCCGATCCCGCGCTTTGCGACGTGGGACGCGTTCAACCTGTGGCTCGAGGATCAATGCCGCAAGCGCCAGCGCGATCGGCTGCGCGGCGAGAGCGAGACGATCGGCGAACGCTTGGTGCGCGATGTGGCGGCGATGCGCCCGCTGCCGGCCTCGCCCTTCGAGGCTTGCGACCAGGCCAGCGGTCGGGTCTCCTCGCAGGCGCTGGTGCGCTACAGGACCAACGACTACTCCGTTCCGGTCGCCTTCGGCCACCAGGACGTTTGGATCCGTGGCTACGTCGACGAGGTGGTGATCGGCCGCGGCGGGGAGATCATCGCCCGCCATCCGCGCAGTTATGAGCGCGAGGAGGTTGTCTTCGATCCGCTGCATTACCTTCCGCTGATCGAGCAGAAGATCAATGCGCTCGACCAGGCGGCACCCTTGCAGGGCTGGGAACTGCCGGAGGCGTTCCCGACAATGCGCCGCCTTATGGAAGCGCGGATGGGCAAGCAGGGCCGGCGCGCCTATGTTCAGGTGCTGCGTCTGCTGGAAAGCTTCGATCCGGCTGATCTGCATGCGGCGGTAAAGCAGGCGCTGCATCTGGGTGCTGTCATCGGGCGATGAATATTCCCTAATTGTGGGCAACGAAAATTCCCTTGTTGGCGCTATTGCCGCCAGTTCCGGGACGCGTCCCGGAACTGGCGGCTTTCGCCCCGGTGTCGATAGTCCGTTCCGATCTTTGCGGGACGGGAGCGGCGCTGGTGGTCCAACTTGGAGAACTTCTGATGATATTGGATCTACACCGTCAGGGCCTGTCGGTGACCGCGATCGCCCGTCGAACGGGCCGCGATCCCAAGACGGTCCGCAAATACATCGAACGCGGGCTGGAACTGCCTGCCCGTCTATGGTCCGCGCTAGGTGGGGCGGCCCAACAAGATCGCGCCCTTTGTCGATTATCTGCGTGGACGTGTCGCTGCCTATCCCGATCTCACGGCCATTCGCCTGACCCGCGAGATTCGCGAGCGCGGTTAGGCGGCCTCGACAGCGCTCGTGACGGGGCCGCGCGGGACCGCCCAGCCGGGAACGGTCGGCGGCGCAAGGTTGGCAATGGAGATCGATTCGGCCGGTTTCATCGACCTGGAGGATAAACCCCAGGTGCGCTTAATGCTATAAAATTAGCGCTAATCCGCATGCTTCGTCAGAAACCAATAAAGTCCGATAATGTTGCCTTATCGGTCATAAGCTGATTCACTCGCCAGAAGCGGCGCAACGCCGCTCAAAAGCAGACGAACGGCGGCGCTCAGCCGTCTGCCCGATCGCAGGACAGTTTTTTTGGGCAATTGCGCCTGAGGCAGGGAGGGAAATGGGACTGACAGACACCCGACAGCCGATTGATGTGCTCTCCGGAGCAGACTTCCTCGGCCAATGCCGCAGGATTGCTCACAGCGCGCGGCTCAGACATAAAGGCTCTGAAGGAGCTTGATGAAACATGCAGGACAAAGATTTGCCCGACATCGTCGATCTGGTCCGCGAGATGGGTGCCTTCAGGCATGAGGATCGACATAGATCGGCCGACCAGGATCATAACCGCGCCACACATACTGATGCGAGTGGTCGCAAACGCGAATTTGAAGAAGATGGCGAACCGCAAACCGGGCCTTTATCCGGTCTGCCGGCGCAACCGGATACGGCATCTGCCCTGCCGCAGCATCTCGAAGACCTCGCTGCCCGCGCGCGCACCTATGTCGAAGCTGCTTCCTCGCCAAACACGCGCCGTGCCTATGCTGCCGACTGGGCGCATTTCACAAGCTGGTGCCGCCGCCAGAGCGTGGCCCCCCTGCCCCCGGATCCGCAGGTGGTCGGCCTTTACGTCACCGCGCTCGCCGCCGGCACCGCAGACGATGTTCCCGGCCGCCCCGCTCCGCGAGCCGCCAGCGCGAAGCCACATGCAGTCTCCACGATCGAGCGACGTCTTTCGGCGCTGGCCTGGAACTATGCACAACGCGGCCTGTCGCTGGACCGCAAGGATCGTCACATAGCGACCGTCATGGCCGGAATCCGGAACCGTCACGCAGCGCCCCCACGCCAGAAAGAGGCGCTCCTGCCGGACGACCTGATCGCCATGCTAGAAACTCTGGATCGCGGCACCTTACGGGGTCTGCGCGACCGGGCAATGCTGCTCATCGGCTTCGCGGGCGCTCTCAGACGCTCCGAGATCGTCGGCCTCGATTGCGCCCGCGATCAGACCGAGGACGGGCTTGGCTGGATCGAGGTGCTGGATGGCGGGATGCTGGTTACCTTGCGGGGCAAGACCGGGTGGCGCGAGGTCGAGATCGGCCGTGGCTCGTCCGACGCGACCTGTCCGGTCATGGCACTGCAAACCTGGCTCAGCCTCGCCCGGATCGCCCATGGCCCCCTTTTCCGCCGCGTCACCGGTCAGGGCAGGAAGGTCGGTTCCGGCCGCCTTAACGACCAGGAAGTCGCCAGACTGGTCAAACGGGCCGCGCTGGCCGCCGGCGTGCGCGGCGATCTCCCGGAGGGACGGCGCGCCAATCTGTTTGCCGGCCATTCTCTGCGTGCTGGCCTTGCCTCTTCAGCCGATGTCGAAGAACGTCACGTCCAAAAGCAGCTCGGTCACGCTTCCGCGGAAATGACACGCAAATATCAGCGACGTCGAGATCGTTTTCGCATCAATCTTACAAAAGCCGCCGGCCTCTGAATTCCTTCAACAATTGCACCGTCCGCCGCTATAGAAACAGCGGCGGAATCCGAAGTTCGGCTTTCCTGTTCTGTCGTCACACGTCCTCCCCTTCCGCGCCCCGACCACACCCCACATGTTCTTCTCCCGGGAAAAGAACATGGATTTCTACAGCCATCGGAATTTCGTCGGTCGACAGCCGAACTATCCAGCGAGCCTGGAAGGGAAAGAATTCGTTTTCAACGTCGCCATGAGCATCGGCCCGACAGAAAACTCGCCAGCTCGCGCCTTTTCCGTCAGAGCCCGCAGATATCCACCAGCCGAATTGATATCCTGCGCCCTTTGGAGAATGCAGGCAATTACAATAGCCGTGCTTTCCTGCCCAAGGGTTTCAAGCCCCTCAGCGTAGGCTGAGGGGGAGATGCCGAGATACCCGCGCACCTGGGCAGCGACGGCCATGAATTCCCGCCAGTTGCCGATTCCGTCGACCGCATAATCCGCGATATCAGGGCATGCTCTCAAAACCAGCCCCAGCGGATAGGTGACTGGCGTAACGGTCATGTTAAGTTCCGATGTGCCCTCGCCCCTGTTTTTTTCATGAGCAGGTTCAGATTCATAATGATCGTTTGTGTTTGAATTAGAATAATGCCGTTCATTTCGATAGGCTTTGCCGTTCATATCATGAACATTCATATGGGTTTCCAACAACTTATCGATGTCCTGCCGGATTCTGGCCAGATCTGTAGCAAACCGCTCAAGCTCGGTAACCGTCGCCCTGCGAGGAAGAGCGTTTACAACCTCGCGGAATCGCAGCCAAAGGCCATTCCAGTCTCCTGGCGCGCCTTCATCAACTCCGGTCTCGATCAGCTTGGCTATATCACGGCGATACAGCGTGATCCGCTCACGCGTCAGTTTGAGCGCACGGTTGTCGGTCCGGACAGATTCGGCCGCATCCGCAAACTCCTCCGCACGCACCAGCAGCGGAGCTAGAGAAAAGCCGAAGGCTTCCTCCACGTCCCCTCCCCTCCCCTTGCGCGCATATCGCTTGCCGTTGGGGCTGTCGCGGCGGATGATGATCCCGCTCTCTACCAGCGCCGCGAGATGCCGGCGAAGCGTCACTTCCGACATGCCGTGAGCACGCAGTGCAAGCTGACGGTTCGAGGGAAACACAACCAGGCCATTGTCCTCCGAAAGATGGTCGTCGGGGTAGAATGACAGCAATGCCGCCAGGATCGCCAGGGCACGATCCCCCACACCGACAAGAGACTTCGCCTCACACAGATCCCTGTAGACCTGCCACTTGTCGACGGTCTTGCCTTCGGGAATTTCGTCCGCTTCCTTCTGCACTGCCAGCATGGCAAGCGACATCGGCCGCCGCCCGAAGGGCGTCGT
This sequence comes from Aquamicrobium defluvii, assembly GCF_004363725.1. Lineage (GTDB taxonomy): Bacteria > Pseudomonadota > Alphaproteobacteria > Rhizobiales > Rhizobiaceae > Mesorhizobium > Mesorhizobium defluvii. The sequence goes on along the minus strand of NZ_SNZF01000010.1, from coordinate 116,189 downwards.
TGCAATATGCGTCTGCATTTCCTTCCACCTTCAATCAGGCAAAAGAAACCTGCCCGCCAAAACGACGCCTCTGACTCTTGACAGTGATTCGCGGAAATGCGATTCTCGGATTGTCCAGATACGAGAAGGGCTTCCGCAACGGAGACGTTCGGGGGCCTTTTTCTTTTGCTGCTTCAGTTCTCCTGTTCAGTCTTCTCCGACGTCCTGAACGCCTCATAGAGGCTGTCCAGATTCCTCGAAATCCATTTCGCGAACCGGGGACCATCCGACGACCCCAGAGCGAGCGTCGCTGTCTTGCCCGACTGCCTGAGACTGACGCTGACGGTCTTGTCGCGAGGCTGCCATGCTGCGGACGCCGACTTCGCGGCAGTCTTGCGCACCGGCTTGCCCGCTACAGTCAACGCTTTGAAAATCGTCTCGAAGCGCGCGTTGCTGTCCAGTTCCGCAAACCCGTCGCTTGCAATCACTTCAGCCGCTGTATCCGGCCGCCGCGGTGCAACGAGAGACAATTCCACCCAGCGCTCGCGTCCAACGGATGGAGCCGGGCCAATGGCCTGCACGATCGCCTCGGGAATGCGTGTAATGGCAGAAATCATCTTCGAAACGGCAGCCTCGTTCGATGCCAGTGCCGAGCAGATGACGTCGCGGCCGTAGCCCAGATCCTCCAGCCGCTTGGCAAAAGCCGCCTTTTCGATGAAGCTCAGATTTGCCCGGGCCGAGTTCTCCTGCCCTTGCGCGATGACATGCGCCTTGTCGTCGATCGCCTTGACGACCGCTCTGACCTTCCTGCCAAGCTCTTTCGCAACGCGGACACGGCGATGGCCGAAAACGATCATATAGCGGCCGTCCCGTTCCGGATGCGGACGCACCAATATCGGTGAATTCTGGCCGTTCTGCCGGATCGCTTCCAGCAGTTCGCGATGGTGCACGTCATCGTCGGCGAGCCGGTCGCTGACGAATGAGCCATCGATCAGCTCGGGATCGAGGTCGACGACTTGCTCGCCCTCCAGATAGGCATCGGCCTGCCGCGCCAGCTCGCTGACCGAGCGGATCATCGATTTGGAAGCACCGCGCATGGGATAGGCCGGGGCGCTGGCTGCGCCCTGTTCGGCCTCGCCGGCTTCTACAAGGCCAGCCAGCAGATTCTTCCGCGCCATCTAACAGCTCCCTTTCTTGCCTAATCCACTGAAGGGAAAAGGTGAAACCGTGATTTTGTCGGCTGGCAAGATCATCGACCCCACGCCTTGTGTATAAGCTCGGCGATCTCCCCGTTCACCGCATCCAGCGATTCCATGGCACGCTCGTAGGTCGAGCGCGTCATCGTGTTCTTTTCCACTTCATAAAGGGTTTGCTTGGTGATTCCGGCATCCGAGACAGCCGTCGATTTCAGCATGTGGTTTTTCAGAATGAACTCGCCGAACAGGGTTTGCAGGAAGGCGACCATCTGTGCCTGTGGCTGGTCCATCGGCTCATACCGGGTGATCAGATAGCGATACCATTCCAGATTGACCTCCGCCCCGGCGCTGCGGATCGGTTCCAGTATGTTGCCGAGCATGAGAAGGAACTGGCCCATCGACATCACGTCGAGCATCTGGGGGTGGATGGTGATGAGCACCGAGGTCGCCGCGGTCAGCGCTGCGATCGTCAGATATCCGAGTTGCGGCGGGCAATCCACAATGACCACATCGTAGCGGTCCTCCACCTCCTCGAGCGATGCCGCGATCCGCGTGAAGAAGGCCTTGCCGGCATTGGAGCTGCGATCTGCCATCGCCAGCGGCGTGTCGTACTCGAACTCCTGCAACTCGAGATTGGCCGGCACGATGTCGAGGCCGGGAAAATTCGTGGAATGGATGATGTCCGAAAGCGCCACCTTCTCGTCGTCATAGCGGATCGCGTCGTAAAGCGACTTGATCCGGTCCAGTTCCGGCTGGAACCCATGCAGTGACGAGAGCGAAGCCTGCGGATCGAGGTCTATCGCAAGCACACGATGCCCGGTCAGAGCCAGATATTGCGCGAGATGCGCCGCGGTTGTGGTCTTGCCCGAGCCGCCCTTGAAGTTGACGACAGCGACCACCTGCAGCTTTTCGCCGGGGCGCCGGTGCGGCACATACATGCGCGCTTCCGAACGCCCGTACTGATCCAGATACTGCCGCAGCTCCAGCATCTGCTGCGCCGTGTAGGAGCGTCGCCCGGAAGACGAGGTTTCCGGTACGGGCCCCTTCCCTTCAAGGTGCAGCTTCTTCAGGTGGCTCTGCGAGACGCCAAGATAGGTTGCGACCTCCGCCAGGCTGAAGGACCGGAGATCCTTCTTGGCAAGCGGCGGGAACCGCTGCAGGCTGAGCAAATGCAGCTTCTGCGAAATCTGGTCGCCCTGCTCGAGAATGTGCTTCTCGAAATGCAACGGCTCTCTGGTGGGTCTGGGCGAACTCACGTTCATTCGGGCTGCATTTCCTAATAACGATTTTTGGAGATGTTTTTCCAAACAACCGTGATTATGCCCGATTCGGACCTTGCGGCAAGGAATTTTACGTCAGTCAACGAAAGGCCCAGGAACGTTGCAAGGCGGGAAGCCGATTCGCGGCCTCCGAATCAACCTCTTGATATTCAACATGTAATGGTGGGTTTTGTCAGCGGACAAGCGCCATTGCCGATGTCGCGCCATTCGCAGATGGCCGAGCCCGGATGGGGCTTTGCACAGGATAGTTCTGTCGGGGATGCAGCGGTAATCGTTGCTTCCGCTGCCGATCGTCGAACAGGCGGGAGAGAATCAGGCAGCCGGTGCTGACTGCAAACAGCCATCGGCTGACGCCGTGCAGGAATGGTGTGGGGCGTTGTTATAGTGCAGACGCGCCTTGCCATGAGAACGTGCTGCACAACCGTCTTCCCGCAGCTTTCCTGCATTTCACGGCGGTTGGGACGCATCTTGTCACGGGACGGCCCTTACGTCCGGGCGTCGGCATCGGGGCATGAAGCCGGGCTCGTGCCCCGATGCCGATCATGAACTGGCCGCAGCACTCAGGTGGCCTGCTCCGGCACCACGGTGGCGACGATCGAGGCGTCCAGCGCCTCATATGCCGCCAGATCGATCGTGTCGTAGAGTTCGGCGCGCGTCTGCATTTCAGGCACCATCGCCTCGGTCGAGCGCCGTCACGCTTCAGCGTCGCATACAGCTTCTCCTGCGCCTTGTTGGCGACGCGCAGGACGATTCCGGCCAGATCACCATCTTGTAGCCTATCACCTCGAACTCGTCGGCGGTGAAGAAGGGCGTTAGGCCAAATTCGGTCATGTTGGCGAGCAGGGGAACACCCGGCATGCGCGCCGCGAATTCGCGAAACATCTCGGCCGTGTTCAACGCCTCGGGGAAGATCGCATCCGCACCGGCCTCCATGTAGAGCTTTGCCCGCGCGACGGCACCGTCGATGCCCTCGCCCGCCGCCGCGTCCGTTCTGGCAATGATGTAGAGATGGCGTCGGGCTTTTGCCGCAGCAGCCACCTTGGCCGCCATATCGTTTGGAGCGGCCAGCTTCTTGTCGTTGAGGTGGCCGAACTTCTTGGGCAGGAGCTGGTCTTCCACATGCACGGCCCCTGCCCCCGCCTGTTCGAAAGTGCGCACCATATGCATGACGTTGAGCGCCTCGCCATAGCCCGTATCGCCGTCGACCAGCAGCGGCAGGCCGGACGCACGGGCGATCTGGCGGATTAAGAAGGCCACCTCGTCCACGGTGATGATGCCGAGATCGGGAATGCCCATCGAGGCGGTCATGGCCGCGCCCGACAGGTAGAGCCCCTCGAAGCAGGCAGCTCTGGCCTGCAGGGCGGCCATGCCGTTATGGGCTCCGGGAAGCCTTGCGATGCCACCGCGCTCGACCAGCGCCCGGAAGCGCCCGCCGGCAGATGTCCGGGGAAGGTCTGGAGACAGGAGATAGGGCATGCTTTTTCTCAGGCTGCCTTAGAGTTTTCGACCAGCCGGCCACGGCGTGCGATCGGCACGAATTCCAGATTTTCCGGCCCCGTATAATTGGCGGAAGGCCGGATGATCTTGTTGTCGATGCGCTGATCGATGATATGTGCCACCCCAGCCGCTGGTGCGCGAGATGACGAACAGCGGTGTGAACATGGCCGTCGGCACGCCCATCATGTGATAGGAGACGGCGCTGAACCAGTCGAGGTTCGGGAACATCGCCTTGGCGTCGGCCATGATGAATTCGATGCGCTCGGCAATGTCGAACATCTTCGTCGATCCGGCCTCCACGGAAAGCTGGTGCGCCACGGTCTTGATGACCTTGATGATCTCGCCCAGCCTGACCGGACGGTGGAATTCGATGCCGTCGGTCTTTGCCATGACCACATCGCACCCAGCATGACGCCAAGCGCACAGGAAGGCGGCCTTCCTGCAATCGGCAAAGGAACTGCGCTAAGACATCGACCTGCTCGCCCAGAAGTTCGGCGTCGGCTTCGAGACGGTGTGCCACAGGCTGAGCACGCTGTAGCGGCCGGGTGCGCGCGGCGTACCCTTCTTCTTCATCCGCGTGGACCGGGCCGGCAACATATCCAAGCGCCAGTCGGCTAGCGATTTCCATTTCTCGAGGGCAGGGGGCACATACCCCTTGTGGAACGTCTACGAGGCATTCACCCGGCCGGGACGCATCCTCACCCAGCTTGCCGAAATGCCGACGGGCGCACCTACCTGTGGGTGGCGCACACTGTCGACCATACGGTCGGAGGCTACGGCACCCCGGACAAGACATTCGCCATCGGGCTCGGCTGCGATCTCCGGCACGCACCGTCGCTGGTCTATTCCAAGGGCTTGCGGCTGGATGACGCCGAGGCCCGGACGCCGATCGGGGCAGGGTGCAAGATCTGCGAGCGGCCTTCATGTCCGCAACGCGTCTTTCCGCCAGTCACCCAGGCGTTGCGCATCGATGAGACGAGGAGCACCTTCGTTCCGTATTCCTCCATGTAAATCCGGCATGTAAATCCGGCATGCGAATCCGGGCGGGGGGCGGCTGCCAACAAGGGCAGAGCCGCCTGCGCCAACCGTGTCCGAGCTGGCATGTGCGGAAGATTTGAAAGGGCAGGGCGAGAAAATGTTATCCTTTTCAGGTCAGTCCGGTCTTGCGAGGAACTCCGAGAACAGGGACCGCATCGTACGAAGCGCATCCACCTGCGGGAGGAGCCTGCCGACGGCAGCCGCGTCCAGAACCAGAGGAGAGGGAAACGTCATCAGGAGGGGCCTTTCACGGAATTTGCGCAGGCCATCATGCACGGGCCCGCCGGTTGCGCCATCCACCCCGGGGTGGACCTGCGAGGCGGGCACTGCCGGGGCTGGGCGCGACAGGAAAATCTGTGTCAGAAAGTTTCAGATCGCAGATGCGCAGGGGCAGGCTGCTCGCCTGCCAGCCCCATACAGGCCATGTCCGACACATCGACCGACCGCTGGATAGAACCGTTCGGGTTCTGTCGCAAACTCGAAGTTGAGACGCGGAACGGCTTCTGCTCGTTTTTACGCAGCGAGGACTTCAAACCGCTCGGCGAGTGACAGGCGTGGGTTGCAGGCCTATCTCGCCTGTTGTTTGCGCATCATGTGAACCATCTCGATGCCGGACAGGACCGTCGCGGCGCAAGCCATCGATTTGAAGCCGAGCATGGGCCGGATCCGGCGCTTGATACGTCGATGATCCTGTTCGATGTGATTGTTCAGATATTGGCTTTGCCGAATGCTGATCGGCTTCAGCCGTTCCCGTGATCGATTTCGCAGGCGGCTTTCGCCATCGCAGGCAATAATTGCTTCCCGGGTCGTCCGACTGCCATCAATGACAACACGATCTGGTCGGCCATGACGGTTCAGTGCTTTTCGGATAAAGCGTTTGGCGGCCAGCAGATCACGGCTTTCGCTGAAGAAGAACTCGACCGTGTCACCCAGGCTGTCGATGGCGCGACAGAGATGGGTCCAGCGGCCACGAACCTTTACATAGGTTTCATCGATATGCCATTTGCGGGTGACGGGTCGCTTGCGTCGGTTGAAACCTTCGAGCAATAGCGGTGAGAGGTGAACAACCCGGCGATGGATTGTGGAATGGTCGATGGCAATGCCTCGCTCGGCCATCATCTCTTCCAGATCCCGAAGGCTGGGATTGTAAGCCAGATACCGGCGTACGCACAACAGGATCACCGAACGGTCAAAATGACGGCCTGAAACCATGAAGTGCTCCCTGAAATGGAAGAACCGTCATGCTAGAAGCAACGTTACCGTGCAGTTTGCGACAGAGTCCGAACGGTTCGCCTATGAGAAGGAGATGCTGCGCGACTGGTTCCGCAAGCGCTTTGTGCAGATGCAGCCCCCGCGCGGCTGACAAACCGACAGCCGCGAAATTGCCGGCCGCCCCCCAGCGTCAGGGGCGGGCGCCATTGGCGATGGACAGGGCCTCGTCGGCGATCACCTGTTCCTCATCGGTCGGGATGACGAAGACGGAAACACGGCTTCTCTCGCTGCCGATGGAAGTTGCATTGGCCGCGTTCGCAATCCGGTCGATATCGACGCCGAGCCATTCCAGCCGTTTGCAGATATCGGCGCGCACGGCGGGCTGATGCTCGCCCACGCCGGCGGTAAAGACGATGGCATCGAGCCCGCCGAGCGTGGTGGCCAGCCGGGCGATCTCGCCGGCGATGCGGAACGTGAAGACTTCGATCGCTTCGCGCGCCTGCGGCCTGTCGCTCTCCAGCAGAACGCGGCTGTCGGCGCTGATACCGGACAGACCAAGCAGGCCGGAACGGTTGTAAAGTAAGTCCTCGACGTCATCCAGCGTGCTTCCGCCGGCACCCATGAGATGCAGAAGCACGCCCGCGTCGAGCGCGCCGCAGCGGGTTGCCATCGGCACGCCATCGAGCGTGGAAAAGCCCATGCTGGTGTCGCGGCTGATGCCGTTGTCCAGCCCGCACAGGCTGGCCCCCGAACCGAGATGCGCGGCGACCACCTTGCCCGATGCCGCCTTCGCATCGCGCCGCGCCAGCTCTGTGGCAATGAACTTGTAGGACAGGCCATGGAAACCGTAGCGCCTGATGCCCTGATCGTGCAACTCGCGCGGCAGGGCGAAGCGCCGTACGATTTCGGCATTGGTGCGATGGAAGGCGGTGTCGAAGGAAGCGGTCTGCCTTATGCCGGGCCGCAACCGGGCAATGGCGTAGATTAGCTTCAGCGCCTGCGGCTGGTGGAGGGGCGCGAGCGCCACCAGTTCCTCCATGCGCGCCAGGCTTTCCCCGTCGACCGCGACAGGACCGGTGAACAGATCGCCGCCATGCACGACGCGATGGCCGATGGCGGCGACATCGTCGAGGTCGTAATGCCATGACAGCCGTTCGAAGGCTTCGCCCAGAACCTCGTCCAGTTCACCGCCGGGCCGGGCCTTGAGCTCCACGTCGAAGCGGTCGGGCCCTTCGGACAGCTCGAAGCGAAGCGGGGCCTTGCGGAAATCGATCATGCCCTTGCCGATACGCCGGGCCGTTCCCTGATCGAGCGCGAACAGGCCGATCTTCACCGTCGATGAGCCGGCATTGAAGGTTACAAGCATTTTCTGGCTCATGCCGGCAGCTTCCCCGCGAGAGATTTTCTGGCCGCGACAAGCTTGGCCAGAGCCGCCGACGCGATACGGGCGCTGAGCGGGTCGGACCGGCTGGTCAGCACGATCGGAACGCGGGCGCCAAGCACCAGCCCGGCCGCCGTCGCGCCGGCAAAATGAATGAGCTGCTTGGCCAGCATGTTGCCCGATTCCAGATCGGGGGTAAGCAGGATGTCGGCCTGACCGGCGACATCGGACACGATGCCCTTGGTCCTTGCCGCATCCATGCTGATGGCATTGTCGAAGGCAAGGGGGCCGTCCACCTTCGCCCCGGTGATCTGGCCGCGTGCCGCCATCACGGTGAGGGCAGCGGCATCGAGCGTCACCTGCATTTTTGGGTTCACCGTCTCCACCGCGGCAAGAACGGCGACACGCGGTGTCTCGACGCCCAATATATGCAAGAGATCAATGGCGTTCTGGCAGATATCGCGTTTCTGCTCCAGGCTCGGCTGGATGTTGATGGCGGCGTCTGTAATGATCAGCGGCTTGGAATAGGCGGGGATATCCATGCCATAGGCATGGCTGATGCGCCGCTCGGTCCGCAGGCCGGAATCCTTCGCCACCACGGCCCCCAGCAGTTCGTCCGAATGCAGGCTGCCCTTGACCAGAACGGAAACCTTGCCGGCCACGGCCAGTTCGACCGCGCGCGCTGCCGCTGCATGGCTGTGCTCGACCGACTCGATGGCGATGCCGGAAAGATCGGCTCCGGCGGCTTCCGCCGCCGCACGTATCTTCGCCTCCGGACCGATCAGCAATGGCTCGAACAGACCTTCGTCGCGCACTTCCACCGCACCAAGAACGGCAGCGGGCGAGCAGGGATGCACGATCGCCGCACGGATCGAAGGCAGGTTTCTCGCCTCGCGCACGAATGCCTCGTATCGTTCATGCCTCCGCAACGACACGTCGGGCAGCTTTGCGGCCGGCCATTTTATGGTCCGGTCCGGCGCCACGACAGTTGCGATGCCGGAAAGCACTTCCTCGCCCTTCTGGTTGGTACAGATGGTGTCGAGCAGCACGATGCGCTCGGCAGGCCGTTTCTCCTTCACGGTTGCGCTGGCGGTGATGGTATCGCCGGGCACAACGGGTTTGAGGAAATGCAATTCCTGCCCGAGATAGATCGTGCCGGGACCGGGCAGCCTGGTGCCGAGGACAGAGGAGACCAGAGCGCCAGTCCACATGCCGTGGGCGACGATATGGCCGAAAAAACCGGTCGAGGCGAAGGCAGCGTCGAGATGCACCGGATTCACATCGCCGGAGACGGTCGCGAACAGTTCGATGTCGTCGCGGCCAACGACACGCACTATGGAGGCGCTGTCGCCGATCTGAAGCTGGTCGAAGGTGCGGTTGGTCAGAAGCTGGTCCTGCATGATGATCCTATCGCTGAAACACATAGGTGCCGGGGGCGTCTTCGAGCGGCGCATAGCGCTTGTCGGCCGCACCCGTCGCGGGCGGAGCAACGCGCTCCTGCGTCGAGCGCCCGAGCAGCCAGTCCGACCATTCCAGCCACCACGAGCCATCGCGGGCGGAAGCCGTCTCGACCCACTCCTGCGGGTCGAGGTAAGGATCGTGCTGGCGCCTCTCCGCGAACCGGTAGCGACGCCCCTTGTGACCCGGCTCGCTGACGATGCCGGCATTATGACCGCCGCTTGTCAGCACGAAGACGAGGTCCGTATCGGTCAGGTGATGGATCTTGTAGACCGATTGCCATGGCGCCACATGGTCGCGCTCGGTGCCGACGACGAACATCGGCACCCTCACGTTCTGCAGTGCGGCCGGGCGGCCATCCACCATGAAACGGGCGGTGGCAAGCTCGTTGTCGAGATACAGCCGCTTCAGGTACTCCGCATGCATCCTGTAGGGCATGCGGGTGGAATCCGCGTTCCACGCCATGAGGTCGTTCATCGGCGTGCGTTCGCCCAGCATGTAATCGCGCACGATCCGCGACCAGATGAGGTCGTTGGAGCGCAGAAGCTGGAAGGCGCCGGCCATCTGGTCGGCCGAGAGGTAGCCGCGGTTCCACATCATGCTTTCAAGGAAATGAAGCTGGCTGTGATCGATGAAAAGCGCAAGTTCGCCCGGCTCGGCAAAGTCGGTCTGCGCTGCGAACAGGGTGAGGGAGGCCAGCCTGTCGTCCCTGTGCTGCGCCATTGCGGCGGCCGCTATCGAAAGCAGCGTGCCGCCCAGGCAATAGCCCGTCGCATGGATCTTCCGGTCCGGCACGATGGCATTGATCGCATCGAGCGCGGCCATGACGCCGAGCTTGCGATAGTCGTCCATTGTCAGGTTGCGGTCGTCCGCGGTCGGGTTGCGCCACGAGATGCAGAACACCGTGTGGCCCTTCTCCACCAGATAGCGCACCAGCGAGTTGTGTGGCGACAGGTCGAGAATGTAGTATTTCATGATCCACGCCGGCACGATCAGCACCGGCTCGGCAAGCACCTTGTCGGTAGCCGGCTCATACTGGATCAATTCGATCAGATGGTTGCGATACACCACCTTGCCCGGTGTGACGGCAACCTCCTCGCCCGGCGTGAAGTTCTCCGTGCCGACCGGCGGACGGCCCGAAGCAGCCCGTGCGGCATCTTCCATCCAGTTCTGGAAGCCTTTGACAAAGTTCGTGCCGCCGGCCTCGATGGTTTTGGAAAGCACTTCCGGATTGGTGAACGGGTTGTTGGACGGGGAGAAGACGTCAAGCATCTGGCGCGCCATGAACGACACGACATCCTCGTGATGCGGGGTTACACCCGGCACTTCATGAGTTGCATTGTGCCACCATTGCTGTGCCAGCAGGAAGGATTGTGCAAAGGAAGAGAAGGGCTGCTGCGACCAGGCTTGCGCCCTGAAACGGTAGTCGCCGGGCAGCGGCTCTATGCAGGGTGGCGTTTCGGGGTCGACACCGGCCGCCGCCAGATAGGTGGAAAGCCGGGCAGACTTGCGCACGGCCTTGTCGATCAGCTCAAGGCGCTTGCCTGGGGCTGCGGCAAGATGGATGTACCAGTCGATGAGCGCGAGTGCGAGCGAGGCCGGCGACAGCCCTCCGGTGAGATGCGCGCTCAGCGCCTCGCGCATCTGGTCGATGGCGCGGTAGGCTTCTGACGAGACGCTCTCGTCAATCGTCCGCGGCATAGCGGCACTTTTGCCGGTTTTCCGGAGTTGCGTCTGGCTTCTGGCCGGGGTGCGGGTCTTGGGAGACGTTTGAGCATTCACTGGATTCACCTTTCCACAAAGGAGAAGAGGGTTCGGCAAGGCGGCCATTGCCCAGCAACTGGCCAAGCGCCTGTACGACGAGGCGTTCCGCCTCGCCGTCACCGCCTTCGAGCAGCGGCTCGCTGCCGATCACGTCGTGCAGAATGCTGACACCTGCCGCAAAAGCCGCGACAAGCGCGGCCTGCCGCTCGGTGACATGCGGATGCGCTGCGATGAGCGGGCTGATGAAATCTTCCATCAGCACCTCACGCAGCACCTGCGAGGCATCGGGGCTCGAAAAGGACCGGAAGACGATGTCGAGCATGCGTATCTCGCTGCGCGGCGCTTCGCCCAGCATCTGCCTCGCCAGCGTGAGTGCCAGCGCGTGACCGTCGCCGGCGAACATCCAGTCCGGGCGCATCGCCGCACGGATGGAAGCCCGGAACAAATTCCGCTTCGAGCCGAAGCAGCGGTGCACATAGGCCACGTCGACACCGACATCGGACGCGAGATCGCGCAGCGAGGTGGTGCTGTAGGACTGCGTGGAGAACCGCGCCATCGCCGCCTTGAGGATACGGTCTCTGGTCGTGTCGCCGGAACCGGGCGCGGGGCTTTCTGCTGTAATGGCTTGCGGGCCGGTCATTGATCAATCCGTTGTCGCGAGGGAGCCTTCGCAATGCAGCTTGCTTCTAGCGCCATAAGAGGTCAACACTGTTGACATAGATCAATGACGATTGCACCCATTGCGCGGATTGTATCTCTACAGTCTCTCTGATTTCGAGGAGTGAACGCGATGGCTGAAGGGAAAAATCGAGACGCGCAGCCGCAGGATGTCCCGTTTCCTTCACTGTTCGGCACCGATTGGCTGGCTACGGCCTCGGCAGTTCAGGTGCGGTTCTGCGCCGGTCTCTGCCGCGACGCACTGAGTGCTGCGGCACGGCAGCTCCAGTTGCAGGCCGACTATGCCAGGAAACTGTCGGAGGCCGGACAACCATCCGATGTGATCGCCTGCGGCAGGGATTTCACCCGCGAAATGGTGACCGGCTGGCTCGACGAAGGCAGGCGTGCCTTCGACAGGAACGTTGCGCTCATCGCCTCGTCGAGGCAGACAGGCTGACGGGGGCCATGCGGCCGGGGCTACGGACTGCCGGCTGGGCCGGAGACAGGAATTTTTGAGAACCATGGCCACCGGATTTCGGTGGGTCAGGCAGCGAGAGGGTCATATGAGGGACATCCGATTCCGGTCGGCGTGGGTTCTGGTGCGCACGCACCATCCTGAATGCAAGCTTGTCGCGGCCACAATTGCAGGGATTACAGCATCATGAAGTCTGCGAAGAACTGGATTCTGGCCATCGTGGCGGCCGCGGTGGTCGGCGGCGGGTACTATTTCTGGAGATATTACGACAGCTCCGCCCTGCCAGCAGGCATCGCGTCCGGAAACGGGCGCATCGAGGCGGTCGAGATCGACATATCCGCCCGCACGCCGGGGCGCATCAAGGAAATCATGGCCGATGAAGGTGTCTTCGTGGAGGCTGGCGCAGTTCTGGCGCGCATGGATACCGAGCAGATGGAGGCGCAGCGTCGCCAGCTCGAAGCGCAACTCAAGCGCGCGACCATCGGGATCGAGACCGCCCATGCCCTGGTGAAGCAGCGCGAGTCAGAAAACGCGGCTGCGCAGGCGGTCGTGGCTCAGCGTGAAGCGCAGCAGGACGTCATCGACAAGAAGCTCGTTCGCTCCGAGCAGCTCGCCCGTACCGGCAACCTCTCCCAGCAATTGCTCGACAACGATCGCGCGGCCGCGCTCGAAGCCGCTGCCGCCGTCAACGCGGCGCGCGCGCAGCTTGCCGCAACCGAAGCCGGCATCAGCGCCGCACAGGCGCAGGTGGTGGACGCCGAAGCCGCGGTCGATGCGGCCAGGGCGGCCATCGAAAGCATCAGCGCCGACATCAACGACGCCGTTCTTACCGCTCCGCGCGCCGGGCGCGTGCAGTACCGTGTCGCTCAGCCGGGCGAGATTCTGCCCAGCGGCGGGCGCGTGCTCAATCTGGTCGATGTCGGCGACGTCTACATGACCTTCTTCCTGCCGACGGCACAGGCCGGCCGCGTCGCCATGGGCACGGAGGTGCGGATCGTGCTCGACGCCGTTCCTCAATATGTCATTCCGGCGAAAGTGAGCTTCGTCGCCGACGTTGCGCAGTTCACGCCCAAGACCGTGGAGACGGAGGAAGAGCGCCAGAAGCTGATGTTCCGCGTCAAGGCGCAGATCTCTCCAGAGCTGCTGCGGCAGTACATCCAGTACGTCAAGACCGGCCTCCCGGGCGTGGCCTACGTCAAGCTCGACCCTGAGGCCGAATGGCCGGCACAGCTGCGCGAGGTTGTCTCGCCGTGATCGCAGAAGCTGCCGGAGCCGCGACGCCATCGGGCGCGAAGCCGGGCGGCGAGTTGGTCGCGCGGCTGAAGAATGTCGGGCTGAGCTATGGCGCCGTGCGCGCGCTGGACGGGATCGATCTCGACATTCCGGCTGGCTGCATGGTCGGCCTGATCGGCCCGGACGGCGTGGGCAAGTCGAGCCTCCTGTCGCTCGTCGCCGGCGCGCGCGTGATACAGGAAGGCCGCGTCGAGGTGCTGGGCGGCGACATTGCAGACCGCCGCCATCGGCGCGAGGCTTATTCCAGCATCGCCTACATGCCTCAGGGCCTCGGCCGCAACCTCTATCCGACACTGTCGGTTTTCGAGAACATCGACTTCTTCGGGCGGCTGTTCGGTCACTCGAAGGAAGAGCGCAAGCATCGCATCGACACGCTTCTGGCGCGCACCGGCATGTCGCCCTTCGCACCGCGCCCTGCGGGCAAGCTTTCCGGCGGCATGAAGCAGAAGACCAGCCTTTGCTGCTCGCTGATTCACGACCCCGACCTGCTGATCCTCGATGAGCCGACCACCGGCGTCGATCCGCTGTCACGCCGGCAATTTTGGGAACTCATCGACGATATTCGCGGCGAGCGTGAAGGCATGAGCGTCATCGTCGCCACCGCCTACATGGAAGAGGCCGAGCGCTTCGACTGGCTTGTCGCCATGGACGACGGCAAGGTCCTTGCCACCGGCACGCCGGCGGAATTGCTGGCAAAGACCGGCACCGACAATCTCGACGCCGCCTTCGTGGCGCTGCTGCCCGAGGAGAAGCGCAGCGGCCACAGGCAGGTCGTCATCCCGCCGCGCCCGGACGATGCCGCAAGCGACATCGCCATCGGCGCCCAAAACGTCACCGTGCGCTTCGGCAACTTCACCGCCGTCGACAAGGTGAGCTTCGAGATTCCGCGCGGCGAAATCTTCGGCTTCCTCGGCTCCAACGGCTGCGGCAAAACCACGACCATGAAGGTGCTGACCGGCCTTTTGCCGGCGAGCGAAGGCACGGCCATGCTGTTCGGCCGCGAGGTCGATACGCGCGACGTGGAGATACGCCGCCGCGTCGGCTATATGAGCCAGGCCTTCTCGCTCTATTCGGAACTCACGGTCCGCCAGAATCTCGAACTCCATGCGCGCCTGTTCGCCATGGCGCCGGAAACCATCCCCGGCCGCATCGGGGAAATGGTGCGCCGCTTCGATCTCGCCGCCGTGATGGAATCGCTGCCGGAAGCGCTGCCGCTCGGCATCCGCCAGCGCCTGTCGCTGGCCGTGGCAATGATCCATTCGCCCGAAATCCTCATCCTCGACGAACCGACATCGGGCGTCGATCCGGTGGCGCGCGACGCATTCTGGGAAATCCTTGCCGAATTGTCGCGCAAGGATGGGGTCACCATCTTCGTCTCGACCCACTTCATGAACGAGGCAGCTCTGTGCGACCGCATATCGCTCATGCATGCCGGCAAGGTGCTGGTGTCGGACACGCCGAACGGCATCATCGAGCGCAAGGGCGCGGAAACGCTCGAGGAAGCTTTCGTCGCCTATCTGGAAGAGGCGATCGGCGACACCGGCAAGCCGCAGCCCGCTGCCGATGTGCCGATGGAGCCCGAACCGGAGATCGTGCCGGAAAAGACCTCCGACCGCGCCTTCTTCAGCTTCCGGCGCATGTTCGCCTATACGCAGCGCGAGGCGCTGGAGCTTCGCCGTGATCCGATCCGCGCCAGTCTCGCCATTATCGGCTCGGTTCTTCTGATGTTCGTCGTGAGCTTCGGCATCAGCATGGATGTCGAGGACCTGTCCTTCGCCGTGCTCGACCACGACGACACCACCATCAGCCGCGACTATGCGCTTCAGCTCGCCGGGTCGCGCTACTTCATCGAAAAAGAACCGATCAGGGATTATGACGATCTCGACCGGCGCATGGCGAGCGGCAAGCTCAGCCTCGCCATCGAGATACCGCCCGGCTTCGGGCGGGATCTATCGCGCGGCACCAATGTCCAGATCGGCGCATGGGTGGATGGCGCCATGCCGATGCGCGCCGAAACCGTACGTGGTTATGTGCAGGGTGTGCATCAGACGTGGCTGATGCAGAAGGCGCGCGAAATCTATGGCGATGCCGCCACGGTCGGAAAATTCCGGCTCGAGGTGCGTTACCGCTACAATCCCGATGTCCAGAGCCTTGTGGCGATCGTTCCCGCGATCATCCCCATCCTGCTGCTGATGATACCGGCCATGCTGGCGGTGCTGAGCGTGGTGCGCGAGAAGGAACTGGGTTCCATCGTCAATTTCTACGTGACGCCGGTGACCCGCACGGAATTCCTGCTCGGCAAGCAGTTGCCTTATGTGGCGCTTGCCATGCTGAACTTCGTGATGCTGTCCTTCTTCGCCGTCTACATATTCGGCGTGCCGTTCACCGGAAGCTTCGTGGCCTACACGGCGGCGGCGATACTCTATGTGATCTTCACGACCGGCATGGGGCTGGTGATCTCCACCTTCATCGAGAGCCAGATCGCGGCGATCTTCGCCACGGCGCTGCTGACGCTCATTCCCGCGGTTCAGTATTCGGGCCTGATCGATCCGGTCTCGTCGTTGCGTGGTTTTGGCGCGGTCATCGGCAACATCTACCCGACGACCTATTTCGTCACCATTTCGCGCGGCGCCTTCTCGAAGGCGCTGGAATTCGGCGATCTCGCCCCACAGTTCGTCCCGCTGCTGATTGCCGTGCCGGTGCTGTTCGGCCTCGGCATCCTGCTTTTGAAGAAACAGGCGTCCTGAACCATGCGTGTTGCCAACATCTATAATCTGGGTGTGAAGGAGCTGCGCGGTCTCGGTCGCGACAAGATGCTGCTGGCCCTGATCGTCTATGCCTTCACGGTCGCGATCTACACGGCGGTGACGGCCATGCCGGAAACCCTCAACCGCGCCGCCATCGCCATCGTCGACGAGGATCAGTCGCCGGTGTCGTCGCGCATCACGACAGCCTTCTATCCACCCTATTTCGTGGTGCCGAAGCTGATCGACCAGTCCGAGATGGACACGCGCATGGATGCGGGGCTCGACACTTTCGCGCTCGACATCCCGCCGAATTTCCAGCGCGACCTGCTGGCCGGGCACTCGCCGGCGATCCAGCTGAACATCGACGCCACCCGGGTCAGCCAGGCATTCACCGGCGGCACCTATGTGCAGTCGATCGTGTCCAGCGAGGTCAACGAATTCCTCGCCCGCCATCGCGGCGCGACGGAACTTCCCGTTGATCTGGCCATGCGCATGCGCTTCAACCCGCAGCTCAACAAGGGCTGGTTCGGTGCGCTGTCGAACGTGGTGTTTTCCATCACCATGCTCTCCATCGTGCTGACGGGCGCGGCGCTGATCCGCGAACGCGAGCACGGCACCATCGAACATCTTCTGGTCATGCCGGTGACGCCGGCCGAGATCATGATCAGCAAGGTGCTGTCGATGGGGCTCGTGGTGCTTGCCGCCTCGGCCGCCTCCATCGTCTTCGTGGTGCAGGGGCTGCTGCACGTTCCCATTCAGGGCTCTGTGGCGCTGTTCCTGTTCGGGGCCGCAGTGCATCTCTTCGCCACCACCTCGATGGGCATTTTCCTTGCCACCATGGCGGGCTCCATGCCCCAGTTCGGCCTGTTGCTGATGCTCATCCTGCTGCCGTTGCAGGTTCTGTCGGGCGGCCTCACGCCGCGCGAGAGCATGCCGCAGATCGTGCAGGACATCATGCTGGCCGCCCCCAACACGCACTTCGTCATACTGGCGCAGGGTGTGCTGTTCCGGGGGGCCGGCATAGACGTGGTGTGGCCGCAGATACTTGCGCTGTTTGCGATCGGTTCGGTGCTGTTCGTCCTCTCGCTGCGCCGCTTCCGCGATTACCTGCGATAGGGCAGGGCTACCTGACCACGAAGCCGTGGGCGAACGGGTCGCGGTCGTCGATGAAGATGGTGTTGTAGCCGGTCATCCGCGCCCAGCCGGCGACCGAGGGCACGATCGCGTCGCGCCCGCCCGCTCTGGCGGCCGCCTCCACCCGGCCCCGGAAAAGGGAACCGATGATGGATTCATGCACGAACTCGTCGCCCACCTTCAGCTTTCCCTTCGCGGCAAGCTGCGCCATGCGCGCCGAGGTGCCGGTGCCGCAGGGCGAGCGGTCGATGGCTTTCTCGCCATAGAACACGGCGTTTCGGGCATGAGCGCCTTCCACCGTGGGCCTGCCGGTCCACTGGATGTGGGACAGGCCGCGGATTTCCGGGTGCTCGGGATGGACGAACTCGTATCTGGCATTGAGGGCGGCGCGCAGCTTCGGCGACCAGCCCACGAGATCGCCGGCGGAATGGTCGGCCATGTCGCGAAAATTCTTCTGCGGTTCGACGATGGCGTAGAAATTGCCGCCATAGGCGACATCGACGACGATTTCGCCCAGACCCTCGACCTCTGCCGTCAGCCCCTCTGCATGGAGGAAAGCCGGCACATTGGTCAGCCGCACCTCCTCCACGAAGCGGCCTTCCTGGCGATAGGTGATGTCCACCTTGCCGGCCGGCGCGTCGATAGAAAGCCGGCCCGGTTCGCGCGGCGCGATCAGACCGTTCTCGATGCCCATGGTGATGGTGCCTATGGTGCCGTGGCCGCACATGGGCAGGCAACCCGACGTCTCGATGAACAGCACCGCAACATCGCAATCGGGGCGCGTCGGCGGATAGAGGATCGAGCCCGACATCATGTCGTGGCCGCGCGGCTCATACATCAGCCCGGTCCGGATCCAGTCGAACTCGCGCAGGAAGTGGGCGCGCTTTTCCAGCATGTTCGCGCCTTCCAGACGCGGGCCGCCGCCCGCGACAAGGCGCACCGGATTGCCGCAGGTGTGGCCGTCTATGCAGGAGAAGGTGTGTGTGGCCATGGGTCAGAACCTCCGGGGCGAGAAGGGAGAAAGATCGATTGCGGGTTTCCTGCCCGCCACCAGATCGGCGACGAGCCGCGCCGTGCCAACGGACTGGGTGAGCCCCAGATGGCCGTGGCCGAAGGCATACACCACGCGCGGCGTCTCACGGGCAACTCCGATGACCGGCAGGCTGTCGGGCAGGGAAGGGCGGAACCCCATCCATTCGGTGCCGCCCCGGGCATCGAGCCCGGGCAGGAAGGTTTTCGCTTTGCCCAGCATGGCGCGAGAGCGTCCGAAATTCGGCGGCAGGTCGAGTCCGCCCAGTTCCACCGCACCGCCGACACGGATGCCTGACGAAAGGCGGGTGATGACGAAACCGTGCCCGCCGAAAGTGATCTGCGTGCGCAGATCGAAGGCGCTGGCGGGCAGCGTGGTGTTGTAGCCGCGCTCGGTCTCGAGCGGAATGCGTTCGCCCAGAGTGCGGGCGATGCGGTGTGAAAAGGCTCCGGCAGCAAGCACCACATGGCCGGCGCGCAGCGTTGTGCCAGCCGTCACCTCGATGCCGTTTTCGACCGGCCTGAGCGCCCTGGCCTCTGCCTGATCGATACGCCCGCCGCCGGCAACGAAGCGTTCGGCCAGCGCCAGCGTGTAGAGTTTCGGATCGCTGATCGAATACCAGCCCGGCGTGAAGGTGCCATGCGTGAAGCGGGGTGCTATGCCGGGCTGGATTTCCGCCATTTCGCGCGCGTTCATATGATGAAAATCTATGCCGTGGCCGGCACGCGCCTGCCAGCCTGCAAGGGAAGCGCGAAACTCGGCCTCGCCTTCATAGACCTGCAAATTGCCGTCCTTGCGCAGCATCGGCAGCGTTCCCGTGCGCTCAAGGAAAGGCTCAAGCAGGGCTTTCGACAGATCCATCAGCGCGGTCTGCGCCGCCGTCGACTGCGCCACGCGATGCGGCGCACAGGCCCGCCAGAAGCGGAACATCCAGGGGGCGATCCGCAAGGCATAGGCGGGTGGCACCGAAAGCGGCCCGAGCGGATCGAGCAGCCATTTCGACGCCTTGCGCAATATTCCGGGGGAAGCGAGCGGCAATATGTCGGTGAAGGCGAAAGCCCCGGCATTGCCGGCGGAAGCGCCGGCGGCCGGTCCCTCGCGATCGAGGACGACAACACGCCGCCCTTCCGCCTGCAAGGCCAGCGCCGCCGAAAGGCCAATCACACCAGCGCCGATGACGATCACATCTGGCAGTGCGCTCAAGGCTGTGCTCCAGTGCCGGAAGGGCCTGCCCGCCCGGCAGCCCTTGGCTTGAAAGTTTGTCGGCTTTTTGAATACAATATGTATGCAAAATTGCAATTGAAAATGGAGAACACATTGCAATGAGTGAGACCGTCATCGTGAGCGTCGAGGCGCTGAGAAGCCGGGTCGCGGCGATCTTCCGCAAGGCAGGGCTTTCGTCCGATCATGCCGGGGCGCTGGCCGGAGTGATCGTCGCCGGCGAGCGGGACGGTTGCAAGTCGCACGGCATATACCGCATCGAAGGTTGCCTGCGCACCGTGAAGGCAGGCAAGGTCGCGCCCGATTCAAAGCCGGCATTGCAGGACGACGGCACGGCGGTGGTGCGGGTGGACGCCGGCGGCGGCTATTCGTGCGCGGCGTTCGAGCTGGGCGCGCCCGTTCTTGCCGCGCGCGCCAGGAGCCTCGGCATCGCCGCGCTCGTTATCAACGATTGCACTCATTTCTCCGCCCTGTGGCCGGAGGTTGAAAGGCTCACCGAGCTGGGCGTGGCGGCAATTGCCATGTGCCCGAGCTACGCCACGGTGGCACCGGCTGGCGGGAAGGATCCCCTGCTCGGCACCAACCCCTTCGCCTTCGGCTGGCCGCGCGGTGAAAACCGTTCGCCCTATGTGTTCGACTTCGCAACCAGCGTTGCCGCGCGCGGCGAGATCGAGCTGCACCGCCGCGAGGGCCGGCAATTGCCCGAGGGCTGGGCCGTGGACGCCAATGGCAAACCGACCACCGATCCGGAAGCCGCGCTCGCCGGTGCGATGCTGCCCTTCGGCGGGCACAAGGGCTCCGCCATCTCGACCATGATCGAATTGCTGGCGGGTGTGATGATCGGCGACTTCACCAGCAGCGAGGCGCTGGACTTCCTCGGCACCACCGCGCTCGCTCCGCGCCATGGCGAACTGATTATCGCCATGAGCCCCGAACGGTTCGCGGCCGGGCGGCCGGGAGATCCGCTGGCACGGGCAGAGGTGCTGTTCGAGGCCATCGTCGGACAGGGCGCGCGTCTGCCCTCGCAGCGCCGCTTCGCCGCACGGGAGCGGACTCTGGCGCAGGGCATTGCCCTTACCGCGGACGAAGCCGCGCAACTCGACAGGCTCGAGGCTCTTGGGCTGGACGCCATTTCCTGAGTTAATAAAGAAGCCCTCCATTGCGGAGGGCTTCTTTCTGTTCAGAAAAATTCCCGCGAAGACGCGGATTTCAGGCTGCGTATTTCTGCACCGCGCCGGACTGCTTCGACCATCCCGCATACCATGTGTCGAACAGTTTCAATTGCGCCTCGACAAAGCCGCGCTGGCTCTCGCTCAAGGTGTCGGTTTCGTTGAAATGCAGCCTGTATTCCGGGTTTCCCTTCAGCACCATCATATGCTTGAAATAAAGGACCAGATCGGGGCCTTCGTCATAGGCCGACAGCACGGCGAGCGCCTTCTCCAGTTCCTGCGCACGCTGGCGCGCCTCAACATCACCCTGAGCCGCCGCCCGGCACAGCGATACAAGATGCAGCACCTCGCGCGGCAACACGCAGCCGATCCCGGTGATGGCGCCAGTTGCGCCGCAATTCACGAAGCCGTGGAAGACACAGGTGTCGACGCCGACCATCAGCGTGACATCATCGGAGCCGCTTGTGATGTTTTCGGCCGCATAGGTCATGTCGGCCGCACCGCCGAATTCCTTGAAGCCCACAAGGTTCGGGTGCTCGGCGCGGAGTGCGAAAAACAGGTCGGCGCGGGTGGCGAAACCGTAATACGGGCTGTTGTAGATCACGGCCGGAAGGTCAGGCGCGGCAGACAGGATCGCCTTGAAATGGTTGCGCTGAGCCGTGACGGACGGGCCGCGCGACAACACGCGTGGGATGACCATCAGGCCCCTTGCACCCACCTTCTGCGCATGGGCGGCATGGGCCACGGCGCTGGCCGTGTTGACCGCCCCGGTGCCGACGATGACCGGCACGCCGGCGCTCACCAGGCGCTCCACGCCCTCCATGCGCTCCTCGTCGGTGAGCAGGGGCCAGTCGCCCATGGAGCCACAGTAGACGACAGCCGACATGCCGGCCGCGATCAGTTCCTTCCCCTTGCGCACAAGCGCATCGAAATCGGGCCTGCGGTCTTCGGTGCACGGGGTCATCAACGCCGGCATGCAGCCGGAAAAGATCTGCGCCTTCATGAGGGTTCTCCCATAAGCCGGATTGGCTGACCCCCATAATACCATTTGTATTTTATTTGTCGACAAGAAATTAAGGGCCAGGAAAATACCTCTGCCGGAACCGCCTCCTGCGATATGAGAAAGAAAGCCTTCGCCTACAGCGCTATGGGCTGGCGGCGGTCGCGGGCGATCAGGTCCTGGATCTGGCGCACGATCTGGTCGGCATGGGCGCTCGCCAGTCGGTCGGCCCCGGCCACATCGCGTGCTTCGATGGCAGCGATCATGTCGTCATGCTCTTCTACATAGCGGCGTGGCAGGTGGTCGCCGAAGGAGGAATAGTAGATGCGCAGGATGCGCCGCCCCTCGTCGAGCAGGCGACAGAACAGGCCCGTATAGTAGGGATTGCGGCCGGCTTCGGCGATTGCGGCGTGGAAATCGCGGTTGGTGGCGATCATGGCCAGCGCATCGTGCGCCTCCACGGCACGGCTGAACGCGGCCTGCCGGGCGCGGATGATCTCCAGATCCTCGTCGCTGCGGAATTCGGCGGCCAGACGCGTCGTCACGCGGTACATCAGCGTCAGCGCGTCGAAGAAAGTATGCAGGTTGAGGAAGTCGATGTTCGACACGACGGTCGAGCGGTTGGGCAGCGTCGTCACCAGCCCTTCGCCGGCAAGGCGCACCAGCGCCTCGCGGATCGGCGTGCGCGACATCGCAAGACGCTCGGCAAGCTGTACTTCGTCAATGGGGCTGCCAGGCGGCAGCACCAGATCGATGATATCGTCGCGCAGGATGTCGTAGACGAACTTCGCCCCTTCGCCACGCTTGCGCTCCGCCTGCGATGCCGCCGTCCTGTCGTTCATATCGATGCCTCGTTGTCGACAGGATGAATACAGTCTTCGCAAATGCGGATCAACTGCGTGTGTCGGATGGACGATCCGGCCCTATACCGCATCCAGCCCGATATCGAGGATCGGGGCGCTGTGCGTGAGCCATCCGATGGAGATCAGATCCACACCGGTGGCGGCAATGGCAGGAGCCGTCTGCGGCGTCACCCGGCCCGAAGCTTCGGTGAGCGCCCGCCCGCCGACCATGGAAACGGCCTCGGCCAGTTGCTCCACCGACATGTTGTCGAGGAGCACTGCATCGACACCTGCCGCAAGCGCGATCTCAAGCTGGGCAAGCGAATCCACTTCCACCTCGATGCGCACCATATGGCCCGTTCCCTCGCGCGCCCGCGCGATGGCCGTGCGAATATCCCCGGCAATCGCGATGTGGTTGTCTTTGATGAGCACGGCATCGTCGAGCCCGAAGCGGTGGTTGCTCCCACCGCCGGCACGCACCGCATATTTCTCCAGTGCACGCAGGCCGGGCGTCGTCTTGCGGGTGCAGACGATCCGCGCCTTGTGGCCGCGAACGGCCTGCACCACCGCGGCGGTAGCGGTGGCGATACCGCTCAGATGGCAGAGCAGGTTGAGCGCGGTACGCTCGGCGGTAAGCAGCGCGCGCGCCGGCCCCCGAACCGTGGCGATCACGCCGCCCGCCGCAACGGCGCTGCCGTCCGCATGCCCGATGTCCATCTCCACGCGCGGGTCGATGGTCGTGAACGCACAGGCCGCGATGTCCAGGCCGGCGACCACGCCATCCTGCCGCGCCGCCAGCGCCATGGTGGCGACGGCATCGGCAGGCACGATGGCATCCGTCGTGATGTCGCCGGCGCAGCCCAAATCCTCCAGCAGCGCAGCGCGCACCAGCGGCTCGCAGAGTATCCGGGGCAGGGTGGGCAGATGCGGCATGGTCAGGCGCTCCGGGCGAGTGGAAACTGTATGGCGGGGTCGGCGGCAGCGGAAAACGCTTGGTCGAGCGTCAGCAGCGAGGGACGCGCCTGCACCGCTTGCCCGGGAAAATCGGCACGAAAATGCGCGCCGCGGCTTTCCTCGCGCCGCCGTGCGGCCACAGCCATCATCAGCGCGACAAGGGCGGGGTCGGCGGCAGCCCCGCCTCCGGTTGCCAGCGGCGTCAGCATGGCGATGGCATGGCTCAACGTTTCACCATCGCGCACGATGCCGAGCGCTCTGGCCACGACAGGGCGAACGGCGGAAACATCCGGCGCGGGAGGCAGGACGGCGGCACGCGGCGAGATGCCTTCGCGGGGTGCTGCCGCGGCAATGCCTGCCGCCACATGACCGGCACTGACCATGGCCTCGGTCAGCGAATTGCTAGCCAGCCGGTTCGCGCCATGCAGGCCGGTGCGAGCCACCTCGCCGCAGGCCCACAGGCCCGGCACGGTGCTGCGCCCTTCCGCATCCACGGCGATGCCGCCCATATGGTAGTGCGCGGCGGGCCGCACCGGGATCGGCTGATGCGCCGGATCGATGCCCGCCTCGCGGCAAAGCCGGTCGATTGTCGGGAAGCGGCGTTCAAAGGAAGCGCCGAGGCTATGCCGGCCATCGAGAAAGGTTCCGTGGCCGGCGGCACGGTGCCGCCAGACGGCCCGCGCCACCACATCGCGCGGGGCAAGCTCGGCCCCCGGCGTGCCGGCAAGGAAACGGTCCCCGTTTTCATCCACCAGAGTGGCGCCTTCTCCGCGCACGGCCTCGCTGATCAGCGGCAGCGCTCCACCTGTGCCGGAGGCCAGCGCGGTCGGGTGGAACTGGACAAATTCCGGATCGGCGATCACCGCACCGGCACGGGCGGCAAGCGCGAGGCCCTGGCCGAACGAGCCGAGGGGGTTGGTCGTGTGAGGAAACAGGCCGCCCACGCCACCGGTCGCCAGCACGATGCGGCCGGTTGCAAGCAGCGCCGCGCCGGCGGGCCCGGCGACGAGCAGACCGGCAATGACGCCATCCTCGACGAGCAATCTGCGCACGTCCCAACCTTCCATCACCGTGATGGAAGGTGTGGCTCGCACCGCCGCCGAAAGCGCCCGCACCAGTTCGCGCCCCGTGGCGTCGCCGGCCGCATGCACGATGCGCCGGCGCGAATGCGCGGCTTCCAGCCCCAGCCGCAGCGAGCCATCCGTGGCGCTGTCGAAGGCGACACCCAGCCGTGCCAGCCTGTCGATCGCTTCCGGAGCGGCCTCGACCACGCGCCGCACCGCGCGTTCGTCGCACAGGCCGCCGCCGGCGGCCAGCGTGTCGGCGCAGTGCAGTTCGGGGCTGTCGTCTGTGGCAAGGCTCGCAGCCAGCCCGCCCTGCGCCAGAATCGAGGAAGAAAAGTCGCCCAGCGGCCCGCGCGACACCAGCACCACCGGCTCCGGAGCCAGAAGCGCCGTCATCAGGCCGGCGACGCCCGCCCCGACGATCACCGGACGCCCGCGCAGGTCGTGCATTTCCGGATCGATGGCTGCGCTCATACTTCGAGCATCCGCTCGACGGCGCGGCGCGCGCGGTCCGCTACCAGCGGATCGATCGTCACTTCGTGGCGGTTCTCCTCCAGCGCGGTGCGGATGTTGGCGAGCGTTATGCGCTTCATGTGCGGACACAGGTTGCACGGCCGCACGAACTCGACGTCGGGATGATCCACGGCGACATTGTCGCTCATCGAGCATTCGGTCATCAGCACCACGCTCGCCGGGCGGTGGCGCCTGACATAGTCGGACATCGCCGCCGTCGAGCCGGCAAAATCCGCCTCGGCCACCACCTCCGGCGGGCACTCCGGATGGGCGAGCACGGTGACGCCCGGATGCGCCTCGCGCAGCTCGCGAATATCGGCCGGGGTGAACCGATCATGCACCTCGCAATGTCCCTGCCAGGGAATGATCTCCACGTCCGTCTGGGCGGCGATGTTCTGCGCCAGATATTCGTCGGGCAGCAGCATCACCCTCGGCACGCCAAGCGATTCCACCACCGCCAGTGCATTGCCGGAGGTGCAGCAGATGTCGGATTCGGCCTTCACCGCCGCCGAGGTGTTGACATAGGTGACGACCGGCACGCCCGGATGACGCCGCCGCATCAGCCGCACATCTTCGGCGGTTATGGAATCGGCCAGCGAACAGCCTGCGCCGGAATCGGGGATGAGCACCGTCTTGCCCGGATTGAGCAGCTTGGCCGTCTCGGCCATGAAATGCACCCCCGCCAGCACGATGATCCCGGCATCCACCTCCATCGCCCTGCGGGCCAGCGCCAGACTGTCGCCAACGATATCGGCCACGCAGTGGAAGATTTCCGGCGTCTGATAATTGTGCGCCAGAATGACCGCATCGCGCTCCCGCTTGAGCTTCAGGATCGCCTCTACGTCCCCGGAGAAGGCAGGCCATTCCATGGGCGGAATAATCCGCTGAACCCGTTCATAAAGAGCCGAGGATGTCGGGAGCAGGGCGGCGGTCATATGCGTCTCCATTATGCTCTTGATGAGTATAATGGAGATATGCTTACTTGGAGTATAAGGGATGTCAAGAGCGCGTAAGCGGTAATTTCGTTCCGATGGCCTGCCGTTCGGCAAGCACCGCGTGGCGGAAGCGGAACAGCTTTGCCGGTCGTCCGCCCGTGTCGGCGGCCATTTCGCCGGTTTCCTCGACCAGTTCCTGTTGCTCGATGAGGCGGCGGAAATTCTGTTTGTGCACCAGCCGGCCCGCCAGCGCCTCCACCGTGCGCTGAAGCTGCAACAGCGTGAAGGCGGGAGCCATCAGTTCGAAGACCACCGGACGATATTTGATCTTGGAACGCAGCCGGGCAATTCCGGTGGCGAGTATCCGCCGATGATCGAGGACCATTGCCCGCCCCGGCACCGGGGCCACGCCCGCCTCCGGACGCCCCCGTCGCGACTCCGCCACCAGCCCCGCCTCGTAGAGCAGTTCGTAACGCTGGAGGACAAGCTCCTCGTTCCAGGGCCTGTCGTCGAAGCCGAATGCAACTGCGATGCGCTGGCCGCGCTCTGCGCGCAGGCTGTCGTCGCCGGCGCTCTGCGCCCATTGCCGCAGCGCCGGTCCGATGAGCTCGGTGACGAGGGGGGGCATTCCGGCGCGATGATCCTCCCACGGGAAATAATCATACCAGCTCCGCCATCGCCGTGCCGGTCCATCGGGCGCGCGCTCGTCGCGCGTAAGCGCAAGGTAGCTGATCGAGATGACGCGCTGCTGCGGCTCGTCGCCCACGCGGTCGCGGTCGGCGAAGGTGTAGAGCTGTTCGATATAGCCGAGCGGATGGCCGGTCTGCCGTTCCACCCATGCCCTCAGTCCCGATTGCAGAGAGCGGTGGCCCAGTTCGAACGGGCCGGATGGCAAGGTGTCCGCCTCGCCGATGGTCAGCGCGCAGGGCTCGCAGCCGTTCACCGCCGCGACGACGGCAATGAGGTCCACATGCACGTCCTGGGCCTTGCCGGCGTCCGGTGCATTCTTTTTTGTCGCTGCCTGCTGCTGCATGTCGTTCGGGCGTCCGGCCGTCCTTTCAGGGTTCTGGCACAGGGTGCTGCAAGATCGGTTCGCCGTCAGCGTGGCCCTTGTCGGCGCGCAGGTCAACGCCGGCCGGCACAAACGCCTGTGGGCATCGGCCCCGCCGTCATGACGGCCGTGCGCTGTCGCGCAAACAATCCTTCTCCCTCGGCAAAGACAAGCGCATCCGGGCGGCCTAGCTTTCCGGCTGCACGGTGCAAAAGACACCGGCAATCCGTTCCGCTTCCCGGAACGGAAAGTGTCAACGAGGCTCGGGAACGTCTCGGAAGCGCACATATCGCGACGAGGCTTCGCGCTGCGAGGGGAAAAACCCATGTCCGGAAAGATTTCGATGGAAGAGGTCGACGCGCTCGACTTCTCGACCACGGCTGTGCCGCCGAATGCGCGCATGCCGAAATTCGGCCTGACCATGGCCTGGTGGGCCGTGTGCAGTGCCCTGTTCTACATCGTCGTGGGCGCGGCGCTCGCGCTCGGCTTCGGCTCCAGGAACGCCATCATCGGCATGGTGCTGTCGGTGGTCGCCTATGCCGCGGTCAACGCGGTGCTGAGCCGCTATGCGATCAGGACCGGCCTGTCGGTCGCCCTGTTCTCGCGTGTGCTCTTCGGCAATGTCGGCGCCGGCATTGCCACGCTCATCTTCTGCGCCACGGCCATATACTACGCCGTGTTCGAAGGCTCGGTGATCGCGGTCGGCATCAACACGGTGTTTCCGTCCGTCGCCTATCCGGTCGCGGCGCTGATCGTGGTGCTCTACAGCGTGCCGCTGATCTTCGGCAGCATCCAGAACTGGCTCGACAAGTTCAACGGCGTGCTGCTGCCCTTCTACATCCTTGGCCTGATCGTCGCCGTGGCGCTGGCCATCGGCGAATATGGCTACAGCGACAAATGGCTCAGCCTCGGCCCGGAAGGCGGCGCGCCCGCCAATGGCTGGTGGTCCTGCTTCGTCGCCTATATGGGCGTATGGGTTCTGATGATGTTCACCTTCGACTATGCCCGCTTCGGCCGGCAGGAAGATGCGGACTACCACGCCTGGTTCAACTTCGGCACGCCCTTCTATCTGATGGTCTTCCTCGTCAGCGGCCTGTTCGGCATGTTCATGGTCGCCACCGTTCCGGATGTCGGCGCGACGGAAGTCTCCGTGCTGCTGGCGCTTCTCAAGCTGATGGGCATCTGGGGACTGGGATTCGTGTGGATCACCCAGACCCGCATCAACACCGCCAACTATTATCTGGCGGCGGTCAACATGGAGGCGCTGGTCGCGGCGTTCGGCAAGATGCCCTTCGGCCGCATCGGCTGGGCGATTGCCGTCGGCGCCATCGTCTATGTGCTGATGCTGGCCGATGTCTTCGCCTACCTGCTTCAGGCGCTGGCCTATCAGGGCATATTCGTCGTCGCATGGGTGGCTGTCGCGATGGCCCATATTCTCAGCGACCGCTATGACCGCCTGTCCGGCGGCACCGTGGAGTACAGGTCCGAACAGGTGCCGGCCTTCAACCCGCTCGGTCTCACCGCATGGTTCGGGGCGGCTGCCATCGGCATCCTGCTCCACGTCACGGGCGGAAGCTATGCGGATTTCTCCGCTCCGGCCACGGCAGTCGTCGCTTTCGCAATCTACGCGGCGGGTCTTCGCAGCGCAAAGCGATCCTGGTTCTTTGCCGCAGGATGACAACGTCCCGCACCTGCCGGTTCAGGCCGGCGGGTGCGCCCGCGCACAACACTGGGTGCACGCAGATGCAAGACTCGGCAGCATGTCGAAACTAGCGTATTCATATGACGAGACTATTGCAGGAGACGATAGCTCGAGGTTCCGGGGAAATTCGTTCGACGGCGGCGCGACACTGCGCCTGACCACGGAATGGGAGGTTCGAATGGACATCAGATATTCCACCGCCGATGCCAGTCCTGCCGAGCGCAAGCGTTACTGGAACGAAGCCGTATCGCAGACCTATTTCTCGCTCGACCTGACGTTCAGGAACGAGCCGCGTTTCGACGGCTCCCTCAACAACTGGAACCTTGGCACGCTGTCGCTGTCGCGGCTGGCATCGGACGGCCTGCTCTACCGCCGCCACAAACACCATCTGCTGCACGAGCGCGACGAGAGCTACCTGATAACCGTTCCGGAACGCGCCGATGTGCATTTCCTTCAGGATGGCCGCGAGGCGCATTGCAAGCCCGGCCAGATCCTGGTCGAGCGCAGCCATCTCCCCTACGATTTCTCCTATGCCGATGCCAATGCGCTGTGGGTGCTGAAGGTGCCCGGCAATGTGCTGCGCTCGCGCGTCGTGTTGCCGGAGCGGCTGGCATCCCTGAGCTTCGACGCCACCTGCGGGGCCGGCGCGCTGTTCGTCGACATGATGCGTCTGGTCGCCGCGCGACTGGAGGAGATGGACGATCAGGCGCGCACCATGTCGGGCCGCCATCTGGTCGACATGCTGGCCATGGCGGTTTCCGCCGACGAGAAGATGCTCAACCCGAACGCCTCTTCCGTGCAGATGGCGCATCTGCACCGGGTAGAGAATTTCATCCGGCTCAATCTGGCCTCGCCCTCGCTCAATCCGCAAGCGATTGCCGACGCCTGCGGCATTTCCGTTCGCTACCTGCACCAGCTCTTCACCGGGCTCGGCCGCTCGGTCAGCGAATGGGTGAAGTTGCAGCGGCTTTTGATGTGCAGGCAGATGCTGTGCGATCCCGTCTGCCGGAAGAAGGTATCGGAAATCGCCTATGAATGGGGTTTCAGCGATCAGGCCCAGTTCAGCCGCCTCTATCGCGCCGAGTTCGGCGAAACGCCCAGCGGCACCAGAGAGCGAAGCCGCATGAAATCGCCCTGACACACAGTGCCGGCGTAACCGGTTGAAGGCGCTGCCGGCGCGCATTCCAGATTACATCGCGAAAACAGGAGAACACGATGCCCAGCTTGCGCGTGGCGGTCGACGTCGGAGGTACGTTCACCGACATCTGTATCATGGACGAAAAGTCCGGAAGCATCCGGATCGAGAAGACCGCATCGACCCCCGATCCCATCGACGGAATACTTGGCGGCGTGGCGAAGGCGGGCGTGGACATGACCGACGTGGCGTTGTTTTCGCACGGCACCACGGTTGCCACCAACGCGCTGATCACCCGCCGCCTGCCGCGCGCGGCCATGGTCTGCACCGAAGGCTTTCGCGACGTCATCGAGATCCGCCGCGCCAACAAGGAAGACCTGTGGGACACCTACAAGGATGTGGTGCCTCCCTATATTCCGCGCCGCGACCGGCTGACGGTTCCCGAACGCGTCGATGCCGCCGGCAAGGTGGTGAAGCCGCTCGACGAGGCGGCCGCGCGCGAAGTCGCCCGCATCCTGAAGCGCCGCAACGTCTCGGCCGTCGCGGTGTGCTTCATGAACGCCTTCGTCAACGGCGCCAACGAAAAGCGCATGAAGGAAATCCTTCAGGAGGCGATGCCGGACATTCCCGTGTCGACCTCTTCCGAAGTGCTGCCGGAAATCTTCGAGCATGAGCGCTTTTCCACCACCGTCGCCAACGCCGTTCTGACCCCGGTGGTGGTGGACTACACCAGACGGCTCGGCCAGCGCCTGCAGGAGGACGGCTACACCCGCGACCTGCTTCTGCTGCACACCGGCGGCGGCGTGATGACGCCGAAGAGCGTCGAGGATTTCGCCGCCAGGCTCGCCGGCTCCGGCATTGCGGCGGGCGCCATCGCCAGCCGCCAGATCGCCATGCTGTGCGGCTTCCAGAACTCCATCGGCCTCGACATGGGCGGTACTTCCACCGACGTGTCGCTGGCCTATGAGGGCCAGTCCCGCATCACCAAGGACTGGTTCATCGAGTACGGCTATCCGATCCGCTTCGCCTCCATCGAGGTTCTGACCATCGGCGCCGGTGGCGGCTCGCTGGCCTGGCGCGACGAGGCCGGCTCGCTGCGCAACGGCCCGCAATCGGCGGGCGCCAATCCGGGACCGGCCTGCTACGGCAACGGCAACATGCAGCCGACCAACACCGACGCCAATGTGGTGCTCGGCCGTCTCGGCACCAGCCTTGCCGGCGGCAAGATCACGCTCGACCCGGCACTGGCCGCGCAGGCGGTGACGGAAGGCGTCGCCGAACCGTTCGGCCTGTCGATGCATGCGGCCGCCGACGCCGTCATCAAGGTCGCCAACGCCAACATGTCGGATGCCGTGCGGCTGATCTCGATCAGCCGTGGCTACGATCCGCGCGACTTCGCGCTGGTCGCCTTCGGCGGGGCCGGTGCGCTGCATGGCGCCGCGATTGCGAAAGAACTGTCGATCCCTGCCGTCATCGTGCCGCCCAATCCCGGTGTCACCTCGGCGCTCGGCTGCCTGCTCGTCGACATGCAGCACGACTTCTCCGAAAGCTACATCAAGGCCGCCTCCGAGGCCGATGCCGCGACCATGGAGGCCGATTTCGCGCGCATGGAAAAGGATGCGGTGGACCGGCTGGTGCACGAGGGCGTCGAGCCCGGCGACATCGTGCTCCAGCGCAGCGTCGACATGATGTACCAGGGCCAGTGGCGTTCGCTGGCGGTGAATGCGCCAAGCCCCGTCACCAGCATCGCCGATCTGGTCGAGGCGTTCCACCGCGAGCACAAGCGCGAGTATAATTTCCGCCGCGACGAAACGCCGGTCAGCCTTTACCGCCTCAACCTGAAGGCGACGGGCATCGTGCCGAAGGCCGAATTGCCGAAGCATGAGCCGACCGGCGTCATACCCGCCCCGCATCATCGCCGCCCGGTCTGGTTCGGACCCGACGAGCCGCATGACACGCCGGTCTATGACCGCGACGACCTGCCGGCGGGCTTCAGCTTCGAAGGCCCGGCCATCGTCGAGCAGCTCGACTCCACCGTGGTGGTGCCGCCCGGCACGAAGGCGGAAGTCGACCAGTATCTCAACATCATCATCCGCGTCTGAGAGGGAAACAAGATGCTGACCAGGCCAACTCTCGATCCCGTCACCTTCGAGGTGCTGAAGAACTCCTTCATCACTTCCGTCGACCAGATGGCGGAGCAGATCCTGCGCACCTGCTATTCGTTCGTCATCTACAACCGCGACTTCTCCAGCGCGCTGCATGACGCCGAAGGCAACTGCGTGGCGCAGGGCAACCAGGACATCGCCGTGCATGTCGGCACGCTGCACTTCACCTGCAAGGAAGTGATCCGCGCCTTTGCCGGCGACATGCATCCGGGCGACGTCTATGCGATCAACGACCCCTATGCCGGCGGCACGCATTTCAACGACGTGCGCCTGATCCGGCCGATCTTCCACGAAGGCGAAGTGATCGCTTTTTCACAGTCGAACGGTCACTGGTCCGACCTCGGCGGCTCGGTTCCCGGCTCCTTCGATGTCAGCGCTACCGACATGTTCAAGGAAGGCATGCGCATCACGCCCGTGCGCCTGTTCGACAAGGGCCGCTTCTGCGAGGACGTCGTCCGGCTGATCGCTTCCAATACCCGCGATCCGGCCTCGATCATCGGCGATATCCACGCGCAGGCGCAGGCCACGCAGGTGTGCGAACGCGAAATCCTGCGCCTTGTCGCCAAGTATGGCGTCGACACCATAAAGCTCGGCATGGCCGCCGTGCAGGATTATGTCGAGCGCGCCATGCGCCAGCGCATCGAAGCCCTGCCGGACGGCGAGTGGGAAACGCAGGACTTCATCGATCAGGACCCGGCCGGCGAGGAAGGGCTGATACCGATCAAAGTGAAGCTGACCATCAGGGGCGACCGCGTCAGCTACGATTTCAGCGGTTCTCATGCCACCATCGGCTCGATCTACAATTCCGCCTTCGGCTCGACCTTCTCGGCGGTGGCGGCGGGCATGAAGACCTTCTTCCCCGACCTGCCGCTGAACAGCGGCTTCTACCGCCTGTTCGACATCGTGGCGCCGGAAGGCTCCATCGTCGACGCCAGATGGCCGGTGGCGGTGACCGGCTTCCTGATGCCGTTCGAGAAGATCATGAACGCCATCTACGAGATGTGGTCGAAGATCCTGCCCGAGCGCGCCATCGCCTGCGCCTTCAACCTCGAATATCTGCTGACCGGCGGCCGCGACGCGCGCAGTCCCGAAAAGCCGATCTTCATGTTCTACGACTGGCTGCCGGGCGGCTGGGGAGGGCGCAATGGCCGCGACGGCTGCAACGTCACCACCGCCTGCTTCGGCACCGGGCTGATGGCGCAGCCGGTGGAGGGCCAGGAGCGCGCCAACCCGATGATGACCACGCGCTTCGAGGTGCTGACGGATTCCGCAGGCCCCGGCAAATGGCGCGGCGGTACCGGCGTGCAGAAGACCTCCGTCATGCTGGAGGCCGAGAACACGGTGATCTCCTACATCTGCGACCGCGAACGCGCCGTGGTGTGGGGCATCGAAGGCGGCCTGCCATCCATGCCGCACGGCCTGACACTGCGCCGCCATGGCTCGGACAAGCCCGAATGGCTGGGCTCGGTCTTCTCCAATGTCTCCATCGGGCAGGATGACGAGTTCGGCCGCCCCACCGCAGGCGGCGGGGGCTTCGGCGATCCGCTGGAGCGCGACCCCGAGCGTGTGCTTCAGGACGTCATCGATGACTATGTCTCGGTGGAGCGCGCCGCACTGGACTACGGGGTGGTCATCACCCCGGTCGATCCCGAAATCTGCGAATATGAGATCGATGCCGAAGCGACGAAAAAGGAGCGCGAACGCATCCGGGCCGAGCGCACCGGCTGGCTGGAA
Source organism: Aquamicrobium defluvii (assembly GCF_004363725.1). Taxonomy (GTDB): domain Bacteria; phylum Pseudomonadota; class Alphaproteobacteria; order Rhizobiales; family Rhizobiaceae; genus Mesorhizobium; species Mesorhizobium defluvii. The sequence goes on along the minus strand of NZ_SNZF01000010.1, from coordinate 82,563 downwards.
ACCGCGCCGGAGGAGGTGGCCGCCATGTTCCGTGAGGGCCGGATCAATGCGCTCGATGCGGTCCGGCGCTATGCGGTGATCCTCGACTGGGACAAGGGCACGCTCTTGCCGAAATCGACGGAACAGTTCCGCGAGATGTTCCACAAGCGCACGGCTTCCTGCTGGGCCTGAGGGCGCAATCCCGACGCACGGATCGTCATGCGCCGCAAGGCGCATGACGATCCGCTATGTGAATACTGAAGCCTTCAGCCCGGCACGGCACACACGGTCGAACGGGTGAGAAAACGCTTCTCACGGCCATTGTCGAGCGAGAACATGCCGCCCCGGCCCGGCACCACGTCGATGATCAGATCGGTGTGCTTCCAAGCCTCATATTGCGAGGCGCTGATGTAGACGGGCGTATCGCCGATCATGCCAAGCAGCACGTCCTGATCGCCGACGATGAATTCGGAGCGCTTGTAGCACATGGGTGACGAGCCGTCGCAACAGCCACCTGACTGGTGGAACAGCACCGGCCCATGATCGGCGATGATTTCGTTCAGGAACTCTACAGCTTCCGGCGTCGCGGAAACCTTGTCGAGGGAAAGGCGCTCGGTCATGGTTTCGGCCTTCCTGTAACCGTCAGTCCGGCATGTGCTGCCGGCGGGATTGATGCGATGCGGAGCGCGGGAAGGATTTCCCGCGCTCCGGCGTTGCAGCGATCAGAAGAAGCCGAGCTTCTTCGGGCTGTAGCTGACCAGCATGTTCTTGGTCTGCTGATAGTGATCGAGCATCATCTTGTGCGTCTCGCGCCCGATACCGGACTGCTTGTAACCGCCGAAGGCCGCATGGGCCGGATAGGCATGGTAGCAGTTGGTCCACACGCGACCGGCCTGGATGGCGCGGCCGAAGCGGTAGAGCCGGTTGGCATCGCGGCTCCAGATTCCGGCACCGAGACCATAGAGCGTGTCGTTGGCGATCGACAGCGCCTCGTCGTCATCCTTGAAGGTGGTGACGGAAACGACCGGCCCGAAGATCTCCTCCTGGAAGACACGCATCTTGTTGTGGCCCTTGAACACGGTCGGCTTCACATAGTAGCCGCCGGCCAGTTCGCCCTCGAGCACGTTGCGCTCGCCGCCGATCAGCACCTCGGCGCCTTCCTGCCGGCCGATGTCGAGATAGGACAGGATCTTTTCAAGCTGCTCGCTCGACGCCTGGGCGCCGATCATGGTGGCGGGATCGAGCGGATTGCCCTGCACGATCGCCCCGACGCGCTTCAGCGCCCGCTCCATGAAACGGTCGTAGAGCTTCTCGTGGATCAGGGCTCGGCTCGGGCAGGTGCAGACCTCACCCTGGTTGAGCGCGAACATCACGAAGCCTTCGATCGCCTTGTCGAGGAAGTCGTCATCCGCCGCGCCAACGTCCTCGAAGAAGATGTTGGGGCTCTTGCCGCCCAGTTCCAGCGTCACCGGGATCAGATTCTGCGAGGCGTATTGCATGATCAGCCGGCCGGTGGTCGTCTCACCGGTGAAGGCGATCTTGGCGATGCGCGGGCTGGAGGCCAGCGGCTTGCCGGCTTCGAGGCCGAAGCCGTTGACGATGTTGAGCACGCCTTCGGGCAGCAGGTCGCCGATCAGGTCGACCCAGAACATGATCGAGGCCGGCGTCTGCTCGGCAGGTTTCAGAACCACGCAGTTGCCGGCGGCGAGCGCCGGTGCGAGCTTCCAGCAGGCCATCAGCAACGGGAAATTCCATGGGATGATCTGGCCCACCACGCCCAGCGGCTCATGGAAATGATAGGCTATGGTGTCGTTGTCGATCTGCGAGATGGACCCTTCCTGGGCGCGCAGCACCCCGGCGAAATAGCGGAAGTGGTCGATGGCGAGCGGCACGTCGGCGGCCGTGGTCTCGCGGATCGGCTTGCCGTTGTCCCATGTCTCGGCGAGTGCGAGACGATCGAGGTTTTCCTCCATGCGGTCGGCAATGCGGTTGAGGATGAAGGCACGTTCGGCGGGTGCCGTCCTGCCCCATGCATCCTTGGCCTTGTGGGCGGCGTCGAGCGCCGCCTCGACGTCGGCTGCATCCGACCGGGCGATCTCGCCGATAGCCTGACCGGTTATGGGCGAGATATTCTCGAAATACTTGCCGGATTTCGGCGGCGCCCAGCGGCGGCCGATGTAGTTGTCGTAGCGCTTTGCGAATGGAACCGTGGCGGTGCGCGAAATTTCAACCTTGTTCATCGTCTTTCCTCCCGAAAAACCGACGCTGCGACAGGCAGCGCATGGATGAAAGGTGGCGCAGGACAGTCCTGCTGTCATCGGGCCGGGGCGCGCCGGCCGGGTAACCTGTCGCGGGAATGAGACACTTCCCGCGACGAGGCGCATGATACTACCTCACGCGCCGGATTCCGAATCTTGCGAGCTTGCGATGCAGCGTCGCGCGGGAGATGCCAAGGTCCTGCGCGGCGGCGGACACATTGCCGCCCGCCTTCATCACGGCGCGCTGAAGCACCGCCCGTTCCGCCTGCGCGAGATCGCTGGTGGCAGCGTTGCCGATGCCCAGCAGGTCCGAGGCGGGAAGGGGTTTTTGCAGCGCCTCGCGGGTGATGCCCAGAATCTGGCGGGCAGAGCGCGTGGCGCCGATCACAAGATCGTCGCTGTCCACCGCCACCAGTGCATTTGGCGCGCGTTCGCCGCCCGGCGCCAGCACGATGCGGGCGCGCGGAAAGGCCAAGCGGAAGTTCTCGGCCTCGATCTTGCGCACGGCGTCGCCGACCGCGATCGAGATCAGGTTGACGAAGCCCTCGGTGAGGTCGGCCCGGCAGGACGAGACATCGAGGGCCGCGGCGAGATTGCCCTCATGGTCGTAGATCGGCGCCGTTGTGCAGGACAACAGCGTGTTGCGTGTGTGGAAGTGCTGGTCGCGGTGGATGGTGAGCGCCCGCTGCTCGACCAGGCAGGTGCCGATGCCATTGGTGCCTTCCGCCTCCTCGCTCCACACCGAGCCCGTCCACAGGCCCCAGTCGTTGAACAGTCGGTCGTCGGCTGGCGCGCCGCGCCGTTCGACCGGTACGCCGTCGCGGTCTGCCAGAAGCACGCAGCAGCCAATGCCGCCGACCGCGCTGTAAAGCCGGTCGAGGCTGGCCTGCGAGGCGCGGATCAGCGGTTCGATGCGCTGGCGCGCCTGTCGAAGTTCGGAATCGGTCAGGCGGCTGGGCGGCTGTCCTTCGGCAGGATCGAGATGGTAAAGGGTCGAGGACCTGCGCCAGGAAGCAACCAGGGCCGACCGGGCCGCCTCGTCGGATTCGATGGCGGCATGAATGCGCTGCGCATGCTGGACGACCGCAGTTCTGCTCACTTTCTCCTCCCGAATGTGCGCGGACTACTCTTCCAATGTGGCCGGCAATCTGGCCAGCCGGGTCTGAAATTCACCTCATCCTTTTCGATATGTGAAGGGCAACATTAGTCCAAGTCCGCCGCCGGTGATACCCCGCCCGACAATCGCAGACCGGAACGCGCGATACTCCTGCCGTGATGCGTGTCAGTCCCGCCCGGCCCGCAGATAGTTGTACACGGTGGCGCGGCCCATTTGCAGCACGCGCGATATGTAGGCGGCGGCGTGCTTGCCGCTGAACGCCCCGTCCTGCGCCAGCTCGCGCACCAGCTGCTGCTTCTGGCTCCGGGTGAGATCGGCGATGGCGACGCCGTTGCGGTGCGTCCAGCCGTTCACATATTCGTTGATGCGCTCGTGCCAGTCTTCCCTGAACAGGGCGGCGGGCTTTTCCTGATCCGTGGCCACCTTCGCCAGCGAGGAAAGCACGTCGATGGCGGCATGGATGTGCGAGACATCCATGTTGATGCACAGTACGCCGACCGCTCGTCCTTCCGGCGAGCGCAGCACGGCGCTGACGGATTTCAGCCGCCTTCCATCCCAGTTCACCTTCTCGTAGGGGCCGATCAGATGATCGTCCGGGCGGAAGTCGATTTCATGCAGCAGCGATGGCTCGCCCAGCGAACGACGGGAAAAATTGTTGGCGATGTAGACGACCGTTTCGGTGCCAAGATCGTGCAACACCACCTCGGCATGCGGCTGCAGCAGAAGCGCAATGGCGTCGCAGACCGGGTGATAGGGAGCAAGCTGGGCGGGAGACGAGGCAGCGGGCTCAAGCGTTTGCGGCATGTCTCTCATCTGCAACGGTGTTGTGGCCGGCACGCGGTGCGCGGCGCTGGCATAAGGTGACGCCATCGACTTGGAAGTTGTACTAGCATATGCAATCTGGACTGAAAAGTATATCCGGAGCCGTAGTCGTGCCTCATCCGCTTGCCGCAGACCGCGAGAAACTGGTCGCCATCCGCCACGCGCTCCACGCGCATCCGGAGATCGCGCGCGAGGAGGCGTGGACCGCTTCCTATGTGGCGGACAGGCTGCGCGAGGAAGGCATTCCGTTCGAGGCGAACATCGGCGGCCATGGCATCGTCGCCACGGTGAAAGGGCAGGGCGAGGGGCCCGCGGTGGCCCTGCGCGCCGACATGGACGCACTGGAAATCACCGAACTGTCGCAACTGCCCCATGCTTCGAAGCAGCCCGGCAAGATGCACGCCTGCGGCCATGACGGCCACATGACGATATTGCTCGCAGCCGGCATGCATCTGGCACGCACACGCAACTTCGCCGGCACGGTTCACCTCGTCTTCCAGCCCGCCGAGGAGCGCTACGGCGGCGCGCGCGAGATGGTTGCGGAGGGCCTGCTCGACCGCTTTCCCGTGCAGCGCTTTTTCGGCCTGCACAACTGGCCGGGCCTCCCCGCCGGGGAGGTGGTGGTGCATGACGGCCCGGTGATGGCGGGCACAAGCGAGTTCACCGCAACCTTTAAGGGGGAGGGCGCGCACGGGGCCATGCCGCATATGGCGGGCGACCCGATCCTTGCCGGCGGCCATTTCATGACCGGCATCCAGCAGGCTGTCGCGCGCGCCGTCGATCCGCATGAGAGCGCGGTGGCGACGGTCGGCTCGTTTCAGGCGGGCCATGCGCAGAACATCATCCCGCAGGAAGCGCGCCTGACCGGAACGCTGCGCGCCTATCGCACGGAAACGCTGCAACTGCTGCGCGCCCGTGTCGACAGCGTGGCCGCAGCTGCCGCTGCCATCGCCGGCTGCCGCAGCGAGGTGACATTCGATGAATTCCTGTGCCCGCCAGTGGTCAACACGGTGGCAGAACGCGACATCATGCGCCAGGCGGCCCGCACGACCGGGCTCACGCTCGCACCCGGCGATACGCGCCCCAGCATGGCGGGCGACGATTTCGGCGATTTTCTCGTCCATGCGCCGGGTGCCTATGCGTGGATCGGCAACGGGCCGCTCCAGCCGGATGCCGGCCTGCACCAGCCGCTCTACGACTTCAACGACGACATCATCCTGCCCGCAGCCATGCTTCTGGCGCGCTCGGCAGAGCTTGCCCTGTCCGGGTCAGAATAATGGACTAAAAAATTTATCATGGACAAACGTGTCTAATTTTCGCTAGGAATAGCGACAAGGGAGGCGTGGCTCTGCAGGGGCCGATTTTTTTCAATCATCCGGGACTGTCATGATCCAGCTTTCGCGCGCCGAAATCGAACACCTCGTCACGGTCGATGAAGGGACCGTCGCCGCCGTCCGCGACGCCTATGTCGCCATCGTTGACGGGCGCGGCAACGTTCCCCCGGTCGGCCACATCGCTTTCCCTGCCGCCAATGGCGATTGCCACATCAAATACGGCCACATCGCCGGCGACCCGATCTTTGCGGTGAAGATCGCTGCCGGCTTCTACGATAACCCGGCCAGGGGCCTGCCATCCTCCACCGGCATCATCCTTGCCATTTCGGCCGAGACCGGCGAAGTGCGTGCCATCCTCAACGACGAGGGCTACCTGACCGACCTGCGCACAGGCATTGGCGGCGCGGTGGCCACGCTGGCGCTAGCGCGCGCCGATGCAGCCGACGTGCTGATCGTCGGCAGCGGCATACAGGCGCGCTACCAGAGCCGCGCTCTTGCCGCGCTTGCAGGCCAGCCGCTTTCCTTCCGCATCTGGGGCCGTTCGGGCGAAAAGACGGAAGCAATCGTTGCCGAGCTGAAGCGGGACGGGCTTGACGCCTCGGTTGCGCCGGACCTCGAAGCCGCCTGCCGCGAAGCCGACATCATAATCACCACCACCCCATCGACCGAACCGCTGGTCAGGTCGGACTGGGTGCGGCCCGGCACCCACATCACCGCCATGGGGGCCGACGGCCCCGGCAAGCAGGAACTGGAGACCGTGCTTGTCGCCCGTGCCGACGTCCGGGTGGCCGACATGAAGACCCAGAGCCTCGGACATGGCGAGTTTTCGCATGCCCGCTCTGCCGGTTTGATCGGCTCCGACGATTGCATCGAACTCGGCGGCGTATTAGCAGGAACCCTTCAGGGACGCCGCTCGGACGAAGACATCACCATCGCCGACCTGACCGGCGTAGCCACACAGGACATCGCCATGGCCCGGACCGTTCTGGAACGGGCCACGGTGAAGCAGAACAGTCGGGACTGACCGACGTTTCAACAGGAACCAGATCATGAAGACGCTTGCCCTTTCTTCCCTTCTCGCCTGCCTTCTGGCCGGAACCGCGATGGCGGACACGCTGCGTGTCGGCACCAGCGCCGACTTCCCGCCATGGGAATCGGTCAATGAGGCCGGCGACGTCATCGGCTTCGACCGCGACGTGATCGACGAAGTCTGCAAGCGCATCGAAGCCGAATGCAACGTCGCCAACCAGGCGTTCGACGGTCTGCTCCCCGCCCTTCAGGTCGGCAAGTTCGACATGGTCATCTCCGGCATGTCGATCACCGAGGAGCGCGCCGAACAGGTCGACTTCTCCAACGCCTATGCCGAGCCGCCCTACCGCTTCGCCGTTGCCGCCGGCAGCGATCTGGCCAAGACCGAGAAGCGCGAGGATCTCGAAGCCGCATTGGAAGGCAAGGTCATCGGCGTGCAGACCGGCTCGACCCATGAAGCGGTCGTGCGTGCGCACCTGCCGAAGTCCGAGCCGCGCCTTTACGAGCGCAACGAACAGATCGCCGACGATCTGAATGCCGGCCGCATCGACGCCGGACTGCTCGAACAGTCGGTCTGGGAGCAGCTCATGGAAGCGCGTGAAGGTCAGCTCTCCCTGACCGGCCCGCTGCTGTCGAGCGCCGACTATGCCGAGTTCGGCAACGGCACCGCCATCGCCATGCGCAAGGGCAGCGACGACCTGAAGAAGCGCGTCGACGAAGCCGTCGCCTCCATGCTTGCGGACGGCAAGATCGCCGAGCTGTCCAACAAGTGGTTCGGCTACGACCTGTCCTACAAGGCCAAGTAATCCTTGCTGCCCGCGCCGTCTGCAAAGGCGGCGCAGGCACGGGGCAGGAGCGCCGATGTCCGCCATCCTCACCTATCTGCCGCACCTTCTTCAGGGACTTCTGGTTACCTTGCAGGTCGCCGCCGGCAGCTTCGTGATCGGCCTGCTGATCGCCATCGTCGCGGTCTTCGGCTGGAATTTTGGCCCGCGGCCGCTCAGATGGTTCATCTCAGGCTACGTCACCGTGGTGCGCGGCCTGCCGGAGCTTCTGATCATCTTTCTGGTGTTCTACGGCGGCACCGTGCTTTTGAGCGGCGCCTTCGGCACCTATGTCGAGGTCAATGCGCTGACGGCCGGCATTTGCGCCCTGTCGGTGGTGGCGGGCGCCTATCTGACAGAGATCCTGCGCGGCGCGCTGCTGACTGTTCCGCAGGGCCAGTGGGAAGCCGCGACCAGCCTCGGCCTCAGCCGCATGACCGCCTTCCGTGACGTGGTGCTGCCGCAGATGCTGGCCTATGCCGTGCCGGGCCTTGGAAACCAGTGGCTGGTGATCCTGAAGGAAAGCGCGCTGGTGTCCATCATCGGGCTGGAAGAGCTGATGCGCAAGGGCGTGATCGCCGCCGGCGCGACGCATTCGCCGATGACGTTCTACCTGACGGTCGGCGCCCTCTATGTCGCCATCACCGGCGTTTCGACACTGATCATCGGCGCCGCCGACCGGCGCGCGGCGAGAGGCAGGTAGAAGATGTCGCCGGATATTTTCATCAAGGCCACGCCGATCGTCCTGCAGGGCCTGCAGCTCACCCTGATCATAACGATCTGCTCCTTCGTCCTCGGCCAGATCCTCGCGCTTCCGCTCGGCCTTGCCCGGCAGGCGAACTCGCCGCTGCTGCGCTGGCCGGCCGCCACCTACACGTTCCTCATCCGCGGCAGCCCGCTTCTGGTGCAGCTGTTCATCATCTACTACGGGCTCGGCCAGATTCCGGCGGTGCGCAACAGCATCCTGTGGCCGATCCTGCGCGAGCCGCTCTATTGCGGCATCATCGCCATTGCCCTGAATTCGGCCGCCTATATGGCAGAGGTGGTGGCAGGCGCGCTGAAGCGCGTGCCGAAGGGCCAGACCGAAGCCTGCATCTCGCTCGGCATATCGCGCCGCCATCGCTTCACCGACGTGCTCCTGCCGCAGGTCTACCGGGAGCTGCTGCCCAATATCGGCAACGAGATCATCCTGGTGCTGAAATCCTCGTCGCTGGCCAGCGCCATCACCATCATGGAGATCACCGGCGTGGCGCGGGCGTTTACCGCTCGCACCTTCGCGCCGTTCGAGGTGTTCATCACCGCCGGCATTCTCTATCTCGCCATCGGCTTCGCCTTCACCTTCCTTTTCCGCCTGCTCGAACGCCGCTACGGCATAACCGGCACACGCACCCCCGCACCGGAGGCCAGCGCATGATCAAGGTCCGCAACCTCGTCAAATATTACGGCCCGACCAAGGTGCTGGACGGCATCAGCCTGGATGTCGAAAAGGGCGAGCGCATCGTGCTGTGCGGCCCTTCCGGCTCGGGCAAGTCGACGCTGGTGCGTTGCATCAACGGGCTGGAACAGCGCAGCGCCGGCGACATCGAGATCGCCGGGCACGTGCTGAAGGCGGATTGCTCCAACGTGCTGGATCTCGGCGGCGATGTCGGCATGGTGTTCCAGCAGTTCAATCTCTTCCCGCACATGAACGTGCTCGACAATCTGACGCTGGCCATGCGCCGGGTGCGCAGGGCGCCGCGTTCCGAGGCCGAGGCGCAGGCCATGGCCATGCTGGAGCGCATGCAGCTCGGCGCCAGGGCGAAGGCTTATCCGCGCGAATTGTCGGGCGGGCAGCAGCAGCGCGTGGCCATTGCGCGCGCCCTGTGCATGAAGCCGAAGGTGATGCTGTTCGACGAGCCGACATCGGCGCTCGACCCCGAAATGGTGCAGGAGGTGCTGGACGTGATGACCGCCCTCTCGCGCGAAGGGCTGACCATGATCGTCGTGACCCACGAAATGGGCTTCGCCCGCAACGTGGCCGACCGCATCGTGTTCATGGATGGCGGCGTGATCCTCGAGGAGGCAGCTCCCGACGCCTTCTTCGATCATCCGCAACACAACCGCACCCGCGAATTCCTCCGTCAGATCGGGCCGCGGACACACTGAAGGACCATCGAAATGACCGACATCGTTTTCGCCTCGGCGGCGCGATCCATGCAGGCGCGCGCCCGCATCCGCGACCACGTCTATCGCACCCCGCTGATCCCGGCGCGCGGCAGCTGCGGCCCCGAGGGCACCCGCCTTCTGTTCAAGGCGGAGAACTTCCAGCTTACCGGCTCGTTCAAGATCCGCGGCGCTGCCTCGGTCATGACCGCGGCCGAACCCGGCCAGAAGCTGGTTACCGCCTCGTCCGGCAATCACGGCATCGGCGCGTCGCTGGCGGCTCGCTCGCTGGGTCAGGATCTGGTCGTGGTGCTGCCCGAATCCGTCGTTCCTTCCAAGCTTGAAAAGATCCGCTCCTACGGCGTCGAGGTGATCCTGCACGGCGCCGAGACCGGCCTTGCCGAACTGCACGCGCAAAAACTCGCAGCCGGAAAGGGCTGGCGCTACATCTCGCCCTATAATGACGCAGAAGTCATTGCCGGCCAGGGCACGATCGGCATCGAGCTGCTCGAACAATGCGCCGGCGTGGACAACGTCTTCATCGCCATGGGCGGCGGCGGCCTGATCAGCGGCATCGGCGCGGTGCTCAAATCCTTCAGCCCGCGTACCCGCGTCTGGGGCGTGGCGGCCATCAATTCGCAGGCATTGGCGCTGTCGATGGCAGCAGGGCGCGTGGTCGAATGCGAGCATCTCGACACGCTGGCCGATGCCGTCGCAGGCGGCATCGACGACGACACACTGACCCTGCCGATGGCCACGGCCGTGGTGGACGAGGTCGTGGCCTGCTCCGAGGACGAGATCGCGGCGGCGCTGCGCGTCATGGCGCAGGACGAGAACATGCTGGTCGAAGGCTCGGCGGCCCTTGCCATGGCCGGCTTCACGAAGGTGGCGGAGCGCTGTGCCGGGCAGACCAGCGTGGTGCTGCTGTGCGGCGCGAATTTCGACCGCCAGACCATTCACGGCGTCGCACTGGGCTGATCCGCGCCGGTATCAGACCTTGCGGCTGCGCCCCAGCAGCCACAGCAGGTAGAGCCCGCCAAGCAGCCCCGTCGTCAGGCCGATGGGCATGTTGACGTTGAGCGGCAGGCGCTGGCTGAGCAGGTCGGCGCCCAGCAGAAGCACGATCCCCATGATCGCACCGGAGACGAGCGGCACCTGCGACGAGGCGGTCAGCCGCCTTGCAAGCTGGGGCGCGGCCAGGGCGACGAATGCGATCGGCCCGGCGGCGGCGGTCGCGATGGCCGTCAGCGCCACAGCGGCAAGCACCATGACGAGACGCGTGCGCTCTATGGGGACGCCGAGCTGGCGGGCTGCGTCGTCACCCATCTCGAGCAGGTCGATGCGGCGCGCGTGCAGGATGGCCACCGGCAGGATGACGGCAAAGCCGAGCGCCGCGGGCACGGCATGCGCCCATGTCCGCGTGTTCAGCGATCCGGCGAGCCAGATCTGCGCCGACATCGCCTGATCGAGATCGCCCATGACCAGAAGCACCGTGTTGAAGCCAGACAGGATCGCGCCGACCCCGATGCCGACCAGAACCAGCCGGTAGCCGCCGGTGGCGCCGGATTTCATCGACAGCAGGAACACGATCACAGCGGTTGCCAGTCCCGCGGCGACGGCCGCCAGCGAGGTTTCCAGAGGCCCGGCATTGAACAGGATGATCTGCACGATCGCCCCCGTTGCCGCGCCGGTGGTGAAGCCGATCACATCCGGCGAACCCAGCGCGTTGCGCGAGATCGACTGGAAGATCGACCCGGCCATGCCGAGCGAGGCACCGACGAAGAGCGCCGTGGCAAGGCGTGGCAAGCGAACGCGCCGGATGACGCGTTCGGCTGTCGCATTGTCGCCATTTCCCAGCAGGCTGCCCAGAACCTCGGCGGGCGTGAAGGCCAGCGTGCCGGTGCCGAGCAGGACGATGCCGAGCGCAATGGCGGCGAATGCAAGCATGGCGCAGACCAGCACCGTCCGTGGCCGCCAGCGCAGCGACAGCGATCCGATCCGCAGGGCTGGAAACGTCGGGACGCTCATAGGCGGGCCAGCCTGAAACGGCGCACGATCATGACGAACACCGGTCCCCCGATGAGGGCCGCCACGATGCCCGCCGCAATCTCGGCCGGCGGCAGGATCATGCGCCCGATGACATCGGCCCCAAGCAGCAGGATTGCGGCGAACAGGGCCGAGCAAGGCAGTATAAGGCGATAGTCCGGCCCCGTGACGGCGCGTGCGATCTGCGGCGCCACCAGTCCGACGAAACCGATAGGACCTGCCCCCGCCGTTGCCGAGCCGGCCAGAAGCATCACCGACAGGCAGGCAAGGACCCAGGTCCGGCGGCGGCTGACACCGAGGGCCTGCCCCAGATCATCGCCAAGCGCGAGCGCATTGAGGTTTCCGGCGATGGAAAAGGCCGCGACAAGCCCCGCCGTCACGGAAATCGCGAGAACACCGGCAACATCGTAGCCACGCCCCTCGACCGAACCGGCAGCCCAGTTGCGGAAATCGTCGAGTACCGTGACAGGGGCGTTGAGAATGATCATGCCGGTGACCGAGGCCAGCATGACGGAGAGCCCCGCGCCGGCCAGCACGAGACGCACCGGATTGGTTCCCGTTTCATGAGCCTGCCCCAGAATGAAGACCGCCGTTCCCGCAAGGCCGGCCCCCAGGAAGGCCAGCCACACATATTGTGCCATCGAGGTCAGGTTGAATACCAGGACGCCCAGCGCGACGGCGACGGCCGCGCCCGCATTGATGCCGAGCAGGCCGGGCTCGGCCAGCGGGTTTCGGGTGACTGCCTGCATCACGGCCCCCGCAACGCCTAAGGCAAGGCCGGCAAGCAGCGCGACGATGGTGCGCGGAACCCGCAGTTCCCGCACGACCAGATGCAGGTCGTTGCCCGGATCGAAGGTCAACAGCGCATCGAAGGCATCCGCAAGCGGAACGGGACGCGAGCCGATGGCAAGGCTGGCGAGCACGGCAAGCAACAGCACGCCGCAGCCGGCAAGCAGCCCCAGCCTGCGGCTCCGTCGCCGGCGCAGTGTCGCTGGTGCGGGCGAAAATGTCATCTATGTCGCGGCTTCAGCGAAAATGCCGGGCCACGGCATCGGCCATCTCCAGCCCCGAATAGTAATCGATGCGGAAGGAGGTTGGCCCCAGCGGATAGACGCGCCTGTTCCTGACCGCCGGCAGATTGGCGAGGACCGGATCGGCAAGAAAGGCTTCCACATCGGCATCCGTGCCGCGCAACAGGAAAACCGTATCGCCGGTAATGGCAGCCGACAGGTTTTCGCGCGAGATGAAGTCGAAATCGGAGCGGCGCGTCACATCGCCAGACTGTGCCTGCGGCATCCCCTGAACCTCGAAGCCCAGGGAGGAGAGCAGCCGCGCCTGTGGACTTTCGGGCCGGCCGATCGAGTAGCTGGCGCCGATATTGTAGCCGACGATGCTTGCCGTGCCCTTGTCCTTCCTGAGCGAGGCGGCCACCCCGGCAGTATGGGCGTCGAAGCGCTCTATGGCCGCGAGAGCCTCTTTCTCAAGTCCGGCGGCTTCCCCGATCCTGATGGCCATGTCCTGCCAGCTCTGGTTGGAATAGTTCACGACCAAGGTCGGAATGCCCTGCGCCTCAAGCTCGCCATAGTGCTGAAGCACGGTGTCGGCGCCCGAGGAGGATGCGATCAGCAGGTCCGGCTCCCAGCCGATCACGGCCTCGATGTCGAAGCTCAGGTTCCTGTAAAGCACCTCGACGCCGCGTTCGTCGGCGACACCGGCCCATTGCGAGAAGAACCCCTTGTCGTCGGTCATGACGCTGGGCGTGGTAGCTGCGGTCGCAACCAGCGGAGCGTCCATGGCGAGCAGGATGCCGGTGAGACTTGGAGCAGTCGACACGATCCGGACAGGCCGGGCGGGGAGCGTCAGTTCCCCCGCCTCATGCCTGACCGTGCGGGGCCAGCCGTCTTCCTGCGCATGAGCGACAGGCGCGGAAAGCGACAGGGCGGCAGCGAAAGCCGTCGCGGCGAGGAGCATCTTTGCGGTGGTCATGTCTGCGTTCACGAGGCGGTCCTTCGGCATGAGGCGTCGTTGCTGTTGCACTGTTCAGATCTGGACGTCGAGGTCCTCGAAATCGCGCAGGCCGCCGCCTCTGGAAATCACATCCTCATAGTGCCTCAGACGCAGCCGGTCCAATTCCGAACTGCTGACGCCGCGTCTCCAGTAGCCGGCCGCGCGCACATTCTCCTTTGGCAATCCGCAGGCTTCGGTGAAATGGCGGCGAATGGCGCGCGTCTCCTGCCGCTCGCCGGCCGCCCAGATCGTCCAGCGATCCGGCTCTGGCAGCGCTTTGGCCGCCGCGACCAGCCTGCCGGTGGTGCCGGGCGCCTCGCCCGGCGCGCGCAGCCACAGATGGAGCGTGACGCCAGCGACCTGCGGAAGTTCCTCGAATGCGGCGCGGTCTGCCGTTTCGATGTGGACCACACCCCCTACGCCAGCCTGCCAGTTCTGCAGGATGGAGTAGACGGCGGGAATTGCGGTCTCGTCGGCGAACACGGCCACCTTCCGCCCTGCCTCCCAGGCGGGCAGGTAGTGCGGGCGGGGTCCTGTCAGCGTGACAACCGTGTCCTTGCCTGCCTGAGCGAGCCAGCGCATGGCCGGGCTCTCGTCCTCGTGCATGACGAAATCGACCTCGACCGTGCCGCGCGCCTCGTCGAACGAGCGTATCGTATAGATGCGCGATATCGGACGCTGCCCTTCGGGGGCCTCCACCTCGATCCGGATGGCAAGATTGGGCAGACGCCACGGGGCCGGATCGGCCGGTGCGATGCGCGCCGTTACCCGCGTAACGGACGGGAAAGGCCGTTCGACCTTTCCCACCGTCATTTCGGTATGCTCCATACCGCGCATGTGATCGTCCTGCTCAAGGCGATCGTTGGGATCTTCGACGATATCTTTCGATGTGGCGTTCATGGCGCGCTTTCTTGATCGTGTCCGACAGGGAGGCCGGAGCCGGGATCGAAATCCTGAAAAGTGAAGTTTCCGGGAGCATCCGGGTCGCCTTGCCAGGCTTGCTCCTGAAAAGTTGAGTTGATTGTTCCACATTACGGATTGCATTCCGCATTGCAATACTGTTTGGAAGGCCGGCGCATGTTGCGGTGGTGACAACCGCAATCCGCGCCGCTATTCGGCTGTGCTGAGGAAATGAAAAAAACAACTGGCTCCGGGATGACGCAACGCCTCTACGTCGAATCCGTGACGCTGCGTTATGACCAGCGTACGATCTCGACCGATCTGACCGTCGCCATTCCGGATGGTTCCTTCACCGTCATCGTCGGGCCGAATGCCTGCGGCAAGTCCACCCTGCTGCGCGCCCTGTCGCGCCTCTTGCAGCCGGCTTCCGGCCGGGTGGTGCTCGATGGCAGCAGCATAGGCGATCTGCCGGCGAGAGAGGTTGCGCGGCGGCTGGGCCTGCTGCCGCAAAGCTCCATAGCGCCGGATGGCATTACCGTCGCCGATCTGGTCGCGCGGGGCCGCTACCCTCACCAGTCGTTCCTGCGGCAGTGGTCGCAGGCGGACGAGGCGGCGGTCGCCTCGGCCATGGAGGCGACACGGGTGACGGAACTGGCCGACCGCCTCGTCGACGAACTGTCTGGCGGCCAGCGCCAGCGGGTGTGGATCGCCATGGTTCTGGCGCAGGAAACACCGATCCTGCTGCTCGACGAGCCGACCACCTTCCTGGACATCGCCCACCAGATCGAACTGCTCGACCTTCTGGCCGATCTCAACCGTCAGGGCCGCACCGTCGTCGCGGTGCTGCATGACCTCAACCATGCCTGCCGCTATGCATCGCATCTCGTTGCGGTGAGGGAAGGCGCGATCGTCGCACAGGGCGCGCCTTCCGGCATCGTCAGCGAGCGTCTGGTGGAGCAGGTCTTCGGCCTTGCCTGCATGATCATACCCGACCCCGTTTCGGGAACGCCGATGATCGTGCCGAAAGGGCGGCATGGGATGAACGGCACGAACAGGGCGGAGACCGCCACATGAGCGGAACACGGCAGCTTCATATCGGCTTTTGCCTCACCCCGACATGGCTGAAGGGCCGTCGCGCCGAACCCGACGAACTGCCGTCGCCGCACGATCCGGCCTCTTTCTATATCGATCTGGCCAAAAGGGCAGAGCAGGCAAAACTCGATTTCGCCTTCAAGGTGGATTATCTGGCGTTCAATCCGGCTATGGCCGGAGGGCAGGGCGGACCCGGCCTCGAGCCGAACATCCTGCTTGCGGCAATCGCCCGCGAAACGCAACGCATCGGGCTCGTCGCCACCCACTCCACGACATTCAACCCGCCCTACATCGTCGCGCGGCAGATCCAGTCGCTGCACTGGCTGTCACAAGGGCGCGCCGGGTGGAATATCGTCACCTCGATCGAAGGGGCCGAGAATTTCGGCGATGCGCCGATGCCGCCGCCTGAGGCGAGATACCGCAAGGCGGCCGAATTTACCGATGTGGTTCGACGCCTGTGGCAGAGCTACCCGCCGTCCGGAGCGGACGGCCTGCCGCAGGCCCACCCCATCGACCATGCCGGCGAGTTCTTCAGCGTGAAAGGCCCGCTCAATGTACGCGGCCATGAAAGCGGCCCGCCGCCCATCTTTCAGGCGGGCGCTTCCGACATCGGGCGCGAGTTCGCCGCCTCGGTGGCGGATGCCACCTTCGCTTCGGCTCCCGACATGGCGGCCGGCATCGATCTGCGGTCCGACCTGAGGGCGAGAGCGGAACGCCTCGGCCGCAGGGCGGATGATATACGGGTGCTGCCGGGGCTCTATTTTTTCCTCGCGCCGACGCGCGAGGAAGCGTGGGAACTGCACCGCCGCGCCCACACCCATCTTAACCATGAGCGCCGGGTTGAGTCGGTGAGGACGGTGCTTGGCCTGGACATCTCCCGGCTTGGCCCCGCAAGCCGGGTTACGCCCGACATGCTGCCCGTGCCGGATGCGCCGGTGCGCAGCCGCACCCATGCCGATCTGCTGCGGCGCTTCATCGAGGCCAACAGCCCCACCGTCGAGGAACTGCTGGCGCGGCCCGAGGTGGTCGGCTCCGCGCATTGGGTATCGGTCGGCACGGTGGGGGACGTGATTGCCGATATCGTGGAATGGTTCGGGGCCGGGGCCATGGACGGGTTCATCGCCCTGCCGGGCGGCTCGACCGGATCGCTCGATCTGTTCCTCGAAGAGATGGTGCCTGCGCTGGCTGCGCGCGGCCTGTTCCGCACCGAATATGAAGGCACGACGCTGCGCGCGCACCTGCGCATGTCCTGAGCGCAGGAATTCAGGCGCAGCCCGCTTCCCGCGAAGCCTGCCGTGCAGCCTCGAAAAGCGCGGCGCGATGATCCTGCACCTGCGCCGTTTCGATGAACGAGACCGTCGTCACCACGCAGGCGATCTCGTTCTGGGCGTCGAAGACGGGCGCCGCCTTGCCGGTGAGCAGCGAGAAAAGATGCTCCTTCAGACCGGCACCCCCCTCGCGGCGCACCTCCTCCAGAACATCGGCCCCCGGAGGCTTTCCCCGAAACGAAGACGGCTGCATGCGGCGCGCGGCCTCGATTCGTTCGGCCGGCAGAAATGCCTGGAAAACCAGCCCGGTGGCGGTGTTGTCGAGCGGCAGCACGTCGCCCAGCGACACGGTGCTGACCATGAAATCGGAACTGCGATACCAGCGCACGATGGTGGGCCCGCGTTCGGTCCAGATCGCGACGCCACAGCTTGCGGCGATGCGCGCGGCCAGCGATTTCATCAGCCGTGCGGCCACCTCGACCGGCTCTATGCGCCGCAGCGCACCGATGCCGATATGGAGTGCCGCCGGGCCGAGATCGTAGCGTCCGGTCGTCCTGTCCTGCGCAACCAGCCCTTCCAGCACCAGACTTTGCATGTAGCGGTGAGCGGTCGAAGTGCCGGTTCCGGCACGTCGGGCCAGTTCCCCGAGCGCCATGGCCCCCTCCGATTTCGCGAGGATATCCAGGAAACGGGCGGCGATGGAAATCGACTGTATCGTGGTGGAGCGCTTCGCCCTGCCATTCTCCGCTTCGACGAATTTCTCAGGCTTCACGACCGGAGCCCCGGCCTGATCTGGAAAGCCTGAAAATGGCAAACTGGACGATCATCGCGACCATTGTTCAAAAATGAAAACCGCCGGCTTCAACCGGCTGGACCTCCCACACGGCTGGATGAAACAAGGTTAGGCCGGTTCCTCCATGCAATCAATCCGTGGCTGGCGATCCGTGGCCGCTCCGCAACAGTAACACGTTCGAGTGTCCCCGCCCCACGGGCAGGCCGCACACTTTGTTGACATGCGGAACGCGCTATGCGTTGTGGAATTCATCATTCACATCGCCAGCCACGGTTCGTGCCCCAGCCAGCGTTTTGTCCGGGATCGGGGGTCTCATGCCGACCAAGCTTGCCGCATCGTTGCTGCGCAGCGCCAGTGCGCTTTCCATCTTGTCCCTGCTGGCTGCGGGGCCGGCGCGCGCACAGGAAGCGTCGTCTGCGGGCAACGCCATCATGCTCGACGTCATCACCGTCACAGGTGAAAAGGTCTCGCGAGAGCTGAAGGACACCGCTTCCTCCGTCGCCATCAGGACGGGAAAGGAAATCGAGAAGGAAAAGACCCGCAACGCAACCGTCACCGAGGTCGTTTCGGACGTGCCGAACGTGACCTATACCGAGACGGTCGGCATTCCGGTGATCCGCGGTCTGGACGGGCAGGGGCCCAACACCGGCGCGGGCGCCTTCTTCGCGGGCACGGTGCCGCGCGCCACCGTCAATGTCGACGGACACTATCTGAACTACAACGAATCCTACTTCGGCGCGACGTCGGTCTGGGACGTGGATTCGATCGAGGTGTTCCGCGGACCCCAGACCACGTCGCAGGGCGCAAATGCCATCGCCGGCGCGATCATCGTCAACACCAGGGACCCGACCTTCACCCGCGAAGGCGCCTATCAGGCCGAGATCGGCAACTACGACCAGAAGCGCGCGTCCTTCATGCTCTCCGGCCCGCTGGTCGGGAACGAGCTCGCCGGCCGCATCGCCGTGGACTATTCGGGACGCGATACATTCATCGACTACATAAATCCTGCCTATAGCGACACGGGAACCGACCTCGATTTCAAGGCGCTGAATGCGCGGGGCAAACTGCTCTGGCAGCCGTCCGAATTTCCCGGGTTCGAGGCGAAGCTCACCTATTCGCTCAACAGGACGAACAGGCCGACGCAGGAATCGGCCTATGTGCCGTTCGATGAACTCAACAGCCTTGCGACGACCATGCCGACCTGGAAGCAGGACACGCATACCGGCATTCTCGACGTCAGCTACGATTTCGGCAACGGCTACAAGATCTTCAATCAGACGCAGTATTCGGACTCATCCGTACACCGTAAAATGCCCGCCGCAGGCATCGGAGCGGCCGACGTCGAACAGACGAACTTCTCCAATGAGGCCCGCGTCACCTTCGGCGAGCAGGGCGACGTGATCAGCGGCGTCGCCGGCCTCTACTACGCGCATGTGAGCACGGACGAGACCCTCGACCTTCGCGGCACATCGACTTTCGACGACACCAAGGACAATCTTGGTCTCTTCAGCGAACTGACATGGAAAATGGCGGACCAGTGGACGCTGACAGGTGGCCTGCGCTATCAGCACGACCGCATCCAGCGTGCCGGCGTTTCCACCTTCGCGGCACAACCGGTGGATTTCGACAAGACATTCTCGGCGCTGCTGCCCAAGCTTTCCCTGACCTATGCCGTCACCCCGGAGTGGAATGTCGGCGCTCTGGTCAGCCGCGGCTACAATCCGGGCGGCGTATCGCTGGATTTCTCCGCCGTGGCGCCCGCCGTACCCACCTGGCGCGACTTCAAGGATGAGACCATCTGGAACTATGAACTGTTCACGCGCGCCAGCTTGCTCGATAACAGGCTAACGCTGAGCGGCAACCTCTTCTACATGGACTTCAAGAATGCGCAGTACAACGTCTCTGCGGAGGTAGATACGAGCCTTCCGGAACCTGTATACTCATCCTACACGATTAATGCTGACAAGGCGCATTCCTACGGCGTGGAGATCGGCGCGGATTATCTTGTTCTCGACAACCTCACCATCAAGGCGAGCGCAGGCATCCTGCGCACCAGGATCGACGAGATATCTATCAATACCAGAACCTCGTACGAAGGCAACGAGTTCACAAAGTCACCCGGTTACATGCTGAGCCTGGGAGCAAGCTGGGATGCGACGGAGAAGCTGACCATTTCCGGTCAGGTCCGCCACACGGACGGCTACTATTCCGATGTCGCCAACACGCCCGCCCTGGCTGTCGGCTCCTATACGGTGGCCGACGCGCGCGTAAGCTACCAGTTCACCGATGCTTTCCAGGTCTATGGATACGTCAGGAACATCTTCGACGAACGCGCGCCGACATATATGCAGACCAACCGGGGCATTGGCGGTCTCGAGGCAGCCATAACCCCGCCGAGCATGTTCGGCGTCGGTGTCAGAGGCAGTTTCTGACCTGAAGAGGCGCGAGCTCTCGCCCGGCCCCGGATCATCGCCGGCCTGCATGAGGCCGGGACGGCATTTGTCATGCTCTCCCGGCTTTATGCTTTCAGGCCACGCGGATAACGCCGCGCCGGATCTGGTCTTCCTCGATCGATTCGAACAGGGCGCGGAAATTGCCCTCGCCAAACCCTTCGTCGCCCTTGCGCTGTATGAATTCGAAGAAGATCGGGCCGATGACGGTCTTCGAGAATATCTGCAGCAGGATGCGGGTCGTTCCGCCGTTCACCACGCCTTCGCCGTCGATCAGGATGCCGTGCTTCTTCATCCGGTCGACCGGCTCGTCATGACCGTTCACGCGCCCGTGCGACATTTCGTAATAGGTATCCGGCGGGCCGGGCATGAATTTCAGCCCTTTGGCGGCCAGGCTGTCGGTGGCGTCATAGATGTCGTCCGTGCCGACGGCGATGTGCTGTATGCCTTCGCCCTTGTACTTGCGCAGATATTCCGCGATCTGGCTTGTCTCGTCCTTGGACTCGTTGAGCGGGATTCTGATCTTGCCGCAGGGCGACGTGATCGCCCGGGAGACCAGCCCGGTAATGCGCCCGTCAATGTCGAAGAAGTGAATCTGCCTGAAACCGAACAGTTCGCGGTAGAAGTCCCACCACTTGTCCATATTGCCGCGATAGACATTGTGGGTGAGGTGATCGAGATAGTAGAATCCGACACCCTGCGGTTTCGGATTCCGCTCGCCCAGCCATTCGAACTCCGTATCGTAGGCCGAGCCCTTCTCGCCATATCTGTCGACGAAATAAAGCAGTGAGCCGCCAATGCCCAAGATAGCCGGGGCATCCAGCGCCTTGTCGTCGCCTTCGTAAGGCGTCGCGCCTTTCGATACGGCATGCTCGAAAGCATGCCGCGCATCGACCACCCGCCATGCCATGGACGCAGCACAGGGGCCGTGTTCGTCGACGAAGCGCATCGCGTGCGAGCCGGGTTCTGCATTCACCACGTAGTTGATGTCGCCCTGCCGCCAGACCGTGATGTTTCTGGTCCTGTGGCGGGCGACCGGGACATAGCCCATGCGGGAGAACAGGTCTTCCAGCTTCTGCGGTTCGGGATGCGCGAACTCGACGAATTCGAAACCATCGGTGCCGGCGGGGTTCTCGGCGGTTATTTCAGCCGGCGGCGCATCATACGGAAACGGACCCATCGTGAATTCCTCCCATTAAATCGAGTTTGCATATAATGCGCCCGCGCCCATGCAATGTTCTTGCAATATGAGCCTGTTTCGTTGGAATGATGCGTGGATCGTGCATGAACATGGGGAAACGTGCAGTGAACGAGATGCTTGACCGGTTCGACCTGAGGCTGCTTCGCGAGTTGCAACGGGACGGCCGGCTCACCAACAACGAACTGTCGGAGAGGATCGCCCTGTCGGCCTCGCAATGCTCGCGGAGACGGGCGCGGCTGGAGGCGGAGGGCTTTATCAGGGGTTATCAGGCCATGCTCGACCGCGAGCGGCTGGGCCTTGAGCTGCTGGTGGTTATCTCGGTCACGCTCGCCACCCACAACCGCGACAACGCCCAGCGCTTCGCCCGGCTGGTCAACGACCTGCCCGAAGTTCTCGAAGCCTATTCGCTGACCGGAGAGATGGATTACCATCTGAAGGTGGTCGTGCGCGGGCTTTCCGATCTGTCGCGCTTCGTCAACGAAGTGCTGTTGCCGCACGATTCCGTGCAGCATGTAAAAACCGCCATCGTGCTCAACACGCTCAAGCAGGCCGCTCCGCTGCCGATCGGCTGAGCGGCTGCCGGTCGGGTCAAAAAGACTTTCCATGCACGGTTGAAGCCGGTCGGTCCCGGCAATAGCATGGGCCGGAGTGCAGGTTCGGCAGTGCGTCGGGCGTCACGCAAGGGAGAGAGGACGGGCATGAAGCTGGCGACACTGAAGGATTCCACCCGCGATGGCCGTCTGGTCGTCGTGTCGAAAGACCTGACACGTTGCTCGGAAGTGGGCCACATCGCGCGTACGCTTCAGGCTGCGCTGGACGACTGGAAGCATGTCGGACCACGGCTTGCCGGCGTCGCCGAGGGCATTGAGACCGGGGCTCAGCCCACCATGCGCTTCCATGAGCACGAAGCCGCATCGCCATTGCCGCGCGCCTATCAGTGGGCGGACGGCTCCGCCTATGTGAACCATGTCGAACTGGTGCGAAAGGCGCGGGGCGCGGAAATGCCGGGCAGCTTCTGGACCGACCCCCTGATCTATCAGGGCGGTTCCGACAGCTTTCTGGCGCCGCGCGACCCGATCGCCATGGCCGACGAGGCGTGGGGAATCGACTTCGAGGGCGAGATCGCGGTGATCGTCGACGATGTGCCGATGGGCGCTTCGGTGGCGGAGGCGCAAGAGGCGATCCGCCTCGTCATGCTGGCCAATGACGTGTCGCTGCGCGGCCTCATTCCCGCCGAGCTGGCAAAGGGCTTCGGCTTTTTCCAGTCGAAGCCTTCCACGGCATTTTCGCCGGTCGCCGTCACCCCGGACGAACTGGGCGAAGCGTGGGATGGTGGGAAATTGCATCTGCCGCTTCTGGTTTCGCTGAACGGCCAGCCATTCGGGCGGGCGAACGCAGGCATCGACATGACTTTCGATTTCGGCCAGCTCATCGCCCATGCGGCCCGCACGCGCCCGCTGGCTGCCGGCTCAATCATCGGATCGGGCACTGTGTCGAACAGGCTGGACGGCGGTCCCGGCAAGCCGGTGGCGGAGGGAGGTGCGGGGTATTCCTGCATCGCGGAAATCCGCATGGTGGAAACCATCGAAAAGGGCGTCGCGGCCACGCCGTTCCTCAGGTTCGGCGACCGTGTGCGTATCGAGATGCAGGACAGCGCCGGTCACTCGATCTTCGGCGCCATCGAGCAGACGGTGGCGAAATACGAAAAGGCGGGAGGCTGAGCTTCAGGCTCGCCGATGTCGCCTACGCAAAGGCCAGTAAGGGGTGGGGATTTTGAGGTGAAATTTGCGGATATTGGCGGCGTCACGCTGCATTTTGATCATCGGCCCACAGCGGGCGCGAGGCATCTGGTTTTCATCAACTCGCTGGGCACGGATTTCCGCATCTGGAACGCGGTGACCGAAGCTCTGGGCGATGACGTCTCCACGCTCGTCTACGACAAGCGCGGGCATGGCCTCTCCGATCTTGGCGCCACGCCCTGTTCGATCGAGGACCACGTGGATGACCTTTCCGGCCTGATCGATCATCTCGGCATCGTGGATGTGGTGCTGTGCGGGCTCTCCGTCGGCGGACTGGTGGCGCAGGGTTTTTACGCCCGCCGGCCCGAGATGGTAAGCGGCATGGTGTTGTGCGACACGGCGCACCGGATCGGCACGCGGGAAAGCTGGAACGCGCGCATCGCAACGATCGAAAAGAACGGCATCGGCGCCATTGCCGACGCGGTCATGAAAGCATGGTTCACGCCGGCCTTCCACGAACGCCGCGCCAGCGAGCTTGCGGGCTGTCGCAACATGCTGTCTCGTCAGAGCGTCGCTGGCTATGCCGCCACCTGCGTGGCATTGCGCGAGGCCGATTACACCGCGGCGGCCGCCTCCATCGCCGTTCCCACCCTGTGCGTGGCCGGCGATCGGGACGGCTCGACGCCGCCGGCGCTGGTGCGCAGCCTTGCCGATCTCATTCCCGGCTCCCGCTTCGAGATCATCGAAGGAGCAGGGCACATTCCCTGCGTCGAGCAACCAGCGGCTCTGGTTTCGCTCTTGCGCGACTTCATGGCCGCGCTTCCTTCCGGAAACCGATAGCGCCGGATCGGTGCGCGTGCAGGCGCCGCGTTTACAAGCTTCTGGCCAAGGGGGCCGGCGCATGATATCGCCGTGGGCGAATTCCGGCCTGCCGGCTTTCCGTAACCGCTGTGGGAAACCCCACACTACCTTGCAAGACAAAGACCCATGACCAAGTTCTGCCTGCGCGTTACCTGTGCCTCGACCCGTGGGATCGTTGCCGCCATCTCCGCCTTCCTGGCCGGGAACGGATGCAACATCACCGACAGCGCGCAGTTCGACGACAGCCATACCGGCCGCTTCTTCATGCGCGTCAGCTTCCGCAGCGAGGAGGGCCGCACCCTTGAGGAGCTTCAGTCTGGCTTCGGCCCCGTCGCCGGCCGGTTCGACATGGATGCCGAGTTCTTCGACGAGAGCGCCAAGCGCAAGGTCATCCTCATGGTGTCCCGCTTCGGCCATTGCCTGAACGACCTGCTCTATCGCTGGCGCATCGGCGCCCTGCCCATCGATATCGTGGCGGTGATCTCCAACCATATGGATTATCAGAAGACGGTCGCGAACCACGACATTCCCTTCCACTGCATTCGCGTGACCAGGGACAACAAGGCGGAGGCCGAGGCCGCACAGATGCGCATCGTGCGCGAGACCGGGGCGGAACTCATCGTTCTGGCGCGCTACATGCAGGTGCTGTCCGATGACATGTGCCGCGAGATGTCGGGACGCATCATCAACATCCACCACTCCTTCCTGCCGAGCTTCAAGGGAGCCAACCCCTACAAGCAGGCTTATGAGCGGGGCGTGAAACTGATCGGCGCGACTTCGCACTATGTCACCGCCGATCTCGACGAAGGCCCGATCATCGAACAGGACATCGTGCGCATCACCCATGCGCAGTCGCCGGAGGACTATGTCGCGCTCGGCCGCGATGTGGAGGCTTCGGTGCTGGCGCACGCCATCCATGCCCATATCCACGGGCGCGTGTTCCTCAACGGCGACAAGACCGTCGTCTTCCCGGCCTCGCCGGGCTCCTACGCCTCCGAAAGAATGGGGTGATTTTCATCCGCTGTTGAAAGCGGGCGCCTGCGGCATCGACAGATGTCCGCAGGCGTTCTAGATTCCGGTTTCAATCCAGAGTCCGGCGGCGGCACCAACGGCTTTTCGTGAATGAACCCGATGACCCCTGCCAGACCCAGAACCAGCCCGGGACCGCGCGGTCTTTCAAGGGATGCGATCGTCGAGGCGGCGCTGGACCTGATGGAGGAAGGCGGCGAAGCCGGCTTCACGCTGCGCAAGCTCGGTGCGCGGGTGGGCTGCGACCCCATGTCGATCCTGTACCATCTCAAGTCGAAGGAAGGGCTTTACCGGGCCATGGCCGGCCGGCTGGAATCGCAGCTTCGCATCGCGCCTTCCAGCCTGCCCTGGCGCGGACGCATGCGCCATCTTGCCGACCAGTACCGCTCGGTGGCGCTGCGCTTTCCGAAAAGCTTCTGGCTGATGCAGCATTTCGTCTACACGGGACCGGCCGATTACGACCACATGGAAATGGTGCACGGCGCTCTGCGCGAGGCCGGCATTCCGGCACGTGATATCCCCTCGCTCTGCCTCGGCTGGTATGCCTGCATCACCGGCCTTGCCATGGGCGAGGTTGGAGGGCTCATCGGCCCCGCCAGCAAGCAGGATCTGGAAGAGCTGGCGCAACTGCCCGACCATTCGCATCCGCTCCTGAAAGGCGCGATGCCGCTTTACCAGGATCTGGCGCCAAACTCCGTTTTCGCGCTTTCCATCGAGATGCTGCTCGACGGCATCGTCGCACAGGCCGCACAGCATCTCCCGTCCGGGGCCAATCCGGCCTGATCGTCAGCGCAACGCTTCCATCTTCTGGAAATACCACATGCCGAGCGCCAGAGCCCGGTTGCCGAGGTAACGCCCCACCGGAAGCCGCCAGTGCCAGGCGCTGGCAAAAATGTCGAAATCACGCGCATTGCCAGTGATCGCAGCCGCCATGATCTCGCCGATGACATGCGACGTGGCGATGCCATGGCCCGAATAGCCTTGCGCGTAGAACACGTTGGGCGTGACATTGCCGAGCTGCGGAATGCGGTTGATGGTAATGCCGTCCTGTCCTTCCCAGGCAAACTCGATCTTCACATCGGCAAGCTGCGGGAAGGTCTTGCGGATCGCGGGCAGCATCGGCGCGCCGATATCGCTGCTTGCGGTCCCCTTGTAATTCGTGCCCGATCCGAACAGCAGGCGCCGGTCGGCGGTCAGGCGGTAATAGTCGAGCACGAAGCGCGTGTCGTAGACGGCGAAATCCTGCGGCAGCACGCTTTTTGCCAGCTCTTCCGGCAAGGGTTCGGTGGCGACGATGCCCAGCGTCGCGGGAAAGATCATGCCCGACAGCTTGCCCGGCGCGAAATGATGGTAGCCATTGCCGGCGATCATCACCTTGTCGGCACGCACGCGACCCCTGGCCGTGACGAGTTCCGGCCTGTCGCCATAGATGATCTTTTCCACGGGCGTATCGATGAATATCCCGGCGCCCAGCGAACGCGCCGCATCGGCTTCGCCAAGGCAAAGGTTGAGCGAATGGACATGCATGTTGCGGCGGTTGACCAGACCGGCGTGATATATGCCGGTGCCGACATACCGGTGCAGGTCCGCGCCATACACCATCTCCACCTCGTCGCCCATGCCGTGGGCGCAGGCTGCGCGGTACATGTCCTCAAGCTCCGTGATGTGGGAGGGCCGATAGGCCGCCTGCATGTGGCCGTGCTTGAGATCGCACCTTATGCCGTATTTCCCGACACGCCGCCTGATGATGTCCTGCCCGCGCCAGCGCAGGTTCCAGACGAATTCGGCGGCCTCGCTGCCCAGATTGCGGCGGAACTGCTTTTCCATCGCCTTGTCGCCGGAAAGCGAGCCGGTGATCTGGCCACCATTGCGCCCCGACGCGCCCCAGCCGATGCGGTTGGCTTCCAGAACGGCCACCCGCACGCCGCGTTCGGCAAGCTCAACCGCCGTGGCTATGCCGGTGAAGCCGCCGCCGATGATCGCGACATCGACGTCGATACTGCCTTCCAGCCTCGGAAACGGCGCGGTCGTATTGGCGGTGGCCGCATAATAGGACTTGCAATAGGGTTCGGCCATAATCCGGCTCCGTAAAGTTGGAAGCTGCTTCGGGATTGCCAGGCGGGTCAGACCGAAAGCCTGTAGGTGGCAAGCTCGAACCCGCTGATATTCCTGCCGAACCCGTCCTGCTCCTGCTGCTTGCAGGCGCAGAAAGCATCGACGAATTCGGGATTGAGCAGCGCCTTCACGTCGTCTGAAGCTGAAAAGCGTTCCAGCGCCTGCCGCCAGTCGCGTGCGATCGCCTCGCAATCCTCGTGATGCCCATTGCCGGCAATGGGCGGGGGAGGCTCGGCCCGGCTGTCCATGCCATGCAGGGCACCGGCCAGAATGGCGGCGAGAACGATATAGGGGTTTGCGTCGGAGCCAGCGACCCGGTGCTCGATGCGCCGCGCAGCATGCGCGCCGGCCGGAATGCGCACCGCCGCAGTGCGGTTCTCGTAGCCCCATGCCACATTGGTGGGTGCCAGCCCGCCGGGGCACAGGCGGCGATAGGAATTGAGATGGGGGGCGAAGGCGAGCGTCATGTCGCCCATGGTGGCAAGCAGGCCGCCGACCGCGTGGCGCATGACGTCCGCGCCCGTTCCGGTGCCATCGTCGAAGATATTCGCGCCTGCCTCATCGATGACAGAAAAATGCACATGCATGCCGGAGCCCGCCCAGTCGCGGTGCGGCTTGGCCATGAAGCTTGCGACATGGCCGTGGCGACGGGCGACGTTCCTGACGATCTGCTTCAGGAACACCGTATCGTCGCAGATTTTGATCGCATCGGCCTCGTGCAGAAGGTTGAACTCGAACTGGCGCGGCGACCCCTCGGCGATCGCCGCCTCCACCTGGATGCCGCAAGCCCCGGCGACGCGATAGACGTCATCGAGAAAGGCGCCGGCGGCGGCGAGTTCCTCCAGCGAATAGATGTGATCGAACTCCCCGCGGACAGAGCCGGGACCGAAGGAAGCGGGAGCCGGGGCACCCTCCGGCTCGAGCAGGTAGAATTCCAGTTCCGTCGCCGCCACCGGGCGCAGGCCGCGTGCCGAATAGCGCGCCAGCACGTCGGCCAGCAGATGGCGGGCGTCCGCGAAATAGGGGCTGCCATCCTCCTTCCACATGGACAGCGGCACCAGCGGTATATCGCCACCCGCCCAGCCCAGCGATACGGGTTGGCGACCGGTAGGCAGGCAGATGCCGTCGAGATCGCCGCGCTCCATGGTCAGCCTCGTGCCGGCGGTGTCGACGCCCCATATGTCCACGCCGATCGAAGACAGGGGCATGCGGATCCCCTGCGCGCTCACGGCCTCCAGCTTCGAAACGGGCACCCTCTTGCCACGGAAGATCCCGTTGAGGTCGCAGACCGCGGCGAAGAACGAGGCGCAGGCACCGCCGGCGTCTCCCGCGGAGTTCACGGCCGGGCCTGAAAACATCATCGCATCCATGGACAGGTTCCGATCTTCATTTTGCAGTGCGCCATCACCACGCGGCTACCCGCTGCCGAAAGATGGGACGCCCATCCCCTGCCACCGCCAGCGAGCGCGCTCGAAAGCGCTATCGTTTACAGAAATTTCTACAGCGTAGATATTTCAAGTCAAGACCGGCATGAGAGTGGTCCTGCCAGCCTGTCATGAATTCGAACGCTTTTCAGATGGTGACGATCATACTGAAAAACATATGAATATCGGATCAAACACCTAGATATGGATAGTTAAAGGCAATCCGTGTCCGCTTTGTGAAGCGCTCCTGATCTCTACATCTGGAAAAAACCGGCTTGACGCCCCCTTCCCTCCCTGTATGGTTTCTACATTGAAGGGTTTGGATTCATGCGAATGGAGGCGCATGGACTCAGGCGCAAGAGGAGCAGCAGCCCGGTACACGTCAGGCAATTGGCGCAGGGATCCGGGAGGCAAACCGGGAGGAAACATGCGACTTCTGAAACGTTGCGCGCTTGCAGCGCTGGCCACCGTGGCGATGCTTTCGCCTTCTGTCGCCAACGACCAGAAATCCCTCAACGTCTACAACTGGTCCGATTATATCGGGGAAACCACGGTTGCCGATTTCGAGAAGGAAACCGGCATCAAGGTCAATTACGACGTCTTCGATTCCAACGAAGTCCTGGAAGCCAAGCTGCTCGCCGGCCGATCGAACTACGATGTCGTGGTGCCCAGCGCCCAGTTCCTGGAACGTCAGGTCAAGGCCGGCGTCTATCTCGAACTCGACCGCAGCAAGCTGGAGAATTTCGACGATCTCGATCCGGTGCTGATGAAGCAGCTTGCCATGAACGACCCCGGCAACGCCTATTCGGTTCCGTATCTGTGGGGGGCGATAGGCATCGGCTACAACAAGGCGATGATCAGGGAGCGGCTGGGTACGGACCAGATCGATTCGCTCGACATCTTCTTCAAGCCGGAGAACGCCGCCAAACTGGCCGATTGCGGGCTGACGCTGCTCGATTCCCCTTCCGAGATCATGGCGACCGCCTATGTCTATCTCGGCATCGATCCCAACAGCGAGGATCCGAAGGATCTGGAAAAGGCAGTCGAGCTGCTCAGGGGCGTGCGCCCGCATGTGCGCTATTTCCACTCCTCCCAGTTCATCAACGATCTGGCCAACGGCTCGATCTGCATCACGCTCGGCTATGCGGGCGACATGGTGAATGCGCGCGAGCGCGCGCAGTCGGCCAACAACGGCGTCGACCTTGCGATCATTGTCCCGAAGGAAGGCGGCATCCTGTTCTTCGACGTCATGGCCATTCCGAAGGACGCGCCGAATCCGGAGAACGCCTACGCCTTCATCAACTACATTTCCCGGCCGGAAGTTCTGGCGAGCCTTTCCAACACCATCAATTTCCCGAACGCCAGCCTCAAGGCCGATCCGATGATCTCCGACGAGGTGCGCAACGATCCGGGAGCCTATCCGCCCATGGAACTGCGCGACAAGCTCTATGCGATGAAGGCGCACTCGCTGAAATTCGACCGGCTGCTGACGCGCGCCTGGACCGAGATCAAGACCGGCAAGTGACGGCCGACAATCGCGGGGACCGATGAGTACTGCTATGGAACACCGATCCGCCGGCGCAGGACCCGGCGGATCCGCGGCTGAACCTTTCGTCCGCATCGAGGTCATCACCAAACGCTTCGGCGCGACGGTTGCGGTCAACCGCATAGACCTCGACATCCAGCGTTCGGAGCTGTTCTGCCTGCTGGGCGGATCGGGATCTGGCAAGAGCACGCTTCTGCGCATGCTGGCCGGGTTCGAACAGCCGAGCGAAGGCCGCATCCTTATCGACGGCCAGGACATGACCGGCGTTCCGGCCTATGAGCGGCCGGTGAACATGATGTTCCAGTCTTATGCGCTGTTCCCGCACATGAGCGTTTCCGACAATGTTGCCTACGGCCTGCGCCGGGGCGGTGTCGCCCGCGCCGAAATCCGCAAGCGCGTGGCCGACATGCTCGACATAGTCAAGATGGGCGACTACGCACAGCGCAAGCCCCACCAGCTTTCAGGCGGCCAGCGCCAGCGCGTTGCGCTGGCCCGCGCGCTGGTCAAGCAGCCGAAGCTGCTGCTTCTCGACGAACCGCTCGGCGCCCTCGACAAGAAACTGCGCGAGGAAACCCAGTTCGAGCTGATGAAAATCCAGTCGCAACTCGGCACCACCTTCATCGTCGTCACCCACGATCAGGACGAGGCCATGACGCTCGCCTCCCGCATGGGCGTGATGCAGGACGGGCGGCTGGTGCAGGTCGGCGGCCCGCGCGATCTCTACGAATTTCCGGTCAATCGCTTTGTTGCCCGGTTCATCGGCGCGGTGAACCTGTTCGAGGCGGTCCTGATCGAGGACGAGCCCGGACATGCGCGGCTGCGCTGTGCCGAAACCGGCGGCGTGTTCCATGTCAGCCACGGGGTCAGCGGCACGCTTGGGCAGACCATGCATCTGGCGCTGCGGCCGGAAAAGATCAATCTCATCCGCGACAAGCCGGACGGGGAGGAAAACGTTGCGCCGGGCGTCATCGACGAGATCGCCTATCTCGGCAATCTCTCGGTCTATCAGGTGCGGCTCGACACCGGTCGGCTGATCCATGTCACGCTGCCAAATCTCGACCGCCACGAAGGCGAGGCATTCGAGGCCGGCAACCGGGTATTTTGCAGCTGGGGTCCGGCCAGCGCCGTGGTGCTGCCTGCATGAGCGCGCAACAACGCCTGAATGCCTCGCCTTCCCCGGCCCGGCGGCGCAAATCGTGGCGTCTCGGCCGCAACAGCGTGATTGCCCTGCCCTATGGCTGGCTTCTGCTGTTCTTCATCCTGCCTTTCGCCTTCGTGCTGAAGATTTCGCTGGCCGAGGCCGATATGGCCATTCCGCCCTATACGGCGCTGGTCGAGTGGCTGGATGAAACCACCCTTACGATCCAGCTCACCTTCAGCAAGTACCAGCTCCTGCTGGAGGACGGGCTCTACCTGTCGGCCTACCTGAACTCGCTGAAGATCGCGGCGATCTCCACCATCTTCTGCCTGCTCATTGGCTTCCCGATCGCGCTGTTCATCGTCAGCCGCCCTGCGCATGCACGCTTTTTCTGGCTGGCCATGGTCATGCTGCCGTTCTGGACCTCCATGCTCCTGCGCGTCTATGCCTGGATCGGCATTCTGCAGAGCAACGGTCTGCTCAACACGTTTCTGATGAATGCCGGCATCATAAACCAGCCCCTGGTACTGCTGCATACCGACCTCGCCGTCTATCTGGGCATCGTCTACTCCTACCTGCCGTTCATGGTCCTGCCACTCTATGCGGCGCTGGAAAAGCTCGACCCTGCCCTGCTCGAAGCCTCGGCCGATCTTGGCGCGCGTCCCGCCGTTTCCTTCTTCACGGTGACGCTGCCGCTGGCGGTGCCCGGCATCATCGCCGGCTGTCTGCTGGTGTTCGTTCCTGCCGTTGGCGAGTTTGTCATCCCCGCGCTGCTCGGCGCGCCGGACACGCTGATGATCGGCCGCGTGCTGTGGGACGAGTTCTTCGCCAATCGCGACTGGCCGATGGCCTCGGCGGTGGCGATCGTCATGCTGATCGTTCTCGTCGCACCGGTGATGCTGGTCCGCGCCCGCGAGACCGCCACCAGGGATGAGGCATGAGATGCTGAGAACCGGCCGCTTCGTCACTTTCATGGCCCTTGCCGGCCTGATGTATCTCTACATCCCCATCTTCATCATGATGGTGCTGAGCTTCAACGGCTCACGGCTGGTCTCTGTCTGGGGCGGCTTCTCGTTCAAATGGTATGGCGAGCTGTTTTCCAACGACCAGTTGCTCAATGCCGCGTGGCTGAGCATCAGGGTCGCGGGCTTCAGCGCTACGCTCGCCGTGATATTGGGGACGCTGGCAGGCTATGTATTGACCCGCTTCGGGCCCTTCCGCGGGCGCGTGCTGATGGCCGGCATGGTGGCCGCCCCGCTGGTGATGCCGGAGGTGATTACCGGCCTGTCGCTGCTGCTGCTGTTCGTGGCGATGGAGGATTTCATCGGC
The DNA here is from genome assembly GCF_004363725.1 of Aquamicrobium defluvii. Classification (GTDB taxonomy): domain Bacteria; phylum Pseudomonadota; class Alphaproteobacteria; order Rhizobiales; family Rhizobiaceae; genus Mesorhizobium; species Mesorhizobium defluvii. The sequence goes on along the minus strand of NZ_SNZF01000010.1, from coordinate 50,120 downwards.
TGGCCGCAGGGGCGTTCCATCACCACCATCGTCATTTCGCATGCCACCTTCTGCATGGCCTACGTCGCGATCGTCGTACAGTCGCGGCTGGCGCAGATGGACGGCGTCCTGGAAGAGGCCGCGCAGGACCTTGGCGCAAGGCCCTGGCGCGCCTTCATCGACGTCACCCTGCCAATGCTCGCCCCGGCGCTGATTTCCGGCTGGCTGCTCGCCTTCACCCTCTCCTTCGACGATCTGGTTATCTCCAGCTTCGTTTCCGGCCCGGGATCGAGCACCCTGCCGATGGTTATCTTCTCCAAGGTCAGGCTCGGCGTCAGCCCGGACGTCAACGCGCTGGCCACCATCCTGATCGGTTTCGTCGGCACCTGCGTCTTCATCTACAGCTGGCGCGCCGGGCGCAGGATGCGCATGTGCGAAGACGCCTGATCAGGCGAACCGACGCCATTCCCTCAGGCATCCAAAAGCGTCCTTTCTCAGTAGCGTGCATCCTTCGGCTTGTTGCCGTTCGGCCAGTCGTTCACCTTCGGTGCAAAATCGGGGCGCGGCATGTGGGTGAAGTATTCCGACACGTCGACCGCTTCCTGATCGGTCAGCACGCCGCCCTGCCCCAGTTGCCCGTCAAGGTGCATGGCCGGCGGCATGGCCCATTTCACGAACTGCGCGGCCTTGTATGTGCGGGCGAGACCTGCGCCGATGTTGAAGCTTTCATCGCCCCACAGCGGCGGGAAGATGATGTCGCCAAACTGGTCGCGCATGCCCTCGCCGTTGACGCCATGGCAGGCCGCACATTTCTGCGCATAGATGGCCTTGCCGTTGTCGGGATCGGGGATCAGGCTTTCGTCGACCGGCCCGGCATTGACGATATCGACACGATGTTCCTTCGCCACGCCCTGCCGGAGCCACTCCATATAGGCGATCATGGCCTTCATTTCCCGGCCTTCGCGGTCGAGCGGCCTGCCGTTCATGGAGCGCTGGAAGCAGCCGTTGATGCGTGTCTCCAGATCGACCTCCTTGCCCGCGCGCGGCATGACGCGGGGATAGAAATTGACCGTGTTGATGTAGCCGTTGGCGGCATCGATCTTGCCGTCGAGCAGGTGGCAGGAGTTGCAGTTCATCGCAGCGCCTACATTATCTGGCAGGAGGCGCGCCGTATCCGCCAGCAGCCTCTTGCCGTAGATGATCTCGTCGGCGTTCGGCTGCGCGAAAATGTCCTTGTCGGCAGGCACCACATAGCGCCCGACCTCATTCTTTTCGGCGTCGAGAACCGCGAAGCTCGCCGCAGGCGGCGCATCCGGAACCGCGCGGGTCGCAACCCATCCCGCCGCGCTGCCGGCCATGGCGATCAGGGCAACACCGGCAATCAGGAAAGACTTTCTCATTGCGCAGCCTCCGGTGCGTAGTGAACGGGCTTGTGGGCGATTTCCTTGCGCATGCGGGCGATGTCGGCCTCGGTCACGGCGCTGGCATGATTGCCCCAGCCGTTGCGGATGAAAGTCATCAGTTCGGCCAGATCGGCGTTGGACAGATGCGCGAAGCCCGGCATGGTGAAAGCCATGCTGTGTCCGGGCGTCGAAGGCATGCGCCCGCCCGCCAGCGTCACCTGAATGAGCGAACTCGGATCGTCGGCGAACACCATGGAGTTGCCGGCAAGCGCCGGATAGACCTCCGGCGCACCTTTGCCGTCCAGCCTGTGGCAGGCGGTGCAGTGCTCGATATAGGTCATGGCGCCCGGAGCCGAGAAATCGCCGCCCCGCAGGGCTGCCGTGGTGACGTCCTCCTTCGGTCTCCATTGCTCGCGGCCCGGCCGTGGCGGCAGCGATTTGAGGTAGCGCGCGATGGCGGTCAGATCGTCATCCCCGAGATATTGCAGCGAGTGCTCGACCACGTCGGACATGGAGCCGAAGGCGGCGGTGCGCTTGTTGCGCCCGGTCCTCAGGAACGTCACCAGTTCCTCCTCGGTCCAGGTCACGAGGCCCGTGTCCTCGTTGCGCAGATTCTTGGCATACCAGCCTTCCAGAACCGAGCCGGACAGGAATCTGCCCGAACCATCCTCCTTCAGCGCCTTTTCCTCATAGGCAAGGCCGCGCGGGGTGTGGCAGGCACCGCAGTGCGCCAGTCCTTCGACCAGGTAGGCGCCGCGCGCCACCAGCGGATCATCGCTCTGTGGCGCCTCGAAATCGCGCGGCTGGGCGAACAGCAACTGCCACCATGCCAGCGGCCAGCGCAGCGAGGCCGGCCATGGAATCGTGGTGGGCTGGTTCTGCTTGGCGACCGGCTTCACCGCGCTCATGAAATAGGCATACATGGCCTCGGTATCGGCATCCGAAACCACCTTGTAGGAGGCGAAGGGCATGGCCGGATAAAGGTGCACGCCGTCCGGCCGCAGCCCCTTGCGCACCGCGCGCTCGAAATCGCCATAGTCATAGCTGCCGATACCGGTTTCGGGGTCCGGCGTGATGTTGGTGGCGTAGATGGTACCGAGCGGCGTCTGCAAGCCGAGACCTCCCGCGTAAGGCGCCCCGCCGGGTGCGGTGTGGCACGCCACGCAGTCGCCCGCCCGGGCGAGATATTCCCCACGCGCGATCAATTCGGGATCGGCGATGTCAACCTTGCGATCCTGCTTCGGCGCGAACCAGTAAGGTGTGGAGGCAGCCACTCCCCATCCGATCGCCAGAGCCGACAATCCGGCAAGAAGAGCAAGTTTCAAGACTCTCATGGTTTCCTCGTCTTATGCGACAAGGCCATGATGGTGTTTCACCCGCGCGCGGCGTTGATCCAGGTCAAGGTAGATTCCATTTTTCTATTTAATTTCAATACCTTAATTGAAAAACAACAAAGCAGCCGGGCGCAGATGCACCCCGCTCGCAGCGAACGGCTCCTCCCTGTTCACGTATGTTTCGAAGCAGCCCCCCCCCCGACTGCTGTCCGGGCCCGCAGTGCCTGACGCAAATCCCGTGGGCGGCCAGGCTTAAGGCAACCTTAAGAGCCGAAAAAACGGAGGAACGGTCCGGACCGTGCGTCTGGTCCGGCCAGCATAGCGACTTCCGGAACATGCAGCCGGACCATCGGGCTCATGCGGACAGGCGGCCCTGCCCTGCCGATGCCATCAGATCTGCGGCAACCGTGGCGATCAGTTCCGACAGGCTCTCCATCAGATCGGTCGCGCCGCTTGTCTTGCGCCAGAACAGGCCGATGTCGCGCCGGAAGTCACCCGACTCCAGAGGCAGCAAGGCCATGCCGCCCGAAGCGACGGGACCGACGCAGGCAAGTTGCGGCAGCAGCGTGATGCCCATGCCGGCGATCACCATCTGGCGCAGCGTCTCGAGGCTCGTACCGCGAAAATCGTCATATTCTCGCGCGCCGTATCGGCGGCACAGGGTCAGCGCCTGGTCCCGCAGGCAATGGCCTTCTTCCAGCAGCATCAGGTGCTGGCTCGAAAGCGCATCGGCAGGCGCCTGCGTCCGTCCGGCCAGCTCATGCCCGCAAGGCACGGCCAGATGCAAGGGTTCGCTGAACAGTTTCCGCCCCGTCAGGTGCGGGTCGTCGACGGGCATCGCAAGCAGCACCGCATCGATCTGGCCATCGATCAGCCGCCGCAGAAGAATGCTGGTCTTTTCTTCGGTCAACAGGATTTCCGTGGAAGGAAAGCTGCGCATGAAGCGGGGCACGACATGCGGCAGAAGATAAGGCCCAAGAGTCGGGAAGACCCCGAGATGCAGGCGGCGCGTGCCGCTGGCGGAATGCCTGGCGGCTTCGTCGCGCAATTGCGCCACTTCGTCGAGAATGGTGCGCGCGCGCCTGACCGTCGCTTCGCCGGCCTGTGTCAGGATCAGGCCGCGCGGCGAACGCTCGAACAGCCTGACGCCAAGCTCCCGCTCCAGCTTGCGGATCTGTGCCGACAGCGTCGGCTGGCTGGCATGGCAGACTTGTGCCGCACGATGGAAGTTGCGCTGGTCGGCCAGCGCAACGAGATATTCCAGCTCGCGCAGGTTCATCGCATATCCTGCCTCAGGCGGCCCGCTCCCCGGCGGGAAGACGGATGAGATAGTCGAAGGCGGCGAGCGATGCCCTTGCCCCCTCGCCCATGGCGATGACGATCTGCTTGTAGGGCGCGGTCGTGCAGTCGCCGGCGGCGAACACGCCGGGCATCGATGTCGCGCCATGCCCGTCGACGACGATCTCGCCGCGCGCGTTGAGCGAGAGCGTGCCCTTAAGCCATTCCGTGTTGGGCACCAGGCCGATCTGCACGAAGATGCCCTCGAGCGCCAGATCCCGTATCTCACCGCTGGTTCGGTCCTCATAGGCAAGGCCGGTGACGCGCTTGCCGTCGCCCTTGACTTCAGTGGTGCGGGCGGAGGTGACGATGGTCACGTTGGGAAGGCTCTTCAGCTTGCGCTGCAACACCTCGTCGGCGCGCAGCACCTTGTCGAACTCGAACAGCGTGACATGGCCGACGATTCCGGCAAGATCGATCGCCGCTTCCACGCCGGAGTTGCCGCCGCCGATGACCGCGATGCGCTTGCCCTTGAACAGCGGGCCATCGCAGTGCGGGCAGAACGCCACGCCCTTGTTGACGTACTGTTCCTCGCCCGGAATGCCCATCTTGCGCCAGCGTGCGCCGGTGGACAGCACCACCGAGGTACCTGTCAGCGCCGCGCCGGAAGCGAGCGTCACCCTGAAGCCGTCGGCGACCTGCTCAAGCTTCGTCGCCTGCTGGCCGTTGACGATGTCGGCATCGTATTCGCGCACATGGGTTTCGAGCGCGCGCGCCAGCTTCGGCCCTTCCGTATGCGGCACGGAGATAAGGTTCTCGATCGACATGGTGTCCAGCACCTGCCCGCCGAAACGCTCGGCGACGACGCCGGTGCGAATGCCCTTGCGCGCGGCATAGACGGCTGCCGCCGCGCCCGCGGGGCCGCCGCCGACGATGAGCACATCGAAGGGGGCCTGCGCGTTGATCGCCTCGACGGCACGATCCGCCGCGCCGGTGTCGACCTTCGCCAGGATTTCCTCCACGCCCATGCGCCCGGCACCGAAAGGCTCGCCGTTGAGGAAAATGGTGGGAACCGACATCACCTGCCGCTCGGAGACTTCCGCCTGGAACAGGGCGCCGTCGATGGCGACATGCTCGATGCCGGGATTGAGCACGGCCATGAGGTTGAGCGCCTGCACCACATCGGGGCAGTTCTGGCAAGAGAGGGAGAAATAGGTTTCGAAGCGGAAACCGCCCTTCAGCGCCCGGATCTGGTCGCTCAGCTCCTTCTCCACCTTTGGTGGATAACCGCCGACCTGCAACAGGGCCAGCACCAGCGAGGTGAATTCATGGCCGAGCGGGATGCCGGCGAAGGTCAGGTGGATGTCCTCGCCCGGCGAGGTCAGCGCGAAGGACGGCACGCGCGCGCCCGACGTTTCGCCACGCTTCACCGTGATCTTGTCCGACTGCTCGCGGATCTGGTCGAGGAGTTGCAGCAACTCGCGCGATTTTGCGTCGTCGCCGGCATAGGCGACGATTTCGACCGGACGCACCAGACGTTCCAGATAGCCCTTGAGCTGGGTCTTCAGATTGGCGTCGAGCATGGCTGATTCCTCTGCGAAGTGGCGGGAAAGCGTGCGGGCTTTTCCTGCATCTGCGGCCGGGCCGCCACAGGCTGGCGGCGGTCCGGTTACACGTCGTTCCGAAGCGTCAGATCTTGCCGACGAGGTCGAGCGAAGGCGCCAGCGTGGCTTCGCCTTCCTGCCACTTGGCAGGGCAGACTTCACCGGGATGCGCGCGCACATACTGCGCGGCCTTGATCTTGCGAACGAGGTCGGACGCGTCGCGGCCGATGCCCTCGGCGGTGATTTCCATCGCCTGGATGACGCCATCCGGATCGACGATGAAGGTGGCGCGGTCGGCAAGGCCCTGACCCTCACGCATCACGCCGAAATTGTTGGTCACGACACCACTGGGGTCGCCGATCATCGTGTAGTTGATCTTGCCGATGGTGTCGGAGGAATCATGCCACGCCTTGTGCGTGAAATGGGTGTCGGTCGAAACCGAATAGACCTCCACGCCCATCTTCTGAAGCTCATCATAGTGATCGGCGACATCGCCGAGCTCGGTCGGGCACACGAAGGTGAAGTCTGCGGGGTAGAAGAAGAACACCGCCCACTTGCCCAGCACGTCCTCATCGGTGACGGAAATGAACTTACCCTGGCGGTAAGCCTGCGCCATGAAGGGCTTGATCTTCGAATTTATGGTGGCCACTGCGCACTCCTTTCAGAACGGTTCGTGGTCGATATAGATGTCGCAGCGCAGCACGTAAAATCGATTGATTCCCGAAAATTGATAGACGCGATCTATCGGATCGATCAGCGGGGCCAAAACCGCGGAAATCCGCCTGATTTTCGCAAGGTTTGCCTGTTTTTCAGTGAGTTGCGATTTTGCATATCTGCCATGCAGCCGCCGGCTGCGGCATTTTTCAACAGGCTGGGTGAGGAGGTGGTTGCCTTCGTGGTGAGGTCGCCGTCGTTCGACGTGGCGCCGGAGCAGGTCATCGCGCATTTGCAGGAACAGCTCGCGCCCTACAAATACTCGCGGGAGGTCCATCTGGTGGCGGAACTGCCGCGCGGGCCGACAGGCAAGATTCATAAAGAACGGCTTGTAATGAAGGCGCTTGACGCTGCCTGGTAACAGGCGTCCAGACCCTTATTTTGCCGGCCTGAACCGAAAGCAAAATCTTCCATTCGAGCAAAGGTGCGAAGCCATGAGCGAACCGGGCCCGCCAAAGGCGCTGGCCGGCTTCCTCGCACTGCTTCGCGACCTCGACAGCCCGCATTGTCGAGGTCGCGGGCAGCCAAGGCCGCCTGACGTGGGCGCGCTACATCAGCCTCACGGCATTTCCTCCTCGCAAGCGCGCAGGGAGCGGCCGGCTTCCTGCAAGGCGACGAACGCCCTGTAGCGCCGCTCATGCAGGGTCCGGCATTCCGGCGCAGGCAGGGTCGTTTCGCCAAGGCCCGAAAGTGTGCGCATTGCCGTTTGCAGGTCCGGCACCGCACCCGCCGCCACGGCGGCGGTCATCGCGGCGCCGAGCAGCACCGGCTCGGGCGAAGCGCATGTGCTGACCGGCAAGCCGCAGGCATCGGCCAGAAACTGCCGCACCAGAGCGCTGCGCCCGGCCCCGCCGCTGACGACCACCGTTTCAGGATCGGCGCCCTGCCGGCGCAGGGTGTCGACGATCTGCCTCAGTCCGTAGCCGACCGAGATCACCGCCGCCGCATAAAGGCGGATCAGGCTCGTTTCGTCCTCGGCCATATCGAGCCCGGCGATGATGCCTCGCATATCGGGATCGGCGAAAGGCGCGCGATTGCCGAGGAAATCGCCCACCACATGCACCTCGCCGAGAAGCCGTGCCAGCGGCATGGTTTCGAGAAGTTCGACCGCCCTTCCCTCCAGCCATCCCGTCAGGCTCTTGCCGGCCGCTTCGGCCTTCGCGGCAGCGGCGGCGGCAAAGGCATGCCGGCGCACCACATGGTCGATGGCTGCGCCCGCCGCCGACTGGCCGCCTTCCGACAGCCACAGGCCAGGCACCAGCGCGGAATAATAGGGACCCCAGACGCCGGGCACGAACATCGGCGCGGCGGACACGTTGAGCGTGCAGGCCGATGTGCCGAACACATAGGCGAGCCGCTGTTCGAGCTTGCCCGGAACCCCGTCCGCGCCGATCGTTCCCAGTGCGCCAGCATGGGCGTCGATCAGGCCCATGGCGACCGGCGTGCCGGGCGCAAGGCCGAGAGCGCGCGCGGCGGCCGCGCTCAGCCCTTCGGGAATGGCGGCGCCAGGCGGGCTTATGCGGTCGCCGATGCGGATGAAGCCCTCATCCGCCAGCGCACCCAGCCCGATCTCGCGAAAAAAGGCATCGTCCCAGCGCTCCTCATGGGCGAGATAGGTCCACTTGCAGGTCACCGTGCAGGTGGATCGCCACAGGCTGCCGGTCGCGCGCCATGTCAGGAAGTCGGTCAGGTCCATGAAATGGCCGGCCCCGGCGAAGGTCGCGGGCAGTTCCTCGGCCAGCCACAACAGCTTCGGCGTCTGCATTTCCGGCGATATCCGGCCCCCCGACATAGTCGAGAACCCGAGCGCCGGTGGCGTTGATGCGCTTTGCCTGCGGCGTAGCGCGGTGGTCCATCCAGACGATGACGTTGCGCGCGTTTTCGCCTTCCGCGTTGACGGCGAGCGGACAAGCCTGCCGGTCGAGCACGACCAGCGAGCAGGTGGCGTCGAAGCCGATGCCCGCCACCTGTTCCGGCGCGATGCCGGCCTGTGCGCACGCCGCGCGCACGCTGGCGGCGACCGCCGACCAGATGTCGTCGCTCGATTGCTCGACATGATCGGGCCTCTCGCGCCACATCCGGATCGGACGACTGGCCGACCCGAGCAGCGCGCCGCTTTGGTCGAACACGCCGGCGCGCGCGCTGGCGGTTCCGACATCCACACCTATGAAATGCATGGCGTCATCCGCTCCATCCTTGTCGACCGGCCCCGGCCGGGTCAGGCTCCGCCCGCATCAGGCCCCATAGGGCACCCAGATCGTCTTGACCTGCGTGGCCCGGTCCATCCAGTCGCGGCCGCGTGCAACCATGTCCTGAGACCAGTCGAGCGACAGGCCGTCATTGGTCCACACCTGCTTCAGGTTGCCGGCCGAAAGCGCTTCGACCGCCGCGGCCCCCTCCGTGGTTCCGTGATACCAGATGCCGTCGACGGCGTCGTGCCCGGCCAGCGTTGCGGCCAGCACGTCGCGCTCGCCCGTAACCAGATTGACGACTCCGCCCGGAAGGTCCGACGTGTCGAATATCTGGTAGAGCGGCTGCGCGACCAGCGCGTGAGCGGGCGACGGCACGGCGACGACCCGGTTGCCGGTGGCAATCAGCGGCAGGACGAGCGACATCAGCGCCAGCAGCGGCGACTGGTCCGGGGCCAGCACGCCGACCACGCCGACCGGCTCCTTCAGCGACAGCGTGAGATGGCGCGGCCTGGTGGCGTGGATCGCGCCATCGTCCTTGTCGGCAAGGCCGGCATAATAGAAGCAGCGCTCGAGCGTCTGGCACACCTCCGCCTCGGCCTGCGCTTTTGAGGCGCCGGTCAGCCGCTGCACCAGACCGGCCAGCTCCACAGAGCGCGCCGAAAGGTTTTCGCCGAGAAAGAACAGCACCTGCGCCCGGCCATGGGCGTTGGCCGCCCAGCCCTTCGCCTTGATCGCGGCCTCGACCGCATTGCGGATGTCCTTGCGGCCGGAAACCGGAGCAAGGCCCAGGACCTCGCCCTTGGGGCCGCGGATGGCATAGCTTGCGCCGCCGTCCGGCCGCGCCTGCTTGCCGCCGATATAGTTCTTCATGGTGCGGTCGATGAGCGCGGCGGCCGCACCATCGGTTTCGGGCAGGGCGGAAAAGTCTGCCGCGACGGGCTTGAGCGGCGCAGGGCGGCCGGCCTTCGCCCGTTGCAGATAAAGTGCCATGCCCTCGCGCGCGCCCTCGCGGCCATAGCCGCTTTCCTTCATGCCGCCGAAGGGCGCGTTGGCGTCGAACATGTTGGTGGCGTTGATCCACACCACGCCGGCCTTGACCCGCGCCGCCAGCTCGGTGGCCGCATTGATGTTCTCGGACCAGATCGAGGCCGAAAGCCCGTAGGCCGTGTTGTTGGCGAGCTCCACGGCCTCGTCCACGGTGCGGAAGGTGGTGGTGACCGCGATCGGCCCGAAAATCTCGACCTGCGAAACCGTTGCGGAAGGTTCGGCGTCGGCAAAGAAGCCCGGCGCGATGTAATGGCCCTTGGGCGGCAGCGGGCAGGACGACTGCTCCAGCGTATAGCCCTCGGCAAGGGCTCCCTTCAGCAGACCTTCGATGCGGGCCTTCTGGCCAGCCGACACGATGGCGCCCATGTCCGTCGACTTGTCGAGCGGATCGCCGACCCGCACACGCTCCATGCGGGCGCGCAATTTGGTAAGGAACCGCTCGGCGACGCCCTCCTGCACCAGAAGGCGCGAGCCGGCGCAGCAGACCTCGCCCTGGTTGAACCACACGCCCTCGACCACGCCTTCGACGGCGGCATCGAGATCGGCGTCGGCGCAGACGATGAAGGGCGACTTGCCGCCAAGCTCCAGCGACAGCTTCTTGCCGGACCCTGCCGTCGCGCGGCGGATCTCGCGGCCCACGGCCGTCGAGCCGGTGAAGGCGATCTTGGCGATGTCGGGATGGCGCACGATCAGCGCTCCGGTCGCGGCCCCGCCATGGACGATGTTGACGACCCCCTTCGGCAGGCCGACCTCGACCAGCAGCTCGGCGAAGGCGATCGCCGTCAGCGGCGTCAGGTCGGCGGGCTTGAGCACCACCGTGTTGCCGGCGGCCAGCGCGGGCGCGATCTTCCATGCCAGCATCAGCAGCGGGAAGTTCCACGGAATGATCTGGCCGCAGACGCCGAGCGGCTCCAGCCCGGCGAACTCGGTCCCGGCCGCGGCCGCCCAGCCGGCATGGTGGTAGAAGTGCCGGATCGCCAGCGGAATGTCGGCATTGCGCGTCTCGCGGATCGGCTTGCCGTTGTCGAGGCTTTCCAGCACGGCGAAAAACCGCTCACGCTGCTGCAAATGGCGGGCGATGGCGTAGAGATAGCGGCTGCGCTCGAAGCCCGGAAGCTTCGACCAGCGGGGAAAGGCTTTCGCCGCGGCGGCGACGGCGGCGTTGATTTCCGCCTCCCCGGCCGCCGGAATGCGGGCGATCATTTCGCCGTTCGCCGGATTCTCGACCCTGATGCCGGCAGCGTCCGCGCCGGTGAAGCCGCCGTCGATAAAATGGCCGAAGACGCGGCCATGGCCCTCGAGCCACGCCAGCACGTCCGTCGCGGCCTCCGGGGCGGGTCCGTATTCCATGGTTTCCATGATGTCCCTGATGTTCATCTGCCGGACCTCAGCTCAGTGCGTGGTGATCGGCGCTGGCGTAGCGGCCGGTGACGTGATGTTCGAGCTGGCGCTCGATGTCGGCGAGCATGGAGGATGCGCCAATGCGGAACAGGTCTGGCTTCAGCCACGGGCCGCCCAGCTCCTCCTTCATCAGCGCCAGCCAGGCCAGCGCGTCCTTTGCCGTGCGCAGGCCACCGGCCGGCTTGAAGCCGATGCGGAAGCCGGTCAGCTCGCCATAGTCGCGCAGGGCGCGCAGCATGGTGAGCGAGACGGGCAGCGTGGCGTTCTCCGTCTCCTTGCCGGTCGAGGTCTTGATGAAATCGGCGCCGGCCTGCATCGCCACCATGGAGGCACGGTACACATTGGTCAGCGTGCCCAGCTCGCCGGTGGCCAGAATGGCCTTCATGTGCGCCTCGCCGCAGGTCTCGCGCATGGCGCGCACCTCGTCATGCAGCGCCTGCCAGTTTCCGAGCAGCACATGCTCGCGGGTGATGACGATGTCGATCTCGCGGGCGCCCTGCTCCACGGCATAGCGGATTTCCGCCAGCCGCTGCGGCAGCGGCGTGAGCCCCGAAGGGAAGCCCGTGGCGACGGAGGCGACCGGGATGCCGGAACCCTCCAGCGCCCTCACCGCATGCGGCACCATGGTCGGATAGACGCACACCGCGCCGGTGGTGACGGCATCCACCCCCATCGCCTGCATAAGGTCGGGGCGGACGGGCTGCCTTGCCTTGGCGCACAGGCGGCGCACGCGGCCGGGCGTATCGTCGCCCGCCAGCGTGGTCAGGTCGATGCACTGCACGGCGCGCAGCAGCCAGGCGGCCTGATAATTCTTCTTCACCGTGCGTCCGGACGTGATGGCGGCGGCGCGGCGCTCGGCCGCCGTCCGGTTTATCTGCACATCCTCGAACCATTCGCGCCGGAGCGCGCAGCCGGGATTGCGTTCATGGGTTTGTGACATGGATGGGCTCTCATGAAGCGGAGGCGGAAAGCGCCTCACAGAAGGTCTCGAATTCCTCGGCGGATGCATAGGATTTCTGGGTGCCGCGGCGGCCCACGGATTGAGCGGCGTAGCGGGCCGCCCGGTTCAGCGCGGTTTCGACATCGCCGGTGGCCGCGAGGAAATGGGCGAAGGAGCCGATAAAGGCGTCGCCCGCCCCGGTGGTGTCGACCGGCTTGACCTTCACCGCCTCTATGGTGGTGACGGCATCGGCGGTGACGAGGCGCGCGCCACGCGCGCCGAGCGTGACGATGACAGTCCCGACGCCCTGCGCGATCAGGCTGCGCGCCGCCGTTGCGATTTCCTCCTCCGTGCCGGTCGGCAGGCCGGAAAGAAGGGCAAGCTCGCTTTCGTTGGGAACGAGGAAGCTGAGGCTGCGCAGGTCGGAGACATCGAGATCGGCCGAGGCCGGCGCGGGGTTGAGAATGGTGCGCACGCCCCATTCCGCCGCGCGGCGCAGCGTATGGCGCACCGTTTCCAGCGGGATCTCGAGCTGCATCAGGATCAGGTCGGCCTTGCGCAGCATGTCGGCGGCTGCATCGACATCGGCGGGTGAAAGCTCCGCATTCGCGCCCTTGACGATGAGGATGGAGTTTTCACCGGACGGCTCGACGAAGATCGGGGCGACGCCCGACGATTTGCCCGCCACCTTCTTCACATGGGTGGTGTCGATGCCGTTTTCGGCAAAATTGCGCAGCGTGTTGTCGCCGAAAAGATCGTCGCCCACCTTGGTGACCATGCCGACCCGCGAGCCAAGCCGGGCAGCCGCGATCGCCTGATTGGCGCCCTTGCCGCCGCAGCCGATCTCGAACTCCGGTGCCTCGACCGTCTCGCCGGGCGCGGGCATGACGGTGACATAGGTGATCAGATCCACCATGTTCGAGCCGACGACGACGATGCGCCCCGTTCTATTGGCCAGTCCGCTGCCCGTTTCGGTCGATGACGCCATGGTTCAACCCTCGTTCATGTCGTTGATTTCGGAAATTGCGTCAGGAGCTTCCGCGGCGCTCAGATAGCCGAGCTTCACGGGGAATCGCGCCACCTCGCCCGGGGCGAGCAGGCGCACATGGCCCTTGGCCTTTTCGGCGGTGTAGCCTTCGGGCTCGCAGGTGGAAGGCAGCGCGAACGCCGCCACCTGCGCATCGCCGTCATTGAGGATCCAGCGCACGCAGTGCGGCAGGTCCTGCGGCCTGTAGGAGACGGAGAAGGCGTCGCGGCCCGGCAGTTCCATCACCAGCCGGGTGCGGCCCTCGGCATCGCGCCCCAGCCCGCGAATGTAGAACACCTGCTCGGGGCTGTAGAGCTCCGGCTCGTCGAGCCTGCGCATGCGGGCGGGATTGCGGCCGAGGTCCTCCAGCAATTCAAGAAACGCACGCGAGGGCGTGACATGGCCGGGGATCGTCTTGCGCACCACCGTGCTCTGCGATGAATAGCCGGCCGGCTGGTGAATCTGCGCCCCGGCCACGAAATCGAAATTTGCATGGAGCATGTACATCAGCTCCATCTCGTGCGCGGAGAGGTTCTCGACCACCATCTCGACGTCGATCAGCCCGCTGTCGGCGTGGAGCCGCACGCGGGGGCGGGCCACGTAATGCGGGCCGAAGCCCATCACATATTCCGCATGGCCGCCCACCTCGACAAAGCCGCCTCCGGCGTCATGGCCGAAGCGCAGATGCGCGCTGTCCATGCGCGTCACCGGCATTTCACCGTGCAGGGGATGGGTGTCCTGCGGGCCGGGCGTGCCGTTGCGCAGGACGCCGGCGTGATAGGCGAAGGCGCCGTAGGTTTCCAGAATCGAGGCGCCGTTGCGCGGATAGGGAAACACATTGCCCATGGTCAGGCGCCGCCCGTCGAAAACCGCGTCCCAGATCATCTGGCCGAGGAAGGGCAGCACCACGACATGCCCGCGCGCATTAGCGATGCGCAGCCCTTCCACCGACGAGGGGTAGCGGAATGCGGTGACGGAAAAGGCCCCGCTTTCGGCGATCAGGCGTTCGCCGCTGGCCGGAAAGACGTCCGGCTGGAGATGAAGGACGGTATCGCCTGCGACAGCACTCATTTCGGCGACCTCAGATAGTTGATTGCAATCACCAGAACCAGGAACGCGCCCCACACTGCATCGATCATGAAGTTCGACACGCGCATGATCTGCATGCCCGAAGACAACAGCATCAGCGCCACGAGCGCCAGCAGAACGCCCGCGACCCGCCCCTTGCCGCCGGCCGGATTGGTGCCGCCGAGCACCGCGATCAGCACCGCCTGCAGGAGGTAGGAGGAGCCGAAATCGGCCTTGGCGGAATTGGTGCGGCCCGACAGCAGGATGCCGGCAATGGCGGCCATCAGGCCGGTCATGGCGTAGCTGTAGAGGATCATGCGCGAGGAGCGGATGCCGGCGAAGACGGCGGCGCGCGCATTGGTGCCGATCAGCATCAGGTTGACGCCAAGATGGGTGCGGCGCAGCACCACCGCCACGACCACGGCAACCACGATCAGGATCCAGAACGGAGCGGCGATGCCAAGCAGCTTGCCGGTGCCGATCCACGTCCATGCCTGCGGATAGCCGGCGATGGCGGGACCGCCGGTCAGCACCAGCGCAAGACCAGCGAACACCTGCCCCGTGCCCAGCGTCGCCAGGATCGGGATGATGCGCAGGCGCGCGATCAGGACGCCGTTCAGAAGCCCGGCCGCCAGCCCCACCGTCAGCGCGATCAGCACGCCCATGATCGTGTGCAGCACCGCCCCTGCCCCGCCGGCGGCGATGGATTCGGCCACCGCCGGATGGCGGAAATAGATGCCGGCGGTGATGGCGGCGAGATTGGCGATCGCCACGATCGACAGATCGATGCCGCCCGTCAGCATCGCCACCATCATGGCGATGCACAGGATTCCCAGCTCGGGCATCACATAGGAAATCGACTCGAAATTGTAGTAGCGCAGGAACTTGTCGGGGTTGAGCCCCGCCATCACCGCGAAGATCAGCAGCGTGATCGCCGCGAGCTGTACGATCGCCGCGTCCTCGCCGAGCAGGCGGCGGATGAGGGGTTTGCGTTCGGCTTCGACTGCCATGTTCTTTGCCTCCCCGCTCAAACCAGTTTCTTGCGGTCGCGCCAGGCGGTGATCGCGGTGGCGGCGATGATGATGACGCCGACGACGACCCGTTGCCATGTGGTGTCGACCTTCATCAGGATGAGCGAATTCTTGATCATGACGAGCGTGAACACACCTATCATCGTGCCCAGCACCGATCCGCGCCCGCCGAAGATCGACGCTCCGCCGAGCACCACGGCCGCGATCACGTCGAGTTCCAGCCCGATGAAGTCGCGGGGATTGGCCTGCCAGATCATCGAGGCATGAAGCAGCCCGGCAAAACCCGCCAGCAGGCCCGCGGTGCAATAGACGAAATAGATGGTGCGGCGCGTGTTCACACCGGCACGGCGCGCCGATTCCGGATCGCCGCCATAGGCGTAGACCGAGCGGCCCATCATGGTGTGGCGCAGCACGATGTGCATGACCACCGCCACTCCTATATAGACCAGCACCATGGCGGTGAGGCCGACTGTCGCCCCGTTCTGCGCCGTTACGGAGACGAGGTCCTGCTTGCCGAAGGCGATCAGTTCCTTCGGCATCTTGTTGATGTTGACGATGGAGGTGCCGAGCAGGCCGAGCACCAGCCCGCGCACGATCGAGGCCGTGCCGAGCGTCACGATCAGCGGGATCATCCTGAAGCGCTCGATGATGAAGGCGTTGAAGGTGCCGAGCAGCACGCCGATGACCGAGGCCGCGATGAAGGGCAGCACCACGCCGTCATAGTCCAGCGCCACCATGGTGCGCACCGTGATGTAGAGCGCGGCGGCCGAGATGGCCGGAAACGAAACGTCGATGCCGCCCGAGATCATGATCAGCAGCACGCCCAGCGCCATGATGCCGATGACCACATTGGCCCTTGCAAGGCTGAACAGGTTGTCGACGCCCCAGAAGGCGGGGTTGATCAGGCCGATCAGCAGCATGACCACCACGAGAACGGCGGCGATCACGGCTTCAGTCGATTGCAGGCTCCTCATGTGCCGCCTCACCTCAGCGCCTTCAGGCTGTCGTTGATGTTGTCCTCGGTCATGTCAGCGCCCCGGAACTCCGCCACGAAGCGCCCCTCGTGCATGACGTGGATGCGGTTGCAGTTGCCGGTCAGTTCCGGCACATCGTCCGAAATCATCAGGACGGCCAGTCCTTCCTTTTCGGCGAGGTCGCGGATGATGCGATGGATCTTGGCTTTCGAGCCGACATCGACGCCCACCGTCGGCCCGTTGAGAATGAGAATCTTCGCGCCGGTCAGCAGCCAGCGGCCCAGCATCACGCGCTGCGCATTGCCACCTGAAAGATTGCCCACCGCCGTATCTGGCGAGGGGGCCGCGATCTGCATGTCGCGGAACATCTGCCCGGTCTTGTCGCGCATCGCCTTGCGGTCGAGGAACAGCCCGCTGCGCAGCCGTTCCAGTATGCTGACCACCATGTTGCGCTCGATGCTTTGCGTCAGGAACAGGCCCTCGCTCAGCCTGTCTTCCGGCACATAGGCGATGCCGAGAGCGATCGCCTCCTGAACCGAACGCGGGAAGACGTCCCTGCCGGCGACGCGAAATGTCCTCGCAACCGCCTTTTCCATGCCGAACAGCGCGCGCGCCAGTTCGGTACGGCCGGAGCCGATCAGGCCGGAGATACCGACGATCTCGCCGGGCCGCAATTCGAGGCTCACGCCATGGACGATGCCCGCAACACGCAGGTCTCCGACTTCCAGCGCCGGGGCCGCAGCCGGATCGATTTCGGGCGCATAAGGCTCCTCATCGAGTTCCAGCCCGGTCATGGCGCGGGTGATGGCGGGCTCGTCGAAGTCGCGCATTGCGCCTTCGGCAACCTTCCTGCCATTGCGGAAAACGGTCAGCCTCTCGGAAATCTCCAGCATTTCGCGCATCTTGTGGCTGACGAACAGGATGGCGATGCCTTGCGCCTTCAGGTCGCGGACGATGGCGAACAGCGCGTCCACCTCATGGCGGGTGAGCGCCGTCGTCGGCTCGTCCATGATGATCAGCCGCGCCTCGGCAAGGATCGCGCGGGCGATGGCGACGATCTGCTTTCCCGATGCGGGCAGGCTCTCGACATCGGCATCGATGTCGATTTCCACATCGAGACGGGCCAGAACCTCGCGCGCCATGCTGCGGGCGCGAGGCCAGTCCATACGCTTGCGACCCTCCAGCAGATAGGTGTTGAGGGCAAGGTTCTCGGCCACCGTCAGGTTCCCGAACAGGGAAAAGTCCTGATAGATGACCTGCACGCCCCTGTGCACGGCCTGGATGGGATCGAGCCGGCCGACGGAGTTGCCGTCGATCAGGATTTCGCCTTCCTCCGGCGTGTAGATGCCCGACATCACCTTGATGATGGTGGACTTGCCCGAGCCGTTCTCCCCGGCCAGACAATGAATCTCGCCCGGGCGGATGGCGATGGACACGTCGTCCAGAGCGCGCACGCCACCGAAGCGCTTGCTGATGTTCTTCAGCTCTATCAGATACTCGGACATGATTTTTCCGGCAGGCTGAGAGGGGAAACCTCGCCTTCAGACGACTGGGTGCAGGCCGGCGCCGGCAGGAGTGCGGCGCCGGCCTGCACGATAGGGTCAGAAGTCGTACTGGTCCATGTTCTCGGCAGTGACGCCGACCCAGCCCGCGCCGTACAGCAGGTTCGGGCGGTCCGCTTCCGGCGCGGTCAGCGATTCATAGCCGGCGAGGCCGAGGTTGAGGCCAGCCTTGATCTGGTCGCCCTTGCCCTCCAGCGCCGCCACGGCAAGGATGTTCATGGCATAGCCGGCCACGGCCGGGTCCCAGAACTGGATGTACTGGATGTCACCGTTGGCGAGATATTCTCCCGCGACCGACGGCAGGCCGGTGCCGGCGAAGAACACCTTGTCCTTGAGCCCGCCTTCGGCGATTAGGCGGCCAGCACCTGCCGAGGTCGGCATCGGGGCGCCGAGGATGCCGGTGATGTCGGGATAGGCGGTCATCGCCTCCTTCAGCTTGGTGTAGTCGGTGGCGGCGTCGTCATAGGTCTCAAGCCGGTCGCCGACCATTTCCATGTCCGGGAAATGCTCCTTCTGATAGGCGACCGCGCCGTCGATCCACTCCATCTGGCTCTTGGAGGTCAGCGAGCCGACGGTGGTGACGTATTTGCCCTTGCCGCCCGTATATTTGCCAAGCTCCTTCATCAGGTTCGCGCCATAGGCGAGATTGTCGAAGGCTTCCAGATCGTAGTCGGTGTTGGTCAGGTTCGAGGCTTCGTGCGAGATCACCACGATGCCGCGCTCGCGGGCCTTCTTCAGCACAGGTTCGACCGCTTCCACCGAGAAGGGCACGACAGCGATGGCATCGACGCCCTGCGCAATCAGGTTTTCGATGATCTGCACCTGAGCCGCGGCGTCTGCCTGGCTCGGGCCGACCATCCACACATCATGCCCGGTATCGGCCTTGAACTGCTCGACGCCGTCGCGCATGCGGTCGAACCAGGCGATACCGTCCACCTTCACGACGGTCGCAATGGTGTACTTCTTGTCATCCTTGGTCGTGATCAAGTCCTGATTGACCTTGGACGTGTCGACGATCTGGTCCGCCAGCGCGGACGATGCCATCAGCGACAGGGCCACGGAAGCTGCCGTCAGCAGAGCTTTCATTCTCGAATCCTCCTCTTTTGGAACCGGACCGCAGCGAGCGGGCCGGCCACGAATGCCGATTGAACCAACTCAATATGAGAAGCATATTGATCAATTCGCATCAATATGATCATGATTGATCATAACTGGCAACCCTCCTGCACCCTTCCGTCCTGGGGAAAAAACGGTCCGACCGCTTTACACCCCCCGACAGCGGGGCCGGTTCAGGATAAAGGAATCCGCAGACGGAAATGCGCAAAGCGCCGGAGCGCATCTGAAGGATCGCGAAAAAGGCGTTCGCAATAAACGTGAAGCATCAGGCGCTGGAGACTGTACGTGGCAAGACCTTCCGGACGAACGGCCCGCATCAAGGCGCTCCGAAAGCTCTGCTCTTCCGGCGCAATCGTCCATATCGCCGACGCGGCGAAGCAGCTCGAAACCTCCGAGATCACCATTCGTCGCGATCTGAGCGACAGCGACAGCGGCATTCTCTGCCTCGGCGGCTATCTGATGTTCGCCAGCGACAATGGCGAGCGCTATTCCCTCTCCCATGCACAGGGCACCAACACCCAGGCCAAGACGGAAGCGGCGTTGCAGGCGGCCACGCTCATAGCGCCGGAGGATACGATCTTCATCGACTGCGGCTCCACCCTGCCCCACCTCGCCGCCCGGGTGCCGCAGAATGCCAACGTCACAGTGGTGACGCAGGCGCTCAACATCGCAGAGATCATCGCGCGGCTGGAGGGAGTGAACCTTGTTCTTCTGGCCGGCATGTATCACGCCGAAAGCGGCAGCTTCAGCTCGGAGACGGCGCTGAAGATGCTGAAGGAAATCAACATCACCAAGGGTTTTTTCTCGGCGGCCGGCGTCCATGAAAAGGAAGGCGTCACCTGTTTCCATTTCCATGAAGTGGCCGTGAAGCGGGCGGCGATCGCCCGCTCGCAGCGGCGATTCCTTGTCGCGGATCCCTCGAAATGGGGCAAGCTGCGCCCGGCCACCTTTGCCCAGCTGAACGAGTTCGACGACTGGATTGGAAGACCGGCCTGAGACTCACGCCGTTTGCGCGCCGGCGACACGCTCCATCCGGCAGCAGGCAACGAATTGAAAGGCGGCCTCGTTCGGTGCCCACGCCCGAAGCCATGCATGGCGGGGTTTTATCGTCGTATGTGCCGGCGGATCAATGCCGCCGTCGAACGGCGCGGCGGCTTTCCGGTTGCGGAACACGGCATCTCACGCCGGTGCTCCGACTTGTCCGGCGCGTTGCGCGCTGACCCGGCCGGTCACGGGCGATGCCATTGCTGGGCAGCATGCCGCCGGGAGGTGCCGCGATCAGATACCCCTCACCATGCCGCCATCGACGCGCAATATCGTACCTGTGATGTAGCGCGCCCTCTCGCTCGCCATGAAGGCCACGGCGTCGGCGAATTCCTCCGGCCTGCCATAGCGCCCCATCGGGATGGCGGCGCACGATGCCTGCGCGATCTCCTGCGGCGTCTTGTTCGCCCGCATGGCGGCAAGCCTGTCCAGCTCGTCGGTTCGGCCGGTGTGTATACGCCCCGGAACGACAGAGTTGACCGTGATCCCGTCGCTTGCCACTTCGCCCGACAATGTCTTCGCCCATCCGACGAGCGACATGCGCAGCGTGTTGGAAATACCCAGATTCGGTATCGGCTGCACCACCCCGGAAGAGAGTATGTTGACGATGCGTCCCCATTTCCGCTGGCGCATGCCAGGCAGAAGACCGGCGGCAATCTGCATGGGAGCGTTCACCATGGTGTCGAACTGGCGACGCCATGTATCGGCGTCGACTGCCGGGATCGGCCCGGGGGGCGGGCCGCCGCCATTGATGACGAGGATATCGATGCCCCGTGCACCCATCCTCTCCACCCATCCGGCCAGCAAGGCGGAATCGGAAAGGTCGATAAGCTCGGTTGCGACGTCTTCAGCGCCATCGGCGCGAAGAATTGCGGCGGCGGCGGCGAGGCGCTCCGGCGAACGGCCCGTCACTATGACGGACACCCCTTCCCGTGCCAGGGCCTGGGCTGCCGCGCGCCCCAATCCCTGACTGGAGCCCAGAACAAGCGCCGTCCGCCCCCTGATACCGAGATCCATGATCGACCCTCCATTCCTTGGGCAAGAAAACAGACTTTATCCGTCGAGACCGGAGTTCGGTGGATGCCTGCGAAGCCAGTGGCGGGCTATGTCAGCACGCGTACAGATCCAGACACGGTCATGACCCTTAATATGTTCGATGAAACGGCGCAGGCCATGCGCGCGCATCGGATGGCCTGCAAGCCGCGCATGCAATCCTATCGACATCATCCGGGGCTGGGCTTCACCCTCCTCATAGAGATAGTCGAACGCCTCCCGCAACATGGTGAAATATTCTTCGCCCGTCGAAAGCGCACCGCTGGCGAAGCGGCTGTCATTGGTGGAAAAGCTGTAGGGTACGACCAGATGCTGTTTGCCCGAAACTTCGGTCCAGAAGGGCAGCTCATCGCTGTAGCAGTCCGAGTCGTAGAGAAACCCGCCATGCTCCACGAGCAGCCTGCGTGTGTGCGCGGAAGGCCCGAAACGGCAGTACCAGCCTTCCGGCGCGCGCCCGACGGTGCGCTGCAACGATTCCACGGCCCGCGCGATGTGCGCTCGCTCGCGTTCCTCATCGAGGTGAAACGGCTCCTCCCAGCGCCAGCCGTGGCAGACCACGTCGATATCGCTGTCGGCAATGGCCCGCGCCAGTTGCGGATTGCGTTCCAGCGCCAGCGCGCAGGCGAATGCGGTAAGCGGAATGTCGTGTTCCCTGAACAGTCGCAGCAACCGCCACACGCCGACTCGGCTGCCATATTCATACATCGATTCGAAAGCGAGATCGCGATGGCCCGGAGGCAGGCGGCCGCCCGGAACCTCGGCCAGCCCGATTTCCGAGCGTGGGTCTCCGTCGAGGGGCGAGTATTCGGCGCCTTCCTCGATGTTGAGCACGAACTGCACGGCCACCCTCGCAGCACCGGGCCAGCCGGGATCCGGCGGATTGGCGCCGTACCCCACAAGGTCGCGCGGGTATGACATCGGGTTTTCCATATGCTCGTCCAACAGTCTCATGCCGGCGCTCCCCTCGCGCGTCCCAGCAGCCGGGACAGGAACAGGGCAGCGAAGATGACAGCCGCCTGTATCAGTGACAGCGCGGCGACATTGGTGAAGGAGCTGTGGGCCCACAGGTCGAAGACGGCCACCGACAGCACCACCGTCTTGCTGTTGTAGAGCAGCGCGGAGGCGGTCAGTTCCTTGGTCACGGAGATGAACAGGATTGCCCAGCCGGCCCACAATCCCGGCGCCAGCAGCGGAAAGGTGATGGTGCGCAGCACACGGCCCCAGGAAGCGCCCATGACGCTGGCGCACTCTTCCAGGCTCTTGTCGATCTGCACCAGCGTCGCTGAAATGGCCCGGATGCCGTAGGGCAGGAAGATCGTCAGGTAACAGATCAGCAGGATCCACAAGGTTCCGTAGATCGGGATCACCGGAATGCTGGTCCACGCCCACAGAAGCCCGACGGAGAACACCACCGCCGGGACCGCCACCGGTACCATCGACACATATTCGAGAAGACGCCGGCCGGGCAGGTTCGTACGATGCAGCATCCAGGCGATGATCACGCTCAGCAAAAGGATGATCGCACTGGCCGAGAAGGCAAGGATCAGCGTGTTGCCGACAGCGATCTTCGTGGCGGAATGCTGGTATATGACGTGGTTGAAGTTCTGGAGCGTGAACTGGATGTATTCCGGATCGTAGACGATCCACTCCACCAGGGACGCAAACAGCAGAATTCCGATGGGCAATATCACCGCAATTGCCACATAGAATACCACGAAGCCGAACAGGGGCAGGCGCCAGCCGCGCGCGTCGATCAGCTTGGGGCGAAAGCCGCGTCCTGTGACCGTGGTGTATTTCTTCTGGCCGAGCACCTTGAATTGCAGATAGACGCCGACTGCCGTGAAAGCGAACAGCGACAGGCCCATGGCCGAGGCCGCGGCGTAATCCGGCTGGAAACCGGTCACATATTCGTAGATGCGCGTTGTCAGCACGTGATATCCGTTCGGGCTGCCCAGAATTGCCGGAACGCCGAACTGGCCGACAGCCAGCACGAAGACCAGAAGGCTGCTGCCCAGCATGGCCGGCATGATGAGCGGCAAGGTGATGCGCAGGCTGGTGCCGAACTGGCCGCTGCCAAGCACCTGGGAGCTTTCCTCCAGCGAAGGGTCCATGGAACGCAGCGCGCCGACCGCGAAGAGGAACGGGAACGGAGCGAAATATATGCCCATCACCCAGATGATGCCGAGCGGCGTGTAGACGTTGAACACCGGCTCGTCTGCCAGCGACCATCTCATCAGCAGCGCGTTGAGCGCACCGCCCTCGTTGGGAGACGCAAGCAGGGCCCAGCCAACGGCGCCCATCAGCGGGGTCAGGTAGAACGGGATGACGACCATCTGCTCCAGCAGCCCGCGAAAGGGGATGTCGGTGCGGGCGATGATCCACGCCAGACCGACGCCGAAAATCAGCGCCAGAAGCGTGCTGCCGACGGCGATGACGATGGAATTGTAGAGCAGGTCGAGATTGTCGAAGAGAACCAGATAGCCGCGCAAGGCATCGTGAAGTCCCCCGCCCTGCGGTATGGGCTCGAAGCTGGACAACACCAGCATCACGAGCGGATATCCGACCAGGAACAGAACGATTGCCGTCAGGCCCGCGAATGTGCCGAGTTTCAGCTTGTCGGTCATGGGCATCCCCCGATGGTTGGCGTTCGGCTATTGCCGCGCATTCATGTGATAGAAGGGCCGGCAGCAGCTGCAACCGTGCTGTGGATCAGCATCATAGAAGCTGGCGGCATGGGGCTTGAGGCGGCGCGCCAGATCGAGCTGCGCCTGTTCGTCCCCGTCGCGCGGCACGGCGAGAGCCGAAGCCAATTCATGCAGAACCGCCTTCTTGTCGATACGGGTGAAGCGCCCGTCGCGCAGGATGGGCTCGCCGGCGACGATTACGGTATCGACATCGCGCGATCTGGCCCGGCGCAGCACCGCTTCGAGCACCGGGACCTCCTCGTCGAGATAGGGATAGGCAATGGTGCGCCAGTCGAACAGCACCATATCGGCCGCTTTTCCAGGCTCCAGCGTGCCGATGCTGGCGCCGAACGGAGTGGTCTGCGCGCCATGTTCCGTCGCCATGCGAAGAACCTGGCCCGCTGTCGGAACGCGGTCGTGCATGCCGGGCTCCCGGTGCAGGTTCAGCACCAGCCTCATCTCCTGCAGCATGTCGCGGTCGTCGTTGATACCGGCCTCGTCGATGCCGATGGCAACCTTGACTCCGCCGGCCTCGAACGCGTTGAGCGGTGCGATGCCGTCGCGCAGGCGCAGGTTGGAGCTGGCGTTGTGGCAGATCATGGTGCCGGTTTCGGCAGCCAGTTCGATATCGGCTTCGGTGAACCAGACCCCGTGGCCGATCGTCATGAGGGGACCGAGCATGCCGAGATCGTGCAGATAGCGCAGCGGCGATCCCCCGCTCCGCTGCTTTGCATATTCCTTCTGGTATACGGTTTCCAGAAGATGCATGTGCATGGGCACCTGATGACGCAGCGCGCAATCGCGAACGAGTTCGAGAGCCTTGTCGGAGCACCAGTGCAGGTTGGACGGCGCAAGCTGAATCCTGACCCGCTCCGAATTCCTGTGCTGGTCGTGAAGCGCCTCGAAGAGCGCGATGTTGTCCTCGAGCGGGATGGACTGCGCCCGCAGAACCGGCCCAAGCAGCGCCCCGACATCGTCCGGAAGCCTGGCGATGTATTCCTCGTCGGCCATGTATGAGATGCGGTTCTGATCGCGCACCGAATGCGAATAGGACACGCGCATGCCCACCGCGCCATAGGCGTCGATGACCCGGTTCGCCGCCGCCGCCATCTGCTCCACGGTGCCGCCCAGGCGGTTGTGGAGGTGCTGGACCGTCGTCACCCCGGATTCGACCAGTTCGAATGCCGAATAGAGCGTGTCGAGGTAGAGATCGACCTTGCGCTTGCCGAGGCGGCTTATCCACCACGTCTCAAGCGCGTCATCGACCGCTCCCAGTTGCAGAGGCGTCAGCCCGACATGGTGGTGGCTGTTGACGAAGCCCGGCATCACCACATGATGCGGTGACCCCAGCACCTCATCGACCGGATACCTGGCTGCCAGGTCCCCGGCATCGCCGATCTCGACGATGACACCGTCACGCTGGTAGACGGCTCCTCCCTCGACGATCTCGACCGTATGGCGATCGAGAGCCCGGGTGATGACCAGTTTGCTGCGGATCAGAGACGAAACCATATGCGACCTTCCGGTGAATGCGCGCCGGGACCTATGACGGCATCATCAAAACCTGCGCCGCTTCCACGGCGCGGAAAGGGGCAGGAGCCACGAGACTGCAAGCACCGCCCGCCGCCCGTTCATGCAAGTAAAGCAGGCTGATAACGACGATGTGGACGGCGAAACCCAGCATCGCCGCAGATGTCGGCGGCGCAGTGCAGTGCCTCGCCCGCCGTCTGCGGGACCGGCTCATGCTCCGGAACCGCAGGCCGTTCCCGGCGAACGGAAACCCGCCCGCCGGGCCCACGCTTCACTTGGCGAGCATTTTCCATTCTTCGATGAAGGCGCTCTTGCTTTCCAGGAGATTCTCATAGGAATCGGGCAGAAGCTGCTTGAGGTCGGCCAGTTTCGGGCTGCCCTGCGGTGGATCGACGTCGGCGCGCGCTGAATAATCCCCGATGGAATCGACCATCACCTGCTGACCCTCGCGCGACAGCACCCAATCGACGAACAGCCTTGCCGCATTGGGGTGGGGCGCATCGTTGAGCACCGAAATCGGCTGGACGCCGATGGGCACCCCTTCCTGCGGCCACACGCCCTGGAATGGCGTCTTCTTCTTCTGGGTGTAACCCCATACGAAATAGCTGGTGGTTTCGCCGGCCAGATGCAGTTCGCCGCGCAGCACTGCTTCGACAATGGCAACATTGCCGCCATAGATCACGGGATTGTTCTCAGCCACCTTCGGCCAGAAATCGTCGCCCATCGTCTGCTTGAGAATATACCACTGGAGATGCTGAAGGCCCGATGTCGAGTCCTGGAAGCCGATCTTTCCCTTGTATTTCGGGTCGGTCAGCACCATCCATGAGGTCGGGGCGTCCTCGTCCTTTATGCGGGTTTTGCTGTACCCCATGTTGAGGGTCGAAATGCGCCACCCGGTCCATATTCCGGGGTTCTTGTAGGCATCGGCATACGCATCCTGCTCCGGCGTGACATAGGTCGCGATGCGGCCCTGCCCGTGCAATGTAAGCACCGTGCCCATGTCGCCCGTATGGAACACATCGGCGATCTTCCGTCCGGCGGCGATTTCGGCCTGCAGCTTGGAAAGCACCTGCCCTGCCGTGCTGGTATAGTATTCGCTCACGTCGATGAACGGATACTTCTTGTTGAAAGCGGACAGCATCCGGCTGGCGAGATCATCGGGCGCACCCGTGTACCAGACGAGCTTGCCCTCCTTGCGCGCCCCCTCGACCAGCGCGTCCCGGTCGAATGTTTCCGCAGCCGCCGCACCGCACCAGAGCAACAGCCCTCCCATGACGGCAAGCGCGGCCTTGCCGAGTTTCATTGACACCATAGCACTCCTCCCTATCGGCTTTTTCGATGTCTCTATATAAAATATGATATTCCATATTCCATAATTTTAGTCAAGCGCGGTCTGCCTCCCCTGAAGGCACTCGATCAGGGTTCGTCACACGGAACTGCGACTTCAAGCGCTTCGGGCAGCTCGAAAAGCTCGAGGTCGTCTCGCATCGAATGGCAATTGCGCGCGGCCATGTAGGAGCCGGGCCTGTCCAGCAGGTGCATCGGCGCATGCCAGACTCCCTTGCCGTAACACACGGCTTGCTGTGAACGGGCGACGAAGGCGGCAAGCCGCGACAGGTCCGGTTCGCCGTTGACAAGGCTCGGGCAGACCACCACCAGAAAACGTGACAGATCGACCGGCACAAACAGCTGGGCCGAGAGCCGGTGCCTCTCCAGATATCCGATGCGAAGCGGGGCAGGTGTCTCGGCCTTCCCGGCATAAGCGAGATTGAGGGGACGGCCATGACCACCCTGCTCGCCGAACCATGCAGCCTCCACCCTGGTTCCTGACGGACGCAGCACCTGCCCGACTGTTCCATACGGGATGAAACGCTCCGGCTCGAGCGGCTTGGCCTGGATTGTCACGATCCGCTCACTCCTCCAGGATGCATGGACATCCGCCACGGTGGGCGCCTTGCGCCACAATTTCTACAATCGATCCCCGGCATTTCATCGCCGGCTCCGGACAATGCGGGCGAAACATGCAGGCCCCGCCACGTACGGCTCGTGGCCGGCCGCAGGTGCGGTTCGCAGAACCGGCTCGAACGCGGGCCCGTTCCGGCCAAACGCGACGCGACCTCTCAAGGCGCGGCAATGTGCCGGCGGCCGCAATCCGCGCTTTCTTCCGATCTTCCATGTGCCCCCGGTCGGCGGGGGCTTCCCGGTTTCGGGATCGATGCTCTATGCCCTGCGACGCCGATCGAACGCTTCGAGGTTTTCGCGGCGCGTATACAACACATGCGCACGGGCGGCTTCCGCAGCGCCCTTGTCATCACCCTTGGCAATCAGCTCGGCGATCACGATATGGTCTCCCGCATATTTGACCAGATCGTGGACCGGCGGCAGATCGCGCAACCTCAGCAGCGAGCTGAGGTCGAAAAGATCGCGAAGCATGCTCAGCAACCGGGCATTCTTGGCACCATGTGCGATAAGAGCATGGAATTCCACATTGATGTTGTGGAAACCATCGACATCGCCTGTCTTTGCTATCTTGAGCGACGTTTCGGCGGCCTTCCGGATCGCCTGTTTCTCCGCCTCCGTGGTGCGCAGTGCGGCATTGGCCGAGATCAGCACCTCGATGGCCTCCCGCGCCTCCGAAACTTCCTGAAAAGCCTCGCGGGACGGCATGATGACCTGACCGCCGCGCCGGCCCCAATCGACGACGAGGCCCACGCGCCGCAGCTCCATCAGCGCCTCCCGGACCGGCGTCTTGGAGACGGAAAGGCGTTCGGCCAGGCTGTTTTCGGTGACCCGCTCGCCCGGCTCGATCACACCGTCGATGATGGCCTGGCGAATGGTTTCGTAGACCTTGTCGGCCAGCAATTGCGGCCTGCCCCCGATGGACAGTTCGCCGCTTTTGGACGCCTTCCCCGGCCGGGGAGTCAAAACCATCGTTGCTTCATCTGGGCGCGTCATCGAACCACTCCACCAAATCCCGAGTCTTCTACTGTTCTCCCAGGCGGACCTTCGTCAAGTCCAGCACGCCCATCGGATGGGGAGCGAAGCCCTCAACACCCGGCCGCCAGCCGACCAGCACATTCGAGGCGAAAAGGATATAGACCGGCAGGTCCTGCCTGATAATGCGCTGGGCATCGGCATAGAGCGAGGCTTGCGCAACCGGATCGGGGGTTCGCCGCGCCTCGTCGATGATACGATCCAGCGCCGGATTGCTGTAGCGTCCCGCGTTGAAGGCGCCGCCGGTCCTGAACTCGCGGCCCAGATATGTGTCGATGTGAGGGCGGGCGGGGCTGCCCTGAAAAGCCACGTTCCATGGCGCCATCAGGTAGACATAGGGCCACCATGGCGGATCCGAATAGACCGCGGTTTCCAGCTTGATGCCTATGACTTCCAGATCCTCGGCCACCAACTGGGCGAGCTTCGGCATGGGGGCGACATTGGTCGACGCACCCCGGATCGTCAGCCCCTCGCCATATCCCGCTTCCCTCATCAGGGCCCTGGCCTTCTGCAAATCATAGGTGATCGGCTCCAGTTCGCAGGCCCACGGCTCACCGAAGGGGATGATGCCGTCGACGATACGGCCCTGCGGGCCGATCGTCGCCGCAACCAGCCGTTCGCGGTTGATGGCGTGGACGACGGCCTGCCGCATCCTGGGGTCGTCGAAGGGAGGCGCGGCGCAATTGAAGCACAGCGCGCTCTTCTGGAGCGATGGAACCGCTTCGCTATGGAGAAGGCCCCGGCTTTCGAGGCTGGCGGCAGCCCCCGCCGGAACGCTTTCGACGACATCCGCCGCGCCACGCTCGATGACCTCGATGCGCTCCTCCGCGCTGGCGGCAAAGCGTACGTCTACCCGATCGATGCTCACCTCATCCCAGCGCCGGTCACCGCGAGCCGTCTCCAGCGTCATATGGCTGTTGCGTACCCAGTCGGTCAGGCGGAACGGCCCGGTGCCGACCGGCTGGTCGGCGCAGTCGTCGATGATGTGGGTGCGCCAGGCGAGGTTGCGCAGGAAGGGAGTGTTGGGTGCATCGAAACGGAATTCCACCGTATGACGGCCGGTTGCGCGTACGGATTCCAGCCCGGCATAATCGGTGGCCAACAGGCTGTCGGCCGTGCCGCTGAACAGCCGCTTGAAATTCCAAGCCACGATTTCGGCATCGCACGGCCGTCCCGAATGGAAGGTCGCGTTCCGGTCGATCTCGAAGGTAAAGACACGCTGATCTTCCGAAGCAGTCCACGAGGTGGCCAGATCGGGAGCAAGTTGTCCCTGATGGTCGATCTTCAGCAAGCCCTGGCATACCATCTTGAGGATGACCGTCCCGACGCTGGAATCCGAATTGTAGCAATTTGGATCGAAAGAAATCGTTTCGTGCTTCATAAGAACGCGGGCAGTTTTCATAATTTCCTCGATTTCACAAACATGTATTCTTCAATCAAAGCGAGCATGCCACGGACCTGTCAGGTCTCGACAAGCACCGCATATTCGGGGGAGACGCAGCAATATACCGTCTCACCGATCTCGAATATCTGGGAAGACAGCGTCCTCGCCCTCAGTTCGAGCCCCTTCCAGTCGAGGCTGTACTCCATGAGATCGCCGACGAACGTTCGCTGCCTGACGGTCACTTCCCATATGTTTCGACCGGACGGGGGGCGGCTGGCCTGCGGCGAGAGATGGGACGCCTTGACCGCCACCCCGGCCAGGTCTCCATCCGGAATGGCGCCCGCACACAGAACGGACTGGCCGTTGACCAGACGCGCCTCCACCAGGTCGCCGTCCGTCGCTGCGGGCCGCCGCTCCAGAGGCAGGAAATTGGATGCCCCCATGAAGTCGGCGACAAAGGCATTGCGGGGCCTGAAATAGGTGGTGAAAGGATCCGCCTGCTGGCGCACGATGCCCGATTGCAGGACCACGACGTGGTCCGACATGGACAGGGCTTCTTCCTGATCGTGGGTCACGTAGACGGCGGTAATCCCAAGCCGGCTGGTCAGTTCCTTGAGCTCGTGGCGCATCTGGGCGCGAAGCTTCGCATCCAGATTGGACAACGGCTCGTCGAACAGAAGGATCTTGGGATCGAAGACGAAGCTCCGCGCCAGCGCGACCCGCTGCTGCTGACCGCCGCTGAGCATGGGCGACGGGCGATGGGCCTGCTCCTCCAGCCCGACCATGGCAAGGGCAGCCATGACGCGCCGATCGATCTCGGCCCTGGCAACCTTGCGCAGGCGAAGGCCATAGGCGACATTTTCGAATACCGTCATGTGCGGCCAGATGGCGTAGCTCTGGAAAACCATCGACACATCACGATGCTCGGCGGAAACCTCTATTCCGGCGTCGCTGTCGTAGACCGGGCGGCCAAACAGGCTGATGCGTCCGCCCGAAGGCTTCTCCAGCCCCGCAATCGATCGCAGGATCGTGGTCTTGCCACAGCCGCTCGGACCCACCAGCGTCAGATGGGAACCGGCATCCGCAGTGATGGTGACCCCTTTGACGACCTCGAGACTGCCGTAGCGGATGCGAAGATCGACGATCTCCAGCGCCACATTATCGGCTTTCGCGCTCGCTGCACGTCCGAAACCCACCTCCCCCATGCTCACCTCTTCGATCCGGGATGGGACCGGTGCCCATCTTCATTATAGAATATGAACTATGGAATATCATATTCCAATATTTGGTCAACACCAAATGTTTGGAAAAGGCGCAGGTGCGGTCCGCCACTGGATAACAGCGGCGGATTTCATGTCCCGGCGAGCGCTCCCCGTGTTGCCTCTCCGGGGAGGAACACCGTGCCCCCAGCGTCGCTGGAATTGATGCCGGCTTCAACAGATGCGCGGGAATCTCACGCTTTCGCCCTGCCCGTCGCTATGCGGGTATCCGTCGGGAAGATTGACCGGCTTGTCATCGCAGGGAAAATTGATCCTCCTGTTCCTGCAAGCCTCTGTCGCCAGCCCTCCGACGCACCGGACAGCCGCAACGGGACGCGCCCGATCCGGCACGTTGCGCCCCGGCAGCGATATTGGCGAGCTGCATGAACCTGATCGAGCCACATCGTTTCATTCCCTGCGAACCCGGCAGCACGACCTCGGTCACCTTGCCCGGCCTTCACAACACCCATGTCGACGTCTTGCGCATCGATGCGGGACTGGTGCTGGCGCACAGCCATTTCTCGCCTGCAATCCGGCACGATGACGAGATATGCAGGCCCGAAGACCAGTTGATCCTCGCTTTCAACCTTTCGGGCCGGATGCTGCTGGTCGACCCGCGCGGCGCGGCACATGAAATCACGGGCGGCCAGGGCTGGATCATCCGCTCCGGCGGAAAGCGGCAGAAGCGGATTGTGGAAAAGAGCGAAGGCTGCGCGAATCTCGTGATCGCCCTGACGGTTTCCCGGCTGGCCCCTGAGCTTGCCGCGGTGCTCGACATTGCGCTGCCACAAAGCAGACCTTTCCAGCGACTGCACCTGCCGGTGCCAGGCAAGACCACCCTTGAGATACCGCTCGACGGGCGTACCGATCCTGCGGCAATGCTGCGCAAGGAAGGACAATGCCTCGCCCTGATCGGCCATGCTCTCGAGGAGCTTTCTTCCGTTTCAGGCCGGGACAATGCGGCAGGCGATCCGGCCGTTCTCGTCCAGCGGCCGAGCGCCTCCCTGTCCGGGCGGATGGCAGACACAATCACCATGGCGGAGATCGAACGTGAGGCGGGTCTCAGCCATGTGACGCTGAACCAGACCTTCCGCGCGGCCACCGGAATGACGGTCTTCGGCGTCCTGCGGGCCTTACGCATGGAAGCCGCCGAACGCATGATCCGCCATACCCACCCCAACTTCACCGAGATCGCGGGAGAACGGGGTTTCTCCGACGCCAGCCATCTGTCGAATGCCTTTCGCAAGCGATATGGCACGACGACATCTGCGACGACGTCATTCTGGCGCATCTCCTGAAGGCGAAGGCGATCGCCGACGCGAAGATCAAGACGGACAAGATCGACGCGGCGGTTCTGGCGCACCTTCTGCGGGCACGAGATCGGCCCGCAGAAGGTGCGCCAGCCTTCCTTTCGAGTTGCGGCTCGCCCAAGGCGGGCGCATCGACTGTGGAAGCATGCCTGCGCGGTACTTTCCGACAATGAAACAGGATCCGGGGCGTTTCCTCATGCGCCCGATCCCGAAGGCGCATCCACCGCTGAAGCTCCTCATTACCCATGCAGCCTATCTGCTCATGCGCGGCGCCCATGCCCACGGCGAAGCTGAGATGATCGCGGCACACTTCACGCAGGTTCCGCCGATGGTGGTGGAATATCTTCACGACAACGAGCAGGCCGACCGGGCGAGCGCAAGCCTGTCGCGTATCAAGGCATTCATCGAGAGCCGCCTTACGGACCCGCGTTTCGGCCTGGCCGCTATAGCCGCCAAATTCGGCGTGACGCCACGCCATGTGCAAAAGCTCTTCCAGCACGAGGGAACGACTTTTTCGCGCTACGTGCTGGAACGCCGCCTTGAGAGGGCCCGCTCGCTCATATTGCAAAAAGCCGACCGACCGATCAGCTCATTGGCCTACGATACCGGCTTCGGCGACCTTTCCTACTTCAATCGCGTGTTTCGCCGGCGTTTCGGAATGACACCTTCGAAGATGCGGAACAGCCTGAACATGATGCCCGCCGTATCGGAGCAACAAGGGGAGCCGCCGAACCTGCAAGGAAAACAGACCGCATAGGGTCAGATTGAAAACCGGAGCCCCCTGTCTGCACGGGTCGCTTGTGGATTCGGGGTCACATCCGAGCGCTTCCGCGCATTTTTTCGGCATGCGCCAGTCGTTCGGAGATAGCCAATATTTAGAATAATCGATATATGCGCTAAGGGCTGATGAGCCCCGGATACACCGAACCGCTCCCAACATGGCATTTCCGGCGAAGCGGAACAACACGGACATATCGATGAGCATCGATGCCGCCCTGAGCGACAACGCCAACATGTTCGAACTGGCGCCCATTTCCTTATGGCTGGAGGATTACAGCGGCCTGCGCAGGCAGTTCGACGCATGGCGCGCGCAGGGCATTGCCGATCTCAGGTCCTTCCTCATGGAAGACACTGGCCGTCTTCATCTGTGCACAAGCCAGATCCGCGTCCTGAAAGTCAATCGCAGGACGCTTTCATTGTACGAGGCCAACGATCTCGATCATCTGGTCGCCAACCTTGACCGCATCTTTCGCGACGACATGCTGGAGCCGCACATCGACGAAATGGTCCAGCTCTGGAACGGGTCCGACACTTTCGTCAGCGATACGGTGAACTATTCGCTCTCCGACAGGCGGATCGATATCCAGCTCAGGGGCAGGGTCCTGCCAGGGCACGAGGAAAGCTGGGACCGCATTCTGCTGTCGATCGAGGATGTGACGGCGCGTGAGGATGCGCGCCGCGAACAGGATCGCCACAAGCTGTATGCCGAGGGCCTGTTCGAGCATTCTCCCGTCTCACTGTGGGTCGAGGATTTCAGCCGCATCAAGCAGCTCATGGACGATGTGCGACAGCGCGGCATCGTCGATTTTCGCGTCTTCACCGATGTGCATCCCGAATTCGTGCTTCAGTGCCTGAGCGAAATCCGCGTGCTGGACGTCAACAGGGAAACACTCGCGCTCTTCCTTGCGCCGGACAAGAAAACCCTGTTCCAGAACCTGCCGGATGTCTTCAGGGATGAGATGGAGGCGAATTTCCGCGAGCAGCTCATTGACCTGTGGAACGGCGTGCTCTTCCAGCGTCGTGAAGTGGTGAACTATGCGCTCGACGGCTCCGAACGCCATGTGCTGATGCAGTTCTCCATCCTTCCGGGACGGGAAGAGGACTGGTCGCTCGTTCAGGTGGCGCTGACGGACATTACGGCCCGCAAGAAGGCCGAAGCCTATCTGGAGTATCTTGGCAAACACGACGTGCTGACCAAGCTGCACAACCGCGCCCATTACGTCGATGAGCTCAACAGGCTGGAGCGCAAGGGGCAGAGACCGGTCTCGATCATCATCCTCGATCTCAACGGCCTCAAGGCGGCCAACGATCAATGGGGCCATGCCGCGGGTGACGGGCTGCTGCGCCGCGTCGGGGAGGTGCTCAACGAGGCGGTCAAGCAACCGGGCCACGCCGCCCGCATTGGCGGCGACGAGTTCGCCGTGATCCTGCCCTATGCCGATCAGCGCAGCACGGAAGCCATGGTGGAGGAAATCCGGCGGCTCGTGGAGATCAACAACCAGTACTACTCCGGGCTGAAGCTCAACCTTTCCATCGGCGCAGCCACCGGCATGCCCGGTGAAGCGCTTGAGTCCGTCGCCAGACGCGCGGACATGCTGATGTATGAAGACAAGCGGGAGCATTACTCGGCCGGGAACCGGGCCGATATCTGAGCGGAGCCGCTCCAGATCGTCGCCTGCCGGCGCGGTCATAGTCATATGTCCGGCCCGTAGTGCCGGCCTGCGGAATGGCCCGCGGCATGATGGCGAGGCGCAGCCTTCGTCCGGGCAGTGCCGCGGCCGCAGATTGACAACCGGACTGCGCCGCGCATAACTCCTTCAAGCATATGAGCATCGATGCCCTCCGGAGTGGCTGGGAAACAGAACCGCGCGAATGGATATTCCTGCCGCCAAGAACTACATTCTGGACACGGCCCGTCTGCTCGTCCCGGCGGCCCGGGTGCTGTTCTACGAGGTCAATGACCGGCTTCAGCCTTACGGCCATATCAGCAGCGCCACGAATGAACACTGGGGCGGGCTTTACCGGAAATTCGTCGCGCTGGACCCCTACCATCCCCGCTGCTTTGCGAAGATGAACCGGAACGTGTTCGGCACCGCTCCCGGTTACGGCCCCGACCTCGAGAACGCCGATTATGTGGAGGGCTTCCGCAAGGTTCTCGGCATCAGGTACAAGGCCGAGATGTTCCTGCGCGATGCCGAAGGCGGCATACGCGCCGGCCTGCGCTATGCGCGGCTCGAAGGCGAGCGTGAGTTCACGACCGAGGAAATGGCCAGGCTGTCGAGGATGCAGCCGCTGTTCGCAAATCTCTGGTGCACGGCGCTCGTCCACAACAAGGAGGAACAGATCCTCTCGGGCCTGACCGAGCGGGAGCGCGAGGTCCTCGACCTTCTCCTGTCCGGCTATCCCAACCAGGATATTTCGCGCCTGCTATCGATCGCCCTGCCCACCGTCAAGAACCACGTCAAGGCGATCCTCGCCAAGACCGGCTATGCCAACCGGGCAGAGCTTCTGGCGGCGCTCTATCGCGCAGGGCATGTGCTGCGCGCGCCGCACTGAAATCCTTCAGAGCGATTCCAGCAAAAGCGCGAAGCGGTTTTGCGTTCGGAATTGCGTAAAAACAAAAGGTTAGAGCGTTTCTGCGATTCGAAGAAAAGCGGAAATGATCTAGCCGCGCCCGCAACACCGGCGCCTTCTCAATCCACCTCGTATTGCGCCTTCTTGAGCGCAACCGCCTGCGCGATCACGTCATGGGCCTGTTGAGAATAGGGTGGCCGGCCGCGTGCCAGCACCGCCTCTGACGCCTTCTGGTGCAGGACCGTCTTGCGGTTGCTGAAGGTCACGAACCCGGCCCGGCCACGATAGCGGCCCATGCCGCTCTTGCCGACGCCGCCGAAGGGCAGCGCCTCGTAGGTGAGCTGGCACCTGACGTCGTTGATGACCACGCTTCCGGTCTGGAACGCGCGCGCGACACGCGCTGCCTCCTGCCCGTCGTCGCCGAAATAGTAAGCCGACAGCGGATGCTCGCCGTCCGACACCCTGTCCAGCGCCTCGCTGACGCCGGAAACGCCGACGATGGGCAGCAGGGGACCGAAGATTTCCTCCTGCATCACCTCCATGTCATCCGTGACATTGGTGATGATCGCGAAGGGAAAACGCCCGCTGGCAGGCAGGTTTTCCAGTGTGATGTCCCCGGGAACGAAGTCGAGACACGCGCCCTTTCGCGAAGCGTCGGCAAGCAGCGCCTTCATGCGCTCATTGGCGTGGCGGTCGATCAGGCTCGTATAGTCGATATCCTGCATCATGTGCGGAAAGATGTCCGCAGCGGCGTGCCGGCACTGCTCAACCAGCGCATCGACCTTGCTTTCGGGCGCGAGCACATAGTCCGGCGAAACGCAGACCTGACCGGCAGAAGCCAGCTTGCCGGCCACCAGCCTGCCGGCAACGGTCTTCAGGTCGGCGCTGTCACCGACGATGACCGGGCTTTTGCCGCCAAGTTCCAGCGTCACCGGAACGAGATTTTCAGCCGCGGCAAGCGCCACCTTGCGCCCGGTCGCGGTCGAGCCGGTGAACAACAGATGGTCGAATGGCAGGCTTGAAAAGGCAGCGGCCACGCTTGCGTCGCCATTGACGACGGCAAGCTCGCTGCGGTCGAAGTACCTCGCCACCGCGGTCTCGAAGGCGGCACCCGTCGCCGGTGCCAGCTCCGACATCTTCAGCATGACGCGGTTGCCTGCCGCCAGCCCGCCCATGGCCGCGAGACAGGCCATCAGCACCGGCCCGTTCCATGGAATGATCGCTCCCAGCACACCGAGCGGCTGGTAGTGCACCTCGGCAAAGGTGCCGTGCGCCTCCACCTCAGGAGGCAGCGGCACCCGCTCGGGCTGCATCCAGCCCTCGAAATGGGCAAGGTGGTATTCGATCGCCGCGACGCTGCCCAGAATGTCGCCTGCCCGCGTGGCAAAAGGCGAGCGGTTGCCGAAATCCTCCTGAAGCGCGTCCACGAACGCCCGCTCGTGGGACAGCACCACCCTTGCAAGGCGGGTCAGCCGGTCGCGCCGCGTCCCGGCCGGGGCAAAACCCTCTGCCCGGAATGCCGCGCGTTGCCCGGCCAGAATGTCTTCCAAGCTCGGCTTCATGATCCGCTCTCCATCCGTTCAGGCATGCACGACGACATTGACCAGAGCGTGCCGCCCTTCCTCCTTCACGACGCGCATGGCGGCCTGAAGCACAGGCAGCAACTCGTCAGGGCTTTCAACCACCGCGCCATAGCCCCCGAAAGCTTCGGCGACCTTCTCAAAACCCGCTTTGACGCCGAAACGCGTCACCGGCACCTGTTCGGCCCTGGCCGCCCAGCCATCGGGGTGGGTGCTGACGACGCTCTTGCGAACCTCGTTCCAGCCGCCATTGTTGAAGACGACCACCAGCACCGGCAGATCTTCCGCTGCCGCGATCTGGTGGCAGGAGGCAGGCACGCAATAATAATAGGCTCCGTCGCCCAGCGTGCAGATAACGGTCTTGTCCGGACGCGCGGCCTTGACGCCGAGCGCCGCGCCGAACCCCCAGCCGAGGCCGCCTGCATGCGAAGGGCCGAAATAGCTTCCGGCGCCAGACGGCTGCACCACCCGCAGATCTGTCGGGTACTCGTTGACGACGATGCTGTCCTCATCCAGCAACCGGGAAACGCAGTGATTGGCGAACAGCGGCGTGATGTGCGCAAGCCCGCCATCGTGGCGGATGGCCTCGTCGAGCGTGGTCTCCTGCGTCTTTCGGCGCGCACCATGCGCTGCAATGCGCTCATCGAGCAGGCTGGCGGGAATACGGCTTTCCAGCCTCCCGATCAGCGCTTCGAGCGCCGCTTCCGCATGGCCTATCAGCGGCACGTCGCAGGGGAATCCGCGCATCGGCAGTCGCTGGTAGAACGGGTCGATGCCGAGCTGGATGACCCTAGCCGAGTCGGGAACGGTGACGCGGGCCGTGAACCACGGAACGTCCGATTCAATGACGAAGATGAGGTCGGCCCGCTCCAGATCGGGGCTCACCTGCGAGGCGAAGATATAGCCCAGATGGCAGGGATGCTTCGGGTCGAGATTGCTGTAGACGGGGCTCGCCTCCAGCACCCCGAAGCCGCCGACATCGCAAAGACGGCCAAGCGCTTCGCGGCCCGCCGCGCTCCTGCCAAGCTCCGAGGTCACGATGACGGGATGCTTCGCCGAAGCGAGGAGATCCGCCGCCTCGTCGAGACGGGCCGGGTCCGGCATCAGGCGCGCGCCATTCACCCGTCGCGTCTCGGATGTGGTCCTGATTTCCTCCATGGCGGCCGCCTGAACGTCGCGCGGAATGGAGATGTAGACCGGGCCCTGCGGCTCCGCCGTGGCGACTTCCAGCGCACGCTCGATCACCGCCGCGACCTGCTCGCCGCTGCGCAATTCATAGTCCCATTTGACATATTCGCGCACCATCGATGCCTGATCGAAGCTTTCCTGCGACCATTGCACATGAATGTCGCGCGCGCCGGCCACGCCACGTTTTTCCGAAACAGGCGAACGTGCCGCCAGAATGATCATCGGCACGCGCGAACGCGCCGCGTTTATGATCCCGCCCATGCCGTTGGCGGTGCCGACGGTCGAATAGAGATAGACAGCCTGAGGGCGCCCGGTGGCGGCATAGTAACCGTGCGCCATGGCGACAGCCGTCTGCTCATGCGGCGTGAGAATGGCGCGGGGAGCCGGTTCGCCGCTGGCCTGCCGCTTGGCGATGGCCTCGATCATGGAGGTAGGCGCGCCGCCGATGACCGTATCGATGCCGCGCAGTTGCAGCAGTTCGAGAATGGCCTCACCGACGGTTTCGACCGGGCGGATGACTTCGGACATGAAAAACTCCTGTATGCGGTTCTGCGGCGTCACATCTGGGCCGGCAGGAAGAGGACCAGCGCCGGGAACAGTACGAGCAGCGCGATCCGGATGAGGTCGGCAGTGATGAAGGGAACCAGCGCGCGGAACACGGGGCCGGGTGCGATGTCGCGAAACACCGATGTCAGCACGAAGACATTCATCCCGAACGGCGGCGTCAGAAGGCCGATCTCGATGGTGACCACAACGATGATGCCGAACCAGATCAGGTCGAAACCGGCCGCATCCACCAGCGGCAGGATGATCGGCATGGTGATGAACAGGGTCGAGAAGCTTTCGAAGAAGCAGCCGAGGAACAGATAGAGCAGCACGATCATCAGCAGGAGCATGGCAGGATGCGGCTCGATGTCGGTGATCCATGCAGCCAGCGTCTCGGGCGCGCCCGTCATGGCGATGAAATTGCCGAGGATCGTGGAACCCAGAAGAATGGGAAACAGCGCGCCCGTGGTGCGCACGGCCCCGAGGAACGCGTCACGCAGAATCTCGCGCGTCATCCGGCCCCTCATCCATGTGAGAAGCAGCGCGCCGAAGGCGCCGATCCCGGCCCCTTCAGTTGCCGTGAAGACACCCCCGTAAAGCCCGCCCATGACCAGCGCAAACAGCGCGATGACGCCCCAGACCTCGCGCAGCGCGCGCCATTTTTCGAACCAGGGGACAATTTCCCCGCGCGGCCCCGCATCGGGGTTCCGGGCCACCACGAAAGCCACCGTCAGCGCATAAAGGAGGATGCCGAGCAGGCCGGGAACGATGCCGGCCAGAAACAGCTTGGCGATATTCTGCTCAGCCAGAATGCCGTAGATGATGAGCACCACGCTGGGCGGAATGAGGATTCCAAGCGTGCCGCCGGCAGCGATGGTGGCAAGCGAAAAGGTTTCGGAATAGCCGAAGGAGCGCATCGGCGGATAGGACACCTTGGCCATGGTGGCGGCGGAGGCCACGCTGGATCCGGAAATCGCCGCGAATCCGCCTGAAGCGAGGATAGCAGAGATTGCCAAACCGCCCGGCAGCCTGCCGATGAAGGCGTAGGCCGCGCGGAACAGGTCCCGGCCAAGCCCGCTCGACGCAACGAAATTGCCCATCAGCACGAAGAGCGGAATGACGGAGAGCATGTAGCTGCCCAGCTCGAAGGCCGAACCGGCCACCATCTTGCCGGATACAGACAAGCCCATGTAATGGGCGTAGCCGATAAACCCCACCATGCCCATGGCCAGAGCCACGGGAATGCGGATTATTATAAGGCCGACGAGGACCAGCAGCCCGACGAAGAACTCAGTCATTGCGCTCGTCCTTGTGCGTCTTGCGCACCGCTGCATAGGCGGCCAGAGCCGCCGAAAGAATGAGGGCGCATGCGATGGCCCAGGCGGCAGGCGCAATCGGCAAGCCAAGAACGGCAGTCACCTCCCCAGCCTTGCCTTGGGCGACGCCCATGACGGCAAGACCCGTGCCGAACAGCGCCGATGCCACCGCCATACCCGAAATGCGCTCGATCCAGCCCGCCAGCCGCGGCAACCGCTCAAGGACCGGATCGATCAGCGTTACCCTGATGTGGTCGTTGCCGGCCATCGCCACGGCCATGCAGAGATAGATCATCACCTGCATGGCCATTTCGGTGACCTCGAAGCTGGCTGCCATCGGCTTGCGGAACAGGTAGCGCGCCACCACATCGACGATGGTGAGCAGCATGATGCCGGCAAGGATTACGGCGGCCGCATATTCCACGACCTGCACGACACGCCGCTGCAGCCGTCCGGCCGGGCCCCCGGCCGGGCCGATTTTCCTCGATGAAGCCATGGATGGCGCTCCCCGCTGTCAGGCTTACTGCCCGGCCTCGACCCGTTCGATCTCGGCCCGCAGCCCGGCAAGCGCGGCAGCGGCATCGATCCCGGTATCGGCGACCGAACTGGCCCAGTCGTTTTCAAGCGGGGCTATAGAGGCGCGCAACTCCTCAACGAAGGTATCGGACGCCTGATGCACCTCGCCGCCCTTTTCCGCATAGACCTGCCAGCCCTTGGCATCGGCATCGTCGGAGGCACGGCCGGCGATGCGCGAGAATGCCTCGCCGGTGACCCTTGCCAGCGCCGCGCGCTCCTCCTCGGTCAGAGCGTTGTATTTTGCCTCGTTCATGACCAGTGCGAAGCTGGCGTTGTAGAAGCCGCCGGGTGCTGAAACCACATGCTTGATCATGTCTTCGAGACGCCACCCGCCAAACACGTCGGCCGGCATGAAAGCGCCGTCGACAATGCCGCCATTGAGCAGCTCATACAGCTCCGATGCCGGACGCGAGACCGGTGCCGCCCCCAGCGCGGTCGCGAGGTCGAAGGCCATGCCGCCCGGCGCACGCAGTTTCTGGCCCAGCAGGGAAGCCTTGTCCTCATATGCCTTCTTCGGCGACATCAGATGGCCCGGTCCCGGCGTGAACATCGCAAGCGGCACAACCCCCTCATGCTCCTTCGCGGAAGCGAGGCTCCGCTCAAACACGCGCTGATACGCCACCGACAATGTCTCGGCCTTATCGGCAAGGAACGGGAACTCCGCTATCTTGGTCAGCCGGAAGCGACCGGAATTGTTGCCATGCGAGATGAAGCTGATGTCGACCAGCCCATCGCGCACGCCGTCGAAGGTCTGCGCCGCACCCATCGGGGCCTTGGGCAGATAGCGGATTTTCAGCAGCCCGCCCGATTCGCGCTCCACCATCTCGGCCCATTCCTCCTGCAGGAGGCGGGTGAAATGATGCCTGGGCGGGGTCCAGCCCGAAACGGTGAGCACCGTCTCGGCCATGGCCGCACCGCAAACACAGATGGAAACAAGGGCCGCCGCGACCGTACCGGCCACCGTCCTTCGCAGTGATTTCATGTCGCTTCTCCTCCAGATTGAAATTTTTGTCGGCTGCGATTCAGCCAGCGCTCTCATTCGACAGGCCGACGAACGACCGGAAAACGCGATACCAGTCGTCCCGTGCATCGTTCAGTTGCAGATGCGTGTCGAAGTGGCCCGCGTCAGGCTCGACCCTTTGGGTGACCGGCTGGCCATTGGCGCGCAGCGCTTCGCACATGCGTGTGCAGGAATCGCGGATATGCTCGAAATCGCGTTCGCCCCACAAGAGGTGGAACGGCGTCGTGTTCCCCTCCAGCTTGCAGATGGGGCTGGCATCGACATCGTCTTCCGGCGCTTTCAGCAGATAGCGATAGACACGCCCCTTGCCGGTTTCTGACGGCACGCGGCCGTAGCGCAGATCCATCGGACTGCTGACCGGCATGCAGGCGCGGACCGGCGCAACCTTTCCGGAAAGGAGTGCCATCGCGGCGATCTGACCGCCGGCGGAGTGCCCCGCGACAACCATGCGCTCCGGGTCGCCGCCGAAATCGGACACCCTTTCCTGAACCAGCCGCAGCGCTTCAATTCCGTCTTCGAGCTGGCCCGGCCATTTGTGCTCCGGCGCAAGCCTGTAGGTCACGGCTGCGAATATGGCGGGCTGCGCAACCACTGCCCCGGCCATGAAACGAAGCCACTGGAAGCCTCCGGCGATCCACGCCCCGCCATGCAGGAAGACGAGAACGGGCAACGGTTCCGCTGGTTCGCCTGTATGTGGCCGATAGATCTCGATTTTCCGGGCAGGGTCTTCGCCATAGCTGAGCACCGCCACCGGCTTCAGCTTCGACGCATCGGACAAGGCACGCGCGGTGCGATCATAGACCATCGCTTCCCCGGTGCCCGAATAGGTCTGTTGTCCGGCGCGCGCAATTCCTGCTTCAGCCACAATGTTCTCCAGCCGCTACATGTGAAGCAGCTTATGCGTTGCCGTCGGCAGGAGGTAAATCATCCCTGGGGATCATATGGGGGCATTCGGCCTGTGGATGGCGTCCCACCCCTGCTGCCCGTCGGACCGCCATCGTCACGAACAAGGGTCGTCCACCATGATTGGGCATGTGGCATGGCCGGACACGGCCAACACGACAGCGGGAAACGCGTCCGAAAGGAAGCATGCTCCCGGCGATATTACCGCTTGTTGCTGAACCGCGAAAACGCCCCGGCTCTCTACTTCAACGCAGAACCACGACGCGCTTTCGTGGAAATTGCCCATCTGGCCGTGTCGTCTATTCTGTTGCGAGCGCCCCGGGACGCTCGATTGCCCCGGCACCGGAACGGGCCTGTTCGCGTTCCGGAGCGCCGGCCTGCTCTTTCGGTTCGCGCCCGAAGAACAGCGAATAGCCGGCCGGCAGCACCAGAATGGTGAGAACCGTCGCCACCAGGATGCCGCCCATCATCGCATAGGCGAGCGGCCCCCAGAACACGCCGCGCGAGATCGGGATCAGCGCCAGAACCGCCGTCAGCGCCGTCAGCATGATCGGCCGGAAGCGGCTTACGGCAGCGCCGACGATCGCTTCTGTTCGTGCCATGCCGGCGGCGACGTTCTGGTCTATCTGATCCACGAGGATGATCGAGTTGCGTATGATGATGCCGAGCAGGGCGATGACCCCGAGGATGGCGACGAAGCCGAACGGTGCGCCGCTGACCAGAAGCGCCAATGCCGCGCCGATGACGCCGAGCGGTCCGGTGGCCAGCACCAGCATGGACTTGCCGAAGTGCTGCAACTGAACCATCAGGAGCATTACGATGATGGCCAGCATGATCGGCGCCTTGGCGGCGATGGATGCCTGGCTTTCGGCCGAATCCTCGGCGCCGCCCTGCACCTCGACCTTGTAGCCCGCCGGCAGCCCGGCGCGCAGGTCCGCCATTTCATTGTAGAGGCGCGTGACAACGTCGTTCGACTGCACGCCGTCCGGCAGCGTCGCGCGCACCGAAATGGTGGGCAGCCGGTTGCGCCGCCATTCGATCCCCTGTTCCAGCACGGGCTCGACCCTGGCGATCTGCGAGACGGGCACGAAACCGCCGAAGTCGGTGGGCACATAGACGGAATTGACAGCCGACAGCAGCGAGCGGTTTGCGTCCGGCTCGCGCGCCACGATCGATACGGTTTCCTCGCCGTCGCGGAAGCTGTCGAGCGGTGCGCCCGACATCGCGGCCTGCAGAATCTGGCGTACGCGCTGCGAGGTCACGCCAAGCGCGCGCGCCCGGTCCTGGTCGATCACCAGTTTCATTGCGGGCACCGGCTCCAGCCAGTCGTCATGCACGGCCGAAAGCAGCGGATCGGCATCGAAGCGCGCCTTGACCTGATCGGCGATGCGGCGAACCTCCTGCCGGTCCGGCCCCATCACCCGCATCTGCACCGGCCAGCCGGTCGGCGGGCCGAGGAACAGGCGGTCGACCTTGGCGCGGATCGCCGGAAAATCCTCGGCGAGGATCGAGCGCAGCCTGACGATAAGCCGTTCGCGCGCCGGCTCGTCCCTCGCCATGACCAGAAGCTGCGCGAAATTCGGGTTGGCAAGCTGCTGGTCGAGCGGCAGGAAAAAGCGCGGCGCGCCTTCGCCGATATAGGTGGCGATGAA
This sequence comes from Aquamicrobium defluvii, assembly GCF_004363725.1. Classification (GTDB taxonomy): domain Bacteria; phylum Pseudomonadota; class Alphaproteobacteria; order Rhizobiales; family Rhizobiaceae; genus Mesorhizobium; species Mesorhizobium defluvii. The sequence continues at coordinate 6,056 of NZ_SNZF01000010.1, read as the reverse complement.
CCGCTTGTCGGGATCGTCCATCATCCTGGCCTCGAGCGCCATGGCCTGTTTCTCGACCTCCCTGATCGAGGTGCCCTCCGGCAGCCACAGGTCAACGAGGATTTCCGGGCGCTCCGACTGCGGAAAGAAATTCTGCGGAATGAACTGGAACGACCACAGGCTGGCGGCAAAGGTCGCCAGTGTCAGCGCCAGCACAAGGATGCGATGGCGCACGGCCCAGCCGATGGTAGCGCCGAGACGGCGATAGAAGCGTGTATCGAACACATCGCGATGCCCGCCGGCGTGATGGCGCTGCCTGAGCAGCATGTGCCCGAGCCACGGCGTGAAATAGACGGCCACGAACCACGACACCACCAGCGCGATGCCGACCACGTAGAACAGGGTGCGCACATATTCGCCGGCGGCCGAAGCGGCGAAGCCGACCGGGATGAAGCCGGCCGTGGTGATCAGCGTGCCGGTCAGCATCGGGAAGGCGGTGGAACTGTAGGCGAAGGTGGCGGCGTCGAGCTTGTCCAGCCCTTCCTCCAGCTTGCGCTCCATCAGTTCCACGACGATCATGGCATCATCCACCAGCAGGCCGAGCGCGATGATGAGCGCGCCGAGCGAGATGCGCTGCAGGTCGATGCCCAGCTCGTACATGATGGCGAAGGTGGCGGCCAGCACCAGCGGGATGGCGATGGCGATCACGAGCCCGGATCGCCAGCCGATGGACAGGAACGAGACAGCAAGCACGATCACCAGAGCTTCGCCCAGCACGCGCATGAACTCGCCGATGGAATCCGTCACCACATGCGGCTGGTTGGCGATCTGGTCGACAGCGACACCGTAAGGCAGGGACCCTTCGAAGCGCTTGTAGGTTTCGTCCACAGCGGCACCCACGTCGGTGACGTTGAACCCTTTCGCCATGACCACGCCGACCTGCACGCTGTCGTGACCATTGAAGCGGTATTTGCGCTGTTCCGGGTCCTGGAGACCTGAAGTCACCGTGGCGATGTCGCCGAGCCGGATAACCTGGCCGCCGCTGCGCAGGCGCAACTCGCGTATGTCCCCGGCCCGCTTCACGTCGCCCTCGACCGAAATGCGCACCGAGCGCGTGCCGGTGTCCACCGTGCCGGCCGGATCGACCGTATTCTGGCCCTTGATGGCGTTTTGCAGGTCGACGAGAGTCAGCCCGCGCTCGGCCAGAGCCCTTGACGAGACCTCGATATAGATGACCTGCGGCTGGTCGCCGATGATGACGGCCTTCTCGACACCCGGCGTCGTCAGCAGCATGTCGCGCGCCTGGACGGCGAATTGCTTGAGTTCCGGATAGCTGTAGCCGTCGCCGCTGATCGAATGCAGGGTAATGAATGTGTCGCCGAACTCGTCGTTGAAATAGGGGCCGAGCAGGCCGGACGGCAGTTCGCCGCGGATGTCACCGACCTTCTTGCGCACCTGATAGAAGGCATCTTCCACCTGTGCGGCGCTGGTGTCGCCCTTGACCTGCACCATGATGACGGCGCTGCCGGCGCGCGAATAGGATCTCACGAAGTCGAGATGCGGCGTTTCCTGCAGCTTGCGCTCGATCTTGTTGACGACCTGGTCTTCCATGTCCTGCAGGGAAGCACCGGGCCACACCGCCTGCACGACCATGACGCGGAAGGTGAATTCCGGGTCCTCGCGCTGGCCCATGCGCAGCAGTCCGAGCGCACCGGCGACGATGATCAGTCCGACAAGGAAACGCGCGATGCTCGGATGGCCGATCGCCCAGCGCGACAGGTTGAACGGCTTGTTGTCGTCGGTGGAGGTCGCCATGGCCGCCTCTTCTGGTTATCCGGCCGGGATCGTTTCAGCGAAGGGCGCTGGTCGCCTGTGTGGAGACGGGTTCCTCCGCCTGCGAAACGGCAAGGTCCGGCAGCTTCACCTTCAGGTTTTCCGTCATGAACTGCGTGCCGGCGGCGACCACCAGATCGCCCGGCTGCAGGCCCTGCGCCACATGCACGCCGTCGGGCGCGAAATCGGTCACCGTCACGATGCGTGGATGCACGGTCGAGGTGGCGCGGTCCGCCACCCAGACGATGGTGTTGCCGTCTTTGCTGGCCAGCGCCTCGAGCGGAACCGTCGCCAGCGGCTGGCCGGCGGACACGGTTGCGGCTACGGTCGCCGTCATGCCGAGCAGCACGCGCGGATCGTCGGTCAGGCTGGTGCGTACGGAAAATGTGCGCGACTGCGTATCGGCGCTGCCGGCGACCTCCCGCACCTTGCCGGGAAGGCGCAGGCTGTCGTCGGTCCAGAAACCGACATTGACGGCCTGCCCCGGCCGGAAGTGGGAAATCTCGGTTTCCGGAACGGCGATCTGGATTTCCTTCTCACCGTCGACGGCAACGGTCACCACCGGCGTGCCGGCGCCGACGACCTGACCGACATCGGCGCCGATCGTCGTGACGATGCCTTTCCTGTCCGCCTTCAGATCGGCGTAGGCAACCTGGTTTTTCGCCTGCTGAAGCGAGGACGATGCCGCATCCCGCGCGGCGAGCGCCTGCTGGTAACCGAGCCGGGCCTCGTCAAGCTGCGCCTGCGACGCGAATTTCTTGCCGAAAAGTTCCTCTGCCCGCTTCTGCGTCAGGCGAACGGTCTCGACCTGCTTCTCAGCCGCCGAAAGATTGGCCTCGGCTGTCCTGACGGCAAGCGCATAGTCGGTCGGATCGATGCGGGCCAGCATATCGCCGGGCTGCACGCGGTCGCCGATGTCGACGAGCCGCTCGACGATCTTGCCTGCAACGCGAAAACCCTGGTTCATTTCCGTGCGCGCCTTGACCGAGCCGGAATACCGGAACTCGCGCGTCGTGCCGGCCCTTGCGATCTCGACCACCTTGACCGGACGGACGGTGGCGACGGGTTCCGTCTTGGCCTCGCTGCAGGCGGAAACCGACACCGCAAGGATGCCGAGCAGGCCCAGCGTGGCGAGAGGACGGGAAACGCTTCTGACATCCCTGAACGAAAACATCGTTCATGCTCCTGTGAGAGTTCGGATCAGTCTGCGAGCGCGCAAACGCGCTTATTTCAGTGCCTTGATCGCGAAGTCGACCAACTGTTCGGCCGTTGCCCGGTTTTCCTTCATCAGGCATTGCGCCACCTGCTGGGGATGGCACAGGGTGACCAGTGCGGCCCCGAAGCAGCGCGCGGCGCTGGCCGCATCCTGCCTGGCGAATTCGCCGGTCCTGATGCCTTCCTCTATGAGGCCGGCATAGATCAGGTGAAGCTGGTCGATATACTTGTCGATCACATGCCAGTCCCGCTCGATGGCTACGATCACCATCTCGTGGACCTTCTGCTCGTCCAGCATCGTCTCCACCGTCAGCTTGTGCTGGGTGAGAACGCAGCGGCGAAGACGCTCGGCCGCACCGAGCGGCAGGGCGGCGATGGACCGGTTGAGCTCGAGGCTGGCCGCCAGCATGCGCCCGCAGATCGCCTGGTGGATCTGCTCCTTGGAGGCGAAGAAGCGATAGACATTGGCCGGCGACATGCCAAGATCGCGCGCGATGTCCGCAACCGTGGTCTTGTTGTAGCCGTAGTGGCGAAACAGCCGCTCGGCCGCCTCCAGAATGCGTTCGATGTTTTCCCGCCGTACGGAATCCGGTGCGGCTTCTGCCATATCCATCACGATCAAGCCACTTTATGACTACTGACGAATTTCGATTTTCGTCATTCATAATTCGAACTTCGTATCGAGTCAAGGCGAACCGGAGCCTCAACGCCTTGCGGTGATGAAACGCCTTGCCGACCGGCCTAATTGGGAGGTGCCAGCCTTCCGCAGGAATGGACGCCGAGGCAGGCGGCAGATTGCCAATTCCCCTGCGAACACAAGGCGGCAATCGGGGCATTGAAATACCGGGTCTTCGGGATTATCTTACGGTCGTCTTACATTGCCATGGATCGGACGATGCCCAGCGCCGAGAACGTCACCATCACCGTCTCCACCAAGGGGCAGGTCATCCTGCCCAGCGCCATTCGCCGTCGGCGGGAATGGGGAGCAGGAACGCGTCTCGTCGTGGAGGAGACGGCTGAAGGCATATTGCTCAAGCCTGCCCCGGCCTTTGCCCAGACGCGGCCGGGCGATGTGTTCGGATCGCTTCCCTATAAAGGCAAGCCGAAAACGATCGAGGAAATGGACGAAGGCGTGCTCGCCGAGGCAAGGCGCCGGCATGCTGGCCGTTGATACGAACCTGATCGTCCGCTACCTGACGGGCGATCACCCGAAACAATCGCCACGCGCGCGGGCCCTGATCGACGCCGAGCCGGTTTTCGTCAGCGTCACGGTCATGCTGGAGGTCGAGTGGGTGCTGCGCAGCAGCTATGAATTCGGGCCGGCCGACGTCGCCCGCGCGCTGAGAGCCTTTTCCGGTCTTCCGACCGTGACGGTCGAAGACGGTACGGTTGTCGCCACGGCCCTCGACCTTGCCGAGGGTGGAATGGATTTTGCGGATGCCCTGCATCTGGGTCGGTCTGCTCATTGTAACGGCTTCGCATCGTTTGACCGCAAGCTTGTCAGAACAGCGACGGCAGCCGGCTACGAGGGTGTAAGAGAGCCCTGACCGCCGGCTTCGGCGGCACGGCGGATCGGGAGTGAACCCGCCGTTCAGATCCAGCGCCGCCAGTCCGCCCGTTCGGGATGATTGAACACCATGCGGACCCGGCCATGTTCCACATGCCGTATTTCTGATAGCCGGGATCCCGATCCGACAGCCGCCGTTGCTGCACCGTCCACGAACCCAATTTCATGTCGGCACCGCCAACGCGACCATGACGCGGCCGGGCAGATCGCGCCGCAATCTGCCCGCAATAGCGCTCGATCAATTCCTGCGGGTCAGCCCTGACGAGGAAATTGCCCGGCATCGGGTCGTTGTGACAGGGAACGATGCCCATGCCGGAAGCCCGGAACGCCTTCCTTGAAAGTCGCGGCATCAGAAGTCGGACAGCCCTGCCTTCAGAAAACCCGGCTCTTCCCAAGCTTGCGCGCCAGCGTGCGCCGGTGCATGCCCAGCCGGCGCGCGGCTTGCGATATGTTGAAGTCGGCTTCGACCAGCGTCTCATGAATCCGCTCTCATTCGAACGTCTTCAGCGAGGTGCAACGACGCGTCAGCGCCACCCCGGCATCGCCTTCGGTCTTGCCGAAAGCCGCCTCGATCTCATCGGTGTCCGCAGGCTTGGCGAGGTGGTGGCAGGCCCGAGCTTGATTGCCTCCACCGCCGTGGCAAGGCTGGCATAGCCGGTGAGCATCACGATGCGCATTTCAGGGGTGCGATCATGGAGCATCTTCACCGCCTCCAGGCAGGAACCGACACTGAGCTTGAGATCCACGACGGCATAATCGGGAGCGGCACCCTCCAGTGCCCCCGGCAGGTTTTCGAGATCTTCACAAACCTCCACCTCGTATCCACGCCGCTGGAACGGGCGTCGCAGCGCACGCGCGAAAGCCGCATCGTCCTCTACAATCAGCAGGGAGTGGCCGCTATCCATCGCGGCCCGTTCGGGAAAGAGCCGCCAGAGGCAGGGTGACGGTAACCGACGCGCCCTTGCCGGTATTGTTGCATGCCGAAACCATGCCGCCGAGCTTGCGAACCGCATTGACGACGAGAAACAGGCCGGGCCCGCTGCCCGGCCGCCTCTTGCTCGACTGGCAGGGTTTGCCGAACGATTCGAGCATTTCCGGCCTGAAGCCGGGTCCGGAATCCCTGACGACGACCACCAGTTTGCCCTCCTGTCGGCTGATGGAGAAACCCGCCCATACGGGCGGGGCTTCCATGGCGTTGTCGAAAAGATTGAACAACACCTGCCTCAGGGCCGCATCGGAAACGATGGCGGCATCCGGTTCGAAGGCGTTGTCATAATCCAACTTCGCTGGCGACCGGCTGGCGCCATTCTAAGGAGACCTGTGCGCGGGTAGCTGTGGACGGCATTTGCTGTTTGTGATTCGCTCTTCTTGAACGAGAGATTGAGGGCAGCGATGGCACGGCGGCGGATTGGTCAGGAAAGTTTCGGGTTTGGCGACTTTCGGGCGCGCCGCCAGTCATCGT
>NZ_SNZF01000009.1 GCF_004363725.1 Aquamicrobium defluvii | reverse complement strand
CCAGAACTCTCCTGCCATGATCCAAACTCCAGCGTTTTCCAGCTTGAATCATGAAAGCTTAAACCAATCAACATCCTGATTGGGTTTCGTGCCTAGTGCGTCCGTAGGGACGCTTAGAGGGCAATCTAAAGCGTGTCGCGATCTTTCAGATTCGCTTCCTACGCTTTCAGGTTCTGGTTTTTTTTTGCATGTCGCCCGAAACCGGTCCCCACGTTCGGGCGACATGCCTTAAGGTGCTCAAGCCTCGTTTGCGAGGCGAACGAACTCTTCGATGCTTAACGTTTCCGCGCGCCGGGTCGGGTCGATGCCCACCTTTTCGAGCAGGGTTTCACCGCCCAATCCCTTCAGGCTCTGGCGCAGCATCTTGCGGCGCTGGCCGAAGGCGGCCTCGGTGATCTTTCCAAGCTTGCCCACATCGGCGGCCAGCGGCTCGGCACGCGGCACCAGATGCACGACGGATGACGTAACCTTGGGCGGCGGGGTGAAAGCCTGTGGCGGCACGTCGAAAGCGATGCGGGCGTTCGTGCGCCAGCCGGCAAGCACACCGAGGCGCCCATAGGCACCGCTGCCGGGTTCCGCCACGATGCGCTGCGCCACCTCACGCTGGAACATCAGCGTCATGGACTGGTAGAAGGGCGGCCACTCCTTCTCGGTGAGCCAGCGCACCAGCAGTTCGGTTCCCACATTATAGGGCAGGTTGGCCACGATCCTGACCGGTTCGCCGGGAACAGCGAGCCGCGGGAAATCCGTCTTCAGCGCGTCGCCCGGCAAGACTTCCAGCCGGCCGGGATAGTGCTGCGAAATCTCCTCCAACGCTGCAAGGCAGCGCTCGTCCTTCTCGATGGCAACGATCTTTCTTGCGCCATGGGCGAGCAGGGCGCGCGTCAGCCCTCCCGGTCCGGGGCCGACCTCGATCACGGTCGCCCGGGTCAGGTCGCCGGCGGTGCGGGCTATCTTGCCGGTCAGGTTGAGGTCGAGCAGGAAATTCTGCCCGAGCGCCTTCTTTGCCCGCAATTCATGCCTGTCGATCACCTCGCGCAACGGAGGCAGTCCGTCGAAGCTCACGCGGCCTCCGCGGATTTGCCTGTCGCGGCCAGCTTGCCGGCCAGTTTGAGGGCAGCAATGAGACTGTCCGGGCTTGCCACACCCTTTCCGGCAATGTCGAATGCGGTGCCATGATCCGGCGAGGTGCGGACAAAGGGCAGGCCGAGCGTGACATTCACGGCTTCTTCGAAAGCCAGAGCCTTGGCCGGGATCAGGGCCTGATCGTGATACATGCACAGCGCAACGTCATAGCGGGCGCGGGCGCTGGCGTGGAACATGGTGTCGGCCGGCAGCGGTCCGAAAGCATCGATGCCTTCCGCCTGCAAGGCGGATATGGCGGGCGCAACGACATCCCGGTCTTCCGTACCCATGGCGCCGTCCTCACCCGCATGCGGGTTGAGCCCCGAAATCGCGAGCCGCGGTCTGGCCATGCCGAAGCGTTCGCGCATATCCCTGTCTGTGATGCGCGCAGTTTCCACGATGAGATCGGTTGTCAGGGTTTTCGGCACGTCCGAGAGGGCGATGTGGATCGTCACGGGCACCGTCCGCAACTCCGGGCCGGCCAGCATCATGACCGGCATAACCGGATTTCCGGTGTGTTGCGTGGCCAGATGAGCCAGGTATTCGGTGTGCCCCGGAAAACGGAAGCCGGCATCGTAAAGCGGTTTCTTGGCGATGGGGCAGGTGACAATCGCGGCGGCGCTGCCGGAAAAGCAGTCCGCGACGGCGCGGTCGATGGCCGCGACGATGCCGGAGGCGTTGGCCTTGTCCGGCCGGCCGGGACTGTCGACGAAGCGGTGTTCAAGCGGGGCAATGGGCAAGGAACGAAAAAAGCTGTCCGGCACCTGCACCGGGTTCACTTCGGCAAGGGAAATATCCTTGCCGAGCTGTCTGGCCCGTGCGGCAACCAGCGCGGGGTCTGCAATCAGGTAGAAGGGCGGAATATCCGCATCGAACCGTCGCAGCCACGCGGCAATGGCGATTTCCGGCCCGATACCGGAGGGGTCGCCGATGCTTACGGCAAGCGGAGCGCGTGTGCTGTGCATGTCAGCGCTGAATGATCTTGGCCTTCTTTTTCAACTCATCCATGTATTTCTTGCCGAGTTCGTCCGCACCGGCATTGGCGTTCTCATTTTGAAGGACCAGTTCGGCCACCCGGTCGTCGGACACCTCGCGCGCGCTGCACACGCCGATGAATTCCACGCCGCGCTCGGTCTCCCGCACTCCGGTTGCGCCGCCAGCCCTGGTTTTCTTGACCTGATCGGCCCATTCCGGCGGCAATTGGGGCGCAAGAATGCGGCCCAGATCGCGAACGGTCACGTCCAGGAGACCCTTGGCGAATTGCTGGGTGTTGGCGCAGCCGTTGAAGCGGGCGCGCAGCGATTCAGCCTCGCGCTTGCGCTTGGCGAGCGTAGACTTGCGCTCGGCGGGCGGGATCACGAAAATCACCTGCTGAAGCATATATTCGGTGGCGGATGGCTTGGTGCCGCCCTTCTTGAGCATGTTGCGCACGGCTTCCTGCTGACTGCTCAGGCCGGCTCCCGATTGCTCGGCGCGATAGCGCGCGCCCAGTGCCTGGTTCCACGCAAGCTGCGAACGAATGAACTCCTTGAAATGCTGCCTTGTCACGCCGGATTGGGACATGATCGCATCAAGCTGCGCTACCTGCATCTTGTTGCCGGTGGCGAAACGCGCATAGGCATCGTTGACCTGCTTGTCGCTGATGCGGATGCCCAGCCTCTGGGCTTCGGCCAGGCGCAAGGTCTGCTCGATCATTTCGTTCGCCGCGTCGCCCTTGCGCCGCTGAAGGCGGAAGAAGGCGTTGCGATGCTGAATATCAGCCGAGGTGATCGGCATGTTGTTGACGATGTACCTGATCTCGCTGGCCTGTACAGGCGCGGTCATGGCTGTCGCCCCGATCGCCGTCGTACCGACGAAAAGGGCAAGGCTTGCAGACAGGAAGTATTTCCGCATTCCAGGCATCCAGCTTTCAGTTCACGTCAAAGCACAAATTGAATCGGACTTCTGCCCGCTTTATGCGGCAAAACCGTGTCGGGCGCCAGTTTACTGGACGATGTTGCCGGTGGAAGACCCGAAATCGCCGAGTGTCCGGAAGGTGATATTGAACCCGATGGTCTGGGATACATCCTTGTCTTCACGATTCCGGGACTGGGAATACGTCATCAGGTATGTGAAGCACTCGTCGGCATAACCGAAGCCGATGCCGTTCTTGACCAGCACATTCTTCTCCAGATCGTAGGTTCCGGAACCGAAAACGCGCCAGTTTTCGGCGAACTGCGTCGAAGCGCCGAGCGAGACTTCGTGACGATCCTCAGTGAAGCCATAGTCCGGCTGGGACTGGATGAAGGCATAACGGGCCGACAGGGAAACGGGACCGCCTGTATAGCCGAGCTTCGCTTCCGAGCGGCGGACCTCGAAGGTCTGTTCGTCGAAGCGGCCGCTGAGCGATGCCGAAATGCCGTTCGGGCTGCTGAATCCGGCCAGACCGACATAGTCGGAGCGATCGGATTCGAGGCCGGAATTGGCGCCTACATTGACGAGGTCGGGCGCGGCGAACGAATTCTCGCCGCCCAGATGATAGGACTGGCCGAACATCGCGTTCGCAGTCCAGCCATTGTTGACGCTGGCGACATAGCGGAACCCGACATTGGCGCGCGTGCCGCCCTCGATACGGTCGTAGCCGGAGAACTTGTCACGCTCGAACAGGGTCGAGGCGTCGAAGACGAAGCTCTGCGCGTCCTCATTGGGAACCGAAAGACCGCCGACATAATCCTCGTTCGGCCGGACGAAAAGCTGCGCCATCGGCTCCAGCACGTGGGAGGAGCCGGTTGCGGAGAACAGGATCGGCCAGCGCCATTCAAGACCCAGCGTCGCCATCGACCGGAGGAAGGACGAGCGCATATCGGCGGTGGTGCCGTTGTTCATGGCCATTTTGTCTATGGCGTCCAGCGAGGCCGACGATGCATTGAGATAGCTGCCGTCAGCCTGGAAAGCCAGCAGCGGCGTGAACACCATGCCGCCATCGGTGACGAAAGAGCGCTTCCATTCCGCCTCCGCGGTCAGGCGACCGCTGTCGCCCTCGATGCCCCGGACGCGCTGAACCGGTGTTGTGTCGTCATATGCTACTTCAAAGGCTCGATCGATACGGTCGCGGCTAATCGCACGCGCGTTCACATTGAGTGAAAGCTGGCCGCCTGCAAGCGAAGCATCAGGAATGTATGCATAGTCAAATGACGGTAAAACCCATGGCTGCGCTCTGTTGCGCGCCCGCAAGTTTTCTTGTCTTGTGCTTTCATCAATATCAAGAATGTCTTCCTGAATCTGGAACTTCATGCCGCGCAGGTCGAAGTGGTTCCGGCCGTTGAGGCCGGTCAGGTAGACTTCCGACCGGTGAGCATAATCGCCATAACCGTCGATGCCGTAGGTCCGGGAGAAATTCTTGTCGGTCTGCAGCAGGACGTTCCAGCCGAAATCCCAGCGCGAATTGATCGCGAACTGGCCTTTCGTGCCCATCATGCCGCGGAATTTGTTGTCGCTGTTGTCGCCCCGGTTTTCCGTTCCGGCCTTGAAGGCTTCCGGGTCCTGTTGGCGGATGCCGGCGATCTTCACGCTGTACTCGCCGGTGTTGAAGCGCTGGCGCCACTCCGCCTCGCCGAGGAAGCCCTGCTTGGAATAGTAGTTGCCCTTCACCGTCAGGTCGTATGTGGGAGACAGGGCGAAATAGTAGGGAATGCCGGCGCCGGCGCCGAGTTCGGATTTGTAGGAGATCGACGGGAACAGGAAGCCGCTCTTGCGCTTCACCGTGGGGTCGGCGATCTCGAACACCGGAAGGTAGGCGATCGGCAGGCCGAAGAACTCGAAGTTCGAGTTCTGGAAGCGGACCGTCTTCTTCTGGCTGTTCCAGATGATCTTCTGCGATTTGATGCGCCAGATGGCGGGCTTGTCCGGCTTGTCCTCGCAGGGTTCGCAGGCCGTGTAGACGCCATTGTGGAATGTGGTGAGCACGCCGCCCATGCGTTCGGCGCTTTCCGCCGCGAAATAGGTCTTGTCCACAGTCTCGACGCGCAGCGCATTGACGAAGCCGTCCGCGAAGTCGTCGGTGATGTCGATGTGCTCGGAGCTTACCTTGGTGCCGTCGCTGTGGATAATCTCGACCTTGCCGCTCGCCACAAGGCGCTGCGTGTTGCGGTCGTACTCCACGCGCTCGGCAACCAGCCTGTTGCCGGCATAGTCGATCTGCACGCCGCCGACGGCCGTAACCGTCTGCGAATCGTTGTCATAGACGAGCGTGTCCGATTCAAGCAGCATCTGTGCGTCGGAGGGCACCCGCTGGGCCAGGTCCTGCACATCCTGCGCGATGGCCGGCGTGGCCGCAAAGCCGCATGCCAGAAGGCATGCAAGGCCGCTGACGCCGCAAAGGAGCGACAATCGGCTGAACCGACCGTTTTGCAAAACCGCCCCCCTCACTAGCCATCTTCCTTATACAAAAGGAACGTTACCCCGAAAAACATGGCAACGACAACCGGAAACCATGCCGCCACAATTGTCGGCACCAGACCTGCCACGCCGAACGCCTTGACGAGAACCGAGACGACATAAAGCAGAAACCCGGCCACAACGCCACCCAGAATCATTGTCGCCGACTGCCCCATGCGCGCAAAGCGCATCGACACCGTGGCCGCTATCAGAGTCATGGCGACCAGCAGGAAGGGCAGGGCGATCAGCGAATCGAACTGCATTGCAAAGGCATTTGCACCAAGGCCGAACGAGCGGGCAACCTCGATCTTCCGTGGCAGTTCATAGAACGGAATGGTTTCGGGCTGCGCGAGCCTTTCCTGGACGAACTCCGGCTTCAGGTCGGTGGGTACCCGATCGGCAGTCCTTTTTTCGCCGGGCCCGTCGGAGGGGCGCACGGTCACATCCTGCAACTCCCAGTATCCGTCGCGCAGGAACACGCGGCGCGCATCCTTGCGTTCGAATATGTCGCCGTCGCGGTCCAGCATGAAGAAGGTGGCATCCGACATCTCCAGCCCCTGCGAAAGGATTGCCCGTGCGCCGATGATGGTGTCGCCGGAAGGGGTTTTCTGCCGCAGCCACGGTACGGTGTCGCTCCCGACCTGATTGGATTTGCCGGAGCGCAGCACGTCTTCGATGTTCTGTGAGCGGACAAGTCCGCTGGCCGCCAGCGGATTCAGAACCGCAACGGCAAGAACGCCGAAAACGAAGGCGCCGAGGCAAACTGGCAGCAGGAACTGCCAGGCCGAGATGCCGGCGGCCCGCGCCACCACCAGCTCGTATTTGCGGTTGAGGGATATGAGCGTGGCCATCGCCGCGAAAAGCCCGACGAACGGCACCGTTTGCAGCACCAGCATGGGAACCCGCAGCGCCGAGATGGTGGCTGCGATCCAGTAGGTGAAACCCGGTATGCGGGAGATGCGGCTGGTGAGTTCCGTGAAATCGATAAGAAAGACCAGCGCAAAGATGCCGGCAAAGAACCATGCCGCAATGGTTGCGTATCGAAGGAAGAAATAGCGTCCGAGCGTCCAGCCCATCAGGCGGATCCTCCGCCTGCACGCGCATTGGCAAGGCGCAGCCTGATATCCGCGGCGAAGCGCGACGCGCGCGCGAACAGCGCGGTGATCCTGTCCACCCATCCGATGGGCAGTTCCATTGCGCGCTGCGTCGTGATGCACCACACCGATATGAGCGCCATGCCGATGGGCACGGCATAGAGCGCATAGTTCGCAAGCGGCTGGTTCCTGCCTTGTCCCTCGGCGAAATAGCCTGCCCAGCGCACGAACAGCGCAATGCAGATCGTGGTTACCAGAGGATGAATGCGCGCTTCACGATGCGACTTCGCATCGCCTGCGACAGCAAGAGCGATCAGGGCGAACGCGATCGGGTAAAGCCACTCGGAAAAGCGCTTGTGCAGTTCGTTGCGAAATGCGTTGGGCGATCTCTTGTAGTACCTGTCATTGCGGTCGGGATTGAAAAGGTAGGCCGTGGTCCGGTCCTTGGGCATGAGGGTTGCCGCACCGGCCTCCGGTTCGAATGCCGACAGGTCGAAGGCGTAGGACGTGAAATGGACGATCGATATGTCGCCGCCAGCGGCCTTTCGCTGAATGACGCCGTCGTTCATCAGCAGGGCCTTGGCATTGGCAAGATCCACCACCGTACCGGTTTTGGCGTAGTAGATGAGGTCGACGCCTTCTTCCCTGCTGTCGGCGACGAAGAGGCCGGCCAGCTGGTTGCCGGGCAGGCGTTCGCCAATCTGGACGAACAGGCCGTCCTCGATCTTCCGGAACGTGCCTTCCTGGATGATCAGCGAAAGGAAGTCCGCGCGTGCGTTTGCGATAAGCTCGCGATTGCGCTGACGTGCATAGGGCTCGACGAAATTCTGGACCAGCAGGCAGAGTATGGCGGCCGCGACCGCCAGGATCAGAACCGGTTTGGCGACGGTCATTCTCGATGCGCCGGCGGCGTTGATGACAACCAGCTCGGAATCGGCGTTCATCCCCGAAAGCGTCTGGGCGACCGCGCCCGCGACGGCGAAGGGAACGACAATCGGTATGACGGTCGGTATGATGAGGGCTGCGACTTCGAAGAAGGTCAACGCCGATTGCCCGCCATCGGTGACAAGATCGATGCGCGCGAGAACCTGCGTCGTCCATACGATCGCCAGCGTCCATGCGAGCGCTGCCAGAAACAGCAGCAGCATGCGACGCATTATGTAGCGTTCAATGACCTTCATGCAGGCGGTATCTCGAGCGGTTCAACTGGCATCGTGCCTCGGCTGGAGGAATAACGGCCCCGGTGCCGCCCGCACCAACGGCGCGATCCGACACCCCGGAACGGACCGCGCTTCCCACAGGCGCAATGTGGTTCCCAATGGATAAAAAAGCGCGAAGGACCATGGTTAACAACTGGTTTCACCAATAATGACGGTAGAATGCAGCCGATGCCAGACAGCCGAATCGCGCAATCTGCTATCCACGGTTGTCACCATACCCTGCCAGTGCGCGTAAAACGACCGGCTCCCGCCATCTTCCACCGAACCGAAAGCCCAGTTTGATGACATCGATATCCTCAATAAGCTTCGCCAGGTTTTCCGTACCTGCAAAGGGCACTGCCTATCTCCTGTCGGCCGAAAAGGACGGTGCCGGGCCGGCTGTTGCCAGCCTCGATCCGGCTGGCGTTCTTGAGCGCGCATTCGGGATCGCCGACTTTTCGGGCAAATTCGGGGCCACGCTGGAAGTTATTGCGCCTGAAGGCAGCGGAGTGGACAAGCTGATTGCGGTCGGCGCCGGCAAGATCGCCGAACTGGACGAGCATGCCTGGCTGCGGCTGGGGGGTGTGATCGGCGCTTCCGCTGCGAAGGCGAATAATGCGAGCGTGGTGCTCGATCTGCCCGGCGATGCGGCTGCGGACCCGGTTTGTGCCGCAAATGTCGCTGCCGGAATTTTGCTGCGCGCCTATGCTTTCGACAAATACAAGACCCGCAAGCCGGACAATGGCGACGACAAGAGCGGCGCCCGTTCGAAGCCCGGCCGCATCACGGTCATGTGTGCGAACCCCGCCGGGGCGAAGAAGGCGTTCGCCAGCCTGAAATCCGTTGTCGACGGCGTCTTTCTGGCGCGCGACCTCGTCAACGAACCCGCCAACATACTGGGCCCTGTCGAATTCGCCGCGCGCATCAGGGAACTGGAGCCGCTTGGCGTCCAGGTCGAGATTCTGACGGAAAAGGAAATGAAGAAGGCCGGCATGGGCGCGCTGCTTGGCGTGGCGCAAGGCTCGCCGCGCGGTGCGCGTCTGGCTGTCATGCGCTGGGAGGGCGGCCGCAAGGGCGGGAAGCCGCTGGCGGTCGTCGGCAAGGGGGTGACCTTCGATACCGGCGGAAATTCGATGAAGTCGCCGTCCGGCATGGAGGACATGAAGGGCGACATGGGGGGAGCGGCGGCCGTCACCGGGCTCATGCATGCGCTGGCGTCCCGCAAGGCGAAGGCCAACGTGGTCGGGATCGTCGGGCTCGTGGAGAATTCCGTCGACGGCAATGCGCAGCGGCCCGGCGACATCGTGACCTCCATGTCGGGCCAGACCATCGAGGTGCTGAATACCGATGCGGAAGGCCGCCTCGTTCTGGCGGATGCGCTGTGGTATTGCTGCGAGCGCTTCCAGCCCGCTGCCGTGATCGATCTGGCGACGCTGACCGGCGCCATCATGGTCGCGCTGGGCCAGCATCACGCGGGCCTGTTTGCGAACGACGACGATCTGGCAAGCCGTTTGACGCAGGCCGGCCTCGCAACGCAGGAGCGGCTCTGGCGCATGCCGCTGGGACCGGAATACGAGAAGCTGATCGAATCCAGAAATGCGGATATGAAGAACACCGGTGGACGCTACGGCGGGGCCATCGCCGCCGCGCAGTTCCTGCAACGCTTCATCAAGGACGACACGCCCTGGGCGCATCTCGACATCGCCGGCACCGCAATGGGCGCTCCGTCGAATGAGGTCAGCCATTCTTGGGGTACGGGTTTCGGCGTTCGGCTGCTCGACCGCCTTGTGCGAGATCATTATGAGAAGTAGCAGGCTTCACAACCGGATGCGGAGGCCGGCCGCAGGAAAATGACAGAGATACTGTTCTATCACCTGACCGAAACAACGCTGGAGGATGCGCTTCCCGGCTTGCTGGAGCGCAGCCTGCAGCGCGGCTGGCGGGTGGTGGTGCAGACCGGTTCGGAAGATCGCCGCGATGCCCTCGATCAGCATCTGTGGACCTTTCGCGACGACTCGTTCCTTGCCCATGGCACGGATCGGGAGGCTTTCCCGGCCGAGCAACCGGTTTTGCTCACGGTTGGCGCGGACAATGCGAACGGAGCCCGGATCCGGTTTCTGGTCGATGGGGCGCAGCCCCCCGATCTTTCACCCTATGAGCGGGCGGTATTCCTGTTCGACGGACACGATGCCGCCCAGCTCGAATCCGCCCGCAGCCACTGGAAGACGATGAAGGCGGCTGGCCATGAGGTGACCTATTGGCAGCAGACGCCGGACCGCCGCTGGGAGCGCAAGGCATGAGCTTCGCGTTTTCCATATCGTGTCAGGCGGATGAGAGGGCCTGAAGGTGCGCCTGCTTTTTCTGCTCGTTCTCCTGGCCGGAGCTGCCCTTGGACTTTATCCATGGGCTGTCGCAAATTTTTCAGGTTCGGAAATCGGAACGTGGAATGTCTATGAGCAGGGCCGCTTCGTGCCGGCTCAGGTGCGGCTGAAATCCTCCGATGCACCGGTGCGGGTGCTGGTCGATCTGACCATATGGCGTCCCCATGCCGTTCAGAGCGGCCGCGCGGAGCTTGGCATAGCCGCCACCCGTGACGGCCAGACCGTGTTTCGGAACGTGCTGAAGTTTCCGGCCGACCCCATGCGCCGGCAAAAAAGCCCGCAAATTACCGAGCGCGTATTCAGGGCGGATGGCGGTCTCATCGAAACGATGGGGGCGGGAACCTACAGGTTCGATCTGCAACGCGGCAATCTGGTGGATGCCGATATCAAGGGTGTCGAACTCGTGCTGAGGCGCGATGCCGGGACCGTCGATCCGAGAATGCAGCCGGCTGGCCTGTCCCTGATGGGGATAGGCATCGCCGGGCTGGTGCTGGCGTTCCGGCGCCGGGCCAGACGACCCGACAGTCCGGAAGCCCGGCCACCGCGCTGGGGCAGGGGCAATGGGGAATGAATTACCGCCACGCCTATCATGCGGGCAATTTCGCCGATGTGGTCAAGCATGTCGTTCTGGCCCGCATCGTCGAGTACCTCAAGCGCAAGGAAAAGCCGTTCCGCGTGATCGATACGCATGCGGGCATCGGCCTCTACGATCTGGCCTCGGAGGAGGCGGGAAAAACGGGAGAATGGCTCGATGGCATTGGCCGCGTTGCGGATGCGCAATTGAGTCCACAGGCGGGGGAACTCCTGTCGCCCTATCTCGATGCCGTGCGCGCCGTGAATGCCGGCGCCGGGATTGCGCACTATCCGGGCTCGCCGATGATCGTGCGCCACCTTCTGCGCAGGCAGGACAGGCTGACCGCAATCGAACTGCATCCGCAGGATGCGATTCGTCTCAGGGCCTGCTTCGCGCAAGACATCCAGACCCGCGTGATCGAGCTCGACGGCTGGCTGGCGCTCGGCGCCCATCTTCCGCCCAGGGAAAAGCGTGGCCTGGTGCTCGTCGATCCCCCCTTCGAGGAGGGCGGGGAATTCCGGCGCCTGACGGAAGGTCTTGAGCGGGCGCATCGCCGCTGGCCGGGCGGCACCTATGCTCTGTGGTATCCGATCAAGGACCGCAAGGCCGTCGCCGGGTTCCGGAAATCGCTGGCCGACGCCGGTATCCCGCGCATACTGGATATCGCCTTCGAGATCCGGCCGGATGGACCGCTGCCCCGGCTGGACGGCAGCGGAATGGTGGTGGTCAATCCGCCGTTTACGCTCGAACAGGAGCTGAACGTCGTTTTTCCGGAACTCCACCGGCTGCTCGAACTGGAGCCCGGATCGAAATGGTCATTGAACTGGCTTGCCGGAGAAAATCGAGACGCTTGACCGCGCCGCGCGAAATCCTCACAGTGCCGCAAATCACCTTATGAGGCTGAAATGATCCGCGCCGCCACGTCCGCTCTTCTTGCCATTGCCGGTATCTGCGCCCCGCTGCTCATGCAGCCGGCGGTACAGGCCGCCGATCTTTCCTCCTATGCAGAGGAAAGCCGGTCCACCGTCTGCAACACTGCATCGGTTCTGAACCGGATCACCAGCAAGTTTGCGCATCAGGTGCGCAACGTTCCCGATCTGCCGCAGGTCGCCATATCGGATTTCCACCGCATTCACCTGCGCCGCAGCGAGCCTGCCAGCGAAAGGTGGCCCATCGCGCGCCACTATTGCGGTGCGAAGGTCACGCTTTCGGACGGCTATGACCGCGATATCTGGTATCTGATCGAAGAAGGGCAGGGCTACGCCTCCATCGCAGGCGACAATGTCGAATTCTGCGTGTCCGGTTTCGACCGCTGGCTGGTTTATAACGCGAGCTGCCGTGTCCTGAAGTAAACAAGCTTGCCATTCTGGCCGTTTTTCTCCCTCACGGGGTCCAAAGCCCGGAGGGGATAGCTTCCTGCGCTTCGTTACAAGGATGGAAAAAGGAAATGCCCAAGCTGCTTTACGCGCCAGCGTCACCCTACAGCGCCAAGGTGCGCATGTCGGCGGCCTATGCCGGATTCGATCTGGAAGCGGTCGTAACCAATACGTCCGGGCAACCTCCGGAACTGGTGGGCGCCAATCCGCTCGGCAAGATTCCAACGCTGTTGCTGGATGACGGGCGCGTGATCTTCGACAGCCGGGCCATCACCCAATATCTGAACCGTGAATCGAAAAATGCGCTGTTTCCCCGCAATGCGGACAGGCGCACCGAAGCCGAAGTGCTGGAAGCCCTTGCCGACGGCATCTGCGACTGTGCTCTGGCCATCGTCTACGAGCGCCGCATGCGGCCCGAAGAAAAGATCCATCAGGACTGGATCGACGGCCAGTGGCGCAAGATCGTCCGCGCTCTCGATCATCTCAACGACAATCCGCCGAAACTGCCGAAGAAGATCACCGCAGGCCAGATCGCGGTGCGGGCCATGCTGGGATATCTGTCGCTGCGCTTTGCCGGGCAGTGGGAACGCGGCCGCGGGCGGCTTACGCGGTGGGCTTCGCGGTTCGATGAGAAATTCCCGGAGCTGAAGAGCCGCATCCCCTCCTGAAACAGGGCGGATGTCGGCTGCCTTCGTCGGGAGCTGAGGACATAAAAAAGCCGGGGCGTGCCCCGGCTTTTTTCGCATGATCCAGCGTCAGGATCAGAACTTCATACCGACGCCGAAGTTGATGCGGTGATCGCGCGAGTCGACATCGCGGGTGCCGCCACCGGTGGTGAAGCTTTCCTTGCCGTAGTCGGTGTAGCGATATTCGACGCGGCCGAAGACATTGTCGGTGAACTTGATGTCGCTGCCGACACCGGCAGTCCAGCCGAGCATGGTGTTACGGTCGCTGACGCCGCCTTCGGTGACCTTCAGGCTCTGGGCAGCGCCACCGGCAGTACCGTAGAGCAGAATGTCGGGGCTGATCGCGTAACCGAGGCGGGCACGCAGCGAACCTTCGACGCCAGCCTTTGCCTTCGTACCGGCGTTGTCGCCCTTGATGCCGTTGTAGCCGATGTCGCCTTCGGCACCGATGACGAAGTTGTCCATCTGGTGATTGTAGCCGACAAAGGCGCCGCCGAGGAAACCATCGGTGCTGATCGAGTTGCCCGGCTCCTTCACGCGGCCGCTGAAGCCGTAGCCGAGGTTAACACCGGCATAGGGACCGGCCCAGGAAGCCACGGGAAGTTCGGCGATCGGGGCAGGTGCCGGCGGCTCTTCCATCACCACGTCGGCGGCGAATGCCGGGACGGATGCGGCGAAGGCGAGAATACCGAGCGCTGCCGCTGCGGGCCTTGCGAATTTGAGTTTGGTCGTCATGGTCATTACTCCTTCAGCCACAGACACTGGCTTTTCTGACGTGATGGCGAGGCAGTCCTTGGGAGGAAAACGATCCCGCCGCTCATCGGTTCCGAAATCTCGTCGGCAAATGCGGCGGAAGCGAACCTGAATTGGGGTGATTTCCCGGCCTGAATGAGGCGGAAAAGGGGCGTTGCAAACGCGCAACAGGGGATGTCAGGAAGGATCCGCCTGTCCGGCTAAACGCTCTTGGTCCAAGGCGTTGGCGCGCCTATATTGGCCATGCGACGGTTCCGGTGAACCGTGAATCGGATAGAACGCCAGCGTTTTTGCCACAATGCCGCCTCAGGCGCAAACAGAGTCTGAAGGCCGTCCGGAGATTGCGGGCAGGCCGGCGGGCTGGCACGCTCGGGGTAAACGGAAGTACGGGAATCGACACATGGGTGAGGTTGCGGCGGTTGCGCTGGTGACGGGTGGGGCGAAACGGATCGGGCGCGCGATTGTCGAGGATCTGTGCGCCAACGGTTTCATCGTCGCCATTCATGGCAACAACTCCTCTCCGGAAGCGCAGGAACTGGCCGCGCGGATCACGGCACAGGGCGGAAAGGCTGCGGCTTTCGATGCAGACCTTACCGACATGGATGACACGGGCAGGCTGATCGACAGCGTGTCGAAGACGCTGGGACCGGTGCGTCTTCTCGTCAACAACGCTTCATTGTTCGAGAACGATTCGGTGCTCGATTTCGGCTGGGAGGGGTGGGACGATCATTTTGCAATCCACCTCAAGGCACCCGTTCTTCTGGCGAAGCGCATGGCCGAACAGTTGCCCCCGGATGCCGAGGGACTGGTGGTCAACATCATCGACCAGCGGGTGTGGCGGCTGACGCCGCGCTATTTTTCCTACACGCTCTCGAAGTCAGCGCTGTGGACGGCCACCCGGACAATGGCGCAGGCTCTTGCGCCGCGTGTCCGCGTCAATGCCATCGGTCCGGGGCCGACGCTGCCCAACGCGCGGCAGGATGAGGACGACTTCCGCCAGCAGGTCGATGCGCTTCTGCTGAAGCGCAGTCCCGGGCTTTCGGAGTTCGGTGCCACGGTGCGCTATCTGTGGCAGGCGCGCTCCGTGACTGGCCAGATGATTGCGCTCGACGGTGGCCAGCATCTGGCATGGCAGACGCCGGACATTGCAGGTGTTGTGGAATGAACGCCGCAAGACAGGGCAGGACGCCCGGCCAGACCGTCATGGACATGCCCGAAGAGGAGCTGGACGACGATAGCATCGAGCAGCCTGCGGCAACGCTGCCGGACGTTTCCTTCACGGCCATCGATCTCGACCGGGATGACGAAGAGGGGCAGGCGAAGACCGGCGCCGGGGTCATTCAGGCGCTGGTCAAGCGCCTGCCCAATGCGCCCGGCGTCTACCGCATGATGAATGCCGCCGGCGATGTGCTATATGTCGGCAAGGCGCGCAGCCTGAAGAAACGCGTGACGCAATATGCGCAGGGGCGTTTCCATACCAGCCGTATCGGACGCATGGTGCGCGAAACGGCCCGCATGGAGTTCGTCGTCACCCGTACAGAGACCGAGGCTTTGCTTCTGGAAGCAAACCTTATCAAGAGGTTGCGCCCGCGATTTAATGTTCTGATGAGGGACGACAAGTCGTTTCCATATATTCTGTTGACGGCGGACCATCCCTCTCCGGGCATCTACAAGCACCGTGGCGCACGCTCCCGGAAAGGCGATTATTACGGTCCCTTCGCCTCGGCGCAGGCGGTGGGGCGCACCATCAATTCCCTGCAACGGGCGTTCCTGCTCAGAAGCTGCACGGATTCGTTCTACGAAAACCGTACCCGACCCTGCCTGCTGTTCCAGATCAAGCGGTGCGCGGCGCCCTGTACCGGCGAGATTTCGCACGACGACTATGCGGCGCTGGTGGCGGAAGCGAAGGAGTTCCTTTCCGGGCGAAGCCAGAAGGTGAAGGAGGAGATTTCGCAGGCGATGCAGCGCGCCTCCGAAAATCTCGATTTCGAGCACGCGGCGGTCTATCGGGACCGGCTGGCGGCATTGTCCCATGTCCAGAGCCATCAGGGCATCAACCCGCAGTCGGTGGAAGAGGCGGATGTTTTCGCCATCCATCAGGAAGGCGGGCAGAACTGTATCCAGGTGTTCTTCTTCCGCACCGGCCAGAATTGGGGCAACCGCGCCTATTTTCCCAAAGCCGACCCGGCGCTGGAAGCCGGCGAGGTGCTGGGCTCGTTCCTTGCCCAGTTCTACGACGACAAGCCTACGCCGCGCGCGATCCTGCTGTCTCATGACATCGAGGAAAAGGAGCTTCTGGCCGAGGCGCTGAGCGCGCGGGCAGGGCGCCGGGTTTCGGTTTCCGTGCCGGCGCGCGGCGAAAAGAAGGACCTGACCGACCACGCCCTGCAGAACGCCCGCGAGGCGCTGGGGCGGCGGCTTGCCGAAACCTCCACGCAGGCGCGCCTTCTGGAAGGCTTCGCGGCCACCTTCGCGCTGGAGAAGGTGCCGGTGCGCATCGAGGTCTACGACAACTCCCACATCATGGGCACAAACGCCGTGGGCGCGATGATCGTGGCCGGGCCGGAAGGCTTCGTGAAGAACCAGTACCGCAAGTTCAACATCCGTTCCACGACGATCACGCCGGGTGACGATTTCGGCATGATGCGCGAGGTGATGGAACGGCGTTTTTCGCGCCTGCTCAAGGAACACGGCGACGAGGATGCCGCCGAGGTCGAAGATGCACAGGGCTTTCCGGCGTGGCCCGACGTGATCCTGATCGATGGCGGGCAGGGGCAGATGACGGCTGTGCGCCAGATTCTGGCCGATCTCGGCATCGAGGAGCGTGTCACCGCAATCGGCGTCGCCAAGGGGCAGGACCGCGAAGCGGGCCGGGAGCGATTCTTCGTGGAAGGGCGGAATCCATTCACCTTGCCCGTTCGCGACCCCGTGCTTTATTTCGTGCAGCGGCTGCGCGACGAGGCACACCGCTTTGCCATCGGCTCCCACCGGGCGCGCCGCAAGAAGGAGATGGTGAGCAGCCCGCTCGACGAGATAATCGGTATCGGTCCGACCCGGAAGCGCGCCTTGCTGCATCATTTTGGAACGGCCAAGGCCGTGAGCCGGGCCGCGGTGGGCGATTTGATGGAGGTCGAGGGCATTTCGGAACGCGTTGCCCGGCTTGTCTATGACCATTTTCACGACAATGGATGAGTTCAGGCATCCATGTCGGGCATAAAGGTCATCGTTTTGCCGCGTTGGCAGCTTTCGACAGTTGCCCCATCGACCGCCTTCTGATTTGACTATGCGTCGATCCGATCCGATTTGCCTGTGACGAGTGCATAAAAATGGCCAGCCCAGCTTTCAACCTGCCGAACATGCTGACCTATGCCCGCATTCTTGCGGTGCCGTTGGTCGTGCTGTGCTTTTATCTTGAGGGACAGCTCAAATCGAGCGATTTCGCCCGCTGGTCGGCGCTGGCGATTTTCCTTGCCGCCAGCATCACCGATTACTTCGACGGTTATTTCGCCCGCGCGTGGAAGCAGACGTCCAATATCGGCCGCATGCTGGACCCGATTGCCGACAAGCTGCTCGTGGCCACATGCCTGCTGCTTCTGGCAGCCGACACCGACCATCGCGGCGGCATCGCCGGCTGGTCGCTTTGGGCAGCCATCATCATCCTGTGCCGCGAAATCCTCGTTTCGGGCCTGCGCGAATATCTGGCGGCGCTGAAGGTCAGCGTGCCGGTCACCAAGCTGGCGAAATGGAAGACCACCATCCAGATGGTGGCGATCGCGTTCCTGCTGGCGGGGCCTGCCGGCGACAAGATCTTCCCCTATACCACGCAGACAGGTCTGGTGCTGCTCTGGATCGCTGCCGTCGTCACCCTATATACGGGCTATGACTACTTCAGGGCCGGTCTGAAGCATATTGCCGACGAGTGAGACGATGAAGCTCATCTATTTCGCGTGGGTTCGCGAGCGTATCGGCAAGGCGCAGGAGGAGGTCGATCTTCCGGCCCATGTCGAGACCGTTTCCGACCTGCTGAAATGGCTGAAGCACCGCGGCGAGGAATATGAAAATGCCTTGCAGCACCCCGAGGCGATCCGCGTCGCCATCAATCAGGAGCATGTGGACCACGGCGAGAGGCTGGCCGGAGCGCATGAGATCGCGTTGTTTCCGCCCATGACCGGTGGCTGACGCATGGGCGCGGTCCAGCCGCATATCCGCATCCAGACGGCGGATTTCGATGTGGCTGCCGAAATCGCTCGCCTGACGAGCGGACGCAGTGACATCGGTGCGGTCGTGACCTTTACCGGCTTGTGCCGCGACGAGGCGGGGCGGCTTTCGGGGCTGGAACTGGAGCATTATCCGGGAATGGCGGAAGCCGAGGTGCTGCGCATAGCCGGCGACGTCTGCGGCCGCTGGCCATTGCAGGGCATCACCGTCATTCACCGTTACGGGAAGCTGGAGCCGGGCGACAACATCGTGCTGGTCGCCACTGCTTCCACGCACCGGCAAGCTGCCTTCGACGCTGCCTGCTTCATGATGGATTTTCTCAAATCGCGCGCTCCTTTCTGGAAAAGGGAGCATGTGGCCGGTGGAGCGGCAGGCGAGTGGGTCGCTGCCAGGGAAGCGGACGAGGCCGCAATCGCAAATTGGCGCAAGTGACCTTTGGTCAACCGCAGATTTTGCCATTCGTCATGCTTTTTCCTCAATCCTGCGTGCCTAAAGCAGTCGGAAACGAGGATATGAAATGCTCAAGAAACTGATCTTGCTGGGTCTGGTGCCTCTCGCCGGCGCTGTCGCGTCAACCGTGCCTTCTCTGGCGGCGGATGCCGTGCTGGGCGGAGAGGTGTTGTACCGCGAGCGTATCGCGCTGCCCGACAACGCTGTTGTGTCAGTGGAACTGGCGGATGTTTCGCGTGCCGATGCGCCGGCCGTTGTGATCGGCAGCCGGGAGATTTCGCCTGCCGGGCAGGTGCCGGTGAAGTTTGAAATCAGGTTCGACGATTCCGCGATCAGGCCGAACATGACCTACGCGCTTCAGGCGCGTATCACCGTCGACGGAGAGCTGTGGTTCATCAACGACACACATCATGGGGTAGACCCGCTGGCCAAGGAAGCACAGACCATTCTGGTGAAGCGCGTTGTCCGGGAAAGCGACGAAGCGCTCCATGACACCGACTGGAATCTGACCTTCATCGAAGGCTTTGACGGACTGCCGGAGCCTGCCGCCACCCTGACGATCGGCGATGACGGACGAGCCCATGGCAAGGGCCCCTGCAACGGCTATTTCGGCGGTGTGAAAATCGACGGCGACAGGATCTCGATTGGCCAGGTCGGGGCAACCCAGATGGCGTGCGAGCCCAGGCGCATGCAGGCGGAACACGCTTATTTCCAGTCGCTCGGCAAGGTCGCGGGTTACAAGCTGGACGGCGACACGCTTACCCTGAGCGACGCCGACGGCAAGGCGTTGCTGCGGTTTTCCAGATAGGCCGGGCAACCGCATGTTCCGGAAATGAAAAAGCCGGGGAAATTCCCCGGCTTTCTTCTTCGTGGTCTGCTGCGATCAGCCGACGATTTCCGTGTCGGAGAACCAGTATCTGATTTCCTGAGCGGCCGTCTCCGGCGCATCGGAGCCGTGAACGGAGTTCTCACCGATCGACAGGGCGAATGTCTTGCGGATGGTGCCTTCGGCAGCGTCGGCCGGATTGGTCGCACCCATCACTTCGCGATTCTTCGCGATGGCGTTCTCGCCTTCCAGAACCTGGACCACGGTCGGGCCGGAGGACATGGACTCGACCAGTTCGCCAAAGAAGGGGCGCTCCTTGTGCACGGCGTAGAAGCCCTCGGCTTCACGACGGCTCATCCACACGCGGCGGGACGCGACGACGCGCAGGCCGGCGTCTTCGAGCGCCTTGGTGATGGCGCCTGTCAGGTTGCGGCGGGTGGCATCCGGCTTGATCATGGAAAAGGTGCGTTCGAGCGCCATGGGTCGTCCTTCTGGATTTGGATTGCTGTGTGGCGCGCTCTATACAGGTGAGCCGGCCTATTGCCAAGAGGAGGCACAGGCGGGGGCCTGGCGATGTTGCCCGGCCGGACCGGACCTGTTCCGTCACAGCCGCGGGAGAAGTGCATGAGACGCCATTTCACGATGTTCGCAGCCTACAACCAGTGGGCCAACCGGCGCATCTACGACGCTGCGGCCGATCTTTCGGGCAACGAGTTCACGCGTGATGTCGGGGCCGCGTTCGGCTCCATGGCAGGCACGCTCAATCACATTCTCGTGGCGGACCGCATCTGGATGAAGCGCTTCACCGGGGAAGGCGATGCGCCGACACGTCTGGACACGATCCTTCATGAGGATCTGCCGTCGCTGCGGGCCGCGCGCGAGACCGAGGACAGGCGCATTCTGGACTGGATCGAAAGCCGCGAGGACAAGGACCTCGCCGGCCGCTTCGTTTACACCACGGTGACGGACATGCGCACCATTTCCCAGCGGCTTTCGCCGGCGCTTGGCCATTTCTTCAACCACCAGACCCATCATCGCGGACAGGCCCACGCGATCCTGACCATGCTGGGCCGTGATTCCGTGGCGCTCGACCTCATCTATTTCCTGCGCGTGGAAGAAGGCCGGGCCTACGCCTGATCGCCTGGTCCATGCTTTCGGCCTTGCCATTGGCGTGCCGGCAGGCCAAAACGCGCGACCATGCTGATCATAAACGACCTTTCGCTGCGAATTGCCGGACGTCTGCTGCTCGACCACGCTTCGCTTACCCTTCCGGCCGGAACCAAGGCCGGCCTTGTCGGGCGCAACGGCACCGGCAAGACCACGCTGTTTCGCGCCATCACCGGCGATATGGCCTCCGAGACGGGCTCGATCAGCCTGCCGAAGGGGCTGCGCATCGGGCAGGTGGCCCAGGAGGCTCCGGGAACCGAGGAACCCCTGATCGAAATCGTGCTCAAGGCGGACAAGGAGCGCGCGGCGCTTCTCGAGGAGGAGAAGACGGCGACCGATCCGCACCGGATCGCCGAAATACACATCCGGCTCGCCGACATCGACGCTCATTCGGCGGAAGCGCGCGCGGCCACCATCCTGTCCGGCCTCGGCTTCGACGAAGAGGCGCAAAAGCGCCCGGCCTCGTCCTTCTCGGGCGGCTGGCGCATGCGTGTGGCGCTGGCCGCCGTTCTGTTCTCGGAGCCCGATCTGCTGCTGCTCGACGAGCCCACCAACTATCTCGACCTCGAAGGCACGCTGTGGCTGGAAACCTATGTGGCGAAATATCCGCATACGGTGCTGCTCATCTCCCACGACCGCGACCTGCTCAACCGCGCCGTCAACTCCATCGTGCATCTCGACAGCAAGAAGCTCACCTTCTGGCGCGGCGGCTACGACCAGTTCGAGCGCCAGCTTGCCGAGCAGCGGGAGTTGCAGGAAAAAAGCCGCGCCAAGCAGGAGGCGCATCGCAAGCATCTGCAATCCTTCATCGACCGGTTTCGCGCCAAGGCTTCCAAGGCCAGACAGGCGCAGTCGCGTATCAAGGCGCTGGAGCGCATGAAGCCTGTTGGTGCGGTTCTGGACGACAGCGTGCGGCCGTTCTCGTTCCCCGAGCCGCAAAAGACCGTGGCCTCGCCCATCGTGGCACTGTCCGGCGTGGATGTCGGGTATCAGCCGGGCAAGCCCGTGCTGAAGCGCATGACGCTGCGCATCGACAATGACGACCGCATCGCGCTGCTGGGTGCCAACGGCAACGGCAAGTCCACCTTCGCCAAGCTGCTGGCCGGTCGCCTTGCCCCCGAGACCGGGACAATCACCGTCGCGCCCGGGCTGAAGACCTCGATCTTCGCGCAGCACCAGCTCGACGATCTGAGGCCGGAGGAAAACGCCTACGAGCATGTGCGGCGGCTGATGCCGGATGCGCCGGAATCGAAGGTGCGGGCGCGGGTGGCCCAGTTCGGCCTTTCGACCGAGAAGATGAACACTCCCGCAAAGGACCTCTCCGGCGGCGAGAAGGCGCGGCTGCTGATGGGGCTTGCGGCCTTCGAGGGGCCGAACCTGTTCATCCTCGACGAACCGACCAACCATCTGGACATCGACAGCCGCGAAGCGCTGATCCACGCGCTGAACGATTTTCCGGGCGCGGTGATCCTCATCAGCCACGACCGCCACCTGCTGGAAGCCACCGCCGACCGGCTCTGGCTTGTCAGGGATGGCGCGGTGCAGCCGTTCGATGGCGACCTCGACGACTACAAGACGCTGGTTACGGGGCAGCCGGCGGACCGACGCGACAGGCGCGAGGCGGAGAAGGCATCGAAAGCCGACCGGCGGCGCGAGGCCGCCCAGCGTCGTGCCGCGCTTGAGCCACTGGCGAAGCAGATCAGGGCGACCGAAGGGTTGATGGAGCGGCTGCGCAAGCGCATCGACCTGATCGAGGACGAACTGGGAGATCCGGCGCTTTACGAAAAGGACGCTGCAAAGGCCACGAAACTGGCCAAGGAGCGCTCCGACCTCGTGACGCAGCTGGGCGGTCACGAAGAACGCTGGCTGGAAATGTCCGCCGAATATGAGGAAGGCATAGCGGAATAGAGCATTTTGCAGTCAGGTTGAATCACCCGACGTCGCACAAATACGGCGAAAACAAACAGATGGAGCGGCAGACCGGATCTGTCCGGGCGTCCGCCGCTCCAGAATCAGCCGAGTTCCCTCGGCGTGATGATATCCGTCAGACGGGCCGAGGCGGCGCCAAGCTCCGCCCAGTCCGATTCCACTTCGAGGCTTGCAATCGCGGCAGTCGGAAACCTGGCGTTCAGCCGATTGAGCGCGGAGGCGGCGGAACCGGGGCCGGCCAGCATCCTTGCAAGAAGTTCCAGTCCCGGATTGTGTCCGACAACAAGCAGGTTCCCCACCTCGTCGGGAACGCTGTTGATTTCGGCCAGTATGTGCCACGGCGCGGCTTCATAGATCGCTTCGGTGAAATGCGTGCGGCAAGGTGCAGGCAGTAGCGCGCCGGCAAGCTCCCAGGTCTCGCGCGTGCGGACCGCCGATGAAACCACGGCAAGATCGGGCAGCCAGCCGCGCCGGGTCATTTCCCGCCCCATCAGCGGTGCGGCTTTTTTGCCGCGCGGTGCCAGCGGTCTCTCAAAATCGGAAAGCGCGGGATCGTCCCAGGCCGACTTTGCGTGTCTCAGGAGAAAAAGGCGGCGCATCGCCGGTCAGGGCGTGAAACGCGCCAGCGCTTCGAGGTCGACTTCATCGCGAAGATCGGCGGGAGACATCAGCACGTGATCCGGATTTTCGACCAGACCCATCGCCGCGGTAAAGCGAACCTTGCCGTCCGCCATGGCGACCTTGCCCTCTGCGAGCATCCTGAGCGCCAGGACATAAAGGGGATGTTCGGCTCTGAGCACGCGCGCGACAAGCGAAGCCTCGGTGTCGTCTGCGAGAACCGGGACCGCCGCCTGGGCGATGATGGGGCCGTCATCCATTTCCGCGGTCACGAAATGCACGGTGCAGCCGTGAACCTTCACGCCGGCCTCTAGTGCGCGCCTGTGCGGTTCGAGCCCCTTGAAGGCCGGCAGCAGGGAAGGGTGGATGTTGATCATCCGGCCGAGCCACTTCTCCACGAAAGAAGCTGTCAGCAGGCGCATATATCCCGCAAGCGCGACGATCTCCGCCCTGAATCCCGCCAGTGCGGCGTCGATGGCGGCATCGTGATGTGCCTTGCTGGCATAGTCGCTGCGCAGCACGGTGCGGGTGGGAATGCCGCGCGCGGCAGCGACACGCAGGCCGTGGGCATCCGCCTTGTCGGATATGACGCCGACAATCTCTGCGGGATAGGCCGGGTCGGATGCCGCTTCGATGAGCGCGCTCATGTTGGAGCCGCGCCCGGAAATCAGCACCACCGTGCGTTTGCGCTGAACTGTCATAGGCCGATGCTCCCCCGATAAATCACGCCGGTGTCGCGGCGCGGCACGATGCGGCCGATTGATGTAACCGTCTCGCCCGCACCCTGAAGCACCGCCGCGATCTGTGCTGCCTGTCCCGAGGCCACCACGACAACCATGCCGATGCCGCAGTTGAAGGTGCGCATCATTTCGTTGGCCTCAACGCCGCCGGTCCTTGCCAGCCACGAAAACACCGGTGGTGCCTGAATGGCGTCGAGGTCGAGCTCGGCCGAAAAATCCCCCGACAGCACGCGCGGAATGTTCTCCGGAAAGCCGCCGCCGGTGATATGCGCCAGCGCCTTGATGCCATGGGTTTCACGGATCGCCCTGAGCACGGGCTTCACGTAGATTCTGGTCGGCTCCAGCAAGGCTTCGGCAAGCGACTGGCCCTTGTCGAATGGCGCAGGATCGCTCCAGCCGAGGCCCAAAGCGGCCACGATGCGGCGCACGAGCGAATAGCCATTGGAGTGCACGCCGGAAGAGGCGAGGCCGAGAATCACGTCGCCTTCGACGATGTCGTCGCTCGGCAGCAACTGGCCGCGTTCAGCCGCGCCCACTGCAAAGCCGGCGAGGTCGTAATCGTCGCCATGATACATGCCCGGCATTTCGGCCGTCTCGCCGCCGATCAGCGCGCATCCCGCCTCGCGGCATCCCTTCGCGATGCCACCGACGATGGCCGCACCCTGCTCGGGGTCGAGCTTGCCGGTGGCGAGATAGTCGAGGAAGAACAGAGGTTCGGCGCCCTGCACGACGAGGTCGTTGACGCACATGGCGACGAGATCGATTCCGATCGTGTCGTGCTTTCCGGCATCGATGGCGATCTTGAGCTTGGTGCCGACGCCGTCATTGGCAGCCACCAGAACAGGGTCGGTGAAGCCAGCCGCCCTGAGGTCGAACAGCCCGCCGAACCCGCCGATTTCACCATCGGCACCGGGCCGGCGGGTGGCGCGCACCAGCGGCTTGATCTTTTCCACCATCAGATTGCCGGCATCGATATCGACGCCAGCTTCGGCATAAGTCAGCCCGGTCTTGCGCTCGGCCATCGCTTTCCCCTTGCTATGGCGGGCTCTTCGCATGAACCGCCCCATCCCGCAAGGTAGCGCAGATGCAGGGGAGCAGGGAATTGGGGAAAGCCTGCCGGGCAGGGCGCATGTGCGGTCTTTTCCCTGCCGGACCCAAGCGGCCGCTTCCGGTCGCCGATCTTTTATCTTGTCTGTTCAGGCGAGCCGGGACCGGCTTTTCTCGCCGGCTTCAAGATGGCAGGCGCCTTTGCTGGCGTCCATGGTTTCGTTGCGCGTCGCTTCGGCTCGTTGCACCAGTTGCCGATAATCCTGCGGGGCCTCTTGACCGTGGCTTCGGCAGCATCCTATCTCGTCTGCTGGCTGAGGCACATGAACGGCAATGGCAAAGGCAGCACGATCCAGAACTGATGGCGGCCCCGCCCGCCCGGACATGTCCGTGACATTGCGGCGGCAAGCGCTGTTCTGGGGCGCGGCGACCGTGGCGCTGATCATCTTCCTCTATGTCTTTTCCGGTATCTTGCTGCCGTTCGTGGCCGGCATGGCGCTGGCCTACTTCCTCGATCCCGTGGCGGACCGTCTGCAACGCCTTGGCCTGTCGCGACTGATGGCCACCATCGTCATCCTCTTCGCCTTCATCATCGTTCTGGTGCTGGCGATCGTGGTTCTGGTGCCGGTGCTGGCCTCGCAGATGGCGGATTTTGCAGCCAAGCTTCCCGAGTACGTGACGCGGCTTCAGTCGCTGGTGACGAATTTCGATCCGCAATGGCTGGAGCGCCGGTTTGGCGTCGACGCCGCCGGATTGAAGGAGGGACTCAACTCGCTGCTGACCTCCGGTTTCGGTCTGCTGACGACCCTGTTCCAGTCGATCTGGAGTTCCGGCATGGCGCTGGTCTCCGTGGTCAGCCTGCTGGTGGTGACGCCGGTCGTCGCCTTCTACATGCTGCTCGACTGGGATCGCATGATCGCGGTGGTCGACAGCTGGGTGCCGCGCGACCATGTTGAAACGGTGCGGGCGATCTTTTCCGACATCAACACCGCAACGGCGGGATTCGTGCGGGGACAGGGCACGCTGTGTCTGGTTCTGGGATGCATGTACGCCGTCGGCCTCACCCTGACCGGCCTCAATTTCGGCATCCTGATCGGACTGTTTGCCGGCCTGATCAGCTTCATTCCCTATGTCGGCTCACTCACCGGGCTTGTGCTGGCCGTAGGTGTCGCCTTCGTGCAGTTCTGGCCGGACTGGATCATGGTCGTTGTCGTGGCTTTCGTGTTTTTTGCGGGCCAGTTCATTGAAGGCAACATCCTCCAGCCCAAGCTGGTCGGAAAGAGCGTCGGCCTGCATCCGGTATGGCTGATGTTCGCGCTGTTTGCGTTCGGTGCATTGTTCGGCTTCGTCGGCCTGCTGATTGCGGTTCCGGCTGCGGCCGCAATCGCGGTTCTGGTGCGGTTCGCCTTGTCGCGCTATCTGGAATCCCCTTTCTACAAGGGGACAGGGGACGAGGAGGCGCCGGCGGTCGCGCGCGCCGACGCTCCGGGTGCCGGCGACTGACGCCCCGGCATGGTGCAGGAGATGAACAGACCCCGACAGTTGCCGCTGGATTTCAGCCATGCCCCCGGCTATTCGCGTGACGAACTGGTGGTTTCGCCTGCGAATGAGGAGGCCGTGTCGCTGATCGACCGCTGGCCGAACTGGCCTGCGCCGGTCATGGTGCTGTCAGGCCCGACCGGGGCGGGCAAGACGCATCTCGCCGAAATCTGGCGCTCCATTTCCGGGGCTGTCGCGCTTCATCCGGCGAGGCTCTCGCAGGCGATCGGAACGCTCGATCCTCGGCCGGTTCTGATCGACGATGCCGATGGAGCGGCCATCGACGAAAACGGGCTTTTCCACCTGATCAATCACGTCCGCGCCAATGGCAGCCATCTTCTGATGACCGCCAGGCGGTTTCCCCTGGCCTGGGGCGTGCGCCTGCCCGATCTCGTCTCGCGCCTCAGGACGGCGCCGACCGTGGAAATCCACGAGCCTGACGACATGCTGCTCGCCGGCGTGATCACCAAGCTGTTTGCGGACCGGCAGGTGGAGGTGGACCTGTCGGTGGTCCAGTATCTCGTACGCCGCATCGAGCGTTCGCTTGCCACGGCGATACGGGTCGTGGACCGGCTCGACCGCATGGCCCTTGAGGAACATAGCCGCATCACCCGTGCGCTGGCGGCAGAAGCCGTCGACGCGATGGACGAGGGGCAGGGCGAACTGGGATTCTGAGCCGCCTCCGCTGCGAATGACTGGAAATCCCTGAGATGCTGGGCTGTCCATGATGACCGGACCGGCTTTTCCGAAGCGTGAGAAAATGGGACCGCGATCGGGCGAACCATTACATGTTTGTATGCCGCAAAGAGACAGACACTTCACGTACAAGCCGAAGAATGATCCGATTTTTGTGGTTGTTCGGCTTGAAAATTGACGAATGGCTATTCTAAACACGCGGAGGGGGGTGGAATGAAAGGGCATCGAATTGGCGAAGCTATCCCTCTGGCAACGTATCAACGCAAATCTGCCGCCACGCCTGTCGTATTCGCTTCGGAAAAGCGTCAATCACACTACGGTTTCAGGCTTCGCCACATATGACGAGTATTACATCCGTCGGTTCGGCGAACGGCCGGGTGGCGACAGCGCGGGTTATGCGGACCCACATCCCGCATATGCGCCCCCGACGAGGAAGACAGAGCCGTCCGAAATCCTGCAATACCGTCGATTTGCCAAGGAGTGCCTGGAAACCGGTGAGCCCGAGGCGCTCCTTGCCGCATCGTCGCAAATCCCAACGCGCCTTTGGCTGCATCCCACCTTCCGGCTGGACTATTTCATAGCGCTGCTTCTGGTCGGAAAATTCAAGGAAGCGAGGGAGTTCGCTCAGGATACCCTGATTCTGGGTGCATTTGATCAGCGCTCCCTCTTAAGGATGCTGGGCGAGGCATATCTTCTCGACAACAAACACCTGCTTGGATCGATCCTCGATCACATTGCCGGCGAAACAAAATTCAAGATGACCCTGAAGGAAGAGATATTCGCCAACAATACGGCGTTGAATTATCTGGGGGCGGAGGCATGTCTGAGGCATGGCCTGAAATCACGAGGTTCCTCGGTGTCGCCGGACTTGTTCTTCTTCTGGTCGAATCTGAGATTGCGGCGCGGAGATTTCGCTGGGCAACTGGCAGATTTCAACAGGGCTCTGGCAATGCTCGGGTTGTCGGAGATAGGTCTGAAAAGCGAGGACAGGGCCTTATCTGTTACGAACCTGACCTCTGCCGCCGACAAACGGTTCCCGACCGGCCCGCTGGTGAGCATAGCCATGTCGACCTTCAATTCGGCGGCGACGCTCGGGCCGGTAATCGAGAGTCTTCTGCGTCAAACCTACAAGAACATCGAAATCTTGGTAGTTGACGACTGCAGCGGTGATACCACGGTAGAAATTGCAACGCTGATTGCACGGCGCGACCCTCGCGTGCGGGTTTTCCGCCAACCGCAGAATGGCGGCACCTATCGGGCCAGAAACAGGGCCCTGCATGAAGCAAAGGGCAAGTTCTTCACCTGCAACGATTCCGACGACTGGGCCCATCCCGTCAAGATCGAGGAGTTGGTCACGCCCTTGATGGAAAATGGGGATTCGATAGCGACGATCGGCAATCTTCTCCGTATCAATGAGGATATCGGCATCAGGCCGCGGCAGCGAGGCTATGTTCAGGAGGATCAGTCCTCCCTCTGCTACAGGAAGGATTGGGTGGTGCAGAATCTGGGATTCTACGAGACGGTCCCGTTCGGAGCCGATTCAGAATTCCTTTCAAGATTGCGGGCGGTAGCCGGCGATTCGGTCGTGAGAATATCGAAACCACTTCTGTTCGCCGACTGGTCAAAATCATCGTTAACCGGTTCTCTGCGAACCGGCATAACGGACGGAGGAACTATGGCTGCAGCGCGCTGCAAGTACCGCACAATGTACCGTGCGCGCCACGCTGCCGGCCAGTTTTTTGTCGCGGCAGGCGAGGCGCAAGAGTAACTTGCTACCGCGCTTGGCCAACTTCTGAATATTATGGTTGTCTAAGAATGGGAAATTCAGGGCAACCAGCCTTGCGACTGTGCCCGTTCTGACTTCCCTAACAAGATTGAAAGGGGACAACACGACGCAATAAAATGGTGGAATCAGGACGATTTGCGCGCAAAGGCGATATCGTATGCTGCCTCATATGAGTTCTTCATGACCTCGAACGAAGCATTGTCGACGCAGTAGCCGCGACTCATGCGCCCTTCCTGTTCGAGAAGTTCAGGATCGCTCAGGAGCTTGAGGATTTCATCGCGATAAGCTTCAGCGGTATAGGGAACTTGTATGCGACCATCCGGGAAACGGTCGTTATGAAGTTTTTCCCGGTATATTGTTGCTACGCCTTTGGATTTCGCCTCGAATATGGCTGCGCAAAAACTCTCATATTTGCTGGTGTTTATAAGTATTGCTGTCTCATCAAGAGTATTCCAGTAATCTTTAACATAATACCCTGACATGACTTTGAATTCATAAGGCTCGGGTAGTTCCGTTATAGATATGATTTCTTCTATAAGCGGATAGTTTTTGGCAGGTCGATTGGCGTCACCCGCCCATAGAATATAGCGCCTCTCCCTAGGGTCGGTCTCCGGCCGTAATTTTTCCGTGTCAACGCCTTGTGAAATTCCAAGATATTTATCTTTATAGCCGGGCGCACGCTCCTCGTTGGCGTTCAGGCGAATCACAACAGCCTGATAAAACCATTCCGGAGTATAGATCGATTGCCAGACCTCACCTCCGATCTTATATTCCTTCACGCCGTTGGGAGCGCGGGAGATGGGGCCGATGACATCGGGAAGAACGCCAGCTGAATAACATGTCTGGAGTCCGCTGCCGGCATCGTCCACGTGCAGCAAATCGTAGTCCGTCGATCTCAATGCGCTGTACAATTCCCGAGGGCCTTTTATGTGCCTTCGATCAATGTGTTGTACCTCATATCGCTTGGAAAGCGCCATGCTTCGAAGGAAATTGTAAGAAGTCGCAACGGAGCCGCCCCAGACTTGGTCAGTCGCCTTAACCCCGGGGCCGATAAAAAGCACCTTACGCCTAGCCGTCATCACTCCACTCCGCTTCTGTATCGGCAGAAGTGTTTTGCTAGTCTACCTGACCATGCCCAGTCAACATTGCGCTTTCCTTTGCCGGTCTTCATCAGATTGAAATGCGGAACGGGCCTCTCCCGTTCCATTGCATTCGGAGCAGACGACCGTTTTTCCCGGGCAATCCTCTATAACAGTACCGTCCGGGCAGCCGCAGGCTGGCCATCGAATGCAATGAAATACGCGCCCAAGCCCGGCGCATGTCCCGCACACCGGCATGGTGCGGCTCCCCCCATAAATCCCCTCCTGCTACTTATGCGAGAAAAGGCGTCCGGACAAGGCATGCGAAACCGCGGCGCGGCTGTTAGAGCGCCGTGCGTCATTTCGGACGCACAAAGGACGCTCTGACATTTTGTTTGAGCATCGGAATAATCCGAAAACCGAATACACTTTTCGGTCCAATGCTCTAATGAGAATTATCGGAAACTCGATGTAAATGTTTGATCTGTGGCGATCCCGGCAGGATTGAATAATCCTTTCAAAATCAATTCGTTACACCGACTAATTTGCCCAAACCGTCCTATTGAATCGCTTAGCGTTTTTCGCCTGTCGGCTAACCGCAGTGGCGAATCACCAAAAGGAAAAGCCGCCGCGACTGGCATCGCGAACGGCTTCGGGAAGGTCTTCACAGCTTCATATAGCGCAGCGGCTGCCTCGGCTCAAGAGGTGGCAGCATGAACATCGCACAGACTGTCTGCCACGCCCTGCATGGTGACATGCTGGTCGGCGGCAATGCTTGCCTCGTGCCCGGCCCCGGCCACGGGAAAGACGACCGCTCGCTGTCCGTAAAGAACGATCCCAGCAACCCGGAAGGCTTCGTGGTCAACAGCTTCGCTGAGGACGATCCGGCTGCCTGCCGTGACTATGTGCGCCAGGCCGCGGGTCTCCCGGCATGGAAGCCCGGGAGGGTGGAACGTCCTGCCGATCCGCAGTTCGTCTATCGTGACGAGCACGGCGAGCCCTACTTGCGCGTGACCAAGGTCCACCGGCCCGTAGGCAAGTCGTTCTATCAGCACTCATGGAACGGCTCCGCATGGGTGAAGGGCGCACAACAGCTTCGCATTCCCTACCGCCTGCCCGAAGTGATCGCGGCCGATACAGTCTACATCGTTGAGGGTGAGAAGGATGCAGATCGCCTCGCTGGTCTCGGTCTCGTGGCCACGAGCGCGCCAGAGGGAGCGGGAAAATGGCGTCCGGAACTGAACCATTGGTTCAACGGCAAGAACGTCATCATCCTTGCGGACAACGACGAGCCCGGCCGGAAACATGCCGATCAGGTCCACGCCGCGCTGAAGGGCACGGCCGCTTCGGTGCGATCGGTCCACTTCCCGATGCTGCCTGAAAAGGGCGACGTGTCCGACTATCTGGATCTCGGCCACGGCAAAGACGATCTGCTCGCGTACGTCGCCGGAGCGACCAGTAAGGCCGATCCGAAACGTCCGGTCATTGGCACAGCCGCTGCGCTCAGGAACATGACCTTCGCGCCGATCAAGTATGTGGTCCCCGGCTATATCGCCGAAGGCTGTACGCTTCTCGCCGGCCGCCCCAAGCTCGGGAAAAGCTGGATGGTAATG
Source organism: Aquamicrobium defluvii (assembly GCF_004363725.1). Taxonomy (GTDB): domain Bacteria; phylum Pseudomonadota; class Alphaproteobacteria; order Rhizobiales; family Rhizobiaceae; genus Mesorhizobium; species Mesorhizobium defluvii. The sequence goes on along the minus strand of NZ_SNZF01000009.1, from coordinate 116,791 downwards.
GAAATGGCGCTTGCCGTTGCCCGTGGCGGAACCTGCCTTGGCGGGATCGAGTGCGAGCAGGGTGATGTCCTGATGCTGGCACTCGAAGACAATCAGCGCCGCCTGCATAGCCGCATCAAGAAGCTGATGCCGGCCCTCGTGACGAAGGACTGGCCCGAGGCCTTCCACTATGCGACCGAGTGGCCCCGAGCGAATGATGGTGGACTCCGGTACATCGAGGAGTGGCTGGACGATCATCCGCGCGCCCGTCTCGTCATCGTGGACGTGCTGGCGCAGTTCCGACCCGTCCGCAGCGGGAAGGAGCAGCTATACGATGGCGACTACCGCGCGATCAAAGACCTGCAAGAGATCGCGTCGAAGCGCAACGTGGCGATCGTCATCGTCCACCACACCCGCAAGTCGCAGTCGGAGTCCGGCGATCCGTTCGAGACCGTCTCGGGCTCGCTCGGGCTGTCCGGTGCTGCCGATACGACGCTGGTCCTCGACCGCAATAGTCAGGGCTGCACCTTGTACGGCCGAGGCCGCGACATCGAGGAGATCGAGAGCGCGGTGACGTTCGACAAGACCACGGCGAAGTGGATCGTGCAGGGAAGTGTTACCGAAGTCCGCCGTTCGGATGAACGCGGTAACATCTTGCAGGCGCTGTTGGAGGCGGGCGAGGCCATGTCGCCAAGTGTTATCGCAACTGTTACCGGCATGAAGGACGGTAACGTTCGGAAGCTGCTTTTCACCATGGCAGCGGCCGGAGAAGTGCAGAAATCGGGCTATGGCAAGTATATTCACCCAGATCTGACTGTTACCGGCACTGATACCACTACCACCGGTAACAGTGGTAACACTGGTAACAGTTTGAATGAGGGCCATGAGGATGAAGAGCGGGAGGAGGGAAGTGTTACCACTGTTACCAGTGTTACCGCCCCCCGGAATGTCGAGCCGGTAACGGTTGGCAACGCCTATGCTGCGGCAAAGGATGGTGAGGCCGTGTCGTCGGGGAACATGTATTCCGAGCACGGTTCTTCATCGACATGCACAATGTTGGAGCCGGTGCCGGAGCCGTCTTCCCCTCATGGCCCCCACGACGACTTCGACCCTGCCAAGCTGACCTTTCTTCAGCGGAGGTCAGCATGAGCAAGTGGCCCTATAACACCAGCACATGGCGGCGCCTGCGGAAAGCGAAGCTGGTCGACCAGCCGCTATGCGAGGCCTGCCTGCGCCGGGAGATCGTGGAGCCGGCGGATACCGTCGACCATATCGTGGCGATCGAGAAAGGCGGGGATCCGTTCCCGCCGCTCGACCAGCTCATGAGCATGTGCGCGGCCTGCCACAACATCAAGACCAATGCGGTCGACCATCCCAATGCATCGGGCTTCAGGCGGGCACTGAAGGGCTTTGATGTGAATGGGAACCCTATCGACCCGGAAGGCTGGGACGCGCCAGCGGGCCGCGCTGTGGCGCTGTGTGGCGACGACGAGGCCGGGGCCTTCGCAGGACTGGGATCGACGGGCGCTGGACCGGCGCGGGAGTCGCGAATTGACTTAGTTTCTTGCGACTCATTCGCAACTAGAGATCGGGAGGCTTGAATGGGCCTGAGAGGACCAGGCGCGAAGCCTAAGGGAAAGGGCGGCATCCTGTCGCCAAAGCTGCGCGAAACCTTGCCGTGGGAAGCGGAGGGCCTGTCTCGCGTCGAGCGCGTCATAGCCTTCCTTGAAGACCTTCCGGTCACGGCCGGAAAGATGGCCGGGACGAAGATGATCGTGCGGGATTGGCAGCGCGAGTTTCTGGAGGCGGTATATAGAGAAGACGAGCATGGAAACCGCCCCGTCCGGACAGCAGTTCTGTCGATGGCCCGGAAGAACGGCAAGACCGGAATCGCGGCTGGGCTGGCTCTATGCCATCTGGCCGGCCCGGAGGCCGAGCCGCGCGGGGAATGCTATGCGGCGGCGAATGACCGTTTCCAGGCAGGAAAGATGTTCGCGGAGATGGTCGCCATCATCGGCCAGCACCCCGAACTTGATGCCCGGTGCAATATCATCCGGTTTCGCAAGGAGATCGAGGTGCTGGAAGGACAGGGCAAGGGCTCGATCTTCGCGGCCCTGTCGTCAGACGCCACGACGAAGCTGGGCTTGAGCCCGAGCTTTACGGTCGTGGACGAGCTTGGTTATGCGCCGAAACGCGATCTATATGACGCCTTGGACTCCGCCATGGGCGCGCGGGATAATCCCCTTCTCGTGGCGATCAGCACGCAGGCGCCTGACGACAACCACGTGTTTTCGACGCTGATCGATTATGGCCTGAAGGTCCAGGCCGGCGAGGTGGACGATCCGTCGTTCCACCTGACATTATATACAGCGCCGGAGACCGACGATCCGATGGACCGCGAAACCTGGCTGAAGGCGAATCCGGCATTGGGCGACTTCCGATCGGAGGAAGACGTGGCCCGGCAGGCGGCGCAGGCCGAGCGGATTCCGTCGAAGATGCAGGACTTTCGCAATAAGATTCTCAACCAGCGTGTTGCCGCTCACGTCAGGTTCATCGCGAAGGCCGAATGGGAGGCCTGCGGCGGCGAGTTCGACATAGAGGTGCTGAAGGGTCGACCATGCTTCGGCGGGCTGGACCTGAGCGCAGCGCGCGACCTGACCGCATGGGTTCTGGTCTTCCCCATGGACGACGGGACGATCCACGTCTTGCCGCGGTTCTTCCTCCCGGAAAACGGCATCATGGAGAAATCCGAGGCCGATCGAGTTCCCTATGACGTGTGGGCGCAGATGGGGCATATAACCCTGATACCGGGCAGCACGATCGATCCCGGCTTCGTGGCGGAGCAGATGGCCGAGGATGCAGCCCAGTTCGACATTCAGGCCGTCGCCTATGACCGCTGGCGCATCGAAGACCTTCGCCGGGAACTGGACCGGATCGGCGCAGCTATGGAACTTGTTCCTCATGGCCAAGGCTTTAAGGACATGTCTCCCGCCGTGGACACGCTGGAGCGGGCCGTCGCGGAGGCGAAACTGCGCCATGGAGGCAACCCGGTTCTGACCATGTGCGCCGCCAATGCAGTGATCACGAAAGACGCGGCCGGCGCGCGCAAGCTCGACAAGGCGAAGGCGGCGGGTCGTATAGATGGACTTGTCGCGCTTGCTATGGCTCAATCAATCGCGGCTCGACATGAGCCGGAGGAACTGCCGGCGTGTTTGCTGGCGGCGTGAAGGGGGCTTGAGAAATGGAAGCGAGCAAGACCGACATATTAGAGTTCATCCCGAAGATGGAGGCTAGTCGAGAAAATCTCGTGGACGAACTGATCTACGAATCTCGAGTGCAGACTGGTCGGAGCGTCAAGGAAAAGGAACCGGCAAGATTGCACCAGATAACCGCTGAACTCGCGAATGTGCAGATGGCGATTGCGGCGCTCAGGGAAGAGGCTGATCGCCGTAGGTAAAATAGACCCACGAGGAGGTTTCAACTTCCTCGTGGTCTTGACTTCGGATTCGGCTCGATCAAGTATGTTGCCAACTGCGTCGCGGCCGCACCATCCGCGAGCACGCGCAGCCACTACCACATTGAGGAGAAACACATGGCGATCGAGATTTTCGGTCGAGCATGGTGCTCGACCTCAATATGGGGAATACAAGGTGGCAAAAACGACGCAGAGTTCGAGCAACAAGACCTCATGGCTTGAGATAGAGGGCACGATTGCTTCGCTGGAAAAGTCAGTCCGCATCCTGTGCTGGCTTTCAGAGGAGGTCGAGAAAAATGTCGCGGTGGTCAAGAAGGCCGCGCCTTACGGCTTCTGCGAAACCTTCGAGGATCTGGCTGCCGAGCAGGCGTATCGTGTCAAGGCGCTGGTCGAGACCCTGAAGCGTGAATGGGAAAGGTACGACACAGACTAAGGTTGCAATGCAGCTTGCCTGAAATTTTTTATATCCGGACTTGACGATATTGAAGCTGCTCACCCTATATAAGAGGGGTGCAGCTTCATGTTTTTATGGAAAAGTCAAGCGATTTCCATAAAATAGACACAAAGCTGTGCGATCCTATTGTCAGATCGGGTTTTCCGACTGATTCGCGGCATTGGCCGCCAGAAGAACACCGCAGATTTGCGGGACAATAACCGGCAGCACGGGGAGCCGGAATGCATCAAGGCCTTCATGGCCGCGCTTCAACGGGAGGCGCACCACATAGCTAGAGTTTTCAGCCTGCCGGCATCTGCCGTGCGGGCTATTCGTGTTTCTTCTGCCATGTGCGGAAGGAAGCCCGCAGCAATAGCTGCGGAAAGCAACGGGCCGGCATCGCCCTGGAAAGCAACCGGCTCCAATTTTACCACCTGTCTCGAAAGGACAAACATGAACGTTCATCAGCTTCAAGAGCAGCGCGCCGGCAAAATCGCAGAGATGAAGGCCGCTGTCAACAACCCCGAAACCTTCGACGCCCTTGAGGCCGAAGTCCGCAAGCTCGACCGGGACATCAAGCGCGCCGCAACGCTGGCTGAATTTGAGCGCGCCGAGCAGGCCGAACCTGACCAGCGCTTCGAGGCGGAGACCCGCGAGTTCAGCGTTACCAAGGCACTTCGCGAAGGCGCGGATGGCCTGACCGGCCGTGAGCGCGAAGTTCACCAGGAGCTTTCGAAGGGCCGGGAAGTGCGCGGCGTGATGATCCCGACCAGCGTGATCTTCGGCGAACAGCGCGCAATGACCACGGGCGGCTCCGCCGGCAATACCGTCGCAACGAACTTGGGCGGCATGATCGATCGCCTTCGTCCTACGATGGCGATCCAGCAGCTTGGCGCCACGATCATCTCCGGACTCACCGGGAACCTTGACCTGCCGAAGCTGACGGCTGGCCCGACTGCCTATTGGGTGGCCGAAGACGGCGCGACCACGGCGTCGGATTCGACGTTCGACAAGGTTTCGCTGTCGCCCAAAACCGTTTCCGGCGAGATGTATATGTCGCGCCGTCTTGTGCTGCAGAACTCGGTTGCGATCGAAAACGTCCTTCGGAACGACCTGGCATTCGTTCTGGCGCAGGCGCTTGACGCGGCCGCGATTCAGGGCGGCGGCGCTAATGAGCCCGAGGGCATCATCGAAGCGATCTCAGAGCACGGTACGTCAGAGTCCGAGCTTTCGGACATCGCGGCCGACCTGATCGGCGCGCTCGCGCTCGACGACGTGACCGGCACCACGGGCTTCCTGACGAACCCGGCCGTTACCAACGCCGCGCGGAAGATCAAGTTCGACGCCGATAGCAATCGGCCGCTTTCGATCGCGGAGACGTTCCACGGCGAGCGTGTGGTTTCTACGAATCAGGTTCCGGGCTCCGGATCGCCGGCCGCGCATCCGCTCATTTTCGGCGCGTGGTCGAACCTTCTCGTCGGGTATTGGAGCGGCATCGACATTTTGACCAACCCTTACAAGGACGCGTCGAAGGGCGGGCTTTGGCTGCATGCGTTCCTCGACGCTGATGTCGCGGTGCGCCACGACGAAGCGTTTGCGTGGAAAGCTATCTAACGCATGGCGCTTTCGCTTGCGGAGGCCAAGGCGCATCTCCGGGTCACTTTCGACTCGGACGATGCGTACATTGAAAGCCTCATCGACGCGGCGATGGACTATGTGAGTGCGATCGGGGTGGGCTTTGATAGCCCGCCCCAACCCGCCGTGGTCCATGCCGTCAAGCTTCTAATCAGCCATTGGTATAGCGCGCGCGATGCGGCCGGCGAGAAGCCGAGCCATGCCGTTCAATTCGGCGTTGACGCCCTTTTAGCGCCCTATCGGGAGATCCATCTATGACCATCGAAAAACGCGCGGCGACCGAGACCCGCGCAGAAGGTCGAAAGCTGATCGGCTATGCCGCGGTCTTCGACCAAGAAACCCGCATTGCGGACTTCCACGAGGTGATCCGCAGGGGCGCGTTCTCCGGCTCGCTGGCGGACGGCAAAGACAAGCTCGCGCTGGTCGACCATGATTCCGGTAAGGTGCTGGCCCGGACCAAGAGCGGCACCCTCCGTCTCCATGAGGATGAGCGCGGCCTGCGCTTCGAAATCGATCTGCCAGAGACCACGCTCGGCCGGGACATACTCGCCCTTGCCTCTCGTGGCGATCTGGGCGGGGCCAGCTTCGCATTCACCGTGCCTGACGGCGGCGAGGCGTGGAGCGGTGACAAGCGCGAACTGCGCAGCGTCGTCCTGCATGAGATCAGTGTCGTCCAGTCCTTCCCGGCATATGGCGGAACGACCGTGCAGGCCCGGTCGCGTCAGCAGCGTACGGACGCTGATCGCCGCATTGCCCTACTCGAACTGGAGGCCGCGCAATGAAGTGGTGGCCCTTCGGAAAGGCAGAGCAGCGCATAGCGTCAGACGACCCGTTCCTTGGCGAGTTCCTTGGTGCGCGCTGGCAGGCGCGGGCCGACATCGAGAAGGCCAGCGGCCACGCCGTCGCCCATCGGTGCATCAGCGTCATTGCGGAGAACCTCGCCAGCGTCCCGCTGAAGCTTTATCGGCGCACCGAAAACGGCGGCCGCGAGGCTGCGACGGACCATCCGCTCTATGCCGTCCTGCATGACCAGACCGCGCCGACGCTTACCGCATTCGAGGCGCGCGAATGGCTGCTGGCGTCGGTCCTGACCTACGGCAACGGCTTCGCGAAGATTGAGCGGAACGGTCGCGGACAGGTTGTCGCCCTGCATCCCCTCATGGCCGGATCGGTGACGGTCGAGCTTCTGAAGAACGGCCGATTGCGCTACAAGCACGCTCTGCCAGACGGCGGGACCGATGTGCTGCTTCAGGAGGAAGTACTTCACCTGCGTTATCGGACCAAGGACGGCATCCTCGGGATGAGCCCGATCCAGATCGCCGCGGCGGCCTTCGGTCTGGCGCTGGCGCAACAGGATCAAGCCGGGAGCGCTGCGGAGAACGCCTTCCGCCCCTCCGGTGTCCTAACCTTCCCGAACAAGCTCGGCGCTCCGGGTAAGGACGATGCGCTCGAAAAGTTCCGGGCTCGGTTCATTGGCCAGTTGAAGGCAAATGATCCAATCGTGTTGGACGGAGGCGCTACATGGTCGCCTATCGCCATGAGCAGCAGGGATGCCGAGTTCCTTGAGTCACGCAAGCTTTCCAATCTGGACGTGGCAAGGGTCTACGGCGTTCCGCCGTCAGTCGCCGGCATTGTGGACGGGCAGAACTACTCCAGCATCTCGGAAGAGAGCCGGGCGCTGGTGTCGCGATGCCTCGCGCCCATGGCGAAGCGCATCGAGCAGTCGCTAAACGTTGCCTTGCTGACCCCGGAAAGCCGGAAGGCGTTCTTCATCGAACATGATCTGGCGGGCCTGCTTCGTGGTGACCTGTCGACCAGATACGCGGCTTACCGCGTCGGCCGCGAGGGGGGATGGCTCAACGTCAACGAGATCAGGGCCTTTGAAAACCTGTCATCGATCGGCGCGGACGGTGATCAGTACATCCAGCCCCTCAACATGGGATTGGTCGGGGCGAACGATAACCGAGGCAGGCTGGAGGACGCGGCATGACGAGCGCCATTGAAATCAGACGCCAGCTTGCCGCGATGGATGAGGCCGGCTGGGCAATGGTCGGGCTTGAGGATGAAGGCTGCGGCTGGATGCGATACATGCGCGACGATGAGCATCCGCGGTTCATGCGCCAGTACCGAAACCTGCGCGACAAACTCTTCGAGGAAGAGGAGCCGAACCAATGGCTGCACTGACCACCGCTGGCGATCTTCGCGAGGTGATCGACATCCAGAACTATGTGGAAGTCGATGACGGCTATGGAGGCGTCATTCAGGAATGGCAGACCGCCTTCACCGCGCCGGCCCGCATCCAGATCCTGCGCGGCACCGAGACGGTGATGGCCGCCCGCCTCGCCGGGACGCAGACCATCGCGATCACGATGCGCTGGCAACCTGCCATGGCCGATGTGACGCCTGCATGGAGGGCGAAGAACGGCCGCACCGGCACAATGTACAATATCCGCAGCGTCGAGCCTGATGAGCGGCGCGCTTGGGTGAACCTGCTCGTGGAATCGGGAGTTCCGGCATGACCGACCTGACCGTCAACGTGATGGGCGTGAAGATGACGCCGCGCTCGCCAGATTTCTCGCGGAAGTGGACGCCCATGGCGTTCATCGACATCACCATCCCGGAGCTTCAGATGGAGGTGAACGGTGCGCTTCTGGCGCACCAGAAGGGGAAGTACCTCGCCCATTCCCCGAAACCGACCGCGCGGGGATCGGGGGTGCAGTGGGCGATCAATTCCCCTCTCGCCAAGATCGTGGCAGAGAAGGCTGTGCGGCAGTACGAGGCCATGGGGGGCAAGATGCCGCCCGAGCCGAAACCGCTGCGCCAGTTCATACCGCTCCACGAGCTGGAGCTGTCGCCTGATGAGGGCGTGCCGCTGGAGGAGCGGGTCGAGGATGCGCTGGAGATCGAGGCCCGCAAGCGCGGAGTCGAATGCTTCACAGAAATCTGGACCCGACCCGAGCCCGAGGCCGATGACGACGAGGCTGTCGACGGGCTGCACCGGACGCTGGGTATTGATCCTGCGGTGTCGGAGGCATGTGACCGTGCCGGCCTGTGACATCCTTCCTCGTGGCCTTCGTAGGGCACAGGCGGCGGCGTATCTCGGGATCAGCCCCAGTCATTTCGACAAGCAGCGGCAGGCCGGGGCAATCCCGGCCCCGCGCCAGCTATTCGGAGTTGAGCTTTATGATAGACACGACCTAGATTTGCTTTTCGACGGCAAGGCCATGGTGGCCTGCAACGACAACTATTGGGACAAGGCGTGCGCGAGAAGCGGTTGAAATACGTCAACGTGTATACGGACAGGACCGGGAAGCGGCGGATCTATCTTCGCCGCCCCGGTCATCCCCGTATTGCTCTACCTGGCCCGTATAAATCGGAGGCCTTCTGGAAGGCCTATCATGCTGCGATGGACGCTACCGAGCAGGCGGAGAAGACCACGAGGAACGCGCCCGGCACGATCGGCGCGGCCATAGTCGGTTACTATGCATCGACCGAGTTCAGGGCCTTGGCCTCATCGACGCAGGCGGTCTATCGCGGCATCCTTGAGCGGTTTCGGGAGAAGCATGGTGATGGTCCGATTGCGACCATCAAGACGCACCATGTGAACAACCTGATCGACGAGATGGCGGACACGCCGGCAGCGGCAAGCAACTTCCGCAAGCGGCTGATCGGGGTCTTCGACTATGCTGTGGGAGCAGGGCTCCGAACGGACAATCCGGTCAGGGCGGCCAAGAAGCCGAAGATCAAGACCGATGGGCATCGCACATGGACGGAGCACGACATCGCTGCCTATCGGGCTCGGTGGCCTGAGGACACGCCGCAGCGAGTCGCGATGGAGATTCTTCTCCACACCGGCCTCCGACGGTCGGACGCGGTTCGAATCGGCTGGGCGAACCTGCATGACGATCTGATCGTCGTGAAGGCGAAGAAGACCGGTGCTGAGCTTCATATCCCGGTCCATGCAGACCTGCGGCGCTTCATCCAGAAGTGCCCTCGATCGGCCGCGACCTTCATCTCGAAAGGCAATGAGAAGGCACGGTCGGAGAAGGCCTTCTCGGCCTATATCTCGGGCGCGGCAGCGAAGGCAGGACTTCCGGAGGGATCATCTCCTCATGGTCTTCGCAAGGCCGCCTGCCGCCGTCTGGCGGAAGCCGGATGCTCCGCCCTGGAGATCATGTCGATCACCGGCCACACCGACATCCGAGAGGTCGAGCGCTACTGCCGTGAGGCTCAACGCAAGCTTCTGGCGCGATCTGCTATGGACAAATCGGCCAAGGCCTTCGACACTGAATTGACTAACGGCAATCCTGTTAGTCAGAATACCGAGGATAACACCTTGGAAAACAACGGAGAAATAAGAGAATGGCGATCCCGGCAGGATTCGAACCTGCGACCATCGGCTTAGAAGGCCGGTGCTCTATCCGGCTGAGCTACGGGACCGTACGTCCGCCGCAGGCGTTTCATCCTGCGTGGCGGATATGTTGTTCAATGCGTCCAGGGTGTGCGGCGGTCATAGCGGAAGTTGTCGGCATATGAAATCTGGCGCCGCTTCGGCAGATTGCGTTCCTGGAGGCGATAAGCCAGACCTTCACGCTCGGCATAGGCGATCGCCTCTTCCTTCGTCTGGAAACGAAGCCTGATCTGGCTCTTCATGTCGCCGGAGGTCGTGTAGCCCATAAGGGGGTCGATCTTGCGCGGCTGTTCGGGTTCGAACTCCAGAACCCAGTAGCCGGTCTTTGCGGTGCCGGATTGCATGGCAGTCTTGGCGGGACTGAAAATGCGCGCGGACATGGAAACCTCATTGCTGTTCGGCCATTCAGCCGTTGCCGACTGCTTACTGCGCAAAGAGCGCGGCGGCAAGATCGCAAACGCCGCAGCATGGTTTTCCAACGGTGAAAAGTGGTCGGAGTGGCGTGATTCGAACACGCGACCCCCTGATCCCAAATCAGGTGCGCTACCAGGCTGCGCTACACTCCGATGACCGTCTCCTGAAAGGCAGCAGGCCGAGTGCCGACCTCAGAAGATGACGGATGCCGTATCAGCACGATTGCCCGTACGCAAGCCCGCTTTTGAAACTTACCGATCGGAAAGCATCTGATTTCGGCTGATGCAGCTGAGGCTTGCAGCCTATACGGCTTCGAGTTCGGAAACCTTGTTGTGACGGAGATCGAGTTCCACCGGCGTCGGATTGCGAAGAATGTCCAGAACGGGGCAGTGACGGTCGACTATGCTCTTGAGCCGAAGCAGATCCTGCTCGGGCGCCGTGCTGTCGATGGTTACTTCGGCAACGATCCCCTGAAAACCGGGGCGAACGGATTTGTCGACGTTGAACAGGCCCCGCAGATCGATGTCGCCTTCTATCCGTACCGACACGCCGTTTACCGGAATGCCCAGAGCATCCGCATAAAGCCGGTAGGTGATCTCCTGACACGAGCCGAGAGCGGCGAGGATGTATTCGACAGGATTGGGCGCGGTGTCGGTTCCTCCAAGCACTTCCGGTTCATCGACAGCGACATTGAACTGCCGGATGGCAACGTTGCTGTTCACGCCTTCGCCGAGACGGGAACGGGCGGCGAACTTCGCCCGGGCGTTCCCCGGCTCTGCGGAGAGCGCTGCGTTCGTGCTGTCGAATGCGGTCTTGAATCTGAAACTCATGTTGGTGCGTCCTCGCCGACAAACCGGGCCTGTTGTTGCAAGGCCGAAGTCTGCCGATGCAGGCGCATCGGATAAAGGAATGCGCTGCCCTCGAACGAGGCGTTGTGAGAATGATTTTTTGGAGATCCGGACCTTGAAGAGAATGCTGAAAGGCAGAACCCTCGCCGTTCAGGTGAGAGGGTTCCTGTAGCCTGCAAAAATGCCCGCGATATTGTCGCGCGCGTCAAGGCAGGGACGATTTCAGACCGCTGCGGCCGCTTCGAGTCCACGCTGGATGTCGGCCTTCAAATCCTCCACGTCTTCCAGCCCGATCTGGAGACGTATGACCGGGCCTTCATAAGGTCCTTTGGCGATCGTGCGGTCGGCCAGCGAGACCGGTACCGCGAGGCTTTCATATCCGCCCCACGAATAGCCCAGCCCGAAAATTCGCAGCGCGTCCAGGAATGCATGCGCCTGCCTCTGGCCGCCGCCGGCCAGAACGATCGAGAAAATGCCGCTGGAGCCGGAGAAGTCACGCTGCCAGATGGCATGATCGGGATGGCTGGGCAGGGCAGGATGGAGCACGCGCGAGACGCCGGGGCGGGTCTCCAGCCAGCCGGCGATGTCCAGCGCGCTCTTGCGATGATGCTCCAGCCTGATGCCCATGGTGCGCAGGCCGCGCAGCACCTGATAGACATCGTCGGGTGCAGCGCAGCAACCCAGCGTGATGAGCCCGTCGTGCAGACGCTGCCAGTGTTCCCTGTTGGCCGACACCGTTCCGAGCAGGACATCGGAATGCCCTGCGGGATATTTGGTGGCGGCGTGGATCGAGATGTCCACGCCGTGATGCAGCGGCCTGAAGTAAAGCGGGGTGGCCCAGGTGTTGTCCATCATCACCACGGCGCCGGCCTTTCCGGCTACTGCGGAAATGGCCGGGATATCCTGCACCTCGAACGTGTTCGAGGCAGGAGATTCGGTGAACACCACCTTCGTATTCGGGCGGATCAGGGCCTCGATGCCGGCGCCGATGTGCGGGTCGTAATACTCCACGTCCACCCCAAGCCGGCTGAGCATGGTGTCGGCGAAGTGGCGGGTGGGGTTGTAGACCGAATCGACGATCAGCACATGGCTGCCGGCTTCGGCGAAGGTCAGCAGCGGTATGGTGACTGCGGCAAGCCCGGACGGAACGATAATCGTGCCTGCGGAGCCTTCGAGTTCATCGATCGCCGAGGCCAGCGCATCGGTGGTCGGGGTGCCGCGTGTGCCGTAGGTGTATTTTTGCGAGCGGCTGACAAGCGTTGCCGAATCGGGAAAGAGAACCGTCGAGGCGTGAACGACGGGAGGATTCACGAAGCCGTGAAATTCGCGCGGGTCGTTTCCGCAATGCGCAAGTCGCGTGTTCACACCCAGTTCCAGGCTGTTCTTGTCCATATCCCGATCATCCCAATGAAAAGTGCCGGAGTCTTAGGCCCGCGCCCGGCGTGGCGCAACCTCGGGCGGTCGCTCAGAGGCACCCGCTCTGTTGATCCAGCCTGTTGGAAACGGGTCGTCAGGCATGATTTTTGAGGCAATCAAGCGACATTTTTTGTCGCATGGAGGACATTCCGGACGGTTCCGCAAGGGAAGATTCCTGCCGGATTCCGGGCAAATCATCCCGGAAAATCAACCCCTTCTTTCGCAGGGGGCGCAAAGGCTGGCCCAATCATTCATTTTTCTTGACCTCACGAAGATTATCGCCTTCGATGATGTGCGTGAATGGGAGCGGGTTACGGGTCTGCAACGACTTTACATCCCGGGAGAAAGCGGCCGGCAAGGTCGCCTAGGCACGACGAAGCCGGGTCGGATCCCGGATAACAGAAAAGGGTCTGTGGGTTATGAAAAAGTTGGCAATCGGTCTTTTGAGCGCAGCCGCGATCGGCGTTGTAGCCACCGCAGCAAGCGCCGATACGCTTGACGACGTCAAGAAGAAGGGTTTCGTCCAGTGCGGCGTCAACACCGCGCTCGCCGGGTTCTCCGCCCCCAACGACAAGGGTGAATGGACTGGCCTGGACGTCGACTACTGCCGCGCCGTCGCCGCCGCTGTCTTCGGCGACGGAACCAAGGTGAAGTTCACCGGTCTCAGCGCCAAGGACCGCTTCACGGCGCTCCAGTCGGGCGAGGTGGATATTCTCTCGCGCAACACGACCTGGACGGTCAACCGCGATACGGCGCTCGGCCTCAATTTCGCGGGCGTCACCTACTATGACGGCCAGGGCTTCATGATCAACGCCAAGAAGCTGCCGGGCGTGAATTCCGCACTGCAGCTTTCCGGCGCTTCCGTATGCGTGCAGGCCGGCACCACGACGGAACTCAACCTCGCCGACTACTTCAGCGCCAACAAGATGGAATACAATCCTGTGGTGTTCGAGAAGTTCGAGGAAGCCAACGCAGCGTATGACGCCGGCCGTTGCGACGCCTATACGACCGACCAGTCGGGTCTCTATGCGGTGCGCCTGCAGATGTCGGCGCCGGACGATCACGTCGTTCTGCCGGAGATCATCTCCAAGGAGCCGCTCGGGCCTTCGGTGCGCCAGGGCGACGACAAGTGGTTCGATATCGCCAAGTGGACCTATTTCGCGCTGCTGAACGCCGAGGAAGCCGGCATCACGCAGGCCAATGTCGACGAGATGAAGAACAGCTCGAATCCCGACATTCGCCGTCTGCTCGGCACCGAGGCGGAGACCAAGATCGGCACCGATCTTGGACTCAGCAACGACTGGGTGGTGAATATCATCAAGGCTACAGGCAATTACGGCGAAATCTTCGAGCGTAACGTCGGCTCCGGCAGCCCGCTCAAGATCTCGCGCGGCATCAATGCGCTGTGGACCAAGGGCGGCCTGCAATACGGCATGCCGATCCGCTAAGCGGAATGACCGGGGAGCATGTGCTCCCCGGTCTTCTTTCTTGCCGGAACAACAAAACAAAGGCCGGCAGGGACAGACACCAGGTTAAGGGGAACCATGTGTCAGAACATGTCATCAGAGAAGAATCCGTACGGGTCCCGCTGATCTACGATCCGAGGGTGCGCAGCATCTTCTTCCAGCTGCTTCTCGTCGCGCTGCTGGCGCTGGGAATCTGGTGGATTGTCGACAACACGATCGAAAATCTGCGGCGCTCCAACATTTCCACCGGCTTTGCGTTTCTGCGCGGCCGCGCCGGCTTCGATATTTCCGACCGCCTGATCGACTACACCTCCGATTCGTCCTATGGGCGCGCGCTTCTGGTCGGCATCGCCAACACGCTGGCTGTGGCGGCGGCGGGCATCGTGACGGCAACCATACTGGGCTTTCTCGTCGGCATCGGCCGGCTTTCCCAGAACTGGCTGATACGCAAGCTGGCGATGATCTACGTCGAGGTGTTCCGCAACATACCGCCGCTGCTGGTCATCCTGTTCTGGTATCAGGGCGTTCTGGCGGTGCTGCCCAATGTACGCGACAGCCTGTCGCTTCCGTTAGGCTCCTATCTCAACAATCGGGGTTTCTATTTCCCGAAACTGGTGTGGGAACCCGGTTCGGGGCTTATCCTGGCCGGTTTTGTCGCTGCCGTCATCCTGAGCTGGTACGTCGCGCGGCGCGCCCGGGCCAGGCAGATGGCAACCGGCGAGAGGTTCCCGGTATTCCTGACGAGCGCCGGCCTCATCATCGGCCTGCCGCTGCTGGCCTACCTCGTCTCCGGCATGCCGGTGTCGGTGGACTATCCGCAGAAGGGCACCTTCAACCTGACCGGAGGCACCAACATCAAGCCGGAATTCCTGTCGCTTTATCTGGCGCTTTCCTTCTACACCGCCTCGTTCATCGCCGAGATCGTGCGTGCAGGCATCATGGGGGTGCCGAAGGGGCAGACGGAAGCCTATTCAGCGCTTGGAATGAGCTCGAATGACGGATTGCGCCTTGTGGTGATCCCGCAGGCCATGCGCATCATCATTCCGCCTCTTACCAGCCAGTACCTGAACCTGACGAAGAACTCGTCCCTGGCGGTGGCGATCGGATACCCGGATCTCTATGCCATCGGAGGCACGATCCTCAACCAGACAGGGCAGGCGATCGAGGTGGTGGTCATCTTCATGACCGTCTATCTCAGCATCAGCATTCTCACCTCGTTGTTCATGAACTGGTTCAATACCAAAATGGCGCTGAAGGAGAGATGAGCCATGCAGGAACATGACATCTCCTGGGTGCGTACGGAAATGGCCCTGGCCGAGACGGCTCCGCGGTCACAGACCGGTCTCGGCGCATGGGTGCGCAAGAACCTGTTCGCGACGCCTTTCGACTCGGTGCTGACGATAATCGCGCTTCTCGCGGTCGCCTCGTTCTTGCCGCGGATACTGGACTGGCTGTTTTTCAGCGCGGTGTGGACCGGCACCGACCGCACGGCATGCCTGACGACGGAGCAGGGCGGCCAGCTGCCGGCCGGATGGTCCGGTGCCTGCTGGCCGTTCGTCAGCGGCCGTTTCGGCCAGTTCATGTTCGGGCGCTATCCGATGGACGAGCGGTGGCGCGTGGTCCTGACCGGCATCCTCTTCATCTTGCTGCTGGCGCCGCTGCTCATCCCGCGCGCTCCCTTCAAGAAGCTCAACGCGATCCTGTTCTTCGGGGTCTTCCCGTTCGTCGCCTTCCTGCTTCTGGTCGGCGGTGCGTTTGGGCTGCGCTATGTCGAGACGCCGCTCTGGGGCGGTCTCATGGTCACCCTGGTGATTTCCTATGTCGGCATCGTGGTTTCGCTGCCGCTTGGTATCATTCTGGCGCTCGGGCGGCGCTCGCACATGCCCATCGTCAAGCTTCTATCGGTGATTTTCATCGAAACCGTGCGCGGCGTTCCGCTGGTGACGGTGCTGTTCATGGCCAGCTTCATGCTGCCGCTGTTCGTGCCGCCCGGCACGAGCTTCGACAAGCTGTTGCGTGCCTTGATCGGCGTGGCGCTTTTCGCCTCGGCCTATATGGCGGAGGTCGTGCGCGGCGGATTGCAGGCGATACCCAAGGGGCAATATGAGGGGGCGGATTCGCTCGGCCTGGGCTACTGGCCGAAGATGGGCCTCATCATCATGCCACAGGCGCTGAAGCTGGTGATCCCCGGCATTGTCAACACCTTCATCGGCATGTTCAAGGATACGACGCTGGTGCTCATCATCTCGATGTTCGACCTGCTCGGCGTCGTGAAGCAGAACATCTCGGGCGACCCGACATGGGCAACGCCGCAAACCGCGAAGACCGGCTACATATTTGCGGCCGCGATCTTCTGGGTATTCTGCTTCGGGATGTCGCGCTATTCTCAATATATGGAACGCCGGCTCGATACCGGCCACAAACGCTAGACAGGGGAATGGCACATGGCCACCGAGAACGCAGTCAGCGCGCAGGAAATTGAGGTCGATACCGGCAAGATGCAGGTCTCGAAGACCGATGTCGCCATCGAGATCATCGGCATGCACAAGTGGTATGGCGAGTTCCATGTCCTGAAAGACATCAACCTGAAGGTCATGCGCGGCGAGCGCATCGTCGTCTGCGGGCCTTCCGGCTCGGGCAAGTCGACCATGATCCGCTGCATCAACCGGCTGGAGGAACACCAGAAGGGCAAGATCATCGTCGATGGCAAGGAATTGACCAACGACCTCAAGAAGATCGATGAGGTGCGCCGCGAGGTCGGCATGGTGTTCCAGCACTTCAACCTGTTCCCGCACCTGACCATTCTGGAGAACTGCACGCTGGCGCCGATCTGGGTGCGCAAGGTTCCCAAGAAGGAGGCCGAGGCCACGGCCATGCACTATCTGGAAAGGGTCAAGATTCCCGAACAGGCGCACAAATATCCGGGTCAGCTTTCCGGCGGCCAGCAACAGCGCGTCGCCATCGCGCGCTCATTGTGCATGAAGCCGAAGATCATGCTGTTCGACGAGCCGACCTCGGCGCTCGACCCCGAAATGGTCAAGGAGGTTCTGGAAACGATGGTCGGCCTTGCCGAAGAGGGCATGACCATGCTGTGCGTGACCCACGAAATGGGCTTCGCGCGCAAGGTTGCGAACCGGGTTATCTTCATGGATCAGGGCCAGATCGTCGAGCAGAACACCCCGGCCGAGTTCTTCGACAATCCCCAGCACGAGCGCACGAAGCTGTTCCTCAGCCAGATCCTGCACTGAACGGTTTCTGCGCGTAAGCCTGCTTTCGGCATCTCCGTTCAGAAGCCGAAAGCAGCGGAAGATTCGCTTTCAGGGAAACGGAAGGTCTGTTCCGGGACGGCTGCCCTCAGCCTGCCCGCGGCAGCCGCCAGCCATAGAGCCAGTCGAGATCGGCGGCGAGGCTTTCGGGCGATCGGAAGCTGAAAACGAGATTGCGCGCCAGAGCGACGGGGCCGGTGGCATTCCACGCCAGCTTGTTCAGGGCTCCGCGTCGCGCCACCTTGATTACGCGCGCCTTGCGCTGCTCTTCCCATGCGGAGATTGCGGCTTGCCTTGAGCCCGCAGTGCTTGCCAGCGCATGTGCGAGCAGGGCGGCATCTTCTATCGCCATGGCCGCGCCCTGCGCGGCGAATGGCGTTACGGCGTGGGCTGCATCCCCGATCAGCACCATGCCGGGAGCGCTCCACCTCGCGGCAGGGTCGACCGTATTGAGCGGCCATGCGGTCCAGGGGGCGGCGAGTTCGGCAAGGGTCAGGAGCTGCGAGGAACCGAGGGCCAGGGCGCGCATCAGGATTGCGGGATCGGCATCCGCTGCCCATCCATCCGCAATTCTGTCGGCCGGCGTGAACGCAACCAGATTGATCTCTCTGCCGGCACGCAGGGGATAGGCAACGAGATGGAACCGGCCATGCAGGAAGGTTGTGACACTGCCCGTTTCGGCAATCGCGCGGAAAGCCTGACCGGCCTCGCTGTCGATCATGATGGTGGTGCGCCACGCTATCTGTCCGCTGAACCGGCTGTCGGCCGATCCGTCCATAAGCTGGCGCGTTCTGGACCAGACGCCATCGGCGCCAACCAGCAGGCTGCTCTGCGCGACTTCGGCGCGGCCATCCTCATTTTCGAAGCGGGCCGTGACATTGCCTTCCGCATCGGCCGACACGTCGGACAGGCGCATTCCGGTCGTCAGAGCGATTTCCGGCCGTGTGGCTGCCTCTGCAAGCAGAGCCTGCTGCAAATCGGCGCGGTGCGCGACCAGATAGGGGGCTTTCCAGCGTCGTTCGGCTTCCTGCCCCAGCGGTATGCTGGTCAGCATGCGCAGCGTCCCTGCATCCCTCAGCTGCACGGTTTCCGGCTGGACGGCTTGCGGCCGCAAGCGCGACAGAACGTCGAGTTCGAGCAGGATATGTGCCGCATTCGGCGAAAGCTGGAGCCCGGCGCCGAAGGCTTCCAGTTGCGCAGCCTGTTCATACAGCCTGCTGGCCACACCCCGGCGCGCCAGGGCAATCGCCAGCGTAAGGCCGGCGATTCCGGCCCCTGAGATCAGAACCGGCCGTGTGTCCGCGGTTGTCATCGATGTCTGGCGCCTGTCTTGCGATCAGGCAGCGCGCTCGATGTAAGCGCAACCGGCAGGGACGGTCTGTGAGGGACCGAGCTTTGCGTTGTGGCGATAGAGGGTCGAGCAATAGGGGCAGATCTTCTCGTCATCCGCGCCCATGTCCAGAAACACATGGGGGTGATCGAACGGCGGATTGGCGCCGACGCACATGAACTCCCTGACGCCGATCTCGATTGCCGCGTGACCCTGATCGTTCTGGAAGTGGGGAATGGTACCGCCAGCCATGATCATCTCCTTCGAGCTGTTATCCAGCGTTTGGAGCATAAGTCGGTTCTTTGCAAGCATATGAAATGAAACTGTCGCAAAACCCTGCCAGAGGATAATGTGAAAAGTGTAGCCGGCTGGCTGGCCGGGGCACCGGCCAGCAAGGGGCGAGGAAAGCGGGGATATGACAGAGTTGAGGCCGAAGCAGGCAGAGTTCACCACCCTGGACGTGACCGCGGACGAGAGCGGCAATCCGGACCGTTTCGTCAACCGCGAGTTTTCATGGCTGCAATTCAACAGGCGCGTTCTCGAAGAAGCGCGCAATGAACGCCACCCGCTTCTCGAACGGGTTCGCTTTCTGTCGATTTCCGCTGGAAATCTCGACGAATTCTTCATGGTGCGTGTGGCCGGCCTTGCCGGGCAGGTCCGCCAGCGCATCACGTTGAAGAGCCCGGACGGGCGTACGCCGGAACAACAGCTCGAACAGGTGCTGCGCGAGGTGGAGCGGCTTCAGTCGGACCAGCAGAAAATTCTCGCTGAACTGATGTCGCTTCTCGAAAAGGAGGGTATCGAGACGGTCGACGTTTCAGCCCTCACCAAGGATGAAAAGGTCTGGCTGGAAGAATATTTCCGGGAACAGGTGTTTCCGGTTCTGACGCCGTTGTCGATCGACCCTGCACATCCGTTCCCCTTCATTCCCAATCTCGGGTTCTCGATGGCGCTTCAATTGCGTCATTTGCGGGAAGGGGAAGACATGAGCGCGCTTCTGCGCCTGCCGCCGGCTCTCAAGCGCTACATTCGCCTGCCGGACCGAAAGGGCCGCGTGCGCTTCGTGCAGCTGGAAGATGTGGTGGGCCTTTACATCGGGCGCCTGTTCCCCGGCTATGAAGTCAAGGGCTCCGGTACATTCCAGATCATCCGCGACAGCGATATCGAAGTCGAGGAAGAATCGGAGGATCTGGTGCGGCTGTTCGAAACCGCACTCAAGCGCCGCCGGCGCGGCTCGGTGATCCGCATAGAATTCGACAGCCGCATGCCGGAAAGCCTTCGGGAATTCGTGGCGGGCGAGCTGGGTGTGGCCGGAAACCGCATCAGCGTTATCGACGGACCGCTGGCGCTCAGCCAGATTTCCGAGATCGTCAGCGTGGCGCGCGATGATCTGAAATTCACGCCCTACAATCCCCGCTTCCCGGAGCGTATTCGCGAGCATGGCGGCGACTGCTTCGCCGCCATTCGCGAGAAGGACATCGTTGTCCATCACCCTTACGAATCGTTCGATGTGGTCGTGCAGTTCCTCCGCCAGGCCGCGCTCGATCCTGAGGTGGTGGCAATCAAGCAGACGCTCTACCGCACATCGAACGACAGCCCGATCGTGCGTGCGCTCATCGATGCGGCTGAAGCGGGAAAATCGGTTACGGCGCTGGTCGAGCTCAAGGCACGCTTCGACGAGGAGGCAAATATCCGCTGGGCGCGAGATCTCGAGCGCGCGGGCGTTCAGGTGGTCTTCGGGTTTCTTGAACTGAAAACACACGCCAAGATGTCGCTGGTGGTGCGGCGTGAAGACGGCAAGCTGCGCAACTACGTCCATCTGGGTACGGGCAACTACCATCCGATCACGGCGCGCATCTATACCGACCTGTCATTCTTCACGACGGCCCCGCAGATCGCCAGCGACGTGTCGCAGATATTCAATTTCATCACCGGCTATGCGGAACCGGCGGAGGAGATGACCATCGCCATGTCTCCCTTCACCCTGCGCAGCCGGATCCTGTCGCATATCGAGGGCGAGATTCGCCATGCGCGGGAAGGACGGCCGGCGCGCATCTGGATGAAGATGAACTCGCTCGTCGATCCGCAGGTCATCGACGCGCTTTACGATGCGAGCCGGGCAGGTGTGGAAATCGATCTGGTCGTGCGCGGCATCTGCTGCCTGCGGCCGCAGGTGCCGGGCCTGTCGGAAAACATCCGCGTCAAATCCATCGTCGGGCGTTTTCTGGAACACAGCCGCATCTATTGCTTCGGAAATGGCCATGGCCTGCCGTCCGACGAGGCGATCATCTACATCAGCTCGGCCGACATGATGCCGCGAAATCTGGATCGGCGGGTTGAAACCATGGTGCCAATCGCCAACCCGACCGTGCATGAGCAGATCCTGGGGCAGATCATGCTCGGCAATCTGGTGGACAACCAGCAAAGTTTCGAAGTATTGCCCGACGGAACGTCGCGCCGGGTGGTGCTTGAAGAGGGCGAGGAGCCATTCAATGCGCAGGAATATTTCATGAC
Organism: Aquamicrobium defluvii; assembly: GCF_004363725.1. Classification (GTDB taxonomy): domain Bacteria; phylum Pseudomonadota; class Alphaproteobacteria; order Rhizobiales; family Rhizobiaceae; genus Mesorhizobium; species Mesorhizobium defluvii. Next base: position 95,604 of record NZ_SNZF01000009.1, on the reverse strand, counting down.
CAATCCCAGCCTTTCGGGACGGGGTGACGCCTTGAAGTCGCATGCGCCGAAGCGGATCGCCCAGTTCAAGCGCCGCAAGAAAACTGTCCCGACGACCGGTTGATGATGGCAGCTTCCCAGGGCCGGCTTCAGGACCGGCGTCCGGTTTCGATCATCGACATCGGCTCGAACTCCATCCGGCTTGTCGTCTACGAAGGGCTGGCGCGTTCTCCTACGATGCTGTTCAACGAAAAGATGCTTGCCGGCCTCGGCCGCGGCATCGTTTCCACGGGCAGGCTCGATCCCGAGGCGGTAACGCGGGCGATGGAGGAATTCCGCCGCTTCCGCGCACTTTCCGATCAGGCCGGCGCCGTCCACATGCACGTCGTGGCAACGGCCGCAGCGCGCGAGGCCGAAAACGGCCCGGACTTCATCCATCGTGCCGAAGAGGTGCTGGGCACCGAAATCCATGTTCTGAGCGGCCGGCAGGAAGCCTACTACTCGGCGCTCGGGGTGATCTCCGGCTTCCGGCCGGCGAACGGCATTGCCGGCGATCTGGGGGGCGGCAGTCTCGAGCTTGTCGATATAGATGGCGAAAATATCGGGGACGGCATAACCTTGCCGCTCGGGGGCCTGCGCCTTCAGGACATGGCCGGAAATTCACTGGAGCAGGCGGCGAAGATCGCGCGCGCGGAGGTGGCCAGGGCCAAGCTGCTCAAGGCGGGGCAGGGGCGTACTTTCTATGCCGTGGGCGGCACCTGGCGAAATCTCGCCCGCCTCCACATGGAAAAGACCGGCTATCCGCTGGATGTCATGCATCATTATGAGATCGGCACCGAAAGTGCGATGCCGTTCCTGAAGCAGGTGGCAAAGGGAAATCTGGAGCGCATGAAGGGCATCGAGGGCGTGTCCAAGGCGCGTCGCGCCCTGCTGCCCTATGGCGCCATCGTGCAGAAGGAAATCATCGGCGCCATGAAGCCGGCCCGTATCGTGGTCTCGGCCGTGGGGGTGCGCGAGGGATATCTGCATTCGCTGCTGACGCCGGCCGAGCAGCAGGCGGACCCGCTGCTTTCGGCCTGTGAGGAGCTTGCGCGACTGCGCTCCCGCTCCTTCACCCATGCGCAGGAGCTTGCCGACTGGACCGGACAGGCTTTCGAAATGTTCGGTGTCGAGGAAACGGAGGATGAGGCACGCTATCGCAAGGCGGCCTGTCTGCTGGCAGACATCGGCTGGCGTGCGCATCCCGAGTACCGGGGCACGCAATCGCTCAACATCATCTCTCATGCCGCGTTCCTGGGCGTGGATCATCCCGGCCGGGCCTATCTGGCGCTGACGAATCTCTTTCGTCACGAAGGGGTGTTCAGCGAATCGGCCGCCGAAATCCGGTTGCTGGCAACGCCGCGCTATCTGGAGCGGGCACGTATTCTGGCCGGTACGATGCGGGTGGTGTATCTTCTGTCGGCGGCGATGCCGGGTGTCATCCCGCAACTGACGTGGAACAGACGGGAGGACGGCACGCTGGAGATCGTGCTGCCTTCCAACCTTGCCGCCCTCTATGGCGAGCGGCCCGCGGCGCGGGTGACGCAACTGGGCAAGGTGCTCGGACGCCGCATGGCCTTGGCGGTCGAAGGGCGGCAGGCCGGTTCTGCCGCCAGATAGAGCGGCGGAACGCCTGTCCTGGGAGGGGGTGAATTACGCCATTTCCGGCTTCATGCCGAGCGCTGTGCGGTCCACCACCTCGCGCAGCGCGAAGGACGAGTTGATGCGCGTCACATGGGGCATGGCCGACAGCCATTCCTTGTGGATGCGTTCGTAGTCCGCGAGATCGCGCGCGGCGATGCGCAATATGTAGTCGTATTCACCGGACATGAGGTGGCAGGACAATACGTTCGGGCAGCGCTTTATCGCCGCTTCGAAGTCGGACAGGGTCTTCTCGAACTGGCCCGACAGCGAGATATGGACGATCACGGTCGTATGGTGACCCAGCGCGGCGTTCGACAGCCGGGCGTGATAGCCCCGGATGACACCGGACCGTTCGAGGTTGTCGAGCCGGCGCGAGCAGGCCGATTGCGACAGGCCCACCTTTTCGGCCAGCGCGGCGTTGGGAATGCGACCGTCCTTCTGCAACGTATCGAGTATGGCGATATCGATGCGGTCGAGTATCGTTTTGCGTGGTTCCTGCGAAGCGCTTGCCATGATCTGCAATCATTATGGGATTGAACGGTGTCAGCAAGCAAGAATGCTGCTTTTAAACGGATAATTCCCGTGCTCAGCGCTCGAGTCGCGCCAGCAGGGAGGACGTGTCCCAGCGCCCGCCGCCCATGGACTGGACGTCCTTGTAGAACTGATCGACCAGCGCCGTGACCGGAAGGATCGCCCCGTTGCGGTCCGCTTCGGCAAGGCAGATGCCGAGGTCCTTGCGCATCCAGTCGACTGCAAAGCCGAAATCGTATTTGCCTTCGTTCATCGTCTTGTGGCGATTTTCCATCTGCCACGAGCCCGCAGCGCCCCGCGATATGACCTCGACCACCTTTTCGATGTCCAGCCCGGCCTTCTTGCCGAAATGGATCCCCTCGGCAAGACCCTGCACAAGCCCGGCAATGGCGATCTGGTTGATCATCTTGGTGAGCTGGCCGGCGCCGGCAGGCCCCATCAGGCCGACCATGCGGGCAAACGAATCGATGACCGGACGGGCGCGGTCGAATGCCGCCTCTTCTCCGCCAACCATGACTGTAAGGACGCCGTTTTCGGCGCCGGCCTGGCCGCCCGAGACGGGGGCATCGAGGAACGAGAAGCCGGCTTCGGCGGCCCTGGCGGACAATTCGCGCGCAACCTCGGCCGACGCGGTGGTGTTGTCGATGAAGATCGCGCCTTTCTTCATGGTGGCGAAGGCGCCGTCGGGGCCGATGGTTACCGAGCGCAGGTCATCGTCGTTTCCCACGCAGGCGAAAACGAAATCCTTGCCTTCCGCCGCTTCGGCGGGGGTGCTGGCGAAACGGCCGCCATGTTCGCCGATCCATTTTTCGGCTTTGGCGGCGGTGCGGTTGTAAACGGTGACGTCGTGGCCGCCCTTGTTCTTCAGATGGCCTGCCATCGGATAGCCCATCACGCCAAGACCAAGGAAAGCCACTGTTGCCATTATCGGAGTCCTTTCACGCAAGCACGCCTGCGTCTTAAAGCATTGTTGCAGGTAAGGGGAGTCAGCGCCTGAGATGGCGCGTGATGCGTTCCTCGACCCAGTCGACCGCGTGGCGCAGGGTTTCCACGATCAGCAGGTAGATGATCGCGGCCCACAGGTAAGCCTGGAAGTCGAAGGTGCGGGAATAGGTAAGGCGGGTCACGCCCATCAGGTCGTAGACGGTGATGATGGCAACGATAGCCGATCCCTTGACCATGAGGATCAGCTCATTGCCATATGGCCTCAGCGCCACGATCAGCGCCTGCGGAAAGATGATCTTGCGCAGGGTGAGCAGGCGCGGAAGCCCCAGCGATTCGGCACCTTCCCACTGGCCTTTCGGCACGCTCTGGATGGCGCCGCGCAGGATTTCGGCCTGGTAGGCCGCCGTGTTCAGCGAGAATGCGAAAAGCGCACAGTTGAAGGCGTCGCGGAAGAAGCTCCATAGGCCGATGGCATCGAGTTGCGGACGGAACGATCCGAAACCGTAATAGACAAGGAATGCCTGCGCGAGCAGCGGCGTGCCGCGGAAGAAATAGACATAGGCATAGGCGAAGCTGGCGATTATCGGATTGCGCGACATGCGCCCGTAGGCGATCGGGACCGACAACAGCGCGCCGATGACCACGGAAATCGCCACCAGCTTGATGGTGACCCAAACCCCGGACAGATATCCCGGAGCGTATCTCCAGAACATATCCGGCTTCCATGCCGAGACGAGGTAGGCAACGAGGCCAACGAGCGCCAGCGCCCACAGGAAGACCAGGATGTAGCCGATGACGCGTTCGCGCGGCCAGCCGCGCGGGGGCGGTGGCGGGCGCAGGACTTCGGTGGCGGCTGGATGGTCGACAGCGCTCATCGCTGAAGCTCCTGCTTGCCGACGTGGCGTTCAATCAGCCCGATGCCGATGGAGGAAAGGATCGCCAGTGCGAGATAGATCAGGGTGGCGAAGCCGAAAAACAGGAAAGCCTGCTTGGTGACGCGCGCGGCCACGCCTGCCTGACGCAAGATGTCCGTCAGGCCGATGGCGGAAACGAGCGATGTATCCTTGAGCAGGATGAGCCACAGATTGGCGAGCCCGGGCAGGGCAATGCGTACGAGTTGCGGCAGAACGACGAGCCGCATCGTCTGGAATTTCGAAAGGCCGATGGCGTAGCCGCCTTCATATTGTCCGCGTGGAATGGCCCTGAACGCCGACAGGAACACTTCGCTGGCATAGGAAGAGAACACCACGCCAAGGGCGATCATACCGGAAACGAAGCTGTTGACCTCGACGCTGGCAGTGGGATTGAAGACCCGCACCACCTGCTGGATGCCGATCTGAGCGCCATAGAATACAAGGAACAGCGTCAGAAGCTCCGGCAGGCCGCGGAAGATGGTCGTATAGATGTCGGCCGCCAGTTTCAGGGAGCGCTCTTGCGACTGTTTGGCCACCGCGATCAGGAAGCCGATGAGCAGACCCAGCGGCAGCGTTGCGAGAGCCAGGCTGACGGTGATGAAAACGCCATAGGCAATTTCATCCAGCCATCCCTCCGGCCCCCAGCTCAGCAGCGTCCAAACGCTCTGCATTACCCCGCCCGTATCCCTGTGATTTCCGTTGTTGTCGAAACTGCCGACTGGTGCAAAGCCGGCAGGAAAGCCGGGGCAAAGCTTTCGGCTCCGCCCCAGCTATTCAATCAATCGCCATATACATCAAAGCTGAAGTACTTGTCGTTGATTTCCTTATACTTTCCGTTCTCCCGGATGGCCTGGATCGCGGCGTTGAAGCGATCGCGCAGCGCGGTTTCACCCTTGCGGATGGCAATGCCGGCACCGGGGCCGTGGATTTCATCGACAGGCGTGATCGTTCCAGCCAGCCTGCAGCAGGCACCATCAGGCGAATCCAGCCATTGGGTGAGGGCGATGATATCGTCATTGGCAGCATCGAGACGGCCATTGGCGAGATCGAGCTGATATTCCTGCGCTGTCGGGTAGGGTTTTACCGTGCTGTCGGTGTAGGTCACGGTCGAATAGTTGAAATGGGTCGTGGATGCCTGCGCGCCGATCGTCTTGCCCGCCAGGTCTTCCTTGCCGACCCCGTTGATGTCGCTGTCCTTCGGGACTGCAAGACCGGGCGGCGTGTTGTAATATTTGTTGCTGAAATCGACCTGTTGCAGCCGTTCCGGGGTGATGGACATGGACGCTATGATGGCGTCGAACTTGCCGGCCTGAAGAGCCGGAATGATGCCGTCCCATTCCTGGGCGACGAACTCGCACCTGACCTTCATTTCATCGCAAAGCGCCTGTGCGATATCGATGTCGAAGCCTTCCAGCTTGCCGTCGGAAGTCAGATTGTTGAACGGCGGGTAGGCGCCTTCCGTGCCGATGCGGACGACTTCTTCCTGCGCGTGGGCCGAACCAAGTGCAAACAGCGCGCTGGCAGTTGCAATAAGCACGTATCTTCCAAATCGCATGACGTTCCTCTCTGGTTATCGCGAATATCGAAACGATACCCGCAGACGGTTCTTCCGACCGCCGGATAACGGATATTCCCATTGTTTTTGCTTGAAAAGCAACACCAAAAACCTGCTGTATGACGGTGTGCGGCGATGTTGCGGCAGAACCTTCACGGCGACTGTGCCGGAGGTGTCGGGCGGCCTAGACTCCCAGCCGGGTTGCATTCTCGATGAAGTCGGCAATCGCCTGGATGTCGTCGATATCGAATACCGGAAGGGTCTCGCGCGGCTGCGGACAATCGGCGGCGACAGCGACGATGTTCGGGTCATTGGGCGACAGGGGCGCGTGTTCGCGCGCGTCGCGGCGGCGGGCCTCGATCTTGAGGTGGGTTTCGTGCTTGTAGCCTTCCACCAGAACGATGTCGCAGGGGGCGATACGTGCAAGGATGTCGCCAAGCGCGGGCTCCTCCTCGCCATGGAGTTCGTGCATCAGCGCCCAGCGGCGGCCGGACACAATGGCGACTTCCCTTGCTCCCGCTTCGCGGTGGCGAAAGCTGTCGGTACCTTCCTTGTCGATATCGAAGCCGTGATGCGCATGCTTGACGGTGGAGACCGTCCGCCCACGCGCAACCAGTTCCCGCACAAGCCGCTCGGTGAGGGTTGTCTTGCCGGAGTTCTTCCAGCCCGTGATCCCAAAGACGCGCCGGCTCATTTCCGGTCCCCCGACATCAGGCGTTGTGCTTCTGCCAGATCCTCAGGCGTGTTGATGTTGAAGAAAGGATCAATGCCTCGCGCACAGTCGAAATTCACGGAGACGATCGGCCTCGAGCGGACGAAATCGAAAACCTTCCTGCCGCCTTCATGCAGATAGGCGCGCAGTGGCGCGGATATTCCTGCCGGCCAGAGCGCAAAGACCGGATGTTCACGACCGCAGGAACCTGCAACGGCGATTGCCTGAGGATCGTTGCGTGTCGCGTCCGACAGCCGGGCTGCGAGATCGCATGGCAGGAAGGGCGTATCGCCGGCCACGGTCATGAGCGTTCGATGCGACGGCTGCGCTTCGACCCATTCCAGACCGGCCAGCACGCCCGCCAGCGGGCCGGGAAATCCGGGCACCGTATCCGGCAGAACCGGCAAGCCGAATGCGGCGAAGCGGTCGACCTGGCCGTTGGCGTTGAGGGCCAGCGTGGCAACCTGCGGTCCTATACGGCCGATGATGTGGTGCAGCACCGGCTTTCCATTCAGCTCCAGCAGGGATTTGTCACCGCCGCCCATGCGGCTCGACAAACCGCCAGCCAGAATGAGTCCTGCAATCGCATCATCATGCATGCCGCCAGTTCCTATATGCCGTCGGGGCCCATGCTGGGGCCTGCACTTTCGGCTGCCGTCTTGTACCGGCCGACGGAACGCTCACGATAGAGCGTATAGAGACCTGAGGCGACAATGATCGTTGCGCCGGCAATCATGGACAGGTCCGGAAACTCCGAAAACAGGATCATGCCGAGCAGGATCGAACACAGAAGCGATGTATAGCGGAAGGGAGCGATGAACGAGACTTCGCCGATGCGCATCGCCATTATGATGAAATTATAGCCCAGAAGCAGAAGCGTGGCGCTCAGCGCCAGCAGGGCTACCCCCGAGATTTCCATGGGATTCCATCCCCCCATCGGCTTGAGCAGGATGGCTCCCGTGACCGTCACGGAAACCGAGGTGATGGTGGAAACCAGATGGGTTGGAATGTCCGATGGCAGGCGGCTGGTGGCGAGGTCGCGCACCGTGCAGAAGCCCACGCTGGCAAGCGCGAACAGCGAGTAGACGCTGAAGCCCTCATATCCGGGCCGCACGGTGATGATGACGCCGGTGAAACCGGCGCAAATGGCAAGCCATCTGCGCCAGCCGACGCTTTGTCCGAATGCGAGCGCGGCACCCATGGTCACCGCAAGCGGGAGGGCTTGCAGAACGGCGGAGACATTGGCGATGGGAAGATGGGCCAAAGCCAGCAGGAAAGTGACGGTCGCCGCGACTTCGCCTGCCGCGCGCAATGCGACCAGCGGCTGCCGGATCATGCTCATCTGCAAGAACGCACCCCTTTGCCAGCCTATCAGCGCAATGATGACGGAGGCGAAAAGGCCCCTGACCAGCATGACCTGGGCGACGCTGATCGCTTCCGCCATCAGCTTGGTAATGGCGTCATTGGTCGCAAAGCTGACCATGGCGATGGCCATATAGGCGGCACCGCGCATATTGCTGGAAAGATTCAAACAAACGTCCCCTTTGACTGGCTCGGGAAGAGCTCTACCAGCCGGTTCGCAAACGGCAATGGACCATGAGGCCGAAAAGACGCGGTCAGCCGCCGGTCACGCTCATGTGGCGGGAGACGGATGGACGATTTGTGCGCCTGTCTATGATGAAGTCGTGGCCTTTGGGCTTGCGGCCAATGGCTTCATCGATTGCTGCCGACAGAAGCTCGTTGCCTTCGGAGGCCCGCAAAGGAGCGCGGAGGTCGGCCGCGTCCTCCTGACCCAGGCACATGTAAAGCGTTCCGGTACAGGTGAGGCGCACGCGATTGCAGCTTTCGCAGAAATTGTGGGTCATGGGCGTTATGAAACCCAGACGCCCCCCGGTTTCCGCCACCTCGACATAGCGGGCGGGGCCACCGGTCCTGAAGGGAATATCTGTCAGCGTGAAGCGGCGCTCAAGCTGCGCGCGCAGCACGGAAAGCGGCAGGTACTGATCGGTGCGGTCGGCATCGATCTCGCCCATCGGCATGGTCTCGATAACGGTCATGTCCATGCCGCGGCCATGAGCCCAGCGCAGGATATCGGGCAGTTCCATATCGTTGAAGCCGCGCAGGGCGACAGCATTGATCTTGATGCCGAGTCCAGCCTGCTGTGCGGCATCGATGCCGGCCATGACCTTGTCGAGATGGCCCCAGCGGGTGATGGCGTGGAATTTTTCCGGGTCGAGCGTATCGAGGGAAACATTGATGCGTCGCACGCCCGCATCCGCCAGTTCCCCGGCGAAGCGCCAGAGCTGCGAGCCGTTGGTGGTGAGGGTGAGCTCCTCCAGCGCCCCGCTCCGGAGATGACGGGAAAGCTCGCGCACGAGGTGCATGATGTTCTTGCGCACCAGCGGCTCGCCTCCGGTAAGTCGCAGCTTACGAACGCCTTTCTCTATGAAGACTGTGCAGAGCCGGTCCAGTTCCTCAAGCGAAAGAAGGTCCTTCCGGGGCAGGAACGCCATGTCTTCCGCCATGCAGTACACACAACGGAAATCGCAGCGATCCGTTACCGAAACCCTGAGATAAGTGATGGCGCGACCGAAAGGGTCGATCATATCCATTGCGCGTTCCAGGCTTCCCGCAGCAGTTTCCCAATCGTTATATGCTCCTATGTGATACGAAGCACCGTACTGTTCAAGACGAATTTGCGCTGCTTTCGCGACATGCCTTCCCGTGTGGAAGCGGGCGAACGGGTGCTGTATCGTAGGCGGACTCATTCGGAAGGATTGTCATGGCCGCGCCGAGCGAACTGCGGGTGTCGAAGGACCGCAGACTGTTGACCATAACGTTTCCCGGCCGCGATCCGGTCGAACTGCCGGCGGAGATGCTGCGCGTTCTTTCACCTTCGGCCGAAGTGCAGGGGCATTCGCCCGAGCAGCGGGTTACCGTTCCGGGCAAGCGCGATGTCACGATCACGCGCATCGATCCGGTTGGAAACTACGCGGTGCGCATCACGTTCGACGATTTCCACGGTACCGGAATTTTCACCTGGACCTATCTCAACGAACTGGGTGAACACAAGGAAGCCCGCTGGCAAGCCTATGTCGACGAATTGGCTGAAAAAGGGCTCAGCCGTGACAGGAGATGACGGGGCGTTTATTTCCAATAGCCTGTCGGGCTTTCCTGATGTTCCGGATGTGGCGCTTCAGAATTCGCGCGCCTTATCCAGCACGTCCGTGATGCGCCGCATCTGATCCCCCATCACGTCGCACTGGGCAGGGCTCGACTCGGCCATCGCCAGTTCGATGAGGGCCGTGTAGATTTTCAGCGCTTCCATCAGCAGCGTGGTTCCGGCATCGGTGAGGGCAAGGCGCAGGATGCGCTTGTCTTTCGGATCGCCTTCACGGCGAACGATCCCGCGCTTTTCAAGCTGCGGCAACAGCATGGTGATATTGGACCGCCCGACCAGCAGCTTGCGGGCGAGGTCATGCTGCGACATGCCGGGATGGCGATAAAGGTTCATCAGCACATCGAGCTGGGCGGGCTTGAGGTCGAGCGGCGCCAGCCGGGCCGCCAGCGTGCGTTCGAGCGCATGGCAAGCCCGTGCCACCGCCACCCAGTTGCGGAAGCGGGGGTTGTCCCAGGGAAGCTCTTGTTTGTTGTTCATTCTTGAACTAATAATTGTTCATTATTGAACCAGTATCGGATTTCGCACTATGGCACCATTTCAGCAGAAGGTCATCCGCTGCATGTTCGGTGTCGGGGAAAAGGTGGCGCCGCAGCTTACCGGGCGCGTTGCATTCGGACTGTTCTGCCGTACGCCCAATCCTCGGAAACTGACGCCGAAGGAACGCATGGCCGTGATCGCGGCGGGCGATTTCATGCAGCATGCCCGCCGGCATTGCCTGACGACGCCGACGGGTCGCGTCGCGGCATATGAGTTTCGGCCGGAGACACCTGTGCGATGGGCTGGCACGGTGCTTATCCTCCATGGCTGGCGCTCGCGTACGGAATATATGCGTTTCCTCATCGCAGGTTATCGCGATGCCGGCTACCGGGTCGTTTCGCTCGATCTTCCCGGCCATGGCCAGTCCGGCGGCAGGAGGCTGACGCTGGTGAATGCCGTCGAGGCTGTACAGATGGCCAGCCAGTGGTTCGGGCCGTTCGAGGCCGTGGTCGGTCACTCGTTCGGCGGGGCGGTTTCCCTCAACGCAGCCGCCGGCTCCATGCCAGGAATATTGCCGGTGGAGACGAAGCGGCTGGTGCTGATCGCGGCGCCGAACTCCATTCCCTCGGTGTTCGAAGGATACAGCCGTCAGCTCAATGTCGGGCCGCGCGCGCAGGCCAGCATGGCGGAAAGCGTGCGGCGTCTTTGCGGACGGCGGCTCGATGAGTTCATGGGCTCCCGCCAGCTTGCCATGTTGCGCCTGCCCACGCTGATCGTACATGCGCCGGACGACCGCGAGGTTCCGGCCGATCAGGCGAGGGCCTTTGCCGAAGCGGGGCAGCATGTCGAGCTGTACTGGGTGGACGGGCTCGGTCATCGGCGCATTCTGGCCGATCCCGCCGTGGTCGGGCGGTCGGTGAGTTTCGTCAGGGACCGGCAGGGCGTACCTTTATCGGTGCATTGAGGCTCAGGCTCTGGGTTTGGCGGGCTCAACCGGAAGCCCGGCCTTCTTCCACGCTCCGAAGCCACCTTCGATGTGCCTGACGGGCTGAAGGCCCATGTCCTGCGCAGTCTTTGCCGCCAGCGCCGATCTCCAGCCGCCGGCACAGAAGAACACGAAGGAGTTGCCGGTGGCGAAGAAGGGCTTGTGGTAGGGGCTTTCCGGATCGATCCAGAATTCCAGCATGCCGCGGGTGCAGTGCTTCGCCCCGGGAATGTTGCCTTCCCGCTCGAATTCACGCGGGTCGCGCAGGTCCACGAAGGTGACGGTTTCATTGCCGAGAAGCCTTGCCGCCTCGTCCGGAGAAATCGTCTCGACTTCGGCATTGGCCTCGTCCAGCAACGCCCGGAAACCCTTCTTCATGCACCGTTCCTCCACTTGTGCGCATTGACCGGAATGGATGACACAGCGCGTGCGCGCTGGCCACCCGCGCCGGAGAATTCAAACATATTTAACCAAATCGTAGTGAATCAATATAGGTACAATGCCGTACCGCGCTCTTGTCTGCGGTGCGGCCATGTGTTCGCAAACAGGTGATCGCTCATGAGGCAGCTCAAAAAAGCCGCGTGGCTTGCATCCGCAGCCCTGCTTGGGAGCGCTCTCGCGCTGACGGCGCAGCCCGCAAGCGCCCAGACCCTCATGGACATGCTTTTCGGCGGCCCGTCAAAGCGGCGCTCCGCTCCGCTGCAAGGCGAATTTCCGCCGCCGCCAAAACCGAAAGCGGCCGCTCCGATCAAGAAAATCGCTGCGCCGACCTATAATGCCTACAAGCCGGACAAGCTGACACGGGTCGATTTCACGGCGCTGACAGCGGCACCGCAAAAGGCATCTTTTTCTCCCGGCGATCCCGACGGGAGCTTTGCGGAATCCGTTTCCGCCCTCGAGGGGTTCGAGCTGATGGCCGAACCGTCCATCGCCAGGGCTCTTGTCGATTATTATTCGGCCAACCCGGATTTCATCTGGATTGCAAACGGCGCTCCCGATGAAAAGGCGCGGGAGGCAGTCCGCGTTCTCGGCGAGGCGTCCAGTCACGGATTTTCGCCTGCGGATTACACGGTCGACGTGCCGGATGCGGGGGAGGGTGCGGAGCGGGCAACCGATCGTGCCGGCCTGATCCGTTTCGAGATGGCTCTTTCGGCGCGTGTGCTTCGTTATGTGCGCGATGCGCGGCAGGGCCGCATCCAGCCGAACCGCATTTCGGGCTATTACGACTTTCCGGAAAAGCCGGTAAATCTTTCCGGCGTTCTGGACATTCTGGCCCACACAAGGGAAGTGCGCGCCTATCTGGAGTCGCGCCATCCGCAGACTCCGGAATACGAGGCGCTGCGGGTAGAGCTGGAGGCGCTGGAGGCCAGTGCGGAGAACGACATCGTTGTCGACGCCGGACTGCTTCTGAAGCCGGGTCAATCGAGCCCCGAACTGCCGAAGCTGCTGAGGCTGATCCAGCGGGACCTCGACGAGGACATGCGCGCGCGCCATGGCGAAGTGCTGACGCGCCTTTCCGCCAGCGAGGTTTACGGGCCCGAACTGGTACCGCTGTTCGAGGACGTGCAGAAAAAGGCCGGTCTCAAGCCGGATGGCATCGTCGGCGCACGCACGGTTGCCGCCATAGCCGGCGAATCGAAGGCCGACAGGCTGAACAAGGTGCGCATCGCCATGGAGCAGATACGCTGGCTGCCTTCCGATCTCGGCAGTCCGCGCGTGTTCATCAACCAGCCGGCCTTTACCGCAAGCTATATCGAGGGTGGCGAGGAGAAGCTGAAGACGCGCACGGTCATCGGCAGCATCAGCAACCAGACCAGCTTCTTCTACGACGAAATCAAACAGGTGGATTACAACCCCTATTGGGGCGTACCACAGTCCATCATCGTCAACGAGATGCTGCCCAGACTGCGCAGCGATCCGGGCTATCTCGACCGCGCAGGCTACGAAGTGACCGATGCCAAAGGCAAACGCATTCCCTCGTCCGCGATCGACTGGGGGCAATATGGCGGCAAGGTGCCGTTCAATGTGCGCCAGGCCCCCAGCGAGGCGAATGCACTCGGGGAACTGAAAATCCTGTTTCCGAACAAGCATGCCATCTACATGCACGACACGCCGCAGAAAGCCTATTTCCAGCGCGACATGCGTGCGCTTAGCCACGGCTGCGTGCGCTTGCAGGACCCGCGCGGCATGGCTGCGGCCGTGCTCGGCACTTCCGTCGACCACATTGCCGAGAAGCTTAAAAAGGGCCATTCCACGGAAAAGGTGACGCGCCGTATTCCGGTCTATGTGGCCTATTTCACCGCCTGGCCCAACATGTCGGGGAAGGTCGAATATTTCGGCGATGTCTATGGGCGCGACGACCGGCTGAAGCAGGCGATCTCCGCCACCGAAGCGGTGCGCTCGCCTTCGGGCTAGCCGTTACCTGCCCGGCGCGGCTTCGGCTCCCTGATCATCCATTTGATGATCAGCATGGCCGGCAGGATCCAGACCAGCCCTCCGATCAGGAAGAACAGCAGGTGGACGACCGGCCCGGATTGCGAAAGCTGCGCCACCGCAATCAGCGTGGCAAGGATGGAATAGACCACGACGAGAAGCACCAGCAGGATCGTTCCGATCAGTTTCTTGAGGCGAACCGGCATCTTGACGTCCTTTCCGTTGCCCTCGCATAGGGCCTGAACGAAAGCGGCGCAAGCCAAAGCGGCGCGACGGCGTGCCGCGCCATGCGCTCTTGCCAGTGTCCGCGCCATGGTCCACCAATCCGGCGCTTCTTCGATCCGCTGGAGACACGCAATGGCCCTCGACGCCGACCACGCATCGTCCATGCCCGACCGGGACCGTCTCCTGCGGAACCGGGCGCAGGTGCGTTTCTGGCTCTATTGCATTCTTCTGGTGCTGTTCGCTTTGATTCTCGTCGGTGGCGCGACGCGCATGACCGGTTCCGGCCTGTCGATCACGGAATGGAAGCCGATCCATGGCGTCATCCCGCCGCTGAACGAGGCGGAATGGCAGGAGGAATTCCTGAAGTACCAGCAGATCCCGCAATACGAGAAGATCAACCACGGGATGAGCCTGTCCGAGTTCAAGTTCATCTTCTGGTGGGAGTGGGCGCACCGGCTTCTGGCCCGCGGCGTAGGCTTCATCTTCGCCATCCCGCTGGTATTTTTCTGGGCGACGCGCCGCATCGAGAAGGGGTTGATGCCGAAGCTCATCGGCATACTGGCTCTCGGCGGCCTGCAGGGCGCCATTGGCTGGTGGATGGTGGCCTCGGGGCTGGTCGAGCGCGTCAGCGTCAGCCAGTACCGCCTCGCGACCCATCTCACCCTCGCATCGCTGATCTTCATGGCCACAATGGTCGTCGCGCGCGGGCTGGCCCCGCATTCGCAGGAGGCAGCGGATCGCGGCACCCGGCGCATGGCCGGCATCCTCACCTTTCTGATCATGGTGCAGATCTATCTCGGCGGGCTCGTCGCGGGGCTTCATGCCGGTCTGAGCTACACGACATGGCCGCTGATGGACGGCAAGGTTATTCCCGACGATCTGCTTTTGCTCGAACCTGCATGGCGGAACTTCTTCGAAAGCCCGAAGACGGTGCAATTCGTGCATCGCATCGGCGCTTACACCCTGTTCGTCGTGGCGTTGTGGCACATGATTGCCACCGGCAGGCGCTTTCCGGGAACGACGCATGCGCGCCGCGCGGTGTTTCTGTTCATCCTCGTGCTGACGCAGGCGATCATCGGCATCGCCACTCTGGTGATGCAGGTGCCGCTGCATCTGGGCCTTACACATCAGGGCTTCGCTCTGGTGGTTCTGGGGTTCGCGGCTGCGCACTGGCGGGGCACCAAGGGTGCATATCCGCTGCCCGGCGAGGTCAGAACCGCTTCCTGACCTCGCGAACGGCATCGGCCACGGCAAGTTCGCGGTTTTCATCGGCGACGTTGTCATCTTCGTGATGCCATGCAGCCGACAGACAGCCATAAGCGAAAGCGTGGTCGAGAAGACGGCGCGGGTCCTGACGCATTGCTTGCGCAAGCTGCTCCGCCATGCGGGCAATGCGTTCGGGGTCGAGGCACAGATCGTCCCGGTCCAGCGGGTTGCAAAACAGATTGGCAGCATCGAAGCCGATGTCGCCAAGCAGGCCCTTGGGGTCTATCGCCAGCCAGCCGCGCGGTCCTTCGAGAATGTTTTCGTGGTGGAGATCGCCGTGCAAAGGGCGAATGTCGCGTTCGGTGTCGAGCAGTTGCTGTGCCAGTTCTGCCGCGTCGACATAGGCTGAAAGCACGCCGGCGGCGCGATCCTGCTTCGCCTTCCTGAACAATGCCTCATAGCGTTCGGCCAGAGGCTGCAATCCGGATGGCGCAGGGCCGTCGCCCGGTGCATGGAGCCGCTGCATCAACTCTGCGGCGATGCCGGTTGCCGCCGCATCGCCTCCGGTTTGGAGCACATCGGCCAGATGCCGCTCGCCGGCGTACTCGATCAGCATCCGGTTCCGGTCCTGACCGATCAGCCGGACAAGACCGCGCCCGTTCCGCCATGCCAGCAGATGGGCGCCGCGCAACTCGTCCTCGATATCGTCGAAAGGCTTCAGGTCCTTGACCACGGCAACAGAACCGTCGCCAAGCGTGACCTTCCAGACGCGGCTGCTGAACGTGTCCGCAATCAGCCGCGCCGCCGCAATGTTCCAGTGCGCAGGAAATGCCGGCGTTTCCGTCACACACCCTTGCCGATCATGAGGTCGAGATTCTGCACCGCGGCACCGGACGCCCCCTTGCCGAGATTGTCATAGACGGCGATCAGCAGCGCCTGCGCCCGCTCGTCATTGGCGAACACATGGAGTTTCATGCGGTTGGTGCCGTTGTAGCGCTCCGGGTCGATGTCGGGCACGCGCTCGACCTGCTCGTAGGGCGCGACCTCGACCACGCTGCCCGCAATGGCGGCATAGTGATCGGCAATGGCCGCATGCAGTTCGGCACCGCTTGGGATGTAGTCCAGCGTTCCCAGTTGCAGCGGCACGATGGTGATCATGCCTTGCGCGAAATTGCCGATTGCCGGTTGCAGGATCGGATCGCGGCTGAGGCGGCCATAGGTCCTGATCTCGGGAATGTGCTTGTGCTGGAGCGACAGGCCATAGGGGAAGAATTCGCAGGCGCTCTCCCCTTTGGCCTCATAGTCCTCGATCATGGTGCGCCCACCCCCGGAATAGCCGGTGATGCCGTTGATCGTGACCGGGAAGTCGGCGGGCAGCAGGCCGGCATCGACCAGAGGGCGCAGCGTGGCGATCGGCCCCTGCGGCCAGCAGCCGGGATTGGCCACCCGTCTGGCGGCGGCTATCCGGGCCGGCTGGTCCTTGTCCATCTCGGCGAAACCGTAATCCCAGCCCTCGGCGACCCGGTGCGCGGTGGAGGCGTCGATGACGCGCGTGGTGTCGTTGGCGATCAGGGAGACGCTTTCACGCGCGGCATCGTCGGGCAGGCAAAGGATGGCGATGTCGGCGGCATTGAGATATTCCGCGCGCGCTTCCTTCTCCTTCCGGCGTTCGGCAGGCACGGAAATGATGTCGAGATCGGCGCGGCCGGCCAGCAGCGTACGAATCTGGAGCCCGGTGGTGCCGTGTTCGCCGTCGATGAAGATTTTCGGTTTCATTCCTGTGTCTGCCTGAATGCGGGGAAGGACTAGATGTCCTGACCGTGGTGGGTGTTGTTTGCGGCGTTGTCCTGCTTTGCCTTCCGTTCGGCCAGCAATCCCAGATAGTGCATGGCGATCATGGAAGCGGCGATAGAGGTAATATCGGCGTGGTCGTAGGCCGGCGCAACCTCTACGACATCGGCGCCGACGATGTCGACCTGTCCCAGCTTGCGCAGGGTGGAGAGCATGCGTGCCGAGGACGGGCCGCCGGCCACGGGTGTGCCGGTACCAGGCGCGAAAGCGGGGTCGAGACAATCTATGTCGAAGGTGAGGTAGGTCTTGCGGCCGCCCGTGCGTTCCACGATGGCATAGGCGATTTCGGCGGCGCGCATTTCCTCCACCTCATATCCATGGAGGATCTTGATTCCGAACGTTTCCGGAGCGTGGGTCCGGATACCGATCTGGATCGAGCGGTCGGGATCGATGATGCCTTCCCTGACGGCGCGGCCGACAAAGGAGCCATGATCGATGCGCCTGCCGTCATCCGGCCATGTGTCCTGATGGGCGTCGAACTGCACCAGCGCCAGCGGGCCGTGGATGGCGGCATGCGCCTTGAGCAGCGGCCAGGTGACGAAGTGATCGCCGCCGAGCGTGAGCAGAAACGCGCCGGATTTGAGGATTTTGGCCGCCTCGCGCTCGATGGTAGCCGGCGTCCTGTTGTGGTTGCCGCTGTCGAGCAGGCAGTCGCCATAATCCACGACGGCGAGGTCCTCGAACAGGTCGCGGGAAAAAGGATATTGCGGATCGTTGTCGAGGATTGCCGAGGCACGGCGAATCGCCTGCGGTCCGAAGCGCGCGCCGGGGCGGTTGGTGACGGCGGCGTCGAAGGGGATGCCCCAGACCACGGCATCTGCGCCCGTGACATTCTTGGTGAACTGGCGGCGCATGAACGAAAGCGCCCCGGCATAGGTCGGATCGGAGGCGGCACCGCGCTTGCTGCGGGCGGTGAAGGCGTGGTCGATGGTCCTCGAAGGCATGATCGCTCCCTGAACATCTTTGTCGCAGTGCAACAACTACAGAAGAGCCGTGCAACTTGCCAGCGTGTCGGCGGTTAAAGTGGCAAGCGGGCCGGGGCCGGTAAAAACACATGCCGCTCCATGGCTGCGCAGGGCGGTCGCGCCGATAATGGCCGGACGAATCGAATGGAACGATGCAATGGCAAGATCGACGGCGGGTGTTTTGCAGGGGGATGCCGCCCTGCAGGAGCAGGCGAAGGTGGCGGCTCTGCGGCGCACGAAGATCGTGGCGGCGACTGCCCTGGTGGGCTGCATTGCCCTTTTTGCCGTGGCAAAGACGCTGGAGGCAGCATGGCCCGCCATGGGCTTCGTCGCCGCCTTTGCCGAGGCGGCGACCATCGGCGGGCTGGCGGACTGGTATGCGGTCGTCGCCCTTTTCAGGCGGCCTCTCGGCCTGCCTATCCCGCACACCGCCATCATTCCCGCCAACCAGACCCGCATTGCCGACAATCTCGGCCGCTTCATCGAGGTGAATTTCCTTGCTCCCGGACCGGTGCGGGAGAAGCTGAAGGAAGTGGATTTCGCCGCGCTGGTCGCCGACTGGCTGGTGGACGAGAAGCGCGCCGCAGGGCTGTCACGCTTCGTTGGCCGGCTGGTCCCGCAGATGCTGGCCGCGGTCGAGCAGTCCGGCCTGCGCGATTTCGTCGGCCAGCGTCTGAAGGACGAGCTTGAAAAGGTGAAGGTGGCGCCGCTCGCTGCCGATCTTCTTTCCACCTTCACCCATGATCGCGGCCACCAGAAGCTGTTCGACGAGATCGTACGGGCGCTTTCGGGCGTGCTTGCGGACGAGAAGGCGCTGGAGGCGATGCGCGAGAAGATACGCGCCGAACTGCCGTCGCTGTTCAACATGTTCCGCGCCGATGCCTATCTCCTGAAAAAGATCGTCGCGTCGGCCGCAACCTTGCTGAACGATGTGGAGGCGGACGCCGATCATCCGCTGCGCGAGGAGTTCGACCGTTTCGTGCAAGGGTTCATCGCGGAGCTTCGGACATCGCAGGACTACGCCCGCCGTGCCGAGAAGCTGAAGCATGACCTTCTGGCACGGCCCGAAATGCGCGATCTCGTCGGCACCATGTGGAACAGCCTGCGTGCCTTCATCGAGGATGGAGCAGCCGGCAGGAATACGGCGATCCAGACACATATGACCAGCATGTTCGTGGAGGTCGGACGCCATCTGGCACGCGATCCGAAGGTCAGGGCGGATATGAATGCAGGCTTCGTCGTGGCGCTTTCGGCCTTTGTGGAAAGCCAGAAAAGCGGCGTTTCCACCTTTATTGCGGATCAGGTGAAGCGCTGGGATCTGGCCCAGCTTACGAGGCTGATTGAAATCAACATCGGCAGGGACCTGCAATATATCCGCTTCAACGGCATGATCGTGGGTGGCATTGCAGGCGTCGCGCTCTATATCTTCGAGCGAACGTTTCTTTCGTGAAGGCGGGATTTATATCGGTCGGATTCTACGTTTGAATGAGTTGAAGTTTCTGATCCGGTTATCCAATAGTATTGGCGAACGAAAACCACTTCCCAGGAAGATTGAAAATCTGCGGCGCGGACCGGAAAGGCGGAATGCGAAAGACACCACCGACATTCGACGAACTGAAAACCATGATCGGGCAGGAGCTTGGCGTCTCGGACTGGACGCTGGTGGACCAGTCGAGGATCGACCAGTTTGCCGAGTGCACGGGCGATCGCCAGTGGCTGCACACCGATCCCGAGCGGGCGAAGCGGGAAAGCCCGCTGCGCGTGACCATCGCTCATGGCTATCTGACGCTGGCGATCATCGGGGCGCTGTGCCATGAGCTCGGTGCAATACCGGAGAACACGCAGGCCGCGTTCAATTACGGGCTCGACAAGGTGCGTTTTCTTTCCCCGGTGCGTGTGGGATCGCGCGTGCGCTTGCGTGCGACCTTGCTGGCGATCGACGAGAAGGGCCCCGGCCAGTATCTGATGAAGTTCCTCAACACCGTCGACATCAAGGGCGAGGAGCAGCCGGCGCTGACCGCCGAGACGCTGGTCATGTTCTATGAACGGCGTCGAAGGGCGGCCAGGCGCACGATGGCCCGCTGATTTGGCGCTATCTGGCCGGGCCGATTTCCAGCTCGACCGTGCCGATGCCTTCCACCTCGCCGCTCAAACGGTCGCCGGCCTTCACGGGTCCGACACCCGAGGGCGTGCCTGTGAAGATCAGGTCGCCCGGCTGAAGTTCCACGGCTTCGCTGCAAATTGCGACGATGTCGGCTACGGGCCAGATCATTTCGGCAAGGTCGCCCTGCTGGCGCAGCTCGCCATTGACGGCCAGCCGGATGCGGCCTTTTTGCGGATGACCGCTGGTTGCGGCAGGAACGAGCGCGCCACAGGGGGCGGACTGGTCGAATGCCTTGGCCCAGTCCCACGGCCGTGCCGCCTTCTTCGCCACGTCCTGAAGGTCCCGGCGGGTCAGGTCGATGCCGACGCCGTAGCCCCAGATGTGGTCAAGCGCCGCATCGCGGTCGATACGGATGCCGCCTTTGCCGATGGCCACGACCAGTTCGATCTCATGATGGAGGTTTTCCGTTGCAAGCGGATAGGGAATGGTGCTGCCCGTTTCGACCAGCGCATCCGCCGGTTTGGTGAAGAAAAAGGGCGGATCGCGCTCGTCATTGCCCATTTCGCGGATATGCGCGCCGTAGTTGCGGCCGACGCAGAAAACGCGCCGCACAGGAAACCGCTGCTTGCTGTCCCTGATGGCGGCGGAAACGACAGGGGGCGGGGGCAGAACGAAATCGGTCATCGGCTCTTCGGCTTTCTGTAGTGACGTGATTCTCTTTTCAGGCTTTCGTACCTCGCACATTCGTCCCGATTTGTGGGGCGGGCAAGAAGCGATGGCGGGAAACGGCCCAATGCGCGAAAATTTGGCCCGGCAGCAAGGCCAAGCTTGAAACGTTTCCGGATGCGGTTTAGGCCGGTGGCGCTTTACTGAGGAATGAGCCCGCCATGCTGGACATCAAGTGGATTCGCGAGAACCCCAACGCTCTTGTCGATGCACTGAAGAAGCGTTCCTGGTCGGAGGCCGAGGCGAGGTCGACCACAGACGATCTCATCGCCAGGGACGAGGCGCGCCGCGCTCATGTCCTTAAGCTTCAGCATGCGCAGGAGCGCCGCAACGCCGCCTCGAAGGAGATCGGCAAGGCCATGGCCGCCAGGGACATGGCATTGGCCGAAAAGCTCAAGGCCGAGGTCGGCGACATCAAATCCTTCATTCAGGATGGCGAGGCGGAGGCGCGCCGCCTCGACAGGGCGTTCACCGATGCGCTGGCCGTGATTCCCAATCTTCCGCTCGACAACGTGCCGGCCGGCAAGGACGAGAACGACAATGTCGAACTGCGCAAGGTCGGCAAGGTCTCACCGCCCGCAAACTGGGCGCGTGAGCATTTCGACATCGGCGAGGAGCTCGGCCTGATGGACTTCGAGCGCGCGGCGCGCCTTTCCGGCTCGCGCTTCACCGTGCTCAGAGGCCAGCTTGCGCGGCTGGAACGGGCGCTCGGCCAGTTCATGCTCGACCTGCACACCACCGAGCATGGCTATACCGAGGTACAGGTGCCGCTTCTTGTGCGTGACGATGCACTTTTCGGTACGGGCAATCTGCCGAAATTTGAGGAGGACCTGTTCTTCGTGCCCCATGGCGAGAGCAGGCTGGGCCTTATCCCGACTTCCGAAGTTCCGCTCACCAATCTGGTCCGCGAAGAGATCACGGCGCATGAAAAGCTGCCTCTGCGCTTCACTGCGCTGACGCCGTGCTTCCGCTCCGAGGCCGGATCGGCCGGCCGCGACACGCGCGGCATGCTGCGCCAGCACCAGTTCTACAAGGTGGAGATGGTGTCGATCACCGATGCCGACAGCTCGGTCGCGGAGCACGAGCGCATGACCGCATGTGCGGAGGAGGTTCTGAAGCGTCTCGACCTGCCGTTCCGCACCGTGGTGCTGTGCACCGGCGACATGGGTTTCGGGGCGCGCCGTACGCACGACATCGAGGTTTGGCTGCCCGGCCAGAAAACCTACCGCGAGATTTCCTCCTGTTCCGTGTGCGGCGATTTCCAGGCGCGGCGCATGAATGCCCGCTACCGGGACAAGGATGGAAAGGGCAATCTTTTCGTCCACACGCTGAACGGATCCGGCGTGGCGGTCGGCCGCGCGCTGATCGCGGTGATGGAGAACTACCAGAACGAAGATGGCTCGATCACTGTCCCCGATGTCCTGCGGCCCTATATGGGCGGCCTTGAGAGGATCGAAGTGAAATAATGCGCATCCTTCTTACGAACGACGACGGCATCCACGCCGAGGGCCTTGAATCGCTTGAACGTGTCGCCCGCACGCTGTCAGACGATGTTTGGGTGGTCGCCCCCGAAAACGACCAGTCGGGCTATGCGCACTCGCTGTCGATCTCGGAGCCGCTGCGCCTGCGCAAGATTGGCGAGAAACGCTATGCCGTGCGCGGCACGCCGACCGATTGCGTGATCATGGGCGCCCGCAAGGTTTTGCCCGACCTGCCCGATCTGGTGCTGTCGGGCATCAATTCGGGCTCGAACATTGCCGACGACGTGACCTATTCGGGCACTGTCGCGGGTGCGATGGAAGGCACGCTGCTTGGCATCCGCTCCATAGCGCTCAGCCAGGCCTACACCCGCGAAGGGGACGAGCGCGTCGTGCCATATGCCACGGCCGAGGCCCTTGCGCCCGATCTGTTGCGCAAGCTTCTGGCGATGCCGCAGCAGGAAGGCGTCCTCATCAACATCAATTTCCCGAGCTGCGCGCCGCAGGATGTGAAGGGCACGCAGGTGACCTCGCAGGGCAAGGTGGTGCACCGGCTGTGGATCGACGAGCGCCGGGACGGGCGCGGACTGCCTTACTACTGGATGCGGTTCGGCCGTGGTGAAAGCAACGGCAAGACCGGCACCGATATCCATGCCGTCGAGAACGACTATGTTTCGGTAACGCCGTTGCAGCTCGATTTCACTGCGTATGAAATCCGCGATCAGCTTGTCAAGGCTCTGGCATGACGGAAGACGATCGCGAGGGATTCGCCGCCTTCCTGTTGCGTCTGCGCGGCAAGGGGACCGTTCCCAAGGCGCTTATCGCCGCGATCGAGGCCACACCGCGCCGCGGCTTTCTTGCCCCGCAGTTCAGCGCCGTCGCATGGTCGGAACGCATGCTGCCGATAGAGTGCGGCGAAGCGATCGAGGGCGCGGACATCCAGACGGCCATCATCGCCGCCATGGCGCCGGAACCGGGCATGCGCATCATGGAAATCGGTACGGGTTCGGGCTACACTGCGGCCGTCATGTCCCGGCTTGCTGGCCGTGTAGTCACGATCGAGCGCTACAGGACCCTTGCGGAGCAGGCGCGCCAGCGCTTCGAGGCGCTCGGCATCACGAATATCATCGTGCGTCATGCGGACGGTTCCAGCGGCCTGCCGAATGAAGGTCCGTTCGATCGTATTGTTGTCTGGGCGGCTTTCGAATCGATCCCGCGCTTCCTTCTTGAGCAGCTTTCCAGCGGTGGCGTGGTGATCGCGCCGATCGGCCCGGAAGAGGGCGAGCAGGTGGTTGCGAAACTCACCAAGGTCGGCAGCCGTTTCGAGCGTGAGGACATCGGCATCGTTCGCCTGCAACCCATGCTCCCCGGCGTTGCCGCCGTTCTCTGAAGCCTTCAAAACCGGTTTTCCGGTACGGGCCTTACGTCCCGGTCGCCGGCGGTCCTGCCGCAGCAGGACATGCTATCGATGCGATTTTCAAGATAAATTGCCGCTCATTTTAACGGTTTAACCGACCGGTAACATTAACGCGCTTTAATCGTACCCAGTTCGTTCCGGGTCAGCGCGGGTTAGTGTCATGCAGTTCAGCGTTTTGAAAGCAAGAGGGCGCAATCTGGCGCGAGGCTGTGCCGTTCTCGTCATTGCCGCCGCGGCATCGGGGTGCAGTTCCGGTGCCATGCGCTTCACGGATGGGCTGGACGGCATCACGACAGCGTCCACGCCTCAGGCCAGTGTCGGCAGTTACGGGCAGGCATCGCAGCCGTATCCCGGCGATGTCGCCGCGCAGCAGCCTGTCTACAACAGCGGGGGATACAGTTCCGGTTCCGTCGGGCGTTCGTCGCTCCCGCCTCCGTCCCAGCCTTCCGTGGCGCAGGTTCAGCCGGCGCCGGTGCAGACGCAGGTGGCCTCCGCGCCTGCCCTCGACAACACCACCACGGGCACCATCCGGCAGGCGCAGCCGGTGCCCATGCCGTCCAGCAAGCCGTTCCAGTCCGCAGGCGAGGAAGCGAAGCGCATTGCCGAGCGTGGTGCGAGTGCGGCAGAGCAGCCCCGGCAGGTTGCGGCTGTGCCGCAGGTGAGCGCGCCCTCGGCGGGTTCGGCCCAAACCGTCGCAGGTGGAAGCTACACCGTCCAGCAAGGCGACACCCTTTCCGCCATCTCGCGCAGGACCGGCGTCAGCGTCGCCTCGCTTCAGCAGGCAAACGGCCTGGCGGACGGCAATATCCGTATCGGCCAGACGCTGAAGATTCCCACAGGCGCTGGCGTGCCTGCGGCGGCCACGAGCGCTGTTGCGGTGGCGAAGCCGCAGCCCGCAAATGTCGATCCGGTCAAGACAGCCTCGACGCCGCCTCCGGCACAGCAGGCGCCAGGCGAGAAGCTTGCTTCCTATACACCTCCCAAGCAGGCGACCAAAACGGTCGAGCAGGTGGATGACGATGGCGCTGCCGCCCCCAACTCCACCGGAATCGGCAAGATGCGCTGGCCTGTGAAGGGCCGGGTGATCTCCGGCTTCGGACAGGGCGGGGATGGCATCGACATCTCCGTTCCGAAGGGCACGCCGGTCAAGGCGGCCGAGAATGGCGTGGTCATCTATGCCGGAGACGGTCTCAAGGAATTCGGCAACACGGTTCTGGTGCGCCACGACAACGGGCTGGTTACCGTCTACGGCAATGCCAGCGAGCTGAACGTCAAGCGCGGACAGACCGTCAGGCGGGGCGACCAGATCGCGCTGTCAGGCATGAGCGGCAATGCATCGGCTCCGAAGCTGCATTTCGAGATTCGCAAGAACTCCGCTCCGGTCGACCCGTCCACCTATCTGGAGTGAATGGAAAAATCTGGTCGCGGGCCGCCTGACCTCCAGTCCGGCCCGCTTTTCAGGCCCGCCCCGCTTAAGGGGCGGGTTTTTCAGTTTGCGGCCTTGAGCGGCTTTCCCAGCCGGCCGGCAAGGTCCTGGATGAATTGCCATGCGACGCGACCGGAGCGGCTTCCGCGCGTCGTGGCCCATTCAAGCGCCTCTGCGCGAAGGTCTTCCTCATCCAGTTCCAGCCCATAGTGGCCGGCATAAGCATTCACCATCTCCAGATAGTCGTCCTGCGAACATTTGTGGAAACCTAGCCACAGCCCGAAACGATCCGACAGCGACACCTTTTCTTCCACGGCCTCTGAAGGATTGATCGCCGTCGAACGCTCGTTGTCGATCATATCGCGCGGCAGAAGGTGGCGGCGGTTGGAGGTCGCGTAGAAGATGACGTTTTGCGGCCGCCCCTCGACGCCGCCTTCGAGCGCCGCTTTCAGGGACTTGTAGGAGGTGTCGTCATGGTCGAACGAAAGGTCGTCGCAAAAAAGGATGAAGCTGTAGGGCGCCGCCTTGAGGATGGCCATCAACCGGGGGAGGGTGTCGATATCCTCACGATGAATCTCGATCAGTTTCAGTGGCTTGTCCGTCTTTCCGGATGCATTGATGGCGGCGTGCGAAGCCTTGACGAGCGAGGATTTCCCCATGCCGCGCGCGCCCCAGAGCAGCACGTTGTTGGCCGGCAATCCGGCCGCGAAACGCTCCGTATTGTCGATGAGGATGTCGCGAACCCGGTCCACGCCCTTGATGAGGTCGATGTCGACGCGGTTGATGCTGTGCACCGGCTCCAGAAACGACGTTTCAGCCTGCCATACGAAGCAGTCGGCGCAATCCAGGTCGCTGGGGGGAGGTTGAGAAGGGGCGAGGCGGGCTATCGCCTCGATCAACTGGTCGAGCTTTCGGTTCAGGATGTCAACGCTGCTGTCGGTCATGGGAAATACGTTTCATGCCTGTCAATTGAGGAACATGGCAGGCTGTAGCATGCGCCGATTGGTGCGAAAAGCGCGGGATGGCCTGCCAAGCGCGGTTGCAATGGCCGCTTGAGCGACTATATTCCGGCGGATTTTCTGGCCGGATTGCGGCTTTCCTTACATTCCAGGAGTAATTCATGTTCGTGACCCCGGCATATGCGCAGGCAGCAGGCGGCGCTCCCGATATGCTCATCAGCATACTGCCGTTCATCCTCATTTTCGTGGTAATGTATTTTCTGATCATCCGCCCGCAGCGCGCGCAGATGAAGAAGCGTGGCGAGATGCTGCAGGCCATCCGCCGTGGCGATACGGTCATCACGGGTGGCGGTCTTGTCGGCAAGGTAACCAAGGTGATCGACGATAACGAGCTGGAGGTCGATCTCGGCGGCATGAAAGTGACTGCGCTTCGTTCGACCATTGCCGATGTGCGCGTCAAGGGTGAACCGGTAGCGAACCAGAACGCCAAGAAATAACCGTATTGGGGGCCGATGGCCCTCATTACATCGCCTACGGGCACGCCAACAGGTTTTCGACTGATGCTTTATTTCTCGCGCTGGAAGACGTTTTCTATCTGGGCCGTCGTCCTGCTGGGCGTGCTGTTCTCGCTGCCCAACATCTATCCGCAGTCGCTGATATCGTCTCTGCCGAACTGGTTTCCCACCCGGCAGATGACGTTGGGGCTCGATCTGCAGGGTGGATCGCACATCCTGCTCAAGATCGACACCAACGATCTGATCAAGGCACAGCTCGAAAGCGCGCGCGACGAGATCAGAACGCAGCTTCGCGATACGCGCATCGGTTACACCGGGCTTTCGGGAACCGGCAAGGTCGTACAGGTCCGCATCCGCGATGCGAACCAGATCGCCGCCGCCAAGGAGGCGCTGAAATCGCTGACCACGCCGGTTTCTTCCGGATTGTTCGGCACGGGCAGCGTTACGGAAATGGCGATGGACGAGCCGGAGCCCGGCCTGCTCCGCTTCACCATGACCGACGAAGGCATCAGCTATCGCACGGCAACCGCCCTCAACCAGTCCATCGAGGTGGTGGGGCGCCGCGTCAACGAACTCGGCACCACCGAGCCGATCGTCCAGCGTCAGGGCGACGACCGCATTCTTGTACAGGTGCCGGGCCTGCAGGACCCTCAGCGCCTCAAGGACATCCTTGGCCAGACCGCGAAGCTGACCTTCCAGATGGTCGACCAGACCGTGCCGGTTCAGGAAGCCATGGAAGGGCGTCCTCCAGCCGGATCGACCGTCATGTTCTCGCGCGACGATCCGCCAGTTCCGTACCTGATCGAGAACAGGGTCATCGTTTCCGGTGAAAACCTTATCGATGCGCAGGCGACTTTCGACCAGCGCACGAACGAGCCGGTCGTCTCGTTCCGCTTCGATTCGAAAGGTGCCGGTCGCTTCGGTCAGGCGACCCAGCAGAATACCGGCAAGCTCTTCGCCATCATCCTCGACAATCAGGTGATCTCGGCGCCGCGCATCAACGAGCCGATCCTCGGAGGCTCGGGGCAGATTTCCGGTTCCTTCACGCCACAGAGCGCGAACGATCTCGCCGTGCTGCTGCGCGCTGGCGCGCTGCCCGCCACGCTGACGATCGTGGAAGAGCGGACCGTCGGCCCGAGCCTCGGCGCGGACTCCATCAGCGCCGGAAAATTCGCCTCCATGGTCGGCGCCGTTCTGGTGATCGGCTGCATGCTGCTGGTCTATGGAAAGCTCGGCCTCATCGCCAACCTGGCGCTTGCGGCCAACGTGGCGATGATGATCGCCATACTGACCCTGATGGGGTCGACGCTCACATTGCCGGGTATCGCCGGTATCGTTCTTACGATGGGCATGGCGGTCGACTCCAACATCATCATCTTCGAGCGCGTACGTGAGGAACGTGCGTATGGGAAATCGATCGTCCAGTCCTTCGATCAGGGCTTCAAGCAGGCGCTCGCCACCGTTGTCGACGCGAACCTCACCACCTTTATCGTTGCGGTGATCCTTTTCTATGTGGGCACGGGCCCGGTGCGCGGCTTTGCCGTGACGCTCGGCATCGGTATCATCACCACCGTCTTCACGGCTTTCACGCTGACGCGCTGGATGGTTGCGTTCTGGATCAAGCGTTCCAAGCCGACCGAGTTCCCCAAGGGGCTCGTGCATTATCTGCCGCTGGAGCCGTCTCTGCCCTTCATGAAGTTCCGCAACTGGGCATTCGCGCTTTCGGGCATCTTGTCCGTCGCCATCATCGCCATGATGTTCGTCAAGGACTTCAACTACGGCGTCGACTTCAAGGGCGGGTCGATGATCGAGATACAGGCGAAGTCCCATCAGGCGGATGCCGCCGACGTACGTTCACGTCTCGAACAGCTTAATCTCGGCGATGTCCAGGTTCAGGAGTTCGGTACCGAAGGCGAGCTGATGGTTCGTGTCGCGGCGCAGGATGCGGGCGACAATGCCGAGCAGTCCGCCGTGGAGAAGATCAAGGGCGAGTTCGCCGAAGACTACGATTTCCGTCGCGTCGAGACGGTGGGCCCGACCGTTTCAAGCGAACTGGCATGGACCGGCACCATTGGCATCCTCGTCTCGATGCTGGCCTTGCTGGTGTACATCTGGTTCCGCTTCGAATGGCAGTTCGGCATCGGAGCCGTCGTCTCCACAGCTCATGACGTCATCATCATCGTGGGCATCTACGTATTCTTAGGGCTGGAGTTCAATCTGTCCTCCATTGCGGCAATCCTTACGGTGGTCGGCTATTCGATCAACGATACGGTCGTGATCTATGACCGGATCCGGGAAATGTTACGCAAATACAAGAAAATGCCGATTGAGGAGATTATCAATCTGGCGCTCAACCACACGCTGTCGCG
The DNA here is from genome assembly GCF_004363725.1 of Aquamicrobium defluvii. GTDB lineage: Bacteria > Pseudomonadota > Alphaproteobacteria > Rhizobiales > Rhizobiaceae > Mesorhizobium > Mesorhizobium defluvii. The sequence goes on along the minus strand of NZ_SNZF01000009.1, from coordinate 66,968 downwards.
CACGATCCTGACAGGTCTGACGGTGCTTCTGGCTCTGGCCGCTCTCTACCTCTATGGCGGCGAGGTGATCTCTTCCTTCGTGTTCGCGATCATCGTCGGTGTGTTCGTAGGCAGCTACTCTTCCGTGTTCATCGCCGGTCCGATGCTTATTCTGTTCAAGCTGCGGTCGGAGACGTTCGAAAAGGAGGATGGGGCCAGGAAGAGCGGCGCATCGTCCACGGTGGCTCCGGCCTCTGGCAGCTAGCCTGTGGCGACGGAGCAAGAGAGCGGGTACTGTTCACGAATGGGACAGGGTATCGTCATGCGCGAGGCGCATTTTCCCGGCCGTGCGCCCATCGAGGCGTATGGAAACGGCGGGTTCCGCTTTGCGGAAATGTCGCACAAGGGGTCGATCCTGTGCCTTCCTTCCGGCATATATGGCTGGGAGCCGGCGGATCGGGAGAGGCTGACCGCCGACGACTTCAATCGCGTGCTTGCCGAGGCGGGAGAGATCGAGATCTTTCTGGTGGGCACGGGTGTCGACCTGAGACCCGTGCCCAAAGATCTGCGGTCAGTTCTCAAGGAAGCCGGAATCGCGTCCGATCCCATGTCGACCGGGGCTGCCGTGCGCACCTACAACGTTCTGCTCGCAGATGATCGCGCCGTCGCCGCCGCACTGATCGCCGTCGACTGATTTCATGGACAGCGCATCGCCCCTGGTCATGCAGGCCGTGCGCGAGGCCGATCATGACCGCTACCTCGCCGCGCTCTATGCCCCGCCGGAGAAGCGTGATGCGCTTCTTGCGCTTTATGCGTTCAACGCCGAGATCGCGGGCGTGCGCGACCGTATCCGCGAGGCACTGCCCGGAGAGGTGAGGCTGCAGTGGTGGCGGGACACGCTCAGCGCGCCTTACGATCCGGTGGAAACGGGGCAGCCCGCCGCCGACGCCTTGCGCGCGGCCATCGCGCAGTTTCATCTGCCGCTTCCGGCCTTCGGGAACTATCTGGAAGCCCGTATTTTCGACCTCTATGACGATCCGATGCCTTCGCGTACCGATCTCGAAGGTTATTGCGGCGAAACAGCCAGCGCCATCATCCAGCTTGCGGCGCTGGTACTTGATCCAGGGGCTGCACAGCGGTTTTCGGAGCTTGCGGGTCATGCCGGCTGCGCGCAGGCAATGACGGGCCTGTTGCTTCTCCTGCCGCTGCACCGGGCAAGGGGGCAATGCTACATCCCGGCCGACCTTCTTCAGGCTGTGGGCAGCTCGCCGGAGGATTTTGTCAAAGGGCAGGACAGGGAAGGCGCCTTGCGGGCCGTGGCAGCGATGATCGCGCTTGCAAGAGAGCATCTTCTGGCTTTCCAGAAAGGGGCGTCCTCACTGCCGGTCTCGTTGCGCCCCGCATTCCTGCCGCTGGCTTTGACCGCGGAAACCCTGCGGCGCATGGAGGGCCGGCAGCAGGATGTTCTGGGCGGAAAAATTGCGCTTTCGCATTTTCGCCGCCACTGGCTTTTGTGGCGCCATGCCGCCAGAGGATGGCGGTAGAGCCTATTCGGCTGCCCGGGTGTCTCCGGCCACCCCCAGCCATGCCGAGCAGTCCTGAAGGGCGCGCGCCGTCATGGCCCTTTTCCTGGCAAGGGTCTTTTCCTTGCCGCGCAGCCGCTTGCCTTCCACTTTGGGCGCTTCCACCGGAGGGAACAGACCGAAGTTGATGTTCATCGGCTGGAAGGAGCGTTTTCCGGGCTCATCGTCCGAAACGATATGGCCGCCGGTGATGTGGTTGAGCAGCGCGCCGAAGGCGGTGGTGAGCGGCGGCGCGGAAAGCGGGCGGCCGAGGCGCGCGGCGGCGGCGAACCGTCCGGCAAGAAGGCCGATGGCGGCGCTTTCGACATATCCCTCGCAGCCGGTGATCTGGCCGGCAAAGCGAAGTCCGGGGCGCGCCCTGAGCTGCAATGTGCCGTCCAGCAGTTGCGGCGAATTGATGTAGGTGTTGCGATGCAACCCGCCAAGCCGTGCAAAATCGGCATTCTCCAGCCCCGGAATGGTGCGGAAGATCCGGACCTGATCGGCATATTTCAGTTTCGTCTGGAAGCCGACCATATTGTAGAGCGTGCCCAGCGCATTGTCCTGCCGCAACTGCACCACGGCATGGGGCTTGACGGTCGGATTGTGGGCATTGGTAAGCCCCATCGGCTTCATCGGCCCATGACGGAGCGTTTCAGGGCCACGTTCGGCCATGACCTCGATCGGCAGGCAGCCGTCGAAATAGGGCGTGCCTTCCCACTCCCTGAATTCGGTTTTGTCGCCCGCGAGCAGCGCTTCGATGAAAGCGTCGTATTGCGCCTTGTCCATCGGGCAGTTGATGTAGTCCTTGCCCGTTCCTCCGGGGCCGACCTTGTCGTAACGGGACTGGAACCAGGCGACGTTCATATCGATAGTATCGAAATGAACGATTGGCGCGATGGCATCGAAAAAGGCCAGAGCATCGGCACCGGTCCTTGCGGCAATGGCAGCGGCAAGGTCGGGCGCGGTCAGCGGACCGGTGGCGATGATTGCCTGATCCCACTCGTCCGGCGGCAGCGACGCCATCTCTTCACGCACGATGGTGATGAGCGGGTGCGACTCCAGCCTTGCCGTCACCGCCTGCGAGAATCCGTCGCGATCGACGGCGAGGGCTCCGCCTGCCGGCACCTGATGCGCATCGCCCGCTTGCATGATGAGCGATCCCGCCAGCCGCATTTCGGCGTGAAGCAGCCCGACAGCGTTGGTTTCGGCATCATCCGACCGGAACGAATTGGAGCAGACGAGTTCGGCCAGCCCTCCGGTCTTGTGGGCCTCTGTGCCGCGCACGGGGCGCATTTCGTGGAGGATGACGGGGACACCGGCCTGCGCGGTCTGCCATGCAGCTTCGGAACCGGCGAGGCCGCCGCCGACGATGTGAACGGGCTTGATGCTCATGCCGCGCACTTAATCCTTCGGGATATGGAATGCAATGCGTGGCCGGACGCCACATGCTTTCCCGCAAACGACAACACCCGCCGGGGGAGGAGGTCCGGCGGGTGTCGTTAGGGTGGTCGATCCTGGGAGGAGGAGGAGATCGACCGTTCGCCGTTGCCGGGGAGGAGGTCGGCTTCGGCGAAACTGGCTGCTCCAAAGGGAGCTGAATTTTTCTTAACAGCGCCCGCCGGGGGAGGAGGTTCCGGCGGGCGCCGTTAGGGTGATCAGCCAATTGGGAGGAGGAGCGGCTGATCTTATTCATCGAAGCGGGGAGGAGGTCGCTCCGATGAAATTCCGTTGTCAGAATGTCTTGCGCACGATCTGTTCGATCTCGAAGCGCGAAATTCCGACATCATCGAGCTGGCGGTTGGACAAACGACCCAGTTCGCTCATCGTCTTCCGGTAAGAACGCCAGTTACGGTAGCTGCGGATCAGGTTCATCGTCTTTTACCAGCGAAACTGTTCGGGGTGATGGCCACCCCGAAGGGGTCAGGCCGACTTGCGGGCTACGAAATGAATGTCGCTGCGGCTGATGCCGAGGTCATTCAGTTCACGGTTGCTCAGGCGGCTCAACTCGGAAACGGTTTCCCGGTAACGGCGCCAGTTGCGATAGTTGCGGATCAGGTTCATGGTCTTGCTCGTCTTATTGTTCTTGCGGTTTCTGTCGTCTTCGTACGCAGCCTAGATAGGAGGACACGCCGGGCTTTGAAAGAGCAGAACTCGCATGGCAGCAATGCATTTTGTGCAATGCAATATCGCATCCCTTTCACATCCGTGACATAAAAAGGCCAAATTCAAAAAACGACGATTTGCCAACAGTTTGGAAATGTGGATTGGTAAATCTACTGATTTAATGGAAAATGCATATGGCGCGCTACGCGGTGCAACTCAGGCAGGACGTTGAGCGCTGGGTTTCATCGGGCCTGATCGACCGTTCCACGGCGGAAAAGCTGGTTCTCGATGCTGAGCGGCGCGAGCGGAAGCCGTTTGGTCCGGGTGCTGTGCTTGCATTGATGGCGGCACTGCTGTTCGGCGCCGGGATTCTCATATTCATTGCCGCGAACTGGGAAGCTTTCCCGCGACTGGCCCGCGTCGCGGCGCTGTTCGCTCTTATCTTCGGCGGTTATGTCGGCGGCGCATACGCCAGGCTCAGGGGGCACGTCGCCATCGGTGAAGCGCTCTGGATCGTGGCTGCCGCAGCTTTCGGTGCCTCTCTCGCCCTGATCGGGCAAATGTATCATATGAGCGGAGACGAATCCGCCGCCATTCTGACATGGTGCGCGGCGACCGCGCTTGCAGCGCTCGTGCTGCGCTCCGGGCCGCTTACGGTCGCGGCGACGGGTATCGCCGATGTCTGGCTCGCGGCCGCCCTGACAGGCGGCCTGACCGCCTCTTTCAGAGTCGATTCTCCGGCGCTGTTCTTGCCTGTGGCGGCGGTCCTGTTCGGCATATCCTACTGGACGCGCAGCCAGGCGACGCGCCATCTCATCCTGCTTTCCCTTATAGCCTATGCGACATGGCATGCAGTCGATAGCGACACCTTCCAGATTGCATTCATGATGGCGGGTGTGTCGGCGTGTCTCTTTGCCGTTGCGCATATCCTGCCGGCGGAGGTGGACAACGTGGTTCGCATCAACCGACGCCTGCCGATCCATGCCCTGATCGGTTTTCTGGTTGCCATGATGCTTATCCAGATCGATGTCGAGGGCGAAAGCAGCTTCCCCGTTGCCGCGGCGGTGACGCTGGCCGGCATCGTGGGCGCGCTCGTGCTGCAGGGGCGCGAAAGCCGGGGGTTGCGCTGGATCGCCTATCTGGCCTTCGCCATCGAGCTCTGCCTGATCTATGCGATAACCATGGGCACGATGCTGGGAACGGCGGGCTTCTTCGTATTCGCCGCCGTTCTGGTGGGGCTGCTTGCCCTGCTGATCATCCGGCTTGAGCGCCGTCTCGGCAGCGATGCCCCGCAGGCCGAAGGAGGCAACGCATGAGCAAAGGCAGGAGGCTCGTTCTGTCCGCGCTTTTGCTGGCGCTTGTTCAGACAGGATTTCTGGGCTGGATGATCGTCGGCAGGGCTGCTGTGCTGCGCGATGGCCGCGAGGTGCTGCTGAAGGTGGAGCCGGTCGATCCGCGGGACCTGTTGCGCGGCGATTACGTGATCCTGAACTATGAAATATCCCGCATACCGCTGACGATCATTTCCGACATCGGCGAGGTTGGCGAGAGGCTGGACTCGGCCGGCAAAATCACCGTGCGTCTCGGCAGGGACGACGATGGCTACTGGCGCGCCAGGAGTGCGTGGATCAGGAATCCGCCGGTTGGCCCGGCAGGCACCGACGAAATCGAGATTGCCGGTCAGATTCCGCCGTTGAATCTTGCCTATATCGGGGAGGACGTGCGGGTTACCTATGGCATCGAGCGCTTTTATCTGCCCGAAGGGGAAGGGCGTGCCATCGAGCGGGATATGCGCGTGCGTCCGTTCGGCGTGAGGGTGGCGGTGCCTGCTTCCGGAAACGCTCAGGTCAAGGCGCTGATGGACGGCGACCAGGTTCTTTTCCGGGAGCCGCTTTATTAGTTCCGTTGCCGGCTTTTCGTTCCGGCCGGCCAGAAGAAGCTTTATAATGACCCGGATTGGATGGTGCGGATGAAGGGACTCGAACCCCCACGCCTTTCGGCACCGGAACCTAAATCCGGGGCGTCTACCAATTCCGCCACATCCGCGAGGCCCCGCAATTCCCATGAAGGCAGGTCCGTGTCAATGCGGACCTGCCGGCGGCGGCGGCTCGCGAGGGTATTTTTAGCCGCGCCTCCCGGGCGTTAAGATGGTTGAAAATTGGCCTCGCCTGTGACAAAAGGCGTGTCGAATGTGACGGGATGCGACGATCCGCTTCTGCATCATGTGAAAAGAAGTCGGAAGAACAAAGACTTACTCACATTGCTGGAGCGTATCGGGTGGTCGGGTCATGGTATGATCTGCTCATCCGGCTTCGCCCCGAAGCCAACCCCGGAAGAATTTACCGGCAGGCTGTGAACGGCAAAGGCCGTCTTGCAGTCTTTCAGGTCAAGATAAAGGTTTGATGATGCAGGTCACCGAAACGCTCAACTCCGGCCTCAAGCGCGAGATTAAAGTCGTCGTGCCGGCTGCCGATATGGAAGCCAGGCTCATGACGCGTCTGGCCGATGCCCGGGGCAAGGTCCGCATCAACGGCTTCCGTCCTGGCAAGGTGCCGGTCCAGCATCTGCGCAAGGTGTACGGCAAGTCTTTCATGGCCGAGGTCGTCAACGAGATTCTCAACGACGCGCGTTCCGTCATTGCCGAGCGCGGCGAAAAGGCGGCCATGCAGCCCGAGGTCATCATGACCGAGGACGAGAAGGAAGCCGAGAAGATCCTCGAGGGCGGCGTCGATTTCGCGTTCAGCCTGAACTACGAGGTCATTCCGCCGATCGAGATCAAGGACTTTGCCGACATCAAGGTGAACCGTCCTGTTTACGATGTGCCGGATTCGGAGATCGACGAGCAGGTGCAGCGCGTCGCCGAATCCACCCGCAGCTACGAGCCGAAGGATGGCAAGGCTGCGGAAGGCGACCGCCTGACGATCGACTATGTCGGCAAGATCGACGGCGAGGCGTTCGCCGGCGGCACCGGTTCCGACCAGCCGCTGGTTCTGGGCTCCAAGGAGTTCATTCCCGGATTCGAGGATCAGCTCGTCGGCGTCAAGGCCGGTGACGAGAAGCAGGTCGTCGTGACCTTCCCCGAGGACTACCAGGCCGCGCAGCTTGCCGGCAAGGAAGCCACCTTCGACGTCACCGTCAAGGAAGTCGCCAAGCCGGGCGAACTGAAGATCGACGACGAGACCGCCAAGGCGCTGGGGCTGGAGTCGCTGGAGCGTTTGCGCGAGATCGTGCGCAGCCAGATCGAAAGCCAGTTCGGCTCGATCACCCGCCAGAAGGTGAAGCGTCAGCTTCTGGACCAGCTCGATGCCGCTTACACCTTCGAGGCACCCTCCAAGCTGGTCGAGGCCGAGTTCAACAACATCTGGAATCAGGTCAACCGCGATCTGGAAGCAGCCGGTCGTACCTTCGCCGACGAAGATACCACGGAGGACGATGCCCGCGCCGAATACCAGCGCCTGGCAGAGCGCCGCGTGCGGCTCGGTCTCGTCCTGGCCGAGATCGGTGAAAAGGCCGCCGTCACGGTTTCCGACGAGGAACTGCAGCGCGGTCTGTTCGAGCAGGTCCGCCGCTTCCCGGGCAACCAGCAGCAGGAAGTGTTCGAGTTCTACCGGAGCAACCCCGAAGCCCTGAACACGCTGCGCGCGCCGATCTTCGAGGAGAAGGTGGTCGATCACCTGCTGGGCCAGATTTCAGTCACGGACCAGAAGGTGAGCAAGGACGAACTGCTGGCCGACGACGAGGACAGCGAGACCGAGGCGAAGCCGGCCAAGAAGAAGGCCGCGCCGAAGAAGGCTGCCGCCAAGGCCGAGGAAGGCGAGGCGGAAGCTCCGAAGAAGAAGGCGGCGCCGAAGAAGAAGGCCGAGAAGGACGCAGAGTAAGCATCGCTTCCGCCAAATAAGACAAAGGCCGCCTTCAGGGCGGCCTTTTTCGTGCACAGGGCACGGTTGCCGTTCGTCAACCTGAAGCTGCCGCCCGCAAGCCGGAACCGGTTTTGGGACAACGACATGCGTAAAAGCCGGAACTTGAAGCGCAAGGAGCGAATCTGAAAGATCGCGACACGCTTTAATGTCCGGCGCTCTCTTCTTTCAGGAAATTCTACAGTCTGGCTGGCCGGCTGTTATCTGGAGCTTCCGTGCAGGGCTTGTTCGGACCCTGATTCTGCCTGCTGAGGCAGAAGTGGCCGATGATTTCGGCAAGGTCGGATTCCGCGACCTCGCGTTGCGCATCGGAGCCTTTCATCCAGCGGCGGATTCGCTGGCGGCTTTCTTTCCAGTGGTCCGAGACGGATTCAACAAGCAGCGGGAAGACAAACACCTCGCAAGGAACGTCGTGTCCGCCCGTCATGGCTTTTGCATAGAAGTAACGGCCTGCTTCGAGCGTTGAAACCCGTCCTGAAATACCTGCCTCTTCGCCGGCTTCGCGCGCGGCCGCTTCGCAAAGCGGCTCGCGCGCCTCTGGCCAGCCCTTGGGCAGAACCCAGCGGCCTGTACCCCGGCTGGTGATGAGCATGATCTCGACGTTGCCGTCCAGTTCACGCCAGGGCAGGGCAGCGACCTGCAACCGGCATGGCACTGTCCCGAACAGCTTGCGCACCCTTTCGGCGAGATGCGCATGTGAGTGAGGCCCTGTCAGCATCGTAGCAGCGCCCGCTGAGAATCGCTTTCCAGTTAACAAGGCTACACCTTTCATGGTGTAGGGAAAGTAAATGGCGCTAAAAGCGTGTCGCGATCTTTCAGATTCGCTCGTCACGCCTGAAGTTCCTGTTTTTACGCATGTCGTTGTCCCGAAACCGGTTCCGGCTTTCGGGCCACATGCCTTGGCGCGGGCTCTTTAATGGGGCGTTATTTCACTTGATCGTCGGCAATGGGCTTCTGGTAGGTGAAACCCATATCCCAGGGGAAGTAGATCCAGGTGTCCTGGCTTACCTCGGTGACGAAGGTGTCGACCAGCGGCCGGCCCTTCGGCTTGGCGTACATCGTGGCGAAGTGAGCCTTGGGCAGCATGGCGCGCACAATACCGGCCGTCTTTCCGGTATCCGTCAGATCGTCGATGATGAGGACAGACTCACCGTCATTTTCCAGCAGCGCCGGATTCACTTCCTTCAGCACCTGCAACTGTCCCTGAGAAGCGTAGTCATGATAGGAGGCGACGCACACAGTTTCGATGATGCGGATACCGAGTTCGCGTGAAATGACGGCTGCTGGCACCAGTCCGCCTCTGGTGATGCAGACAATGGCTTTCCATTTCTGGTTGGCGCCGGCAAGCCGCCACGCCAGTGCGCGCGCGTCGCGGTGGAACTGATCCCAGGATATCGGGAAGGCTTTGTCTGGCAGGGACATTCGGGCGCACTCCGCAGGCGCGCCTGAGCGCGCAGTGAGATGGAATGCGGCCGGAATTAGCCGGAAATCGACATGCTTGGCAAGGGGCAGCACAAGGCCGCGACGATCCGCTCAGCGCGACAGAAGCACGGTGACCGGCGCGGAGCGGAGAATGGAGCGTGTGACCCCTCCAAAAAGCAGTTCCCTGAGCCAGGAATGGCTGTATGCGCCCAGCACGAGGAGATCGGCGCCACTGGCCGTCAGCCGCTCCTGAATCACGCCGTCGACCGACTGGCCGCGGGAGCTTTCAATGGATACTCCAACCGTTACGCCATGTCGCGCCAGCGCGGCGGCGATACGCGCGCCCGCCGCGTCGGGGCTGTCGTCGGCATTGGCGGGCGGGTCGATCACCAGTATATCGGTCTGATCGGCTTCGATAAGGAAGGGCAGGGCATCGAAGGTGGCCCGCGATGCTTCCTTGCTGCCGTTCCAGGCAAGAAGAACCCTTCGGAACGATGAACTGACCGGCCCGGAATGCGGCACCATGAGAACGGGCCGCCCGGCTTCGTAGACAAGGCTCTCGACGTCGGTCCCATCGTCGCTTTCCACGTCGCGCTGGGCCGCGACGACCAGATCGGCGGCACGGATGCTCGGCATGCCCGCCAGCGTTCCATCGCCTGAGAAGCTTTCCAGCGTGCGCCATTCGAAGGAGAGACCGGCCTCGTCGGCGCGATCGTTGAACGAGCCGCGAAGTTTCAGCGTCGTTTCCTTGTTCAGTTCGGTGGAGACCTGAATGAAGTCGGTATCGGGAAAGCCCGCTGCCGCTGTGTAGGGCACCGGGAGCACTTCGGCATGCACACCAACGAGATGTGCCTCAAGGCGAACGGCAAGCGGTATCGCGCAATCGAGGACGCGCGCGAACTCCTGCTCCCCCTGCAATATGGCAGCGATGGTCCTGAACGGCATGGCCTAACCCTTTCCGGCAAGGAATTGGCCGATACAAACGCGCCGAGCCAGTTTCCGGTTCCGTTTCAGCCTTCAGTTCGTTGCATTGAGCCCGGCCACCATGGCCTCGACATCCTTTCGCGCTGCATCCAGCGCATCCTGTGAGCGTGCGCGAACGACCAGTTCGGTCCAGAACTTGCCTTCGCCGAATTTCGGGTAGGAGCCGATGATGGTGAGCGGATGCTCTTCCTGTATTTGCGCAAGCGGCTCTCCGATGACTCCCTCGCCAAGCGGGCATGGCACCGTTGCCGAAAGCATCCTTGTCCCCGTCCTGAGCGTGGGCACAACCTGGTCGAGCATGGCTTGAAAGATGGACGGAACGCCGGCCATGACATAAACATTGCCGATGCGGAAACCGGGAGCGACCGAGACAGGGTTTTCGATATGCGCCGCGCCGCGCGGCATTCTGGCCATCCGCTTGCGGGCCTCGGTGAACTCCATGCCGCGTTTCGCATAGTGGGCGCCGAGCATGGCATAAGCCTTGTCGTCGTACTCGCATGGCACGCCGAATGCCCTGGCGACGGAATCGGCGGTTATATCGTCATGTGTCGGACCGATGCCACCGGAGGTGAACACATAGGTATAGCGCGCGCGAACGGCGTTCAGCGCCGAGACGATTTCCTCCTCCTCGTCCGGCACGATCCGCACTTCCTTCAGATCGATGCCGACGGCCGTCATGATGTCGGCAAGATGGCCGATGTTCCTGTCCCTGGTGCGGCCCGACAAGATCTCGTCACCAATCACAAGCATGGCGGCGGTGACGATCCGGGGCATGAGCGACTCCTGCATCAGTGTTTCATGGATCAATACCTCTTTGCCCGCGAGCGCGCAAAGGTACAGAAACAGTGAACGGTGTGTCGGCTTTGCTGTGCTTTTCCGTGAACGAAAGCTGCCCTAGGTTCCTTTTGCTATTTCAGGCGGGCAAGGTGTCCGTATGTCGCAATGGTGGAGATGAAGAAAATGGCGAAGGTGCTTGTCCTCTATTATTCGAGCTGGGGTCACATGGAGCAGATGGCCAAAGCCGCTGCCGAAGGCGCGCGGGAAGCCGGCGCCGATGTGACCATAAAGAGGGTTCCCGAACTCGTCCCGCTGGAGGTTGCGAAGGCGGCTCATTACAAGCTCGATCAGGACGCGCCGATTGCCAAGCCTCTCGAACTGGAGAACTATGACGCCATCATCTTCGGCGCCTCCACCCGTTACGGTGCGATGGCCTCGCAGATGAAGAATTTCCTCGATCAGACCGGCCCGCTCTGGGCGAAGGGCGCGCTCGTCGACAAGGTCGCTTCCGTTATGGTGTCGACCGCCACGCAGCATGGCGGGGCCGAGATCGCGCTTCTGAGCACGCAGGCATCGCTCCAGCATCACGGCATGATCATCGTGCCGCTCTCCTATGCCTATCAGGGCCAGATGGGCAATGACGTGGTTCGCGGCGGAGCGCCTTACGGCATGACCACGACCACCGAAGGTGACGGGTCGCGCCAGCCTTCCGCACAGGAGCTGGAAGGGGCCCGCTTCCAGGGCAAGCGTGTGGCGGAAATCACAGCCAGGCTCCACGGCTGAAGCCAGGGCCCGGCTGAAAATTGGAACGGGCGGCCGATGGCCGCTCTTTTTTAGAGGAAGATGCCGCGGAAGCGGCAATGATTACTCCGAAACTTCGGTTTCCGGCCTGTCGCGACCGTCGGACAGTTCCTCATGCCATTTCCCGGAACTGTCCTCATACTGGATGCCGTCTGATGTACCGGCAATCTGCTGTTCCTCGGCGGCACGCGCGGCAGCCCTGACAGCCGCCTCGCGGCTTGGGAAAGTTTCCGAATAGGTGGAGCCGACCTGATAGGCCCAGCCTCCGTCGTGCTCCACGATGTTGTAGACGACCCTGGTCATCCCCGTTCTCCGTATAGCGCCTGTTGAAGGGACCGATGGAAAACGCGGATGGCAGCCGTTGGTTGCCTCGTTTCGTCAGGAGGGGACCATCCAGTGCCGCATCGTGGTGACGGAGCGCTGTAGCTGCGGTGCCGCCGGTATTTTGGCACCCAGCGCAGCGGCGGCGCGCCAGCCCCAGCGCGGATCGGCAAGGAAGGCGCGACCGAGCGCGACAATGTCCGCGCGGCCTTCGGCAATCACCCTTTCCGCCTGTTTCGGCTCCGTTATGAGGCCAACGGCGCGAACGGGAATGCCGGCTCCCCTGCGCACGGCTTCTGCCAGATCAACCTGATACAGGGGGCCGGAAGGAAGTTTCTGCAATGGCGAATTGCCGCCGCTCGAGCAGCAGATGTAGGAAATCCCTTCTGCCTTGAGCGCTTTCGCCACCTCGACCGCCTCGTCGACGTCGAAACCGCCATCCACCCACTCCTTCACCGACAGGCGCATGCCCAGCATGAGCGTCGGGGCAGCTTCGCGTACGGCGCGCGTGACCTCCAGCGCCAACCGCATGCGGTTTTCCAGGGAGCCTCCCCAGCGATCCTCGCGCCTGTTCGAAAGCGGCGACAGAAACTGGAAGATCAGATAGCCATGCGCGCCATGGAGCTCGATGAAGTCGAAACCGGAACGTTCGGCTCGCTTTGCCGCTTGCGCAAACCGTTCCACAACTTCCCGGATTTCCTCTTCCGTCAGCGCGTGAGGCGTCTGCCAGCCCTCGTCGTAGGCAAGGGCGGAGGCCGACACGACCGGCCAGGCATCCTCTCCCGGCTGTAGCGGGCCGCCGCCTTCCCATGGCCTGCGGCATGACGCCTTGCGGCCGGCATGGGCAATCTGCGTACCGAACTTCGTTCCGGGCACAGCGACGCGTCTGGCAGCGTCCAGAGCGCGTTTGGCAGCCGCTTCGTTCGCTTCCGTATAAAGCCCCATGCAGCCGTGGCTGATGCGTCCGCGCCGTTCGACATTGGTCATCTCAACGGTGACCATGCCGGCGCCGGACATGGCTAGGTTCATCCAGTGCTGGAGATGCCAATCCGTAGCGCATCCGTCGATGGCCGAATACTGGCACATGGGCGCCACGGCGATGCGGTTGGGCAGATCGAGATCCCCGAGGCTTATGGGCTGGAAAAGAGCTGCTGTCATGAAGGGCTCCGGGGAAACTCCTGAGTTTTGTATGCGTTTGGCGCGGCTGCGCAATCGGGATGCAGGTTCACAGACCTGTCAGGTGGCCACGTCCGGCCACAACGAACTCCTGGCATCCGGAAATCGGAATATTCGATCAGAACTCGCGTTTGATGAAGAGCCGGTCCACCGAAATCCTCCCGCCGCCAAAAGCGGCAATCAGGGCGGCTCCCGCGGCCCAGAACGTCGAATTGAACTCTGCCTTCGACTGGACCTGGTGCAGGAATGCGGCTCCGCCATCCGACAGCAGCCGCGATTGTCCTTCTGCCGTCAGATAGTGGAGATTGTCTTTCAGGAAACTCACGCCTTCTGCGGTGAGAAAGGCGTCACCGTAGGGATGGGTGATATGAAACCATATGGTCACAAGCAGCATGACGGCATTGGCAAGGGCGATCGGGCGGGTGAAAAGGCCGATGGCAATCATGGCCCCGCCTACGAACTGCATGATGGCCAGCAGGGGCGAAAAGAACCAGCCCGGATACATGCCGATGCTTTCCACAAAACCCGTCTGGGCCATCGGCGAGATGATTTTCGGCCAGCCTTCGACCATCAGAAGACCGCCGATGACAAGCCGGAATGCCGCCCATCCATAGGGCTGCGCGAAACCGCGATAAAAAGGCCCCATGAAGGGCAGAAACAGGCTGTTGTCATCGGGAAAGGTGGATGTAGTGGACATGGTGCGCAGGTTCCTGAGGCGCAAAGCGTAAGGCTTTGGCAGTTTCTTTGACAACTGGGCCGGGGCTGTCGCCTCGCCAAACGCAGACAGATTGACCAAGACCAGCCGCAACAGTCAACCTGTCGCCGTGACGGCACTCCAATGAAATTCGCTGTTCCAGCAGACGAGGGTGCGCTCCCGCATTGTCTGCGTGACCGGGCTGGCGAAGCGGATTTATCCAGCTCAACAGATTAGTGGTGCAACACGGTTGACGAAAGCCGAATAAGCCGTGAGAAACGTCACGTGCGGACGTGGCGAAATCGGTAGACGCAGCAGACTTTAATTTGGAGTGCCCGCAGGGAAACCTGCGGAGTAGAGCCGCTCAAAGTCGGGGAACGCTAACGGGCAAATGCCCCAAGCCAATCCCGAGCCAAGCCCTCCTCAGAGGGAAGGTGTAGAGACTGGACGGGTGGCGCCTAAAGCCTTTGGGCCATGGCGAAGGGACAGTCCAGACCACGAACGCCGAACGGCGGCGGCGAAAGCCGAAGTGGTACGAAAATCTGCTTCTCTTTGAGAGTACGGGTTCGAGTCCCGTCGTCCGCACCATCGAGACGGCCCTGTCGCGCTCTAACCCCCGGTCGCTATCGACAGGACCTTGAACGGCGTGGTGATGACGATGTCCGCCACGGACCCCACCGCCTGTCCGATATCCTTGCCGATCGTGCTCATCGGACTGCCGAAATCGCCGCTGTCCGCGGCCGACAGGCCGGCGTTCATCCGCAAGCCTTCACCCAGCAATTCGACGAGGAACGGATTGTCGGCGAATTTGGCGTGGTTGAGCCTGTCGCCGGAACCCGCCTGGGTCAGATCAGCCACGATGACACCGAGGCTGGCGAGGTCGGCGGCGTCGCTATAGTCGCCCACGCGCGGCTTGTCGCCCGAAATGAAGGTCGAAAGCTGGAGAGCGCGATCGTCATCGGACAAAAGGATCGCGAACGGCTTGTCGGGCTTGCCGTAGCGCTCCATCTGCTTCTTGAACACATCGACATCGATGTCGGGAGAGGCCAGAATGACATTGCCGAGCTTGCCGCCCAGATCGCGGTCGCCGCTGATGGCCAGCTGGCGCAGCGTCTCCATCGTCACCCAGGTTCCCATGGAGTGCGCGATGATATCGATGCTTTTCGCCTTGCTGCCGGCCAGCATTCTCAGCGTCGCCTCCAGATCGTCGCGGGCTGCGTTGGCGCTTTCCTTGTCATAGAGATAACCGGTGGTCTTGGCCGCAGAGGCCCACGAGAACAGAACTGGCGTGCCGACATATTTGGTATCGTGAACGATCTGCGTGATACGGTAGATGCCGTCATCGAAGCCATTGTTGAAGCCATGCACGAAGACCAGAACACGCTGACCTTCATGGCGCACAACATCGGCGTTGACGGCTTGCGCGAATTGTTGGCGCTCCTTGAAGAAGCTCACACGGCGGGCGGTGAAATGTTTGGCCGGATCGGCCTGGGCGCGCCCCTTGGCGCGTTCGATCCTGCCGGTCTCGTGAATCTTCGGAACCGTGATGTCGACCGATGCGTAGGCGATGTTGGGCGAGCGGTCGCCGCCATAGACGATGCGCGGCTGGTCTACAGACTGGCGGCGGGTGGTGGCGACGAAGATATCGAGCTCGGCCGAAATGTCCGCGGGATTGGCCGGGAAAGACGATACATTGAGCAGTTCATGACGGCCGGGGCTGGCGCATCCGGTGATCAGAACGGCAAATGCTATCGCGAACAAAGCCTTGAAGCGCACTTTACCATTGCTCCTGAAACCGGTTCCGGAGGCAGCGCACGCCGCCGCCTGGCATCGGTAATCGAATATAGGCAGAAGCCGGGCCGGTCCAGCCCCGCCGGTTTCCCGCGAGGCTTGCGCCGCTAAAGCCCCGTGGCGGCCTGCCGGGTCACCAGCCTGATACGGTCGGTGATTTCCCGATCACTGGCAAAGCCGTCATCCTCGCGCAGGCGCTGGCCGAGCATCCGCACCATCACCGGATTGTCTGCGAACTTGGTGTGGTTGAACGAATCTGCGCCCTTTGCCGTCGACAGGTCGACAACCGTCACGCCATAGTCGGCCAGCTCCTTGCCGGCATCGGCATAGTCGCCCACGCGCGGACGCGAGCCCGCGATCATCCCGGACAGGCGCAATGCCCTGTCATCCTTGGAGAGAAGCAGGATGAACGGCTTTTCCGGCTTGCCATAACGGCGCATCTGGCTCTTGAACACATCCACATCGATGTCGGGCGATGCCAGAACCACGTCTCCCAGCTTGCCGCCGAGATTGCGGTCGCCGGTGATGGCGAGCTGGCGCAACGCTTCCATGGTCACCCATGTTCCCATGGAGTGAGCGACGACATCGATGCGTCGCGCGCCGCTCTGGGCCAGCAGGCGCAGCGTGACTTCCAGCTGGTCGCGGGCAACGCTGGCGCTTTCCTTGTCGTAGACATAGCTGGTGGTGGAGCCGCCGGACGCCCAGGAAAACAGCACGGGCGTGCCGGGATAGCCGGAATCATGCGCGATCTGCGTGGCGCGGTAGACGCCAGCATCGAAGCCGGTGTTGTAGCCGTGGACGAAGACCATGACACGGCCGCCGCGGGCAGCGACGTCGGCGTTCAGTGCCTGCGAGAATTGCGGCCCCGTATCGTAGCCAACCGCCCCGGAAGCCATGAAGTATTTGGACGGATCGTCGGATTTTCCGCGCTTTCGACGCTCGATCTGGCCCACCTTGTGCTCGCGCGGAACGGTTACGTTGATGCGTGCGAAATTGAGGGTGCTCGAACGCTCGCCCTCGAAAACCCTGGAAGGATCGTCCGAACGCTTGCGCGTCGAGGCGATAAAGATCGAGTGATTGCCGGCAATATCGGTCACCGACACGGGCACGCGGGCGCTGCCGAGAATTTCGTCGGTCCTGTTGGAGGTGCAGCCGGCGATGGCCAGCGAAAGCACTATGGCAAGCAGGGGCTTCAGATTCACTTTGGTTTTCCGTCAGCATGCGGCGTACGGCTGATGTTCGCCTGACCGCGAGCTACTCCTCCACCCGCAGAGTACGGCGGAAGTAAGTCAATGCCCGCATTGATGAATGCATTGTCTGTTTGCGACAGCTTCGGTGTTGCCAAAAAGCCAAATTCGCGGCAGGAACACATGCGCATTCACGACATCGGGATCACGCCATGACAAGCTTCGCCGACAGGGTTGCAACCGCTGCGGAAGCGATAAGGGAGATTTTTCCCCAGACTCCCCTGCAAAAGAACGACTACCTGTCGCAGAAGTATGGCGCGCGCATTTTCCTGAAGCGCGAGGATCTGACACCGGTGCGGTCCTACAAGATCAGGGGGGCGCTGAATTTCTTCAGAAAAACCCTTGCGGCCGGAAACAGGGCCGACCTGTTCGTGTGTGCGTCGGCAGGCAACCATGCGCAGGGATTCGCTTTCGTATGCCAGCATTTCGGGCGCAGGGGCGTCGTCTTCATGCCGGTGACGACACCCCAGCAGAAGATCGACAAGACCCGGATGTTCGGTGGCGAGTTCGTCGAGATAAGGCTGGTGGGCGACTTTTTCGACGATTGCTACCATGCAGCTCTGGAGTTCACCGAAACCGCCGGCGCTCACATGGTGCCTCCCTTCGACCACAAGGACATCATCGAGGGGCAGGCGACCGTCGCTCAGGAGATCATCGAGCAGACGGGCAAGGGCAGGGCGCCCGATATCGTCATGCTGCCGGTAGGCGGTGGCGGGCTGGCCGCCGGCGTGAGCCAGTATTTCCAGACGATCGGCCAGGTGCCGCAGTTCATCTTCTGTGAGCCGGCAGGCGCGCCGAGCCTTTCCCGCAGCCTCTCGGAGGGCAAGCGGGTGAAGCTGGCCTCGGTTGACAATTTCGTCGACGGCGCGGCGGTGGCCGAGATCGGCCGTGAGAATTTTCGTCTGCTCAAGGATTTTTCCGCAGGGGCGACCCGCCTTGTGCCGGAGAACCGCCTGTGCGCGACAATGATCGAAATGCTCAATGTGGAGGGCGTCGTTCTCGAACCCGCTGGAGCGCTCACCATCGATGCACTGAAGGATTTCACGAAGAAGGACATTCGCGGCAAGACCATCGTAGCCGTGGTGTCGGGCGGCAATTTCGATTTCGAACGCCTGCCGGACGTGAAGGAGCGTGCGCTGCGCTTTGAGGGGTTGAAAAAGTATTTTATCATCCGCCTGCCGCAACGTCCCGGCGCGTTGCGGGACTTCCTGCAGATGCTCGGGCCCGACGACGACATTTCCCGCTTCGAGTACCTGAAGAAGTCGGCTCGCAATTTCGGTTCGGTACTGATCGGCATCGAGACGAAAGACAAGCGCAATTTCGCCCTGCTCAAGGCGAAGTTCGATGCGGAGGGCGTGCAATGTCAGGACATAACCGACGACGAAACCCTGGCGAACTTCATCATATGAACGACAACATGGATGGCGACGTTTTCGTCGTCCTGTTTCGAGGTGTCGGCGGCGCAACGCAGTTGCCTGTTGCAAAACTGCGTGATGCCCTTGCCAGGGCGGGGTTTCGCAACGTCTCGACCTACATCAACAGCGGCAACGCGGTGCTGGCTTCAGAGACGGGAAAGGCGCAGACGCAGGAACTTGTCGCGGAAGTTGTGCGGAACGATCTGGGGTTCGAGAAGGACATCATGCTGGTCAGCCGCAGCGAGTGGCAACGGATCATCGACGACAATCCGTTTCCCGAAGCGGCCGGACGGCCAACGACACTTCATGTGTTCGTGCTGAGAGACACGCCCGGACAGGAATCCGTTGCAGCCCTGAAATCGCGCGCTGTCGGGGAGGGTGTCCACGTTTCCGGAAACATCCTCTATCTGCATGTTCCCGACGGTTTCAGCGCTTCCAGATTGCCGCCCATGATCGACCGCACCCTGAAAACGGCGTCGACCGCCCGGAACTGGCGAACGGTTCTCGCTCTGGGAAAAATGGCGTCCGAAACCGGGACATCGGAATGACTGCTGGGAAATGGCTGCGGAGCGGGATCAGCCCGCCGCGACCACATCGGCGGAAAAGCGCAGTTCGCGCATGGGCCGCACCATGGCGGTCGTCTCGGAGTAGATGGGGTCGGCCTTGAAGGCGTGCAGCGCGGCCTCGTCCTCGAATTCGGCATAAACGACGATATCGATCTCGTTCCCGAACAGATCGACCTTGCGGTTCACCGTCACTTCGAAGTGGCTGGAATGCGGAATCCGGCCAAGATTCATCAACCCTTCGCGCACGGTGTCGACGTCCATATCGGGCTTGACGGTGAAGAACACGATGTGCCGGATCAATTCGGCCTCCTGAAGGGTGATATGGAAAAGGCTGAGGCTGCGAAAAGCAGCCGTCTGGCACGCCCTTTTGTTCCGGAAGCCCTCGCCGCGTCAACCGGCAGGATGTCGCGCCGTCTGCCTGAAGCTGCGACTCAGCCGGTGACCATGCGAACCACGTCGTTCATGCCCCTGACCCCCATGTCGATGTAACGGCCTCCATTGTAGAGGCCGTCCCAGATCAGGAAGCAGGCAATGATCACGATCACGATGACGTAGCGCATGGCGTCACACTAGTCGAAACCGTGATCTCCCGCCAGAGCGCTCAGCCGGGATGCGTCATGTCCTCGGGCCGCACGATGCGGTCATAGTCCTCGGCGCTCACCAGACCGGTTGCAAGAGCTTCCTCGCGCAACGTGGTGCCGTTCTTGTGCGCGGTCTTGGCGATTTTCGCGGCCGCGTCGTAGCCGATGGTCGGGGCGAGCGCGGTGACCAGCATCAGCGAACGCTCCAGCGACGCCCTGATGTTGTCCTCGCGCGCCTCGATACCCGCCACGCAATTGTCGGTGAACGAGACGGAGGCATCCGCCAGCAGCTTGACCGACTGGAGGAAATTGTAAGCCATCAGCGGATTGTAGACGTTCAGCTCGAAATGACCCTGGCTGCCGGCGAAGGTCAGCGCCGCATTGTTGCCGAACACCTGCACGCAAACCTGCGTCAGCGCCTCGCACTGTGTCGGGTTCACCTTGCCGGGCATGATGGATGAACCGGGCTCGTTCTCGGGCAGGGCGAGCTCGCCAAGGCCGGCGCGCGGGCCGGAGCCGAGGAAGCGGATGTCGTTAGCGATCTTGAACAGCGAGGCGGCCACGGTGTTGATGGCGCCATGCGAGAACACCATGGCGTCGTGGGCGGCAAGCGCCTCGAACTTGTTGGGGGCCGAGGTGAAGCCGAGCCCGGTGATGGCCGCGATCTTTTCCGCCACCTTCTCGGCAAAGCCGACCGGCGCATTCAGCCCGGTGCCGACGGCGGTGCCACCCTGCGCAAGCTGCATCAGCGCGGGCAGAGTCGTCTCGATACGCTCGATCCCGTTCTTCACCTGCTGGGCATAACCGGAAAATTCTTGACCGAGGGTGAGGGGGGTTGCATCCTGCGTGTGGGTGCGGCCGATCTTGACGATATGGTCGAATGCCCTGACCTTGGCCTCAAGGGCGGTGTGCAGGTGTTTCAGCGCGGGCAGCAGATCGTGAACGATACGCTCGGCGCACGCAATGTGCATGGCCGTCGGATAGGTGTCGTTCGACGACTGGCTCATGTTGACGTGGTCGTTCGGGTGAACGGGCTTCTTGGAGCCCATTTCGCCGCCGAGCTTTTCGATGGCCCGGTTGGAGATCACCTCGTTGGCGTTCATGTTGGACTGGGTGCCCGAACCCGTCTGCCAGACCACCAGCGGGAAGTGGTCGTCGAGCTTGCCGTCGATGACTTCCTGAGCGGCCTCCACGACCACAGCGCCGAGCTTGGGGTCGAGCCTGCCCAGTTCCATGTTGGCTTCCGCGGCGGCGCGCTTGACGATGCCGAGCGCCCGCACGATGGAGGCCGGCTGCTTTTCCCAGCCGATCCGGAAATTGCCGAGAGACCGCTGCGCCTGCGCACCCCAGTAACGATCGGAAGCCACCTCGATCGCGCCGAACGTATCGGTTTCGGTTCTGGTGTTCTTTGTGCTCACGGGCCGGTCTCCTGAACAAGCGAATTGAGATGGCACCGGCCTAACGCTTTGCCCTTCCTGCTTCAAGGGAAGATTGCGGAAGCCCCACGCCCTAATCGTTTGAACTTTCAGCCGATGGCCGAGGCTATTTCGCCGCGACCTGCCGAATGAGGAAAAGGCGGCTCGTTCAGCCGCCTTTTCCTGCTTCCAAGCCTGTGTTCGACCTGCCTCAATTGGCTTTGCGGACCTTTTCCTTGACGTCGCCGGCGGCCTTCTGGATCTTGCCCGCCACTTTTTCCGCCTTGCCCTTCAGTTCGGTCTTCTTGCTGCCCGTCACTTTGCCTGCCGCTTCCTTGACTGCGCCCTTGGCCTGCTTGGCAACGCCTGACACCTGATCCTTGTTCACCATGTTCGCATCTCCCGGGTTGAACTTGCCCGCATCAACGGCAGTTCGGCGACTTGGTTCCGGAGGCAAAAAGAAAAGGGCGGCCGAAGCCGCCCTTTCCAATCCGGTGCGGAGACTTCTTAGAAGTCCATGCCGCCCATGCCGCCCATGCCGCCGGGCATTGCCGGAGCAGCAGCTTCCTTCTTCGGAGCGTCGGCGATCATGGCCTCGGTGGTGACCAGCAGGCCGGCAACCGAAGCGGCGTCCTGCAGGGCGGTGCGAACGACCTTGACCGGGTCGACGATGCCGAGCTGGATCAGATCGCCATACTCGTCGGTGGCTGCGTTGTAGCCGTAGGTCGCGCTCTTGTTCTCGAGGATCTTGCCGACGATGATCGAGGCTTCGGCGCCCGCATTGTTGGCGATCTGGCGAGCCGGAGCCTGAAGGGCGCGGCGAACGATGGCGATGCCGGCGGCCTGGTCGGCGTTGGCGCCTTCGGCCTTGATCGCCTGGGTGGCGCGCAGCAGGGCGACGCCGCCGCCGGGGACGATGCCTTCCTCAACCGCAGCGCGGGTGGCGTTCAGGGCGTCGTCAACGCGATCCTTCTTCTCCTTGACCTCGACCTCGGTGGAGCCGCCGACGCGGATGACGGCAACGCCGCCGGCCAGCTTGGCCAGACGCTCCTGGAGCTTCTCGCGGTCGTAGTCGGAGGTGGTCTCCTCGATCTGGGCCTTGATCTGGCCAACGCGGCCCTGAATCTCGGCCTTCTTGCCGGCGCCGTCGACGATGGTGGTGTTTTCCTTCTCGATGCGGACCTTCTTGGCGCGGCCGAGCATGTTGATGCCGACGTTCTCAAGCTTGATGCCGAGGTCTTCGGAGATGACCTGACCGCCGGTGAGGATGGCGATGTCTTCCAGCATCGCCTTGCGACGGTCGCCGAAGCCCGGGGCCTTGACCGCAGCGATCTTCAGGCCGCCGCGCAGCTTGTTGACCACCAGCGTGGCCAGAGCCTCGCCTTCGACGTCCTCGGCGATGATGAGCAGCGGCTTGGAGGTCTGAACGACAGCCTCGAGAACCGGCAGCATGGCCTGGAGGTTGGAGAGCTTCTTCTCGTGAAGCAGGATGTAGGCATCCTCGAGCTCGGCAACCATCTTGTCGGGGTTGGTGATGAAGTAGGGCGACAGGTAGCCGCGGTCGAACTGCATGCCTTCGACGACTTCCAGCTCGGTCTCGGCGGTCTTGGCTTCCTCGACGGTGATGACACCCTCGTTGCCGACCTTCTGCATGGCCTCGGCGATCATCTCGCCGATTTCCTTCTCGCCGTTGGCCGAGATGGTGCCGACCTGAGCGACTTCCTCGGAAGTCTTGATCTTCTTGGCCTTCTTGACGAGGTCGGCGACGATTTCGGTCACGGCCAGATCGATGCCGCGCTTCAGGTCCATCGGGTTCATGCCGGCGGCAACGGCCTTATGGCCTTCCTGAACGATGGCCTGCGCCAGAACGGTCGCGGTGGTGGTGCCGTCACCGGCCTTGTCGTTGGTCTTGGAAGCGACTTCGCGAACGAGCTGGGCGCCCATGTTCTCGAACTTGTCTTCGAGTTCGATTTCCTTGGCGACGGAAACGCCGTCCTTGGTGATGCGCGGCGCGCCGAACGACTTGTCGATGACGACGTTGCGGCCCTTGGGACCGAGGGTGACCTTCACCGCGTCGGCGAGGATGTTGACACCACGCAGCATGCGCTCGCGGGCATCACGGGAGAACTTTACGTCTTTGGCAGCCATTGCTTACTCCTGGGCCTGTGGCCCGAAATTCGGATTGCAGTGATTGTTTGAGAATGGGACCGGCAGGATCAGCCGATGATGCCCATGATGTCGGATTCCTTCATGATCAGAAGGTCTTCGCCATTGAGCTTGACTTCGGTGCCCGACCACTTGCCGAACAGGACGCGATCGCCGGCCTTGACGTCGAGGGCAACGAGCTTGCCGCTTTCGTCGCGGGCGCCTGAGCCCACAGCCACGATTTCGCCTTCCTGCGGCTTTTCCTTGGCGGTGTCGGGGATGATGATGCCGCCAGCCGTCTTCTCTTCGGACTCGACCCGGCGAACGACCACGCGGTCATGAAGCGGGCGGAACTTCGTCTTTGCCATTTGATTTCCTCGGTCACAATGATGAGAAAGAATTCCCTCCGTCCGGCGCTGCCGGACCTGTTAGCACTCCGTAAGGCAGAGTGCTAACGAGGCATGAGATAATCAGCCCCCTGCACCGTGTCAAGGAGGGAGGACCGTTTCATGTTCGGGCCGGAAAATAACGTCTGGTCTAGCTGGCGAGAATCATCGCCCAGTATCGCCATTCGGGCCGGTCGGGGTGGCTTGCCCAGGCAAGGCCGAAGCGATTGAAACGGGCGTCCAGCATATTGCGGCGATGCGGAGGCGAATTCATCCACATATCGATGGCGCGCGCGGCGTCCATGCGGCCTTCCGCGATGTTTTCAGCCGCCGCGCCCCCGATGCCGTTGCCTTTCACCCTTGCAGTGAAACTTTTGCCGATCCCGGTCGTATGGTTCATCTTGCCCGATGCCGCCATGTAATGGGCCTGCTGGAGCGCGGCCTGCTCGAGCTGGCGATCGGCTGACAGCATGGACAATCCCTGGGCCTTGCGGATTTCAGCCATGGAACGGCTTGCAGAGGCCGTGGCACCGCCGCCGGCGCCCTGCCGGGGCAGGGAACCGCATCCGGCCAGTCCCGCCAGCGCCAGCGCGCCCGCGCCGGTGATGAGATTTCGGCGCGTGGGGCAGGGAAGTCTGGGGGCGGAAAAAGCGGAACGGGACATGCTCATGGTGCCTGATAGGCTTCTGATCGTGGCTTTTAGCGGGCAATGGGCAAAATTCGGTCCGGATGCCGCCTCGTGCCCCGCAGGCTTTGATGGGAATTGCCCATTTGCCAGCCGCAGCGCACGGCACACTGAACCTGACCGTCCTGCGTTGCTGCGATCAGGGACGTGCCGATATTGTCCGGACGGCCATGGCGATGCCGGTGTCCGGCCATTGGACATGGCATCTGTGTCGTAAACCGCCGAGGTGCTGTCAAGCGATGCGTTGACTGTTCCAAAACAACGCAACAGGCCCGGAGCGTTGCAGCATCCGGGCCTTGCTTCATCGATGACGATCAGCTTGTGATACGCAGGTTGGACAGCTCGTCGGCGATTTCGCGGAACGCGTTCGACAGATCGTTGCCGGAAGCATTCCAGAACAGCTTGGCCGGTTTGGACGGATCGTCCGGATCGCGCCGGTTGCGCGAGTCGGAGGAGCAATTCTTCAAGCCGGCGATCTGATCCCGCACCTTGGAATCCTTCTTTGCCTCGGCTTCGAGGTCGAGCCCCACAGTCATGATCATTACGCCCGAGGATTTGGCGTTCTGGCACAGGACCTGAAGCTTGTCGTTCATGGCCTTCGAATAGTTTTCGTTCGTGTACAACGTCTTGTTGAAGCTGCTGCTCAGGCCCAGGAACAGGCGGCCATAATCATACGGTTTACTGTAGGGAAGGAGGAACCCGTAATCGCCGTAAATCGATCTGACGCTGTTGTTGTCGACGGCGGCGGAGGTCGATCCGTTGAGCCTGCGGACGCTGTTTGGTGTGTAGTAGGTGTTCGCGCCATCGGTCAGCACGATCACCACCTTGTCGTTACCGCGGTCCGTCTCGGGCCTTCCTTCGGTGAAAGGCTCTCCGCTGGAGAGCACGCGCCAGCCCCATGCAAGGCCGCTGCCCACGCTGGTGCCGCCGAGCGGTTCCATGGCGGAGATGGCATCCTTGATCTGCTTCATGCCGGCTGAATTGGTGACGTCGACCAGAGGCGTGATCGGCTGGGTGGTGCAGTTGGCGTTGGGTCCGTTACCCTGTCCCATCTTGTGCGAGCCATAGGGCGCAACATAGCCATATTGCGTGCCGGCCGTATTGCGCATGTCGAAGTACTTGCGCATATCGTGCGGTGCGCGATTGCTGTTGCTGTTGTTTTTTTCCGATGGATCCCAGAACAGCGTGTTTTTCGACGAATCCGAACTGCTGACGATTTTCGTGATCCAGTCGTTATAACCGCTGCTGGAATCGTCGGGATAGAACATCGGAACAAACAGCGTTGCAGGGTTTCCTTCGCGCGGACGTTCGTCGGTGAGGTCGTAGGGATGCGGCCTCTGCTCAACGCAACCTTCCCACTCCGCATAGGGCAGCGTCTCCTTCCTGGCGCTGTCCTTATAGTATTTCAGCTCGTTGAAGAGGCTGAAGCGGGTAACGATCTGGTTTTCCTGCTCTTTCCAGTCACTGCCGCTTTTGATGTAAACGTCGTCCTTCCTGACTATTTTCCGGTTCGTCCAGCTGAACGTGAAAGACGACCAGTTAAAATTCTCATGATGGATGGGCGACACTCCCCGCGTATCCATCCAGGACGAATCCTTGTTGGATTTGCCGACATTGACCGAGGAGGCGAAAGGTATCACCGCGAACTGGATGGGCTTTTCCAGCTGCCTCACGCTGTCAGCCTGATTGACCATCGTGGTGATCAGCTCGTCAGCGGCCTTTTTCAGCAGCTCCATGCGCGTCAGGGGTGAACCGCTGCCCTTTTCCTTCATCGAACCGGAGTTATCGAGCACCAGTGCGACTTCCAGCGTGTTCTTCAGGCGCACCTCGGAGCAGGTCCTGAAGTCGAAGTCATGAGATTCCCTGCCCATAAGCATCGCTGAAACGGGCAGGAAATAGGGTGAATAGTTCAGAGTGGCGCACATCTCCATGGTGCCGCCGCCGACCACCTGGCTCGGAAGCCGGACGCTGAGACTGCTCCTGGCGGGAGACACATGGCGCAGATTGGCGAAATAGAAGTCGTTCGCGTAGGCGATTGCCTGTGCGTCGGTTATTCCTGTCTGAAGTTCGCGGGCCGTGGCGATGTTGGCCGTATCGAGCGCGTTTTGCGTGTCGAGCCGTTGACGCGACATTTCTGAGTAGTCGACGGCAAGCGCCACCGCACCCATCAAAGGCGCCATGATCAGGCCCGTAATCATGGCATAGTTGCCGCGCCTGTCGGACAGGAATTTCTGCAACATCTGGCTATAGCCCCCGCTGCCAAATCAACGTATCGGGATGACCATCGCAGAAACGGTTAAATTTCGCGTTTGCAGAATCGACCAAAAATGAAGCCGGTTTTTCAGGCGGCATTAACCAGTCATGCCGGCGCCGTAACAGGAATGCTGATGACAGCACGCGGCGCATCGGCTAATCCGGGCGCTCGAAGCCATCACCCGACGATCTCCCAAGCCACGGACGTGCCAGCCGACATGACGGTTCCATTTCCCATCATTTCCTCGCTCGAAGTCATATCGGGCCGCTACGCCGCGCTGCTTTGCGATGTATGGGGCGTGGTTCACAACGGCGTCGAGCACTTTCCGCAAGCCGCCGCGGCGCTTGCGGCCGCGCGTGCACGCGGCGTGGCGGTCGTGATGATCACCAATTCGCCGCGGCTGGGAGCGGACGTCGCCACGCAGATGCGGGCCATCGGAGTTCCGGAGGGAACTTATGACAGGCTGGTCAGCTCCGGCGATGTCACCCGGGATCTGATCGCTGAAGCCCCCCGCCGGATTTTCCATATAGGACCGGATCGGGACACCAATATCTATGACGGCCTCGACGTCGAACTGGTGGAGGATTTCGAGGCGCAGGCCGTGGTCTGCACCGGGCCGTTCGACGACGAAACCGAGACCCCGGAAGATTACCATGAACTGCTCGTGCGGCTGCGTTCACGCAACCTGCCGTTCATCTGTGCCAACCCGGACATCGTGGTGGAGCGCGGCGACAGGCTGATCTGGTGCGCAGGCGCGATCGCGCGTGACTATGGACAGATGGGCGGGCGTACGCTGATTGCCGGAAAACCCCATGCGCCGATCTACAAGGCGGCGCTGCGGGCTGCCGCCGAGGTTGCCGGGCGCGATCTTGAGCGCGGCGAGGTTCTTGCGATCGGCGACGGCATGATGACCGACATCAAGGGCGCGGCCGACAATGGCATCGATGCGCTTTACATTTCCGGGGGCATCCACGCCCGCGATTATGGCGACCCGCTCGCACCCGACCCGCGCAAGCTTAAGGAATTTCTGGAAAAGCATGGCTACGCCCCGGTGGCGGTCATGCCCCGGCTGCAATAGGGCCTGCACATGCTTGCGCGTATTGCCGGAGATGTGCCGCTGCCCGCCCACCTGCGCGGCGGCGTTGTGGCGATCGGAAACTTCGATGGCGTTCACCGGGGGCATCAGGCCGTGCTCGAACGTGCGCTTCAGGAAGCGCAAAAGCGCGGTGTTCCGGCGCTCGTTCTTACATTCCATCCCCATCCCCGGAAGTTTTTTCGCCCGCAGGTGCCGCTGTTCGTCCTGACGCCATCGCAAATGAAGGCGAAGCTGCTGGACAGGCTCGGCTTCGCAGCAGTGGTCGAGCAGGAATTCACATCCGGATTTTCCACCAAGTCGGCAGAGGATTTCGTTGCATCGATCCTCCGGGACAATCTCGGCATTTGTCACGCCGTGACCGGCTTCAATTTCCATTTCGGCAAAAACCGCCAGGGCGGGCCGGCTTTCCTGATGGATGCCGGCGAGAGATATGGGTTTGGAGTGACGCTGGTCGATGCGTTCCGCGATGAAGGCGCGCAAATCATATCGTCGAGCCGCATTCGCGAATTGCTGGCGCAGGGCGACGTGGAGCAGGCAGCCGGGCTGCTCGGCTATCGCTTTACCGTATGCGGAAAAGTCATCGACGGACAGAAGCTCGGTCGAACGCTGGGCTTTCCCACCGCGAACATGTGCCTGCCGTCAGAGGTCGAACTGCGCGAGGGCATTTATGCCGTGAGATTTCGCCGCGCCGACGGAAGTCTGCATGACGGTGTCGCCAGTTTCGGCCGCCGTCCGACCGTTGACGACAACGGGGCGCCGCTGCTCGAAACATTCGTGTTCGATTTCTCGGGCAATCTCTATGGAGAGGTCTGTGAAGTTTCGTTCTTCAGCTATCTGCGCGGTGAAGAAAAATTCGACGGTCTCGAATCGCTCGTCGCGCAGATGAAGCGCGACGAGCAGGAGGCCAGGGCGGTTCTGGCAGCTGTACGGCCGCTATCGGAGCTCGACGCGGCCATAAGCTTCTGAGCTTGCCGCTACTTCTTGATGGCTAGACCGAAGGCGATGAAGGCCCAGCCCTGGAAGATCAGGTCAACGGCCAGGAACAGGCCAAGCACCCACAGGCTGTTCACCGGCCAGCCGAAGGCAATGACCAGACCTGCAAGGATGGTGACCACACCGGCGGTGACGATCCAGCCGGAACCCTTCTGTTCCCAGTTCTGATAGCCGACCCAGGCGCGCAAAGCTCCCGATGCGACCAGCGAAACCGCCAGCAGGAAGGTAAGTGCGGCGGAGGCAAGGACGGGATTGTAGAAGGCGAAGATGCCGGCCAGCGCGTAGAGCAGACCGCTGGCGAGCCACAGGAAGAACCGGCCCCAGGTTTTCACGCCAAAGGCATGTATGATCTCCACAATGCCCGAAAACAGCATCAGCCAGCCGACGACATAGACCGATGCCACCGTCGCGACAAACAGGTTGGCGAACGCGATGCCGCCGAGAATGAGGAGCAGCACGCCAAGCGCCACGAACCATCCCCATTTGCCGCGAACCTCGTCGGTAATCTCGTTAAGTGTCTTGCTTTCCAAACTCATGGTAACTCTCCTGATTGAGAACCCGTCCGTGCCGGTAAGCTAGTGTAGCCGATGCATAGCGTCCAGCGTGTTGTGTCATTATAAGGTCGGGAATTTAAAGCAAATTTTACCAAACTTCGCGCAACAGTTGTCTCAACTCCCATATGTATTGCGTTGACGGTGAGACATGCGTGCGTTGAAATCCACATCCGCCCTGGCGGTTTTGATCGCTTTCGGCATTCCCGCAACTGCCATGGCAGGGGAAGGCATCCGCGGATGGCTCTCCGGCGACTGGTACCTGACGGTCGGGGCGACCATCCTGACCGCACCCGACTTCGAGGGCAGCAAGAAATACATGCTCAGCGCCACGCCGATTATTTCGCTGGGCAAGGCCGGGAATCCGGTGCGCTTTTCCTCGCGCAACGACAATATCTCGCTGGCGCTGGTCGATCAGGGTGACCTGCGGGCCGGTGTCGCCGGAAAATTCCTGTGGAAGCGCGACAATGACGAGGATGCCATTCGCGGACTGGATCCGATACGCTGGGGCGGCGAGATTGGCGGCTTCTTCGAATTCTATCCGCTGGACTGGGTGCGTATGCGCGCAGAAGTGCGTCAGGGGGTCCGTGCCCACAAGGGCGTCGTTGCCGATATCGCGGTCGATGCATTTCACGATGTGACACCGGAAGTGCGCATCTCGGGCGGGCCGCGCGCATCCTTCGCGTCCTCGAAATATTTCGACGCCTATTATGGCGTCAGCGCGGATGAGCACGACAGAACGGGTATCAGCGAATACGATCCGGGCGGCGGAGTCCGTTCGCTCGGCATAGGTGGCGCGGTAACATGGAAGGTGTCCGATCCTGTCACCACCAGCGTCTTCGGTGAATACTCACGTCTCATGGGACCGGCGGCCGATTCCAGCATCGTGCGCGAGCGCGGTTCCCGCAATCAGTTCACGATGGGTGTTTCGGCCACCTATCGCTTCGACTTTACGATGTAGCGGCTTTATTCCTGGCCGTTCATGAGTTAGAAGCGCGGCCATGACACGCCAGCCGCGCCAGGTCGCGTTCGCGATACGAATTACCAGCCCGGTGTTCCGGGCAGGGTGAGGTGAAACTTGCCTGCCGGAGCCGCCGGGAACTGTGGCGCGCGCAACCCGCGCATTTTCCAGAAGAAATTGTGAATTTCAGCCCCGGAGTCCATTACGACCGGGCAACCGATATGGCGAACCGATGACCGATACAGTCGATACGATCGATTATTCCAGGACACTCTATCTGCCGCGGACGAATTTCCCGATGCGCGGCGGACTGCCCGAGAAGGAGCCGCAGATCGTGGCCCGCTGGCAGGAAATGGACCTTTACAGGCTGCTGCGCGAGGATGCCGCCGGCCGGCCGAAATATGTGCTGCATGACGGCCCGCCCTACGCCAACGGCACCATCCACATCGGCCACGCGCTGAACAAGATCCTCAAGGACGTCATCACCCGCTCGTTCCAGATGCGTGGCTACGATTCCAACTATGTTCCGGGCTGGGACTGCCACGGCCTGCCGATCGAATGGAAGATCGAGGAGAAATACCGCGCCGCCGGCAAGAACAAGGACGAGGTGCCGATCAACGAGTTCCGGCAGGAATGCCGCGAGTTCGCTCAAGCATGGATCGACGTGCAGACGCAGGAGTTCCTGCGACTCGGCGTCATCGGCGACTTCAAGAAGCCCTATACGACGATGAATTTCCACGCCGAGGCGCGCATAGCCGGCGAGCTGCTGAAATTCGCCATGTCAGGCCAGCTCTATCGCGGCTCCAAGCCGGTGATGTGGTCCGTGGTCGAGCGCACCGCGCTGGCCGAGGCCGAGGTCGAGTATCAGGATTATGAGAGCGACACGATCTGGGTGAAATTCCCGGTGATTGCGGCAGCGGGGGTTGGCGGCGAAACAGGCGATAAGAAGCTGGCTAAACTCATGGGGACCTCTGTCGTCATCTGGACGACCACGCCATGGACTATCCCCGGAAACCGCGCGGTTTCATATTCACCGCGTGTGGCCTACGGCCTCTATGAGGTCACGACGGCAGAGAATGACTTTGGTCCGCAGCCTGGCGAAAAACTAATTTTCGCTGACGCGTTAGCCGAGGAATGCTTTGCCAAAGCGAAGCTTGGATACAAACGACTTCACGATGTTTCCGCAGACGAATTGTATGAGCTTGAGCTCTCCCACCCGCTTCGCGGGCTTGGTGGTGGGTATGAATTCACCGTTCCGATGATTCCCGGCGACCACGTCACCGACGATGCCGGTACGGGCTTCGTGCATACCGCGCCGGGGCACGGCCGCGAGGACTTCGATGCATGGATGGACGCGGCGCGCGACTTGGCTGCGCGCGGCATCGACACCGCCATCCCCTTCGCGGTTGACGATGCCGGCTTCTTCACCAGGGATGCGCCGGGCTTCGGGCCGGACCGCGAAGGTGGGGCTGCGCGCGTCATCGACGACAACGGCAAGAAGGGCGATGCCAACAAGGCCGTGATCGAGGCACTGATCGCCAAGAACATGCTGTTCGCGCGCGGGCGGCTCAAGCACTCCTATCCGCATTCGTGGCGTTCGAAGAAGCCGGTGATCTTCCGCAACACGCCGCAATGGTTTGTCTATATGGACAAGGACCTCGGCGACGATACCACGCTGCGCTCAAGGGCTCTGGCTGCCATCGACGCCACGCGCTTCGTGCCGGCGGCAGGGCAGACTCGCCTGCGCGCCATGATCGAGGACCGGCCCGACTGGGTGCTTTCGCGCCAGCGCGCATGGGGCGTGCCGATCTGCGTGTTCGCCGACGAAGACGGCAATATCCTGAAGGACGAGGCCGTCAACGCCCGCATTCTCGAAGCCTTCGAGAGGGAAGGGGCCGATGCCTGGTTCGCAGAAGGCGCACGCGAGCGCTTCCTCGGCCCGCGCGCCAACGAGCCATGGCGGATGGTGACCGACATTCTCGATGTCTGGTTCGATTCCGGCTCCACCCACACCTTCACGCTGGAGGACCGCCCCGACCTCAAATGGCCGGCCGACGTGTATCTGGAGGGTTCGGACCAGCATCGCGGCTGGTTCCATTCCTCGCTGCTGGAAAGCTGCGGCACGCGGGGCAGGGCGCCATACGACACGGTCGTCACCCATGGCTTCACCATGGATGAGGACGGCCGCAAGATGTCGAAGTCGCTCGGCAATGTCGTCGTTCCGCAGGAGGTGATGGCGAAGTCGGGCGCCGACATCCTGCGCCTGTGGGTGATGACGACCGACTACTGGGAAGACCAGCGGCTCGGCAAGAACGTGCTGCAAACCAACATCGATGCCTATCGCAAGCTGCGCAACACGGTCCGCTGGATGCTGGGCACGCTTGCCCATGACGAGGGCGAGGACGTGCCGCTGGCCGAGATGCCGGAACTGGAACGGCTGATGCTGCACCGGCTCGCCGAACTCGATGAGGTCGTGCGCTCCGGCTACGACGGCTTCGAGTTCAAGCGAATCACCCGCGCGCTGCTCGACTTCATGGTGGTCGAACTGTCAGCCTTCTATTTCGATATCCGCAAGGATTCGCTCTATTGCGATGCGCCTTCCAGCCCGAAGCGGAAGGCGGCCGTGCAGGTTGTGCGCCATCTGTTCGACTGTCTGGTGACGTGGCTGGCTCCTATGCTGCCATTCACCATGGAAGAGGCGTGGGGCGAACGCTATCCGCAGGCGCGTTCGGTGCATCTTGCACAGTTCCCGGAAATTCCGGCTGGCTGGCGCGACGATGAACTGGCCGCCAAATGGCGCAAGGTGCGGCAGGTGCGCAGCGTCATCACCGGTGCGCTCGAACTGGAGCGGGCCAACAAGACGATCGGTTCGTCGCTGGAGGCGGTCCCCGTCGTCTATGTAACCGACGAAGCGCTTCGGCAGGTTGTGCGCGACATCGACCTTGCGGAGATCAGCATCACCAGCGATCTGGTGGTTTCGGGTGAAGACGCGCCTGCCGGTGCTTTCACCTTGCGCGAGGTTCCCCGTGTCGCAGTGGTGATCGAAAAGGCCGTCGACCGGAATTTGCGCAAATGCGCGCGTTCCTGGCGCTATACGGACGATGTCGGCAGCGATTCCGCGTTCCCGGATGTGTCGGCGCGGGATGCCAGCGTGCTGCGGGAACTGCAGGCGCTCGGGCGTATCTGATCGTGGCACAGGGCAGCGCGTAGCCGCTACGCGTTGCCCTCGCATCAAGGTTAAGGTAAAGACCACGGTTCCGGCCGACAAATTGTCGCCGGATTTACCATTACAAGGGCATGTTGGAATTCCGACAATGTCCGGCCGGCATCAATCAGGGGGCCGCTCTAAGTGAGTTTTTTCGGCATGACTGACAAAAACCGTGGCCGCGCGGCGTTGCTGGCTTCGCTTTCCGCTTCCGGTCTCCTGCTCGCCGGCTGTGTCTCGTCGCCGACCTACGGCACCGACAAGACAGCCACGGAGCAGCTTGCGACGGACCTGAGCAGCGCGCTGACCTTTGCGCCCCCGAAGCGCGAGCAGATCGACTACAAGCCGCGTCCCGAGCTCGTGAAGCCCGCCGCCGGTCAGAAGGGCAATCTGCCGGCGCCGCAGGACAGCGTCGTTCAGACGGCCAGCGGACAGTGGCCGGAATCGCCCGAGCAGCGGCGGGCCCGCATCCGTGCGAATGCAACCGCCAATCAGGACAATCGCTTCTACGAGCCGGAGATCATCGATGACCTGCCGTCACAGGCCGCATCTGCCTCCGTGCCTGTCGCGTCGGACAAGTTCGACGTTCGCGAGAATGCCAATGCGCATGTGACGAAGCGCGCCGATGTGCAGAAGCGGCTTGCCCAGTCCCGTCAGGGCAATCCCACCACGCGTCGCTATCTGAGCGAGCCGCCGCTGGATTACCGCGTGGCATCCAACACCGCCCCGCAGGACGAACTGGGCGAGGACGAATATGTCAAGGAACGCCGCCTGAAGCGGGCCGCCTCCAAGAAGGGCGGCATGTTCGACTGGCTGCCCTGGTAGCGGTTTCGTTCAGGATACGGCAGTTTAGCGTCGTGTCCTGAAGAATTCCTTCAACAAGGACGACGCTTCGGATTCTGCCAGTCCCGAATAGATGTCGGGCGTATGATGGCATGTCGGTTGCGAGAAGAACCGCACGCCCGACACGACCGCTCCTCCCTTCTCATCGGTTGCGCCGAAATACAGCCTGCGCAACCGCGCAAAGGAGATCGCCGCCGCGCACATGGTGCAGGGCTCAAGCGTCACATAGAGATCGCAGCCGCACAGCCGCTCGGCCGTCAGATTCGCCGCTGCCTCGCGAATGACGAGCATCTCGGCATGGGCTGTGGGATCGGAGCATTCGCGGGTACGATTGCCGGCGGCGGCTATGACAGCGCCCTCGCAAACGAGCACCGCACCGATCGGTACCTCACCGCGCTTTTGCGCTTCCTGTGCCTGCTCAAGCGCAAGGCCCATGAAGTCCGTCCGCCTCATTCAAGCTGCTCTCCGATTATCCCCTCGCAAGCCGGGGTCTCTCCTGCTATCTAGCGCGCCAAACGAGCAAACACCACATGACCGAAGACGACAGAAAAAAACGCAAGCCCGGTGCGAAATCCGCGGGCAACCGCGAGCGCAGGCCGGGCGCCGGCAAGCCTGCGGGCAAGGGCTTCGCCAAGCGGCCGGACGGGGAATTCCGCCTGAAGCGCAAATTCGACGCCGCCGGGCGCAGCGATGAACCCGGAAAATCCGGGGGCAGGGAACGGCCCAAACGGGATTTCGACCGGGATGACCGGCCCAAGCGCGATTTCAGCCGTTCCGACCGGCCGCAGCAGGCCGAAGCCGGAGCCGAACGGCCGTTCCGCAAGGGGCCCCGGCCCGAGGGCAAACCGTTCCGCAAGCGCGAGGGCGACGATCGCCAGTTCCGCCCACGGGACGGAGATGCCCGTCAAGCCGAGCCGGGCGACAGGCCGCAACGCGATTTCCGGCAGGACAGACGCCCGCGCGGGGATGGAGACTCACCGCGGGGCGAAAGCAGGTTTGGCAAGGGGCCGAAGCCCGGCGGCAAGCCGTTCGCGAAGCGGGAGGATGGCGACAGGCCGTTCGCGCCGCGCGCGGAACGTGGGTTCGCTCCACGCAAGGACGAGCGCGGGGAGCGCCCGAAACGCGACTTCGCAGGCTCGGGCAAGCCCGCCGGCCAGTTCAAGCCGCGTCCGCGTCCTGCGGTCGCGGAACAGCAGGATGGCGAGCGCATCGCCAAAAGGCTGGCGCGCGCAGGCATTGCCTCGCGCCGCGATGCAGAGGAACTGATTGCCGCCGGCCGCGTTCGCGTCAATGGCGCGGTTCTCGAGTCGCCTGCCTTCAACGTGCAGCCGAACGACGTGATCCTCGTCGATGGCGTCGAGATACCACCCATCGAACGCACGCGCCTGTTCCTGTTCCACAAGCCGGCAGGTGTCGTAACCACCAACCGGGATCCCGAAGGGCGCAAGACCGTTTTCGACGTGCTGCCCGCCGATCTGCCACGCCTGATGACGGTCGGGCGTCTCGACATCAACACCGAGGGCCTGCTTCTGCTTACCAATGACGGCGGGCTGGCGCGCGTTCTGGAACTGCCTGCCACCGGATGGCTTCGGCGTTACCGTGTACGCGTTCATGGCAAGGTGGATGAGCAGGCGCTGGCCGATCTCAAGAACGGCATTGCGGTGGACGGTGTTTTCTATGGTGGGGCGGAAGCTTCGCTGGAACGTGTCCAGGGCACCAATGCATGGGTGAACATAGGCTTGCGCGAGGGCAAGAACCGCGAGGTGCGCAATATTCTGGGCGCGCTCGGCCTTGAGGTCACGCGCCTCATCCGGATCTCCTATGGCCCGTTCCAGCTCGGCGAGCTGCCGGAAGGCCATGTGCTCGAAATCAAGGGCCGCACGCTGCGCGAGCAGCTTGGCGAGCGGCTGATCGAGGAATCGGGCGCCAATTTCGATGCGGAAATCGCCAGGCCGTTTTCCAACAAGCCGGTACGGCAGCAACCTCGCTCCGACGACAATTCCGCTGAAGCACGGACACCTGCACGGAAATCGTCGCGGCTCGATATAGGCGAAGGCGGCCTCATCAAACGGCGAAAAATGCGCGAGAACAGCCGGGATGAGGCCCTTGGCAAGCTTTCCACGCGTCCGAAACCCGGGTTCGGCGGCAAGCCGGCACGCAAGGACGAAGGTGGCAGGGAGGGCCTGCGCAAAAAGGAGCATCCTCCGCTCGAGCCGCCGGGCCAGCGCAAGACCAATGTATGGATGGCGCCGGGCGCGCGCCCTGCGCGCGAGCGCGAAGCCGGCACCGATAAGCGCGATGCCAGCCCGCCGCGCAAGCCGACAGGTCGCGCAGGCCCCCGGGGTGGCACGGGCAAGGGACCGAAGAGGTCGTAGAATGCGGATCGTGGGTGGCGAGTTTCGCGGCAGGCCACTGGCGACGCCGCGCTCCGATTCCATCAGGCCGACCACGGACCGCACGCGTGAGGCCGTGTTCAACGTGCTGGCCCATCGCTTTCCCGACAGGCTGGAAGGCGCGCGGGTGCTGGACCTGTTCGCCGGCACCGGCGCTCTGGGGCTGGAAGCCTTGTCGCGTGGCGCGGCGCACGCCGTCTTCATCGAGGAATCGGCGGAAGGGCGAGGGCT
The DNA here is from genome assembly GCF_004363725.1 of Aquamicrobium defluvii. Taxonomy (GTDB): domain Bacteria; phylum Pseudomonadota; class Alphaproteobacteria; order Rhizobiales; family Rhizobiaceae; genus Mesorhizobium; species Mesorhizobium defluvii. The sequence goes on along the minus strand of NZ_SNZF01000009.1, from coordinate 30,471 downwards.
GATACGCTCCAATGTCGAAACTTTCGGGCTCACCGGCCGCACCAGAATCTTTCGCCGCGATGCGACGGCGATCGGCGATATCGGCACGTTGTCTCCATTCGGGCTGGTCTTTGCCGATCCGCCTTATGGGAAATGCCTGGGCGAGCGCGCGCTGCAAAGCGCCCGCGCGGGCGGGTGGCTGGAACCGGGGGCCTTGTGCGTCGTCGAAGAAATCGCGTCCGTTCCCTTCGATCCGGGTCCGGACTTCTCCGTCCTCGATGAACGCGGCTATGGCGATACGGTGATCCGCTTCATCGCCGCCTGACTTCCGCCGCGTTCAGCCTCCACACCCGCAATCCCTGTGATTTGGATCGTCATCAACCGGAGCCTGCAATGACACCCACCGGAAACCGGCTGTGCGCGATGTTTTTGGGAGTGTGGCTCGGCTTCGGCGTGCTTCCGGCAGCAGCCGACACACAGGTGGCCGGAGAAACGAAAATCTCCAGCTTCACGCTGGGCAACGGCATGGAGGTTGTCGTCATACCGGACCACAGGGCGCCGATCGCCACACATATGGTGTGGTACAAGGTTGGCAGCGCCGACGAGCCGCCCGGAAAGTCCGGGATTGCCCATTTCTTCGAGCATCTGATGTTCAAGGGCACCACAAACCATGCCGCCGGCGAGTTCGACCGTGCGGTTGCCGAGATCGGCGGCAACAACAACGCTTTCACCTCCTACGACTACACCGCCTATTTCGAGACGGTGCCCGCCGATGCACTGGAACAGATGATGGCGTTCGAAGCGGACCGGATGCGCAATCTGGTGCTCAGCGACGAGGTGATCGCCACCGAGCGTGATGTGGTCCTCGAAGAGCGCCGCTCGCGCATCGACAACGATCCCAGCGCGCTTCTGGACGAGGAGGTCAGCGCCACGCTGTGGCAAAACCAGCCCTATCGCATTCCGGTGATCGGCTGGATGCAGGAAATGAAGCAACTGAACCGTGCCGACGCACAGGCATTCTACGACCGCTACTACACGCCGAACAACGCCGTTCTGGTGGTCGCCGGAGATGTCGAGGAAGAGGCCGTGAAAGCCATGGCCGAACGGACCTATGGCAAGGTCGCGCGCGGCCCGGACCTGCCGCCGCGCGAGCGCCCGGTCGAGCCCGAGCAGAACACGAAGCGCACCGTGACGCTGAGCGACCAGCGGGTGAGCGTGCCGAGCTTTTCCGCGCAATGGGTCGTCCCGTCCTACAGCACGGCCGAGCCGGGCGAGGCCGAGGCGCTCGACCTGCTGGCCGAGATACTCGGCGGCGGGGTGCGCAGCCGGCTCTATCAGGAACTGGTCGTCAAGCAGCGGATCGCGGTCAGCACCGGCGCTTCCTACAGCGGCACAATGCTGGACGATACGAGTTTCGCCGTCTATGGCGCGCCGGTCGGGCAGGCTGCTCTTGAGCAAGTGGAGACAGCGGTCACACGGGAGATCGCCCGGATCGCCGACGAGGGCGTGACGGCCGACGAGCTTGAAAGCGCCAAGAAGCGGTTCGTGCGCGCCACGATCTTCGCGCGTGACCGGCAAACGGCGATGGCCAATATATTCGGCAGCACGCTGGCGACCGGCGGATCGGTCCGGGACATCGAGGAATGGCCGGGCCGCATCGAAAAGGTCACTCCGGAGCAGATCAAGACGGCAGCAGCCCGCTATCTGGTGCCGTCGCGCTCGACAACCGGCTATCTTCTTCCGCAGGCAAAGGGCGGGAATTGAACCATGCAGAAGTTTTCCACCCCGCTGCACGATGCCGCCATCCAGCTTGTCGCGGCGCTGGCCTGCCTGCTGGTTTTCGCGCTGCCTGCCCGATCCGGCGTAAATATTCAGGAAGTGCATTCCGAAAAGGGCATAACCGCCTGGCTGGTCGAGGATTATACGGTTCCCATCGTCACGCTGCGTTTCGCCTTCGAAGGCGGCAGTTCGCAGGATCCCGCCGGCAAGGAAGGGCTAGCCAACCTGATGAGCGGGCTGTTCGACGAGGGTGCGGGCGATCTGGAGAGCGATGCTTTTCAGGAAAAGCTGGACGATGTCGGCGCGGAAATGCGCTTCTCGAGCTCGCGCGACGCGATCTATGGCGGCATGCGCGTGCTGGCCGAAGACAGGCAGGTCGCGTTCGACCTGCTTCGCCTTGCGATAGGACAGCCGCGCTTCGACCAGCAGCCGATAGACCGCATTCGCAGCCAGATCGTAACCGGCATAGATGCCGCCGAACGCGACCCCAACGCGCAGGCGAGGAAGCAATGGATGCGCGCGATCTATGGCGAACATCCTTATGCACGGCCGGACGAAGGCACGAGGCAAAGCCTGGCCGCGATTGCACCCGACGATCTGCGCGCTTTCCGGAAATCGCAGTTCGGCCGCAGCGGCCTGCATGTCGCCGTGATCGGGGCGGTCGATGCGGAAACTTTGAAAGCCGATCTCGACCGCCTGTTCGGCGACCTGCCGGAACAGCAGGACCTGAAACCCGTCCAACGGGTCGATCCCAGGCTCGGGCAGGAGATCGCAGTGGCTTACGACCTTCCGCAAACCTCGATCCAGATGGCGTTTCCCGGTATCGAGCGCTCCGATCCGGATTTCTATGCGGCGATGCTGATGAACGAGATACTGGGCGGGGGAACCTTCACCTCACGGCTATTCGCGGAGGTCAGGGAAAAGCGCGGCCTGGCTTATTCTGTCGATTCGATCCTTTCCAACCGCCGCTATTCCTCATCGCTCGGGATAAGCACCGCAACCCGCTCCGACCGGGCCTCCGAGACGATCCGCATTATCCGCGATGTCGTCAGGCAGATGGCCGATGATGGCCCGACTGCGGCGGAACTCGAAGCCGCAAAAAAATATCTGATCGGCGCGTATGCGATCAATAATCTGAATTCATCGGGCGCTGTGGCCAGCACGATGGTCGAACTGCAACTGGCCGGTTTGGGCAGGGATTACATCTCGCGCCGGCCCGCGCTGCTGGGAGCGGTAACGGTCGACGATGTGACAAGAGTTGCCAGGCGTTTGCTGACCGCGGAGCCGGCTGTTCTGCTCGTGGGTCCCGACGTGAAGAAGGCGGACGCGCAATGAGCCCGAGCTTCGGCATCGCTTTTGGAGGTGGCGGAGCACGAGGGCTGGCCCATATCCATGTCGTCGAGGCTTTGGACGAGCTGGGTATCAGGCCGGTGGCCATCGCCGGATCATCCATAGGCGCGATCGTCGGGGCGGCGATGGCGTCAGGAATGAGCGGTCGCGACATCCGCCACTATGCGCGTTCGATTCTCTCGCACCGCTCCGAAGTTGCAAGCCGCATCTGGCAGGCGCGCCCCGACAGCCTCGCGGACCTGATGAAGGGCGGCCTTCACGTCAGCCAGTTCAACGTCGAGCGCATCCTCAGGGCGTTCCTGCCTGAAACCATTCCCGATACGTTCGAGGCGTTGCAGATTCCCCTCAAGGTGACGGCCACGGACTATTACGGCCACAGTCAGGCGGTTCTGGAGAAAGGCGACCTGTTCTCTGCCATTGCCGCGTCTGCCGCGCTCCCGGCCGTATTCAGGCCGGTGGTGCGTGACGGCAGAATGCTGATCGACGGCGGCATCTACAATCCCGTTCCGTTCGACCTGATCGACCATGAAGCCGACATCGTTGTTGCTGTCGACGTGATTGGCGGGCCGGTCGCGAACGGAACCCGCAACCCGTCCACCATCGATCTCATGTTCGGCGCGACCCAGTTGCTGATGCAATCGATCATCGACAACAAGCTCACCCAGACACGCCCGGATATTCTGGTGAGGCCGCCGGTCTCGAAATTCCGGGTGCTTGATTTCCTCAAGATCGATGCGGTGTTGAAGGAAACCGCTGCCGTCAAGGATGAGCTTAAGCGCAAGATAGATGAAACCCTGAACGCCAGATACGAGCCGCAACGCCATTGATTGCGGCTTAATACCCGTCGACAGGCCCTTCGCCATTGCGAAAGCGGGGCGTCGACAATAGATGGAGGCACAGGGTTTGCATTTCCTGCGGCCCTCACAGGAATTCGACATGACTGACAAGATCGATGCCGCGAAGCTCACGGACCGCGTTTCGGCGCTGGTCGAGGCGGCGAAGAAAGCCGGAGCCGACGCTGCCGATGCGGTGGCAATACTCAGCCGCTCCACCGGGGTAACCGTACGTATGGGAAAGGTTGAAGGCACCGAATCTTCGGAAAGCGAGGATGTCTCCCTGCGGGTGTTTGTCGGCAAGCGCGTTGCCAGCGTTTCCGCGACGGCGGCATCAGACCCCGCAACTCTCGCGGAACGCGCGGTCGCCATGGCAAGGGTATCGCCGGAAGATCCTTATCAGAGCCTCGCCGACACATCGCTTGTTGTGCGCGAACCGGTGGACCTCGATCTGTTCGACACAACCGAAGTGCCGGCCGACAGGCTGAAAGAGGATGCGCTTGCAGCGGAGGCTGCTGCCCTTGCGGTGAAGGGCGTCACCAATTCGGGCGGAAGTGGCGCAAGTTCCGGAATGGGCGGGCTTGTGCTCGCCACGTCGGCCGGCTTCGTCGGCCACTATGCGGCAACCCGCTTTTCCCGCTCGACCAGCGTGATCGCCGGGGAGGGCACCGGCATGGAGCGCGATTACGAATACTCCTCACGCCAGCATTTTTCCGATCTCGATTCACCTGAAGAGATCGGCCGCAAGGCAGGCGAGAGAGCGGTGAAGCGCCTGGGTGCGCGCAAGGCCGCGACAGGGCCTGTCGATATTATCTGCGATCCGCGCGTGGCGCGTGGCATTGCCGGCCACCTGGCCGGCGCGATCAATGGCGCGGCCGTTGCCCGAAAGACCAGCTTCCTGCGCGATATGATGGGCCTCCAGGTCGCCAATGCCGCAATTACCGTGACCGACGATCCGCTGCGCCGGCGCGGGCAGGCTTCGCGGCCGTTCGACGGCGAGGGGGTCGGCGGTGAAAAACTCGTGATGGTCGATCAGGGCGTGCTGAACCACTGGCTGCTTTCGACGTCGGCGGCGCTGGAGCTTGGACTCGTCACCAATGGACGCGGCTCGCGCCACGGTTCCTCCGTTTCCCCGTCCTCCACGAATTTTGCGATCGAGGCGGGAACCGCGACACCGCAGGAGCTGATAAGCGGATTGAAGTCCGGCTTCTATGTCACCGAGGTCTTTGGCCAGGGCGTCAATATGGTCACCGGCGAATACAGTCGCGGCGCTTCCGGATTCTGGATCGAGAACGGCGAGCTTGCCTATCCGGTGGCCGAAGTGACCATCGCGTCCAACCTGAAGGACATGTTCCGCAACATGATCCCGGCCAACGATCTGGATCGCGACTTCGGGACTGCTGCGCCGACCCTGCTCATCGAAGGAATGACACTTGCCGGAAGTTGACGCACGAAGTCTGCCTTCGCCGGAAGAAGATCTGGCCCTTCTGCGCGACGCCGCGCGCGAGGCCGGGCGCATAGCCATGGGTTATTTCGGCAAGGACCCTCAGGTCTGGATCAAGGAGGGAACATCGCCGGTCAGCGAAGCCGACTACGCGGCCGACCGGTTCCTGCGCGAAACGCTGCTGGAGGCCCGCCCCCGCTATGGCTGGCTGTCGGAGGAAACCGTCGACGATCCGGGCAGGCTGAAGGCGCCGCGTACCTTTGTGGTCGATCCCATTGACGGAACGCGCGCATTCATCGCCGGCAACCCGACCTGGTGCGTCAGCGTGGCGGTGGTGGAGCAGGGCAGGTCGCTGGCCGGCGTGCTCGATTGCCCCGCCAGGAACGAGGTTTTCTGGGCCACCCGTGGCGGCGGAGCTTTTCTGGATGGAAGACGACTGGATGTCGCAACGACAGAGTCGCATCCGTCGATAGCCGGACCGAAGTCGCTGATCGACAGGCTCGACCCCGGCCTGATCGCGCAGAGCAGGCGCGTGGACTATGTGCCCTCGCTGGCCTACCGGCTGGCCATGATCGCGGACGGGCGCATCGATGCCAGTTTCGTCAAATCGGATTCGCACGACTGGGACCTTGCCGCCGCGGCGCTTATCCTTGAGGAAGCCGGCGGCACTCTGCTCGATTCCGGCGGGGATACGCCGCGCTTCGCGATGGAACGGATCCGGCATGGGGAACTGGTGGCCGGCAGCGGCGAGCTTCTGCGGAAGCTTTTCCATGTGATCGCCGGTCCCGAAGATGTACAGGCCCAAATGCCGGTTTAGGTGTTGGTACAGGTTTCAAAATCTGCCGGTTTGGATTAGACCAAGCGCGGTGATTTTCAGCTAGAGGACGGATATGAGCAGCGGTGACGACAAGCAGCTTCTGCATCTGGTGTTCGGCGGCGAACTCAAGGAGCTTGGCAGCAATGAGTTCCGGGACCTCAATGCGCTGGATATAGTGGGCATCTATCCGAACTATCAGAGTGCCCATGCGGCGTGGAAGGCGAAGGCGCAGGCAAGCGTCGACAATGCCCATATGCGCTATTTCGTTGCGCATTTGCACAGGCTGCTCGATCCGCAGAACAAGGCCGACGCTTGAGCATGAAGCAGGAAACCGCACCGGTGCGGGCTGCACAGGCTGCCTCCGGTGACAAGCGCCAGACGGCGTCCAAACGACTGTGGCGCCGCATTCGCCAGCCGTTGGCGCAGTCGCGTTTTGCGAAATCCGCGGTTGCCACGCTGCTGGCGCAGGCGTTGCGCTTCATCCGGCTGACGAACCCGCTGACCCGCGAATCCACGGCAATTGCCGGTGGCGAGTATGGGCATCTTGAGCCCGGCATCATCGCCCTGTGGCATGGCCAGCACCTGATGGCGCCGGTGTTCTATCCAAAGGGCCGGCCGCTGGTCGCCATGGTTTCGCGCAGTGCCGACGCGGAACTCAATGCGCTGGTCGTCGAGAAGTTCGGGATCGAAGCGGTTCGTGGGTCCGGCGGCCGCGAAAGTGCCCGCCATCTCGATAAAGGCGGCGCCAAGGCGTTGATTGCCCTCAAAAAGTCGCTGGTTGCGGGCAAGAACGTCGCCATGATTGCAGATATTCCGCATGGTACGCCACGCGATGCCGGACTCGGCATCGTCCTGCTTGCCCGGCTTTCGGGTCGTCCGATCCTGCCCGCCGCCATCGCCACCAGCCGCCGCAAGGTGCTCGAACGGAGCTGGGACAAGACAACCATCAACCTTCCATTCGGCCGTTCCTCGATTGTCGTGGGCACGCCGGTTTTCGTGCCAAAGGATGCCGATGATGCCGAAATGGAATTGAAGCGGCAGGAGGTGACGGCCTCCCTGAACGCGGCGACGGCCAGGGCCTACAGCCTCGTGGACGCGACGGCATGAGCGAGCGGGCCGCCCGAACCTTGCTGACTCTTTACCGTTATGCCGGCGCGGCAGCCTATCCGCTGATGGGCCCCTATGTCGCGTGGCGCGCTTCCAAGGGCAAGGAAGACAAGGGGCGCACGCGCGAGCGCTACGGTTTTGCCGGCCATGAGCGCCCCGAAGGGCCCCTGATCTGGGTCCATGCCGCCAGCGTCGGAGAAACAATCGCCGTCGTGCCTCTCGTTCAGACCATACTCGGCTATGGGGTCAACATCGTTCTGACCACAGGCACCGTCACCTCGGCCAGGGTCGTGCGCGAAAGGCTCGGCGACAGCGTCATCCACCAGTATGTGCCGCTCGACCTGAAGCCGGCCGTGAGCCGTTTTCTGGACCACTGGAGCCCGGATCTGGCCATTATCGCGGAGTCCGAAATCTGGCCGATGACCATTCTGGAGCTCGGAGCCCGCAATGTGCCGCAGGTTCTGGTCAACGGGCGCATGTCGGACCGCTCTTTCGCTTCATGGAAGAAGCGGACGAGCCTTGCCGAGGCGTTGTTCGAGAATCTCGCACATGTCGTGGCGCAATCCGAGATCGATGGCGAGCGCTTCCGCGCTTTGGGCGCGCGCCCTGTAACCGTCTCGGGCAACCTGAAGGTGGATACGCTTCCACCCCCGGTTGACGAGAAGACGTTGCAGGCGGTCAGGCGCCAGATCGGCAAGCGGCCTACATGGGCCGCCGTCTCCACGCACGAAGGCGAGGAGAAGATCGCTGCTGAAATTCATGCCGCCTTGCGCAAACGTCACCCCGGCCTCCTCACCATCGTGGTGCCGCGCCATCCGCCGCGTGCCGATGAACTGGCGGAGCAAATCCGTTCCATGGGTCTCAGGCTGGTTCGCCGCAGTTCGGGCGAGCCCGTCGCCGCCGATACCGACATCCTTCTGGGCGATACGATCGGCGAGATGGGACTCTATCTGCGCCTCACCGAAATTGCCTTCGTCGGCCGGTCGCTGACGGGAGCCGGTGGACAGAATCCACTCGAACCGGCGATGCTGGATACAGCGATCCTCTCCGGAAAGAACGTCCAGAACTTTCGCGATTCCTACAAGAACCTTCTGGAGCGCGGTGGCGTGAAGCTGGTGCGCGACCGCAACATGCTGGCCGGTGCGGTCAACTACCTGCTTCTGAACGAGGAAGCGCGGCGCAACATGATCGCAGCGGCATCTGCAACCGTGAACGATATGCGCGGCGCCCTTGCAGCGACGATGAAGGCGCTCGAACCCTTCATCCATCCTCTGGTCGTGCAGGCTGGCCTGCGCCGGGCAAGCAAGGGCTGAAATGGCCAGTGAAGCGCCGCCCTTCTGGTGGGAAAAGCCGGATTGGCGCGCTTTTGCCCTTTCGCCTTTTTCGGCGATCTATGCATCCGTTGCGGCTCGGCGGCTGCACAGGGCTCCGCGTGAAAAAATCCCCGCGCCGGTGCTGTGCGTAGGCAATTTCACCGTGGGCGGCACAGGAAAGACGCCCGTTGCGATCGCACTGGCCGGACAGGCTCGCCAGATGGGCTTTTCACCCGGCATTCTCTCCCGTGGGCATGGCGGCGGCTTTTCCAGTCCGCACATCGTCGATGTTCACCACGACGCCGCAAGGCATGTCGGCGACGAGCCGCTGCTTCTTGCCGAACATGCGCCGGTTGCGGTGTCGGCAAACCGCGCTGCGGGCGCGCTTCTGCTGCTTGAGCGGCATGGCTGCGATTTCCTCATCATGGATGACGGTTTCCAGAGCGCGCGCATATATATCGATTATGCGCTGATGGTGGTGGATGCGCGCTACGGGCTGGGCAACGGCCGCGTCATTCCGGGCGGGCCGCTGCGCGCAAGGGTCGTCGATCAGCTTGTGTACAGTAATGCGCTGTTGCGAATGGGAGAGGGGAGCGCGGCAGATACGATCGTGCGGCAAGCCGCACGCGCGGGAAAACCCGTGTTCGACGCAAGGGCACGCCCGCGCGAGGCCGGGCGCTTTGCCGGGCGGCGTTTTCTTGCGTTCGCCGGTATAGGCCACCCCGACAAGTTCTTCGATACGGTATCGAATGCAGGCGCCGCAGTAGTGCAGGCGCGCCCGTTTCCCGATCATCATTTCTACGGCACCGACGAACTGGAAGAGCTTCTGGCGACCGCAAAAGCGGAAGATCTGGAGCTGGTCACGACGGCAAAGGATGCGGTGCGGCTGCGCCATGGTGCAGCGAGCCCGGAATTTCTGGACCGGCTGAACGTGCTGGAGATCGAAACCGTGTTCGATCAGGAACTTGCCCCGGCCAGAATCGTCAGGGAAACAGTGGAAAGCTGGAAACTGCGCCGCCTCAAAGGCTAGGCAGGTTACTTCTCGCGCTCGCGCAGTTGCGGCTTCATTTCCAGTTCCCGCTCGAAGGAAATCCTGGCGCTTGCGTAAGGCTCCTGCCGCTCGACGCTCCAGTATCTCAGTTCGTCCAGCGTGATGTGCTCACCAGTCACGGAGCAGCGAACATAGGAGCCGGGGCTGGTGACCTGAAAGTCGCCATCGAGATAGCGGATGCGGGCCTCACGGCTGCCGGGACCATCAAAGCGGTTCATCATGGAAGCGTACCAGGTTCAATCGATATGTCATCGCCGCAAAAAGCGGCAAGGTCAAGGTAGGGTCAGCGCCTGCCGAACAGGCGCTCAATGTCGGCCAACCGAAGCTCGATATAGGTCGGGCGGCCATGATTGCATGTGCCGGACCCCGGCGTCGCTTCCATCTGCCGCAGAAGGGCATTCATTTCTTCCGGCTTGAGCCGGCGACCCGAGCGCACCGAGCCATGGCAGGCCATGGTCGCGGCAATGTGGTGAAGCCGCCCGGTCAGCGTTTCCGTGGTGTCATGGTCGGCGATCTCGTCGGCAAGATCGCGCACAAGCTGCTGAACGTCGACTTCTCCGAGCATGGACGGCGTCTCGCGCACGGCCACCGCGCCCGGACCGAACCGCTCCAGCCGCAACCCGAAACGGGCCAGCGTTTCGGCATGTATGGCGAGGCGCTCCGCATCGTCCTGCGGCAAGTCGACGATTTCCGGCAGGAGCAGCATCTGGGAAGGCACGGCACGCGAATGCAGCGCGGTCTTCAGTTCTTCATAGACCAGCCGTTCATGCGCGGCATGCTGATCGACGATGATGAGCGAATCCTGCGTCTGGGCCACGATGTAATTTTCGTGAACCTGAGCGCGCGCGGCTCCGAGCGTCAGGCTTTGCAATGCGCCATCCGCTTCCGCCTGGCTGGCGCGCATGTCGGCGCTGGTCGCTTCGGCCGGCGCAAACGAAGTCTGTCCGGTTTCGGTGAAGCCGCCGCCGGCACCGGATGACCTCATGTCGAGAGGTCTGTATGGAGAACTTTCCAGATCGAAGCCCGTCATGGGCCGGGGCGACGCAGGCGTTGCCGTAAAATGGGAACTGGAGCCGTTCCCGGACCCGCTCCCCGGACGGAAGGCCGCCATCATCCCGGATGCGCCGGTTGTTGCCGCGCGGATGCCTGCATCCGCCAACGCCTGACGTATCGCGCCCACAATGAGGCCGCGCACCAGTCCGGGATCGCGGAACCGCACATCGGCTTTCGCCGGATGCACATTGACGTCCACCGTTGACGGATCGAGCGTCAGGAACAGCACGGTCACGGCATGACGGTCCCGCGGGAGCACGTCCGCATAGGCGCCCCGTATCGCGCCGGCGAACAGCTTGTCGCGAATGGGCCGGCCGTTGACATAGGCATATTGCTGGAGCGCATTGGCGCGTGTGTAGGACGGGATCGATACATATCCTTCCAGCCGAACACCCTCGCGCATGGCATCGACAGGAATCGCGTTGTCGGCAAACTCCCTCCCCATGACCTGCGCGATGCGCTCCAGCCGGCCTTCATGCGTGTCGCCGGTCGCCGGCAGATCGAGCGTGGAGCGGTCGGCACCTGCCAGTGTGAAGCGCACGGTGGGGAAGGCTATGGCGATGCGCCGGACGATGTCGCTGGTCGCCGTGCTTTCAGCGCGCTCCGTCTTCATGAATTTCAGCCGCGCCGGCGTGGCGAAGAACAGGTCGCGTACCTCGACCGTGGTGCCGCGATTGGCGGGCGCCGGGCGCACGGGAGTGATGCGGCCGCCCTCGACGCCGATCTCGGCCCCGCTTTCGCTGTCCCGCGCGCGCGAGCGGATCGACAGGCGCGCGACGGATCCGATCGAGGGCAGGGCCTCGCCGCGGAAACCCAGCGAGCGAATGTCATGGATGTCGTCGGCGAGCTTGGACGTGCAGTGGCGGCCTATCGCCAGCGGCAGTTCCCGCTCGCTCATGCCGGACCCGTCGTCCGTCACGCGAATGAGGTTGAGCCCGCCGCCGCCGGTGACGATCTCGATGCGTCCGGCACCCGCATCGAGCGCGTTCTCCACGAGTTCCTTCACCACCGATGCGGGGCGTTCAATCACCTCGCCGGCGGCGATCTGGTTGATCATCGTTTCTGAAAGCTGGCGGATCGGCATGGCTTCACATTAGCCGGATTCTGCCTGTCAGCGAAAGCGATGCGAACAGCTATCCCCCGGTCAAACAGGAGTGGGAGGACGAGCGCGCCGATGCCTTTCACATAATAGAAACTCATGCGAAGCGTCATGATTTTCAGGCGTTACAGCTTTCCTGCACGGCGCTAGCATGACGAGGATGGAATGCGTACCAGGTCTGGAGGGGAGGATATGGTTACCGCCGAAACCGCTATCGACAAAATTGCGCAACCTTCTCGCCGCGAAAGAGGCGGGCGCAATGCAAGGCGCGAGCAGCGCGCGCATGGGGCGCAGGGAATGGGCCGTCCCTTTATCGTGCGCGGCATCCCTCCTTACGACATCATGGCGGAGGAAAACCTCGTCCGCATCGAGGAGACGGCGGATCGTATTCTTGCGGAAATCGGCATCGAATTCCGCGACGATCCGGTGGCCCTGGAGCTATGGCGCAGGGCCGGAGCGGAAATCGACGGCGTTCTGGTGAAGTTCGAGCCCGGCATGCTGCGCGAGTTGCTCGCGACCGCGCCGGCCGAGTTCACCCAGCATGCGCGCAATCCGGCACGTTCAGTGCGCGTCGGCGGCAACAATGTCGTGTTCTCGCCAGCCTATGGCTCGCCCTTCGTCATGGATCTCGACCGGGGCCGCCGCTACGGCACGATCGAGGATTTCCGCAATTTCATCAAGCTCGCCCAGTCGTCGCCGTGGCTGCATCATTCGGGCGGCACAATCTGCGAACCGGTGGATGTTCCCGTCAACAAGCGCCATCTCGACATGGTCTACAGCCATATAAAATATTCGGACCGGGCCTTCATGGGCTCGGTGACGGCAGAGAGCCGGGCCGAAGATTCCATCGAAATGGCGCGGATCGTCTTCGGTCGCGATTTCGTGGATCGGAACTGCGTCATCCTCGGCAATGTCAACGTCAACTCGCCGCTCGTGTGGGATGGCACGATGACGCTTGCGCTGCGCGCCTACGCCCGGGCCAATCAGGCCGCCGTCGTCGTGCCTTTCATCCTTGGCGGAGCAATGGGGCCGGTGACGAATGCGGGAGCCATCGCGCAATCGCTGGCCGAGACCATGGCAGGCTGTGCGCTTACGCAGCTCGAGCGGCCGGGGGCACCCGTCATCTTCGGCAATTTCCTGTCATCGATGTCGCTTCGCTCGGGTTCCCCCACGTTCGGCACACCGGAACCGGCTGTCGGCTCCATGGTCGTCGGCCAGCTTGCCCGGCGTCTCCGGCTGCCGTTGCGCTGTTCCGGCAATTTCACCACGTCGAAGCTGCCTGATGCGCATGCGATGAACGAGGGTACGATGTCGATGCTGGCCGCGGTCCATTGCGGGGCAAACTTCATCCTGCATTCAGCCGGGTTCCTCGATGGCCTGCTGTCCATGTCCTACGAGAAATTCGTCATGGACGCCGATTTCTGCGGCGCGCTCCACACCTATCTGGATGGCGTGAAGGTCGACGACAACCAGCTTGCGCTCGACGCCTTTCGCGAGGTTGGCCCCGGCAATCACTTCTTTGGGTCTGCCCACACGCTGGCCAATTACGAGACAGCTTTCTGGGATTCTGAAGTTGCTGACAACGAACCCTTCGAGAAATGGGAGGCGGCGGGCTCGGCGGATGCGGCCACACGCGCGAACAGACGGTGGAAGAAGATGCTGGCAGAATATGAAGCACCGCCGCTGGACGAAGCGATCGATGAAGCGCTTATCGATTTCATGGCGCGCACCGGGGACGCGATGGAGGATGCGTGGTATTGACGGGCAGCTTCGTCCCAGGAGGATCGTGATGAGAGTGCCTTTGCTTGTCCTTGTCCTGACCATCGCCGCTCCCGTGGCGGCCATGGCGGGGCCGGCGTCGGATGCCGTGAAATTCTTCTACACGCAGGGGCGGTTTGTCGGCGATCCCGATTACCGCGACCGCTTTGTCGAACCCGTCAAAAAGCTTTTCGACCAGAATGACGCGGCACTCGCCAGTTCGGACGGCGTTCCCTGCATCGATTCCGACCCCGCGCTCGACGCGCAGGACTTCGACGACGGCGAGCTTGCCCGGACGCTGAAACTCGCCGAAGCCCTGAATGGGGATCGGGCAGAAGTGACAGCCACGTTCAGCCTTTTTCCCGGCGAACAGGACGCGAGCCGCGAGATGGTCTGGTCGCTGAAGAACGTCGACGGCAAATGGAAAGTTGCCGATATCGCTTCAAGAACAAATGGCTGGAAGCTGAGCGAACTCGAATGTTTTGCCGGGGATGCCACCGAATAGAGCAATTCCAGCAAAAGTGCGCAGCGGTTTTGCGTTCGGAATTGCGTAAAAACAAAAGGTTAGAGCGTTTCTGCGATTCGAGGAAAAGCAGAAATGCTCCAGGAGCGCATTCCGCCACATAGCCGCCAACACAGCCAGCATCGCATACCGGGAAAGACGATGGCCAGCCAGGACCCTCTGCTTCAGCCTTATCAGCTCAGGCATCTGACGCTGAAGAACCGGGTCATGTCGACGAGCCATGAGCCGGCTTATTCGGAAGATGGAATGCCCAAGGAGCGTTACCGCCTATATCACGCGGAAAAAGCGAAGGGCGGCATGGCGCTGACCATGACGGCGGGCTCGGCAATCGTCAGCAGGGACAGTCCGCCCGCTTTCGGTAACCTGCATCTCTATGACGATGCGATCGTGCCATGGCTCGCCGAGATGGCAGACGCCTGCCATGAGCATGATTGCAAGGTGATGATCCAGATCACCCATCTCGGCCGCCGCACCGGCGGCTGGAACAAGGGCGACTGGTTGCCGGTGCTTGCACCATCCCCGGTGCGGGAGCCCGCGCACCGTTCCTTTCCCAAGGCGATCGAGGATTGGGACATGGAACGCATAGTGGCCGACTATGCGTCCGCTGCCCAGCGTTGTCAGGCGGCCGGGCTCGATGGAATCGAGCTGGAAGCATATGGCCACCTGATGGACGGGTTCTGGTCGCCCGCCACGAACCATCGTCAGGACGAGCACGGCGGGCCGCTCGAAAACCGGCTGCGCTTTACCTTCATGGTGCTCGACGCAATCCGCAAGGCGGTGGGAAACGGGTTTGTGGTCGGCATAAGGCTGGTGGCCGACGAGGATTTCGCCACCGGCCTTTCCAGGGAAGAAGGTGTGGAGATAGCCCGGCGGCTGGCAGGGTCCGGCCGCATCGATTTCCTCAATATCATCCGCGGTTCCATCGAGACGGATGCCGCACTGACAAGGGTCATCCCGATCACGGGCATGCGTTCTTCCCCGCATCTGGATTTTGCCGGAGAGGTGAGGGCGGCAACGAAGTTCCCGACCTTTCATGCGGCGCGCATCGCCGACGTCGCCACGGCGCGCCATGCCATCGCCCAAGGCAAGCTCGACATGGTGGGCATGACGCGCGCTCACATCGCCGATCCGCACATCGTCAGGAAGGTGATGGCGGGGCGCGAACACGAAATCAGACCATGCGTCGGAGCAACCTATTGTCTCGACCGCATCTATGAAGGCGGCGAGGCGCTGTGCATCCACAATGCGGCGACCGGGCGCGAAGCCTTCATTCCGCATATCATCCGCAGGACGGAAGGGCGCCTGAAGAAGATTGTCGTTGCGGGAGCGGGCGCGGCCGGGCTGGAGATGGCGCGGGTGACGGCCGAGCGCGGCCATGCGGTCACGGTTCTGGAAGCTGCCGGCGAGGCAGGCGGGCAAATAAGGCTCGCTGCCCAGAACCCCCGCCGCAAGGAACTGATCGGGATCGTGGATTGGCGGCTTGCCGAACTTGACCGGCTGGGCGTTGAAATCCGTTACGACATATGGGCCGGGAAGGAGGATGTTCTGGCGCTGGAGCCGGATGTCGTCGTGGTCGCGACCGGCGGCCTGCCGCAGAATCCGCCTCTGGAAACCGGCGACGGCCTTGTCACCTCAAGCTGGGACATCATGGCCGGTGCCGTCAAGCCGGCTGAAACCGTTCTGCTGTTCGACGACAATGGCGGCCATCAGGGCATGGGAACCGCGGAGCTGATTGCCAGAGCGGGCTCGAAACTGGAACTGGTTTCGCCCGAACGCTTCTTCGCTCCGGAAATGGGTGGCATGAACCATGTGCCCTATATGCGCAGCTTCCATGAGAACGGCGTCACCGTGACCATCAATACGCGGCTGAGGTCGGTGCGGCGGGACGGAAACCATCTGGTTGCCACGCTCGGCTCCGATTTCTCCGACAGCTGGAGCGTTGAGCGGCGTGTCGATCAGGTGGTGGTGGAGCACGGCACCGCGCCGCTCGACGAGCTTTACCTCGCGCTCAGGCCCCTGTCGCGCAATCGGGGCGCCGTCGACTACGAGCGACTGGTGAAGGGCGGGGACATCTTTCCCGTGCGCAATCCCGACTCGAACCTCGTTGTGTTCCGGATCGGCGATGCGGTCGCCTCGCGAAATATCCACGCCGCGATCTATGACGGCATCCGCTACGGTCTCCGGATCTGACAAGCGCGTGTCGGGCCGGAAGCCCACTCAGCCCCTCGATTGCTGAATGGCAAGGAAGAGATTGGTGCAGCGTCCTCCGGAGCGGCAGTAGGCGAGGACCGGCGTGGGAAGCTCTTCGAGAGCCCTGGCCTGATCCGCGACATTGTCGGCTGTCATCTGTCCGCTGACGACGGGAATGTAGCGATAGGTCATCCCGGCGGCCTCGACGGCGGCGCGCACCTCGTCCTGCGCGGGCTGATCGACCTGCTCGCCGTCAGGTCGATTGCAGATCACGCTCCTGAAGCCTGCGGCCCTGATTTGCGCCACGTCGGCGGGAACAATCTGTCCGGTAACCGAATAGTCTTCGCTGATCTGGCGGATTTCCATGAATATCTCCGGGCGAAACAAAAGCCACGCGGATGCGGCAGTTGACGCCTACATGCCAAAGCTGAAGGTGGCAGACAAGACATGGAATTCCTCCCGGCAATGTTTTTGCAACATTTCCGTATCCGGGATCCGGGTCGCTATTGCCGGGATTGAATGTGCTATCTACAGAGGTCTTGCCCCATGCAGGGCATGGCATTTCGGGAAGGAAGACAGAATGAGCATCCGCCGTTTGGAAGTTGGCCCACGCATGAGCGATATCGTCGTTCACGGCAACACCGTCTACCTGGCCGGTCAGGTCGGCGAGGGCGATACCGTCGAGGCCCAGACACGCGATATCCTTGCCACGGTCGACCAGCTTCTTGCACAGGTCGGCTCCGACAAGACAAAAATCCTGCAGACGATCATCTGGCTGGCCGACATGTCGACCTTCGCCGAGATGAACGCGGTCTGGGATGCATGGGTGGCGCAGGGACATACGCCTGCGCGGGCTACCGGCGAGGCAAAACTGGCCAATCCCAAATACAAGGTCGAGATGATCGTAACGGCCGCCATCTGACTACGGCTTGCATATTGCGCGCCCGGTTTTCGACCGGGCGTGCAATGACATTGCCGGAGACGAGTTCACGCAGTTAAGCGGGTTCGTTAAGGGTTGTTGCAAAGCTTTATTGAAGCCAGACTCCTGCGCTTGCCGGACAGCGCGTAAAACACGAAAAAGCCAGAATTCTTTCCTTTCGATCCCGTGGCATGGCTTGTGGGGTCGATGGCTTGTGCGCGCCTGGGGGAAGGGGATGGCGCAGTAAAATCCCTGTGGGCCGTACTATGCAACCATTTGCATTTAAAACGGTTTATGGTTGCAGCGGCCCAGTCGAATCCGTTGTCGTTTCTCGCCTTGTGGATTTTTAATGAATATTCAGTCCAGACCTGACAGTCTCGAAGCCAAGCCTGCCGCCATGCCTCTGGCAGGGGAGCTCCCGATCAGGGCGCAATTCTATCAGGAAGACAGGCTGCGGCTGCTTGGCAAGCAGATGGCGGACGGCGATACGCGGAGCCTGGAGGGGCTTGGAGCCTTCGATTTCCAGAGCCGTATCCGCGAAAGCGCAGCCCGGATCCTGGAGATTTACCGCTCCACAAACGCAGCGCAGGCCAAGGGCGAACCGATCACGCCGGCTGCGCAATGGCTGCTCGACAACAACTATCTGGTCGAGGAAACGATCTACCAGATCAAGCGCGACCTTCCGCGCCGTTTCTACAGGCAGCTTCCCACGCTCAGGCTCGGCGACGGCACCTCCGTGCCGAGAGCCCTTGCCATCGCATGGGCCTATGTCGCGCATTCGGACAGTTCGGTTTCAGCACAGACCTTCAAGGCGATCGTGGAGGGGTTCCAGTCGGTCGAACCGATGAAGATCGGCGAGATCTGGGCTCTTCCGTCGCTGCTTCGCTTCGTGCTGATCGAGAATCTGCGCCGGCTTGCCTTGCGGGTCGAGCGCGCGCGCAAGATGCGCCTTGTCGCCAACGAGGTGGCCGACCGTGCGCTGGCTTCGGCCGATGGCGGCGAGCGCGAGCAGATGCTGAGCCGGTACAGCGCCTATGCGCGCGACACGACTTTCGCCACGCAGCTTCTCTACCGGCTGCGCGACGGTTCGCAGAACGCCGGCAGGGCGCTCGAATGGCTGGAAGGCGAGCTCGAAAAATCCGGCTCGGACGCCGAGCAGATCATCATGGCCGAGCATCAGACGCTTTCGGCCGGCAATGTCACCACCGGCAACATCATCAGGGGCCTGCGCCTCATCAACGACGTGGACTGGACCGTCTGGTTCGAGGGCGTCAGCCGCATCGATGAGGTGCTGCGCGAAAAAGCGGACTATTCGGCGCTCGATTTCGCCTCCCGCGACCAGTATCGCACGGCCATCGAGGAACTGGCGCGCGGATCAGGCCATTCGGAACACGAGGTAGCCGCAATCGCGGTCGAGATGGCCGCGAAATCTGCCGGCCGGCCGGAAATGGCCGACACGCCGTCCGATGTCGGCTTTTATCTTGTCGGTCCATGTCGCGAGACACTCGAAAAAGAGATCGGCTATCGGCCGCTTTTCGGCTTGTCGCTGAAGCGCTCGTTCCGCAAGGCGGGCTGGCTGGGCATCGCAGTTCCGGTGTTCGCGCTGACTGCGCTGCTGCTCTACATGAGCGGCAACGCGCTTGCGGTGCTGGGCCTGCCGGTCGGGGCCATTGCGCTCATGCTGGCGCTGTTTGCCGTACCGGCCAGCGAGGGCGCGCTCGGTTTCTTCAACACGGTGGTGCTGCTTTTCCTGAAGCCCACGCGCCTGATCGGATATGATTACAAGGACGGGATACCGGCCGGCGCGCGGACTCTCGTCGTGGTGCCTTCTCTGATCGGCTCACGCGACGACGTTGAGGAGAATATCCGCAACATCGAGGTTCATCATCTCGCCAATGTTTCCGACGAGCTTTATTTTGCGCTGCTTTCCGACTGGCCGGACAGCGACGCCGAACTGAATCCGGCAGATACGGAGATTCTCGATTTCGCGCGCGCTGAAATCGCGCGTCTGAACCTGCGTTATCCTGCTGTGGGCGGCGTACCGCGCTTTCACCTTCTCCACCGGCGCCGGCTGTACAATCCTTCGCAGGGCGTGTGGATGGGCTGGGAGCGCAAGCGCGGCAAGCTGCACGAGCTGAATCTGCTTCTGCGCGGGGATGGCGACACCACCTTCCTGCCGCTGGACGCTCCGCTTCCGGACAATGTCGTCTATGTGATGACACTGGATGCAGACACGCGCACCACGCGCGATGCGGTGAGCAGGCTGATCGGCAAGCTCGCGCATCCGCTGAACCGTCCGCACTACGATGCGGCAACCAGGAAGGTCACGGCGGGCTATACCATCCTGCAACCCCGCATCACGCCGTCGCTGACCACCGGCGACGAAGCCTCGTTCTTTCAGCGAGTGTTCTCCGCGGACCGTGGCCTCGATCCCTACGTCTTCGCCGTTTCCGACCTCTATCAGGACGTATTCGGCGACGGCACCTTCACCGGCAAGGGCCTCTATCACGTCGATTCCTTCGAGGCGGCGCTCAGGGACCGCTTCGAGGAAAACGCCATTCTCAGCCACGATCTCGTTGAGGGGGCATTCGCGCGCGCGGCGCTGGCGACCGATGTCGAACTGGTCGAGGATTATCCGACCCGCTATTCGGTCGACGCATCGCGCCAGCATCGCTGGGCCCGTGGCGACTGGCAGCTTCTAAGCTTCATCCTCAACCCGCTTTCGGGCGTTCCTGCCCTTTCGCGCTGGAAGATGGTCGACAATCTGCGCCGCACGCTCACCCCCATCTTCTGGGTGATGGCGGCAATCGCGGGCTGGACATTGCTGCCGTTCACGCAGGCCGCGCAATGGCAGGCGCTGCTGATCCTGACCCTGTTCATGGCGCCAACCTTCAACATCGTGAATGGCCTTTGGCCCCGGAACCGGGATTCGACGCCACGCGGACATTTCTCCGCACTGGCGCGCGACATTGCCTTCGGAACGGCCATGGTGGCGCTGCGCGTGGTGCTGATGGCCCACTCTGCGTGGATGATGGGCGACGCCATCATCCGCACGATCTACAGGCTTTTCGCATCCCGCAGGAATCTGCTCGAATGGCGCACGGCATCGCAGGCGCACAAGGGCGGGGCCAACGATCTCGGATCCTATTATTCGGCCATGTACGGGGCGGTGATCATAGGCGTCGTCGGGCTCGCCATTCCGGTGTTCGCAGACTCCACCGGTGCCTTCGTCGCCTTCTTCTTCGCTTTGTTCTGGATCGGTTCGCCGGCATTCGCCTGGCTTATCAGCCGTTCGGCCGAAACCGAGGACCGGCTGCATCTGGCACCGCGCGACATGCATGCGCTGCGCATCGCGGCCCGCCGTACATGGCACTATTACGAAACCTTCGTTACCGAAGAACACCACCATCTGCCGCCGGATAATTTTCAGGAGAGTCCGGCACCTGTGGTGGCCCCGCGCACGTCGCCCACCAATGTCGGCGTTTATCTTCTGTCTGTCGTGTCGGCGCGCGATTTCGGCTGGATCAGCATGGCCGATGCCGTGTCGCGCATCGAGTCGACGCTTTCGACCATCGAGAACATGCCGCGCGAGCGCGGCCATCTGTTCAACTGGTACGACACGAAAACGCTCAAACCGCTGCATCCGCTTTACATTTCAGCCGTCGACAGCGGCAACCTTGCCGGTCATCTCGTGGCCGTTGCCGCCACTTGTGCCGAATGGGCGGAAGCGCCTTCGGTCCATCTTCATGGCGACTTCGAGGGCGTGCTCGACGTGGTCGCCATCCTCGACGAAAGCCTGGACGAACTGCCGGACGACCGCCGCCAGTTGCGGCCGCTGCGCCAGCGTCTGGCCGACCGGCTCGACGGCATGCGCCGGGCGGTGCAAACCATCAAGGAACAACCCGAGATGGCGTCCATCCGCACGATCAATCTGTCGGTGCTGGCGGGAGAAATCCGCAAGCTGGCGGCGGCGATGCATGCCGAGGTCGGTTCCAGCCGCTCCGAGGTGGTGGCAGACTGGGCAATTCGTCTGGAAGCGACATGCGAAGCCCATTTGCATGACTCGCACAGCGACGACCGCACTGCCGAGGAATTGCGCACGAGGCTGCTCAAACTGCGCGAACGTGCGCGCCGTTTCGCATTCGAGATGGATTTTTCATTCCTCATGCGCCCGGAGCGGAAGCTGCTTTCAATCGGTTACCGGGTGGAAGAGCACCAGCTTGACGAAGCCTGTTACGACCTCCTGGCATCCGAGGCCCGGCTGACGTCCCTGTTTGCCGTGGCCAAGGGCGATCTGCCGACCGAGCACTGGTTCAAGCTTGGACGGCCCATCGTCGAGATAGGTTTCCGGGGCGCGCTGATGTCGTGGTCCGGCTCGATGTTCGAGTACCTGATGCCTCCGCTGGTGATGAAGGAGCCACAGGGCAGCCTGCTCAACCAGACGAGCAATCTCGTCATCAAGCGCCAGATGCAATATGGCCGTTCACGCAACGTGCCATGGGGAATTTCCGAAGCTGCCTACAATGCCCGCGACCGGGAACTGACTTACCAGTACACCAATTTCGGCGTCCCGGGGCTCGGTCTCAAGCGCGGACTTGCGCAGAACCTGGTCATAGCACCCTATGCGACCATTCTGGCCGCGCAGTTCATGCCGCGCGAGGCGGTGGAAAACCTGAAGCGGCTCAGGAGCATTGGGGCACTCGGGCGCTACGGTTACTACGATGCCGTGGATTTCACTCCGCAGCGTGTCCCGGAAGGTGCAGGCCATGCCGTGGTTCAGAGCTATTTCGCGCACCACTCCGGCATGTCGATCGCGGCCGTCGCGAATGTGGTCTACGAAGGACGGCTGCGGGACCGCTTCCATTCCGACCCGGTGATCGAATCCGCCGAACTCCTGTTGCAGGAAAAGGCGCCCCGCGAAATTCCCGCCGACACCGTGCGCACGGAAGCGGAGGAACGTCCGCTTGTCGACGAGCAGGAGGCGCAGAGCCTCGATACGCGCATCATCGCGGATCCGGCAACGGCCCTGCGCGCGACAAGCCTGATGTCTACCGGCCATTATTCCATGATGGTTACGGCGACCGGATCGGGCTACAGCCGCTGGGGCGACCTTGCCATCACACGCTGGCAACCCGATCCGGTCGAGGATCGCATGGGCACCTATATCTTCCTGCGGGACGTCGACAGCGGCGAATGGTGGTCGGCAACCGTGGAACCGAAGCAGGCACCGGGAGAGGTCGCGCAGACCTATTTTTCGGACGACAAGGCCACATTCGCCAAGAGCGTGCAATCGTTGCGCTCGGAGGTGCAGTGCATCGTCATTTCGGAAGGCCACGGCGAGGGACGACGCGTAACCCTCCACAACGACGCATCGAGCGACCGTTACATCGAGGTGACTTCCTTCGCGGAACTGGTCCTCGCTCCGGAAGCCTCGGACAATGCCCACCCCGCGTTCTCGAAGATGTTTGTCGAGACGGAAATTGCCGACAACAACGGGGCGATCTTCGCCCGCAGGAGAAAGCGCGACCAGCGCGAACCCGATATTGTCGCGGTGCATTTCGTCACGGACCCGACCGGTCTGGCCCGCGATACCGAAGCGGAGACCGACCGCCGCGCTTTCATCGGCCGCGGGCGCACGATTGCCGATCCGGCCGCCATGGCCCCGGGTGCGCGGCTGGCGGGACATGCCGGATTTACGCTCGATCCGATCGTCGCATTGCGGCGCAAGGTGCGCGTTCCGGCCAACAAGAAGGTTTCGCTGACGTTCTGGACCTGTGTCGGGGCGAACAGGGAGGAGCTCGATGACGCCATCAACCGTCTCGACCATCCCGAAAGCTTTGCCCGTCAGGCGATGCTGTCATGGACCCGCTCGCAGGTTCAGACCCGCCATCTCGGATTGTCGCTGGCAGATGCGGCGACAGGACAGAGCCTTGCGCGCTATCTGATCTACCCCGATCCGAACCTGCGGCTGCCTTCGGAATCGATTGCGAGCGGCCTCGGCAAACAGTCAAGCCTGTGGCCGACGAGCATTTCCGGGGATTATCCGATCTTCGCTATTCGTATCGACGATCTGGCCGACCTTGAAATCGTCGCGCAGGGCCTTCGCTATCAGGAATATATGCGGGCGCGCGGCCTTACCGTGGACCTGGTCATCGTCAACGAGCAATCCTCCTCATATGTGCAGGATTTGCAGCAGGCTATCGACTACCTTTGCGAAAACGCCCGTTTGCGCGGTTCGGAACTGGGGCCGCGCCAGCATATATTCGCCGTGCGCCGCGATCTCATGGACGAGCCGACCTATCGCACCCTGCTGACGTCGGCGCGCGTGGTGCTCCACACGCGCAACGGTACGATCAGCGACCAGATCGAGCGCGCCGAGATAACGGCCTTGCAGGCGCGCGAAACCGCGAACGGCATCGCCCGGACAACCCCGCCGCCTCGTGGCGCGGAGGTGCCTGTCGCGGCAGCAGCACCGGCAAAGTACAAATCCGCCGATGGCAAGGGGCTTTCCAACTGGAACGGATTTGGTGGCTTCGAAGAAGACGGGCGCCGCTATGTCGTCCGGCTGACCGGCCGCAAGGTAACGCCCCAGCCGTGGATCAACGTCGTTTCCAACGAAAGCTTCGGCTTCCACACATCGGCGGAAGGCGCAGGGTTCACCTGGAGCCGCAACAGCCGCGACTACCAGCTCACGCCCTGGTCGAACGACCCGGTGGTCAACCGTCCGGGCGAGGGCATCTACATCCACGATCTCGACAGCGGCGCCAGCTTTTCCCCGGTCGCCGCGGTGGTGCGCGATGCGGCGGTTTCCTATGAAGCCGTTCACGGGCAGGGATTTTCCACGTTCCGTGCACGGCGCGGCGCCATTGAAATGGAACTGACGCATATCGTGGACCCTGCCGATCCCGTGAAAGTGTCGCGGCTGCGTATTCGCAACTCCGGTGCTTCCGTCGCCCGGCTTCGGGTCTATGCCTATGCCGAGTGGGTTCTCGGCTCACACCGCTCCCGAACAGCTGGAACAATCATACCGTCGCAGGACGAGAAAACGGGCGCGCTGCTCGCCACCAACCCTTACAATCTCGATTTTGGCGGCCGGGCGGCTTTTCTCGCCTCGGATGACCGCCCCGATTCTGTAACTGCACATCGCGAGGAATTCATCGGACAAGGGGGCTCCAGCGAACGACCCCAGGCTGTTCTGGCCGGGACTGTGCTCTCGGGTCGCGTCGAGGCCGGTGACGATCCCTGTGCCGCGCTGGCGCGCGATGTCGAGATTCCGGCAAACCGCGAAACCACCCTGCTATGGCTTCTTGGCGATGCGGAAAGCATGATCGAAGCCTCGGCTCTCATCGAGCGGCACCGTGCGATCGATTTCGACGAGCGCCTTGCCGGGGCGGAGAGAGAATGGCGTGGTTTCCTCGATACAATTCAGGTCGAGACGCCGGACAAGACGCTCGATTTCATGGTCAATCACTGGCTGCCGTACCAGAGCCTGGCCTGCCGTATCCGTGCCCGCTCTGCCTTCTATCAGGCAAGCGGCGCCTTCGGGTTCCGCGACCAGTTGCAAGACACGCTGGCTCTGCTCGCGCACGATCCGGGCCTTGCGCGTGCCCAGATACTGAACGCAGCCGGGCGTCAGTTTCCCGAAGGCGATGTGCAGCACTGGTGGCTGCCGCGCACGGGAGCGGGCGTGCGCACCATCATCTCGGATGACGTGGTCTGGCTGGCTCATGCCGTCGCCCATTACGTGGAGGTGACGGGCGACCGGAAAATCCTCGACGAGAAGCTGCCCTTCATCCAGGGCGAGAAACTCGGCGATCACGAGCATGACGCCTTCTTCCTGCCCGAAACCTCCGGCGAGAGCGCGTCGCTGTATGAACACTGCGCGCGGGCGCTCGATCTTGCCGTCAGGCGCAGCAGTCCCGGCGGACTGCCGCTCATTCTCGGTGGCGACTGGAATGACGGTATGAACAGCGTTGGCGATGAGGGCAGGGGCGAAAGCGTGTGGCTGGGCTGGTTCCTGCTCAGGACGCTTGCCGATTTCGAACCTTTCGCAAAGGCTCAGGGCGACGCCAGGCGCATGAAGGCATGGCAGGCCCATGCCGCCGTGCTCAAGCGCGCGCTGGAGAACAGCGCATGGGACGGCCAATGGTACCGGCGCGGCACTTTCGACGACGGAACCCCGCTTGGTTCCCGCGAGTCGCAGGAGTGCCAGATCGACTCGATAGCCCAGTCGTGGAGCGTGTTGTCAGGCGAGGGCGATCCCGCCCGCTCACGTACGGCGATGGACAGTGCGGGCGAAATGCTCGTCGACGAAGGGAACAGGATTCTCAAGCTGTTCACGCCGCCTTTTGCCGACTGGGAGAAAGACCCCGGCTACATCAAGAGCTATCCGCCCGGCGTGCGCGAGAATGGCGGCCAGTATACGCACGCGGCCACGTGGTTCGTCATTGCCCTGGCCGAGATGGGGCGCGTGGACGAAGCCTATCGGTGCTTCTCCATGCTCAACCCTGTCAACCACGCGCTGGACGAAGCATCCGCCGAGCACTACCGCGTCGAGCCCTATGTGGTCGCCGCCGATGTGTATGCGGCCGACAAGGCCGGCCGCGGCGGCTGGACATGGTATACGGGCTCCGCGGGCTGGCTCTACCGTGCCGCCGTGGAGGCGATACTCGGAATCCGCAGGCGTGGCGATGCGATCGAGATCAATCCGCGCATTCCCTCTCACTGGGATGGCTATACGGCAAGGCTTTCCCTCGGCGGTGGAAGGCAGACCATCCGGGTGCAGCGCGGCGCAGGTACATCCACGGCGGTGCTGGCAGTGAATGGCAAAAAAGTGAAGGGTGCCTCGTTCCGCCTGGAAACAGGTGAAACAGATGTCGTGGTGACATTGCCGGCTAACGGTGCAGGCGGCCGCGCCAGCCCGGCCAGAAAGCGATAAAAGGCGGCAAAGGACCGCCGATGTGCCTTCGTCCTGTCGTTTCCCGCTAAAATTGCGGCAGTCCTTTTCGGGATTGCCGCAATTTTGCCTTACGATGGTCATTTTGCCTTTCAACTCAAACCGTTAGCCGATCACGGCAGATTTCCGCCCGTAGCCATGTTTTGTTCGCATGAGGGGAACTGACGCTGTAAGTGAGCATTGTTCTGGCTCGCGTCTCTTCATACGTTTCCAGATATGGTGCATTGCACAATGAACGGTTTCGCGGAGTAATCGAGTGTCCCTTCTGCAAGTCTACTGGAGAGCGCTCGGCTATCTGGCCGCCGACAGGAAGCGGGTCGCGCTGATCTGCGGCGCGAATGTCACCCTCGCCATGGTGGCTATTCTCGAGCCGATCATGTTCGGGCGGGTCATCGACGCGATTTCGGAGCGCGTGAACGTGGTTCCGCCGCTCGTTGTCTGGGCCGGGCTCGGCGTCTTCAACATCATCGCCTTTGTGCTGGTGGCGCGCGGAGCGGATCGCTTCGCCCACAAACTGCGCGGCGAGGTCCTGTCGCAGTCGTTCGAGCGTGTCATCAACATGCCGCTCGCCTGGCATCATATGCGCGGCACCTCCAACTCCCTGCATACGCTTCTGCGTGCGGTGGAAACCCTTTTCACGCTGTGGCTGGAGTTCATGCGCCAGCACCTTTCCACCGCCGTGGCCCTCATGCTGCTCGTCCCGACCGCTCTGACGCTCGATCTTCGCATGTCGATCGTGCTGCTGATGCTGGGCGTCGTCTACTTCGCCGTCGGCCGTCTGGTCATGCGCAAGACGCGGGACGGGCAGGCGAATGTGGAGCGCCACTACCATAAAGTCTTCGCGCATGTATCGGACTCCGTCAGCAACGTCGCGGTGCTTCAGAGCTACAACCGGATCGGACATGAGACGGCAGCCTTGAAGCGTTTCGTCGGCGAATTGCTGGATGCGCAGTATCCGGTGCTCGACTGGTGGGCCCTGGCCAGCGCCATGCATCGCCTGTCCTCCACCATTTCGATGATGGTCGTTCTGCTGATCGGCTCCTATCTGGTCATGCAGGGTCAGTTGCGCATCGGCGACGTCATTGCCTTCACCGGTTTTGCGGCCCTGCTGATCGCCCGGCTCGACCAGGTGTCCACTTTCGTCAACCAGATATCGGAAGCGCGGGCGAAGCTCGAAGAGTTCTACCGGATGGAGGACTCCGCCCTTGAGGTCAGGGAGCCTGCCGGATTGCGCGAGATCGGCAAGGTCACCGGCCATGTGCGGTTCGACAAGGTCAGCTTCGAGTTCCCGAACTCGGGCCAGGGGCTGGACGAGGTTTCCTTCGAGGTCGCCGCCGGGCAGACTGTCGCCATCGTCGGGCCGACCGGCGCCGGCAAGACCACGCTTATCAATCTTCTCCAGCGCGTCTTTACGCCCCAGCACGGCCGGATTCTCATCGACGGGGTCGACACACGCACCGTGACGGCCCGTTCTGTGCGCAACTGCATCGCCACCGTGTTCCAGGATGCCGGTCTGCTCAACCGTTCCATCGAGGACAACATCCGCATCGGGCGGGCGGACGCGACCTATGAAGAGATACATGCCGCCGCCCGCGCCGCCGCCGCACAGGACTTCATTCTTTCGAAGGGCGAGGGCTATGACACGGTCGTCGGCGAGCGCGGCGGACAGCTTTCCGGCGGCGAGCGCCAGCGCATCGCCATTGCCCGCGCTGTCCTGAAGAATGCGCCGATACTCGTTCTCGACGAAGCGACGAGCGCGCTCGATGTCGAGACCGAGGAACGGGTGAAACAGGCCATCGACGAGCTGCGCCGCGGACGCACCACATTCATCATCGCGCACCGCCTCACCACCGTTCGCGACGCCGATCTTGTGGTGTTCATGGACAAGGGCAGGGTGATCGAAATGGGCGGCTTTGCCGAGCTCTCCCTGCGCAACGGACGTTTTGCGGCTCTGCTGCGCGCCGGCGGGCTTCTCAACGACGAAGACGTTCGCCGCCTGTCGCGCATTTCCGCAGTGGAAGACAACGCCGCGGCATAAGGCGCGCCCCGCCAGCCATCGCAGGCTGTTGCTTCGCGGCGGGGTGCAAGGTTATGTAGTTTGTCATGACCGTTTCCCGCACCCGCCTGTCCAGCTGGCTGGACCTTGCCAATCCAACCCGGTTTGTCGGCTTCGCCGACAAGGTCGTTCCGTGGCTTGCGGGCGCGGCCTGCCTGATCCTCGCAGCAGGGCTCTATATGAGCTTCAGCGCTCCGGAGGATTACCAGCAGGGCAGCACCGTGCGCATCATGTACATTCATGTGCCGTTCGCGTGGCTGTCGATGATGTGTTACGCGGTGATGGCCGCCGCAGCGCTCGGCACGCTGGTGTGGCGGCATCCGCTGGCGGACGTATCTCTGAAATCGGCAGCTCCCATCGGGGCCTGCTTCACCGCTCTGGCGCTGGTTACCGGCTCGATCTGGGGCAAGCCCATGTGGGGAACCTGGTGGGTGTGGGACGCCCGCCTCACCTCGGTTTTCGTGCTTTTTCTCATGTATCTGGGCATAATTGCCCTTACGCGCGCGCTGGAAGACACCGGCAAGGCTGCATGGGCTGCCGCGATCATCACCCTGATCGGCTTCGTCAACATACCGATCATCAAGTTCTCCGTGGACTGGTGGAACACGCTGCATCAGCCGGCTTCCGTGTTCCGCATGGACGGTCCGACCATCGACGGCAGCCTGCTCCGCCCGCTTCTGGTTATGGCGGTCGGTTTCACACTGCTGTTCTTCGCATTGCACATGATGGCGATGCGCACCGAGATCCGCCGCCGGCGGATCGCGTCGATGCGCAAGCTGGCGGCACGGGGTGCACGCTGACCTTCGGACGAACGGCTGGTTGAAACACGGGCGGGAGGGATCATGAAGCGCTCGAGAGTGAACGAGATCATCCGCGAGGGAGACGCCTTTATCCGATCGTTCGGCTATGTCATGCCGCCTTTCGCCTATTGGTCGCCCGCAGAAATGCAACGGCGCGGAACAGAATCCGCCGGTGTCTTCAATGCACGGCTGGGCTGGGACATCACCGATTACGGGCAGGGGAAGTTCGACGAGCTCGGGCTCTTCCTCTTCACGGTCCGCAATGGCCGTTTCGAGGACATGAAGAAGGGCGCCGGCATGCTCTATGCCGAGAAGATCATGATCTCTCGCAAGAATCAGCTCTCGCCCATGCATCGCCATGTCATCAAGGCGGAGGACATCATCAATCGTGGCGGCGGCAAGCTGGTGCTGGAGCTGTTCATGCCGGACGGTGACGGCGGAATCGATCCCCGCGCCGAGGTGTCGGTTCCTGTCGACGGCACCATGCGCAGGCTTCCAGCCGGAGGACTTCTGAAGCTCGACCCGGGTGAAAGCGTGACTCTGCTACCTGGCGTCTGGCATGCGTTCTGGGGCGAGGGTGGCGACGTTCTGATCGGCGAAGTTTCAACGGTGAACGACGATCTCACTGACAACATCTTCCGTGACCCGATAGGTCGCTTCTCGGACATCGAGGAGGATGTCGAGCCGGTTCATCTTCTGGTTTCCGACTACGAACGCTGGCTGGGGCGATAAGCGCCAGCCGTAGTCGTCCCGATGTCGGCATGGCGGCGGGAAAGCGCAGAGCGCTGACGCAGCGTCACGCCATTCGCTGTCTGATGACAGATTGCCACAAACGGAAATGAAGTTGCAGACCGGGTTGGAGTGGCAGTGGCAGGTGGGACTTCATAAGGATCATAGGCGACGCTGTGCCTGTTGTCGTTCGCTGACGTCGTACCAAAGCACAGAAAATTCCGCAGACGATGTCCCATATAGGGCATCCATGAAAGTCGCATAAGATAGATTATGGAACACGGAGGCGGTTTCGGAGCTGTTGCTTTTTTTCCCCCAAGCCGCAGCTTATCCTATTCGGCAGTATCCCGGTAAACGGCGGTCTCAGTGTTGCAGTCTGCCGTTCATCGCTCATAGCCAGAAACGCTACGCAAGCACCCGACCGGGCGTAAGCTGGTCAGGGTTGCGCAGCCCGGTCGGGTGCGACTCATTCGAACTCCCTGGCTTTAGCTTTGAGAGCTTGTTGTGGAGTCAATCACAATGACCTTGACATTTTAGTTCTTGCTTTGTTCCTTGCTTTGGCCGCCAGCCGACTAGGAACACATGCTGACCAACGTAAACGCTCCATCAGTTCCCGTTGCTGTTGATTTCCGCTGAGAGCTGACCCGGGATTTTCGCCGAGAAGTGACCCGCCTTCATGTATGGTTTGGGTCTTAGGTTTTGGTCAAGGGGCGGC
>NZ_SNZF01000008.1 GCF_004363725.1 Aquamicrobium defluvii | reverse complement strand
TTTGAAAGCGCTCGCGTCATCAGATGCTGGCCTCCAATCCAGCCAGCATCTTGAATCACAAACCGCCTTCCTTGGGAATCCTACGATTCTCTCAAATTAGGAACTGCTTTAACGGCCCGGCCAGTGGATGCAGGACGCAGCCGAAATCGTTGATTCAAAATCTGGAAAAGATCCTGCAACCAGTTGATATAGAACGAGAAAGCCCGTGAATTTCGCGGGCTTTCTCATTTTTCTTAGTAGTATGGCGAGATGCACTGTTTGCGCGGCCCGTTATAGGGCTGAAACGTGTTGTCGGACGCCCTGTAGCTGCGATAGCGGTTATAGCACCAGTTCACATGGGCGTTCCCGCCGCTATAGGCCGGGGGCGGAGGCGCGCTGTTGGCGATAGCGCCACTGATGATCATGCCGGTTGCGAATGCAGCAAGCGGGAACCAGTAGTCGCCATGCCGGCGATAGCCCGGCCTCGGCTCCCGATAACCGCGGTGACCGCGCCAGTATACGCTCCCGTGCGGATGACGGCGAAATTCATGCCGGTTGAAATCGCGACGATCGACGTGTCGCCGGTCGGGGCGCCTGTATTTGGGGCGCACGTGATGTCCCGGTCGATGGTCAACCTGCTGCACATCGTTCACAGAAGATTGAACCTGGGCAGGGACATATATCGGCGCCGCGTTGGCCATCGATATGTCGGCAGCCATAAAGGACAGCGATATCGCCGATGCGAGCAAGCCTGCGACAATGCGTTTCATCATGTTCTCCTGAACTGCGATCTGGTCCCTTTGGGGATACAATAGCTTCAGGGCAGAAATGTTCCAGCATGGCAATTTATGCATGCGCGATGAGGATGTCCTGTGTCCGGTTTCCCCATTGTTCCCGCTACTTTGCAGTTAATCGGGAAACCACGGGAACAGGCGCTTTTTCCGGTTGACCGGCCCGGCCTCGCTCCCTATGTTCCGGCGCAATTTCGCGGCGGGCAACTCTGCGAAACCGCGCGCAAGAAGATCGCCGGCCTGGCTGGCCCTGCAAGTGGTTTCAACGACAGGAATCATGTTCCTCCCCGCCTCTGGATGGGCCGGTAGCTCAGCGGTAGAGCACGTGACTTTTAATCATGTGGTCGAGGGTTCGATCCCCTCCCGGCTCACCATCGACAACCAATTGAAATTTCCCATGAATTGGGGTTTTCGCTTGCGAGAACGCAAGGGGAACCTGTGCGACAAAACCAGCCGTGCGACAAAAGTTTTGTCGCACGGCGTTCGCCACCTGTTCCTGACGCCAGGTCAGGACTTGTCAGGAAGCTCACGAAGCGCACATCGCAGCTTGTCTATGATGCACCAGCACAGCGCCACGGTTGAATGCCGTAGCAGCTCGTGCTGCTCGCTCTCAGTCTGCTCGGCTATAAAAATCAAAGCCTGCAGAAGCTCTTTCGATTCGCCGATATGCTGATCAATTTTGTATGCACTCACTGACAGAACCCCTTACCCATTGACGCCACCTTTCTGGTGGCTGACGAAAGGTGAGGGTGACGCGTAAGGCTGCGGTGGAGAGATCCGCAGACATACTTGCAGGGTTAACATTTGGAGGGGTGATTGACGTGTTGCAGGTACTGGCGATTATGCTGGGGAGCATATTTGCGATCGGATACTTTGTCGTCGCAAACATCGTTATCGCGACGGTGAGTGCAGATGCTGAAAAGGCCCGGCAGTGGTTGCTGGGCCTTTTCATAGCGAACTTTCTATTGATCGGTTTTCTAGTCGGAAAGATATTTCCCTAGAGGCCGATCTCCGTTTCGCCGCCGGCGTCGAACCATGCCATCATCTTGCCGATCGCGGCATCCGCCATTTCCGGATGCTGGGCCAGATAGTGCTTGAGGATGGTGTTGGCGCTGGCGGCCGTGTGGCCGGTCACGGAAATGATTTCCGGTATCGTCGCACCGGCGAGCGCCATCCACGTCACGGCCGTGTCGCGCAGATCGGCGTCGTTGAAGTCCTCGAGGGAAGGGCAGGGCTTCACGATCCAGACGGCGCGGCCGGCCCCGGCCGTGGCCGCCACGTCCAATATGCCGGCAACGGCATAGGAGCGCAGGCGCGCAAAGCGGTGGCTGTAATAGCCGCGCTCAAACGGGCTCCATGACTGCCTGTTGCCCATGCCGGCGCGCCTGTCGACCAGCTCGTTGAGGATGACGCGGCGGAAGCGCCGCTCGATGATCTGACGCTCCTGCGGGCTGGCGGCCATCAGGGCTTCGGCCTTGGCGGGCCGCCGGCGCTCGGCCGAGGCGGCAAGCCGGCGCTCCAGCTCGGGCGCCTCGAGCACGGCGACGATCGCGCCGGTCTTCGCCTGCCTGAATATGCGGCGGCCGCGCATCAGGCCGTTGTCCTCGAGCTCGAGCCGGTCGGCCTGGCGCTGGCCGGTCCACAGGCCGAGCATGATGGAATCGCCGATCTCCGGTTCGCCGATGCGATCGGCGACGGCGATCAGCGCCTCGATCTCCGGGCGGGTGGCGAAGCGGACGCGCGGCGGCGGCGTGGACATGCCGAGATCCGCGGCCGGGTTGATCCCCATGTTCTCCCGGAAGGTGAAGCGGCCACGCCGCTTGCCCCATGACAGCGCCACCGAAAGCGTGGCGATGACGCCCCGTGCCGTGGCCAGCCCGCGCGTGGCCAGCAGCTCTTCATAGACGCCGAACAGCACAGGCTGCGACAGCGCATCGACCGGCGACGCCCACAGGCTGGGGTCGAACGCTTCCAGCACCGCAGCCTTTGCGCGATAGTCGGCAATGGTGTTGTCGGCATAGACGACGCGGGCGGCGCGCAGGCGGCGACGCTCCAGCGGATCCGCCGGCACCTGAAACTTGGTGGAGCGGAACCATTCATCGAACAGGCGTTCCAGCGTGTAGAGGGAAGGCGCTTTGCCGGCCGGACGCGCGACCACGGGCTTTGCAGGCGTCGCACGCGGCGGGCGCTTGCGGGCGGCCAGCTTTTTCACGAAGGCGGCCGACCAGTCGACGGCTTCGCCCTTCGAATACCAGCGGCCTTCATTGCGGTCGCCCGGCTCCAGCTTCGTGATGTTCCAGCCGTCCGGTGGCGTTTGCGGCCAGCGCAGGTCCGTGCCCTTCATGCCCTGCGCCCGCAGCTCCGTGCCGGGTTGGAAGCGCGGGCGGCCGTCGCGCCATGAAACATGCGGATGCGGTGAGACTTTGGGCATGGCTTACTCCGGTTACGCTGGCCGGCAGGCCGACAAGGTGAATCGAACTGCCGGTTTTGTCAAAAGATCGCCGGCGGGATGGCGGAGAGGGGAAGCCATCCCGCCGGCTGGCCGGCCGCCCTGGGCATGTTTGGGGGAAACAGGCGGCCGGAATGCTGTTAACGATCGCGGCGCAGGCCGAAATGGCCGAAGTTGCGGGGGCGCGGCAGCGCCAGCCACACGGCGCAGAGAGACAGGGAGATAAGAAAAACGGCCGCTCCAGCTGCGCCAATCAGGATCAGATCAAGCGCGCTCATGGCTTGCCGCTGTCTGTTCCGCGACACGCTTCTCTGCCGCCCTGATCCAGTTGTTGAATGCACCAGCCCAGCCGCCCGTTGAACTCGAGCGGATGCCGGCGAGCCGGATGGCGTGGCCATCAGGAGGGCTGTACATGAACGATCCGCCTTCCTCGATGATGCGGTTCCGAGCGTGCTCGAATGCTTCCTCGCGCTTGTGCCACCATGCGTTGCGCGCCTCGAAGCCTGCACCGAACTGCGGCTGCGGGCCGCATTCGGCCTCGGCATGATCAAGCGCACCCTGCACAAAGCCGATCAGATACAGCAGGCGTTCCGTGGTTTCGGGCTTCTTCATGCTGCGCAATCCTTTTGACCGTCCGACCCGTAGCCCAGATCCTTCAATGCAAGGGTGCCGGCTGTGGTGATGCAGGCATATGGCTTGACGCCGCAGCCGCCGCCCCAGATCTCCAGATAGCCGCGAGCGACCAGAGCCTCGACCGTGCGGAAATTGTGCCAGTGGGCGATAGATCTTTTCGACGCCCAGCCAGCATTCGAGCGATGCAAGCCGCCGGAGAGATTGTTCTGCGCTGCTTCGCTCAGTGCCTGCAGCATCTTCGGGGTCAATGCACTGCCCTCCGCTGCCTGCGCTGGTCGGCGACGGCCAGCGTGTTGCGGCCGGCGCCGGTGACCTCGAGGCGGGGCTTGCCGTTGTAGTCGCGGCGAATGACCAGGCGCAGCGCGCCGAGGCGCTGGGCTGTCGGTAAGGTGATGAGCGGCGAACCGGGCGCGCGCCAGCCGTGCTTGACGCGGGTGAGGCGGTAGGTGGCGCAGATCTCCAGCGCCTTGAGCTGGCCGCTTGTCAGCTGGCGCGGGTCCACCTGTCCGGCCGGCTCGCGTTCGGAAACGAATGACATGGCTGTCATTGCTTTGCTCCATATCGTGGCTTTGCTCCATATCGTGCGAGAAGGGAGGCAGCGGCGGCCGACACCATGTCGGCCGCGCCGTCGTTCTGGTTGTCGGCCATCGGCTGGACAGCGAACTGCCCGCCCGTACGCAGCCACGCTTCCACCGCACGGCGGGGCCACACATCGCCCGCCGGAATCTTGCGCGGGAACCCGGTCTGCTCATGAAACCGACGCCAATGCCGCTTGAGCCATGACGGGCGCTTCCCGATCGCAGCAGCGACTTCTTCAAGGCAGGCTGTTTCGTTGGTGAGCATCGCGAACCCCTTCAAAGATTCGCTTACAAGATAAGCAAATTTGCATATTGCGCAAGTAGGCGCGCGCAAAAACGCTTATAAGCGCAAATCACGCATATCCGATGCCGGATCAAATTCGCTTCTACGGATGTCCGATTTGTCAAATGCCCGGCGTTCAAAACCGGGCACGGTTTGTCCACCGCGCGACGGTGCGCAGCGTGTACGGATTGTCAAATGCGTGGAGGCGGAAACCGGGCACGGTTTGTCAACCGCGATGGCGGCCTGATCGTGCGACTTACGTTGTCCGGTTTGTCAATTGCGGGGACGAATAACGCCGACCTCGACGCCGATGATGATAACGCGGTCGTCATCAACCTGCTCGGGGCGGCTCGGTCCGGTCTTGGCAGAGTGGCTTAACAGGAAGGGTGGTTCATACCGCCGCATGACGGTCTCGGCGCGGCCGGTGGCGAGATCCCGCAGCTGCGCGCAAACAATATCCCCGGCCTTCGGGCGGCGGTTCTGGTCAATCATAATGATGTCGCCGGGCAGGATACCAAGAAGGTCAAGCGCCCAGCCCTTCATCACCCAGGCATCGACGCCGTTGCGGTTGCCCTTGTGCGCGGCAACGGCTGTCTTCACCCATTCCGGAGGCGCTTCGAGGTTGCCCGCTTCAAAGGGCACCACTTCACTCTCCCCGAAGCCGGGCAGGCTTCTCTGGCCCGGAAGCACGTTCTTGGGAACGCCCGTGTAGCGCGCGACGGCATCCAGCGTTCGGTCCGTGACCGTCAGCTTGCCGGATCGGTCGTTCATGAAGCGGGTGAGCGTCGATGCAGCCAAGCCGGAGTTGAGCGCCAGTTCCGAAAGGGACTGGTTCATATGTTGGGCCACGGCCCGCAGCCATTCTTTGCTGTCGTGCTTCTCGATCATGAGGCGCACGATAGTTTGTGTACTCGCTAACACGCTTACTGAACCACACTTGCAAGATAAGCAAACTTGCTTATCACAATGAGCGAATCGACAACAGGGTGATTCGCAGTGCGGCAGTTCAAGGAAATCGAAGCGGCCCGACGCGGGATTGGCGTCTCGCAGAAGGTTCTCGCCCACCGCGCGGGTATGCGTGAGCAGGACTATTCCCGCCTGAAGAAGCCCTCGAAACAGGGGCCGACCGTCCGCACGCTGATGCGTCTTTCCAAAGCGCTCGACGAACTCATCGCAGAAAAGGAACAGGCCGATGGCTGAACCATGGGTGCCAGGATATTTGCGCCGGCGCGCGGAAGAGCTGATCCGCACGAAGGTGGATCTGCAGAGTCTCGAGGATATGGGACCGCCGACGGTGCGCCGGCATCTTGCGGCCGAGCATGAGCGGCTTTCCTCGAGCGCCAGCCCGGCCGCTCTGCTGGCGGTATCACGGTAATGAACCGGCTCACCGTCCACGTCGAAGTGCCCGACCTTGCCGGAGGCGAGGGGGCGCGGCGCGTGGCCGGCGTGCTCGACGACCTCGAAACCATCTGCGTTGCCCTCAAGGCGGGCGGTGAAGAGCAGGCGGTTTCCGAATTCTCTTTCAGCATAGGGGAGGCGGCCGCGCTGTCGCGGGCCTGCCTTTCCGGCGACCGGCGGGCGCTGACCACGCCCGGCCTGGCGCGCATTCTTTCGGCCTCGGTGGCGGTTCTGTTCCGCGTCGCGCACCACGCCGGGGCTTTCAGGCATGGGGACCTTGATGAGCGAGACGCCGGACATGACGACGATCGACAACAGGCGGGCCGTGATGAAGATCCCGGTGACTAGCCTTTGCGCGCAGGCCGGCATCGGCCGCCAGACCTACTATGACGGTCTCGAGCGCGGGACAATGCGGCCCGACACGCTGGCGAAGCTGAACGCGGCGCTCTCCCGCTTCCATCTTGCCTATGACGGCGAGGTGCGCGAGCTGGCGATCCACTCCGCCTACAAGGCGGCCATGGTGATTGCCGCTCTCCACCTTCAGGCCAATGCCCGCGCGGCGCTTGCGGCGGACCCCTCGCGCAAGGCCACGGCGGACAAGGACTGGCTGGCGGCGGCGCGGGTGCGCCGGCTGGCCTACTGGATCGCCAACGGCATGCTCGGGTTCCGCGTTACCGAAGTGGCCCGCGCCGCCGGCGTGACGAAACAGGCCGTCTCCAACGCCATCAAGGATCTCGAAGACGACGACGATCCGGAAATCCGGCGCGTGTGCCGGCAGCTCGAAGAGGTGTTTTCATGAGCAAGGTGACCTACGCGGACGAAATCCGTGTCGCCAACTGCGAGTGCTGCGGCGGGGTTCAGATCCAGCTTTTGCGCGAGGGCGAATTGTTCGCTCTTGCCTGTCCGGCAGATCTCGACAGCGCCGTGGAGATTTCAGGTGAGCTGCAGGCGGCGGTGCAGGTGATGGGGGAGGGCAAGCCCCATGTCCACTAACGACATTCCCGACACCAGCCAGACGGTTGCCGCCGGCGAGCTGCGCGCTTTTATCGAGCGGATCGAGCGCCTGCATGAAGAGCGCAAGGACCTCGGCAAGGACATCGCCGATGTTTTCAGCGAAGCCAAAGGCCGAGGTTTCGACACCAAGGCTATGAAATCGTGCATCAAATTGCGCGCGATGGATAGCGCGCAACGGCAGGAGGAAGAGAGCATTCTCGACCTGTACAAGGCCGCGCTGGGGATCGTGTGATGGCGAGACAGTATGTTTTCACCTGCGATGCCTGCGAAGATGAACACGTTTGCAACCGAAATTCGCCGCCCGAGCGGTGGCGGGACATCGATGTCGATGCGCGCGAATTCTATCACTTTCCGCGCAACCACTATAAAAAGGAGGTCAACGCCCGCTATCTGCTCTGCTGGGAATGCCAGCTCGTACTGGGCGAATTCCTGCTGAACCCACGTAGCTGGCCAAGGCTGGCCGAACAGCCGGCCGGCGATATTGCGCTCGATGATGCCGGAGCCGGGCCATGACGGCTCCGAACACCTCCACGGCTGTGATGGCGCGGCGGATCGAGCCGGCCGACAGCCTCGACTTTTTCCCGACGCCGCCCTGGGCCACGCGTGCCTTCTGCGAACATGTCATGCCGGCCGTGTGGCCGTGGCCGGATCGGTTCCGGGTTTCCGCCTATGATCCGGCCTGCGGCGAAGGCCACATGGCGGAAGCGCTGGCGGATTATTTCGACCACGTTGGCGGATCCGATATTCACGACTACGGCTATGGCGAGATCGCCGATTTCACGCATCCGGACTGGTGGCCGCTGCTGAATGGGCGGTTTTCTCCGGCCGATCCATCATGGATCATCACCAATCCGCCGTTCAACCTCGCGGCCGAGTTCGTCGAGCTGGCCTTGCAGCGCTCCCGGCGTGGTGTCGCCGTGCTGGTGCGCAACTCTTTCGAGGAAGGCGAGGAGCGTTTCGAGCGGCTGTATTTCCCGCGTCCGCCCCAGCTCATGGGCGTTTCGGTCGAGCGCATCCCCATGCACAAGGGCCGCTGGGTCATCAACGGCTCGACCGCCACGGCCTACAAATGGTTCGTGTGGCTGACCAATCCGCCCCATGACTGGGGCCATTGCCGCACGATCTGGATTCCGAAAAGCCGCCGCACGCTCACCCGGCCCGACGACTGGCTGCGGTTCGGCGGGTGCAGCGACCTGCCGAAGACGCACAAGGCCGTGAAACTCATGGAAGCGCAGGGCAAGCGCCATGCGCTTTCGGTGGAAGCCGTGCGGTGCAACATGGCGATGGAACGCGCAAAGCCCGGCTCGATCGGTGACGTACGCCGGCACATGGAGGCGCTGCTATGATGCCGACACTGCATACCGGCAGCCTGGCCGACGCACTCCTGCCACGGCTCGCGCTTTCGGTTCGACAGCCCTGGGCGCATGCGCTGGCGATGGGCTGGAAGCCAGTCGAAAACCGCTCGTGGCGCGTCATCACACCGCAGCGTCAGCATATCGGCTTTTTCTGCATCCATGCCAGCAAGGGCATGACGCGGGCCGAATATGAAGACGGTCGCGACTTCATCGAAGATATGGGCTTCGAGTGCCCGCCGGCGGCCGAGCTCCAGCGTGGCGGCATCGTTGGAATCGGCCGCATGCTCGGCATTGTCCGGAAGTGCGACAGCCCATGGTTTTTCGGCCCGAAAGGCCTTCTCGTCAGCGATGCTTATCCTATCCAGTTCATACCCAGTGCCGGCAAGCTCTATTTCTTCGAGTGGAAGCCCGGCGGGGAAGCGGTGCCGCCGGCGAAATGGATGCTCGATGCAGCCGTTGTGCCGTTGAAATCGCCGCAGGGGATGCTGCTGTGACCGGCGGCGATCTCGACATCATCAAATCGGAGCTGCAGGGCCGGATCGAGGATCTGTGTCGCGTGCTGCTGCCGAACGGCCGCAATGAGGGCGGCCAGTGGGTGTCGTTCAACCCGGTGACCAACGATTATCGGCAGGGCCGCAACCCCACGCTGAAGATCCGCATGCGCGGCGGCGTGGCTGGCGCCTGGAAGGACTGGCGCAGCGGCGACAAGGGCGATGTCATCCGGCTGATCGCCTATGTGCAGGGCACCGATACGAAGGGCGCGCTGGTGTGGGCGCGCGATTTCCTCGGGCTTCGCACCATGAGCCGGGCCGACCGGGACGCCATGCGCAAGGTTGTGCATCAGCGCGCCGAGGCCCGCGCCCGCCAGGACGAAAGACGCCGGCGCGAAAAGCTGGCGGAAGCCGACCGGCTGTTCCACGCGAAGCCGGGCCGGGTAGGGCACATCGAAGTGCCCTATGGCTCCTTTGCGCTGGGCGACGGCTCGACGGCCGAGGCGCATGCGCGGGCCTATTTCGGGGCGCGCAACTGTGCCCTCGAGGCCGTGCCCGACCTTTCCGGCTTCTCCACGCGGGTGACGCCGGCGGTGGAATGGTGGCGCGGCGCTGTATGGGGCCGCGACGGCAACGGCCGCTCGTTCAAGCAACAGGCCGGGCCGCTTTATCCGGGAGTGCTTTCAGCCATGCGCAACCGGCTGGGCATCGTCACCGCCTGCCATGTCACCTTTCTTGATCCCTATCGGCCGGCGAAAGCGCCGGTCGATGTGTCCAAGCTGATGTGGGGCGAGGCGAAAGGCGCGGTGATCGAAATCGCCACCGGCCCGACCGGGCAGCCGTTCTGGATGACGGAGGAGCCCGCGCCGCTGATCATCGCCGAAGGACGCGAGACCGCGCAGAGCTTCGCCGCCACGCTGGGCGGCCGCGCGCGCGTGTGGGCGGCCGGCTCTCTGGCCGGCGTCGGCTCCGCGCCGGTCGATCTGCCTTGCGTGGAATGGATCCTGTTCGCCCGCGACAACAACAGCGGCAACGCCCAGGCACAGAAACAGTTCGACCAGGCGCTGGCCGGGCTGGAAGCGAGCGGCAAGCTCGTCGTCGTGGAAGCCAGCCATGTCGGCGACGATTTCAACGATCTGGCGCAAGGAGAAGAGTAGTGGACAGCTTGCAGGTTACCGACGCCGCCAGCGCGGCGGTGCAGAAGACGCCGAACCGCGTTTCGCTGGAAAGCATCAAGGATAAGATCGCCGAGCGCGTGTTCCTGCGCCCGGAGATCGAACCGACGATGACGGTTTGCTTTCTGAAGATGAGCAACGGTTTCATCGTCATCGGCAAGGCCGCGCCGGCCGATCCGGAGAACTTCAACGCCGAGCTGGGCGAGCAGTTCGCCTTCGAGGATGCCGTGCGCCAGATCTGGCCGTTGGAAGGTTATGCGCTGCGTTCACGGTTGATGGAGGGCTGAAACGTGGGAAAGCAAAAAAAGGATGCCGGAAAGCTGGAAGCCGCTGCCGATGCACAAAATGCGCCTGCAGATGCGGCCGATGACGCTGCCGTTGCAGCTGCAACAGGACAGGCGGCGGCAGCCGGATCCGGTGATGCGGCCGCCGGCGATGAAAAGCCGGCCGATGCCGCGGACGCCGGACCGGTGCAGGGCGCGGCTGATGCTGGGGCGGATGCGGCAAATGCTGAAGGGGCTCAACCCGACGAAGGCGAGCGTGCTGAAGTCGAGGCAGTAGCACCAATGAGCCTCGCCCAGCTTGCACGCGAGGTTTCCGGCATGGCAGCGACCTATGCCAGCCGGGAACCGATCGACATCGAGGGTTTCACATGGATTCGTGTGTTCGATGCCGAGGAATCCGACATCATGGCCAATTTCGTGCTTGAGAACCCCGACGCCCCGCTGCTGGCCATGTACAAGCACCTCGAGATCCAGAAGAGCCTGCCGGCCACCATCCCGAGCAACGCCGACATGCTGGCGCTTTCGGTGTTTCGCCATGCCTGCCTTGCCGCGCTCGAGTTCATGCGCTGCGAGCTGGCCGAGCTGGCGAAGCCGGTGCCGCAATCTTCCGGCTGGCCGGGCGAGCAGGCCCTGCAGGTGACGCACAGCCCCTTCGAGGCGACCGGATTCACGCCTTCGCGCTGACCTCCCCAGCGCCGCCGGCCGCCGCTGCGCGTGCGGCGGCCGGCACCTATCCAGCATGATCGGGCACTATGGCGAAAGCACAGACACAGACCGGCGCGCGGGCGCTGCAGGCCACATTCGCCGATGCCGAGCGGGTGAAGGAAGAGCAGGAATGGCTTTCCGCGCCCGATCCCGACCCGAACCAGCCGCGCAACGGCGTGCCGCCCGGCAAGTGGGAGGGCGCGCCCTTCGACCGCATGCCGCCGGACTGCCCGGTGAAAGTCGTCGGCCGCGATTCCGAAGGCAGCGTCTATTGCATTTCCACCACCGGCCACATGCGCAAGATGGAGCGCTGGGACATGCCGGCGCTGACCGATCTGTTCGCGCCGCGCCTCAACACCATGATGTTCTACTGGCCGGCCTGGTCGAAGCCGAAGAAGATCTCCGAGGAAAAAATCATCCCGCCGCAGGTTGTGCGCGTCGAGCGCGACAAGTGCATGATGGCGATCATCAACGAGGCGGCGCGCAAGCCCGATTTCGATCCCAACACCCAGCATCGCGGCCGGGGAGGGTGGCAGGACAGCCACGGCAATTTCATCTGGCATAGCGGCGGCTGGCTGTGGCGCGCCGACGGCAAGCGCCTCGAGCGCAGCCGGCCGGCCCAGCATGACGGGCACCTCTATACCCGCATGGCCGCGACAATCGAGCCCTGGGCGATGCCAGTTGAGGCCGGGGAAAGCCCGGCGCGGCGCATCCTCGAGGACCTGCGCACATGGAACTGGCAGCGGCCGGTGCTCGATCCCGTGCTCGTGCTGGGCTGGATCGCCACCGCGCTGATGGGCGGCGCGCTGAAGGCCCGGCCGATCGTATTCGCCAGCGGCGGCGCCGGCGTCGGCAAGAGCCGGCTGCATGAGGTGGTGAAAGCCGCCCTCGATGGCGCGGTGATGACCAGCGTGAACACCACGGCCGCCGGCATCTATCAGCGCATCAAGCTCGATTCGCTGCCATTCATGGTGGATGAGCTGGAAAGCAAATCGGGCACGAACCGGCCGGAAAGCATCATCGAGCTGGCGCGCGTGGCCTATACTGGTGGCGACATCAGCCGCGGCGGGCAGGATCATGAAGCCACCACCTTCACCGCGCGCAACAGCTTTTTCTTCAGCGCCATCATTCCCCCGCCCATGGGACCGCAGGACAAGACCCGCATGGCCATGCTCAACCTCGGCCCGCTGGAGCGGCCGGGCCGCACCGAACGCGACCTGGTGCTGAAACCGGAGACGGACGGGCGCATGATCCTTCGCCAGGTGATGGACGGCTGGAAGGAATTTTCCGACCGTTTGCTGCCGTTCTACGCCGCCACGCTGGGCCAGCACGGGCTTTCGGCGCGCGCTATCGACACCTATGGCACGCTGCTGGCGGCGGCCGAGCTGCTGGTGGGGCAGGAAGTGCTCGAGGATATCGGGCTGCCGGTGGCCGAGGATCCCGAGCACCTCGGCCGCATCATCGCGGAATCCACCGCGGCCGACCGCACCGAAAACCTCGAGCACTGGCACAAGGCGCTCGACATTCTCTTCCAGAGCACCATCGACCAGTGGCGCGACGGCGTGCGGCCGACGGTGGGCGGCGTGTGCGAGGAATTGCTGCGAGGCCCTTCCAATGGCGGCTGGGACGCCAAGGGCGCACGCGAGCGCCTGCAACTGGTCAATCTCGGATGCCTCGACAAGGGCAAGGCGGATGCCAATGCCGGGCCGGTGCTCGCGGTGCCGGCGGACGGCCCGCAGCTGCAGCGTATCTTCGGCGATACCGATTTCCACAAGGGCGGCTGGTATCTGGCGCTGAAACAGGCCCCGAAGTCTATCGTGCTGCCGGCGCGCAAGGTGAAGATCAACGGCCTGGCCAAGCATTGCCTGCTGGTCGACCTCGAGGCCTTCGAGCAGTATTCCAGCAAGGCGGACTGATGGCAGGGCTGAAGATCGTCGCCTCGATGCCTGATTTCTTCGCCCATGCCGGCGATGGAGCCCTGCGCGACAAGGCTGGTTTCGGCTGCTTTTGCGCGCGCTGCGGGCGGGCTGTTTCTGCACCGTTCGGCTA
The DNA here is from genome assembly GCF_004363725.1 of Aquamicrobium defluvii. Lineage (GTDB taxonomy): Bacteria > Pseudomonadota > Alphaproteobacteria > Rhizobiales > Rhizobiaceae > Mesorhizobium > Mesorhizobium defluvii. The sequence goes on along the minus strand of NZ_SNZF01000008.1, from coordinate 135,991 downwards.
TGAAAAGGCGCTGATATGGTGCCTGTATTGCGGCATTGATGCCGGTCACGTGCCAGCGATCGATACGCCCTGGGGGCATCGCTGGACGTTTGGCGTGACGCGGGAAGAATGCGTCGATGACAGGCGAGCGCTCGATTGCGGCGAGTTCGAAGCGATGGCCGAGGCCCGCGCCCGCCGCGAAGGTCGCGTTATCGATCTGCTACCGCGGTAACGCTGTTTTCGGTTACTCGTCTTTCCAGATGACCTTGCGCACCATGCGCACTCCTACCAGCTTGCGAATGCGGATGGCCTGCCGCTCTGCGGCTGACATGCGCACGAAATCGGCCCGTATCCAGTCCGTTTTCCCGCACTTCTCGCACCGCATGCGGATTCCGCTGGGCGGGACGTTTCCAAACAGGGCCTTCAGGTCGGCCGGGTAATAGTGCCGGGTGATGCTGCAATGATAGCACTCGACACGCACAATCTGCCCGGCCTGGTCAGCGTTCGCGAGCGCCCAGCGGCCCACCAGGCGGGGATGTGAGGACGGTTCCGGCATAAGAACGAAATAGGAACATATACCCATCGCCGTCAAGAGGACCTTGCGGCACATGAAGGCCGGCGCGCGACCAGCGCGCCCTTGCAGTGCGATTCCTTCGACAGGCTGACTATGAGCCCGCCCGGCTCCCACATGGCCATTGCTGCGCCCCGGCGGGCGGCGCTGGTGCCATGTGTCACATCAGAATGACCAGTGGCCCGGCAGGGCCACGCCGCTTTCGTCTCCCATCCCCGCCAGTGTGCAAAAAATTCCGGTCAATTTTCCCGCAAAACGCAATCTCACGCGCGTTGCACTTTTTCCCGCGCCCGGTTTCCGCGACGGATTTCCCGCGTCATCTGACCCGATTACAGGCAGAAATCGCATGTTTTCCACACGCGCAATTGACCCAAATTGCCCCCGCCCCGTGATCGGGAAGGGCAGTTCCTGCCGCCATTTTCATTGCTGGCAATGGACGATAGGGCGGCCGGGCGAGGCTGATAGCGCTTCGGCTGGGGCCGGGAGCGGTTACCGGGTTACCAATGGGTTCCCGACGCGGTAACCAGAAAAATCAAAGGAAATCAGAGGCATGAGTGATTTGGTTACCGGTTACCCGGAAAAGGAAAGCTCCCCACGCGCGCGCGGGCGCGTGTGCGTTAGGAGGTAACCATGTAACCGGTAACCCGATGAGTATATCTATTTGAATTGCCTATCGAAAAGCCGGTTCCCGAAAGGTTACCCAATGCCTCGGCTGGTAACCGGATTAAAATATTGGCCTAAGGGGGTTTTCCATGCCGAAGAAGCCAGTTGACCCGCTGTCAGAGGCACACACACCGGCTGCCGCTGGCGGCGAGGCCGCCCAGGCGGCGCTTCCCGGTGCCGATCCCGTCGATCTTCTGGCTGGCTCGCCTGATCTCGAGGCGACCGACCTCCTGGCGATGGTGGCCGAACCTGTACTGACCCAGCGCAGGGCGCGGGGGAGGCCGAAGGGCGCGGCGAACCGCAAGAATGGCGACATGATCGGCTATCTGGGCGCGCTGGGGCACCGCGACCCATGGGTTACGCTGTCGCTGATCCAGTCGGCCGACTTCGCCCAGCTCTGCCGGCTCGTCGGGGCCAATACGGCCGGGAGCAAGCTGGCAGTGCTCGGCCTGATGAAGGGCGCGGCCGAAACGATCATGAACTACCATCATTCGAAGAAGCCACAGCAGCTCGACCTGCCGGTCGGCGACAAGCGCCCGCTGATGGTGATCGGCGACGGCAACAACATCGCGATCATGGCCGGGCAGGGCTTCGCCGGCGACGAGTTCATGCCGCCAGACGATAGTGAGCAAAATCAAGGGCTTATCGATGGCGAGGCCGTGCGACATAAGCCGGACCAGTCGCACGTCTAGGTAACGCATTGATTTCATTGCAATTGCACATGATGGCAAATCATGTGCGCTTGAAAAACGCCATCGCTCGCACCTCGCGTGCCCGTGCACGTGAGGCCGGGCAATCGCCTGGCGTATGGCGCTCGACCCCGCCCCCCATGCCCTTCGGCGGCCAGGGCGCGCGCCCCGAATTTCAAAACCGCGCGGCCCCACAGCACCCCACGGGGGCTGTGCCTCACACACACGGCCCATGTCGAAGCATGCCCGCAAAGGACGGCGGGGCGCACGAATTACATTCTCGACCTTGAATCGGGCCGCGGGCGCGCGAGCCGCGTGGCAATGAGGGTGATGGGTCATGGGTCAAGGGCTGGGTTTCGATCTCATCCGCCACTATCGGTTTCCGGGGCCGGTGGCCGAACGCTATGTGCGCTCCATGGGGCCGCTCGACTTCATACGCGGCCCGTGGGGCTCCGGCAAAACGGTCGCCTCGATCTTCAAGATCGTGCGCCATTCCGCTGTGGACTTCCCGATCTGTAAGGATGGCGTCGTGCATGTGCGCTGGGCGGCGGTGCGCGATACCTATCGCGAAATGGCGAAGACGGCGCTGGCGTCATGGCTCGAGGCGTTTCCGAAGGGTGGCCCCTACACGGCAAGCGAAAGCGGGGCTTTCACGGGCGGCATCGACCGGCCGGTGACGCACATCCTCGAATGGGACGTGCTTCGTTCCTGGTACATCGCCAAGGGGCAGTGGGAGAAGCGCATCACCAAGGTCCGGGCGGAAATGCAGTTCGGCGCGATCGGCGAGCAAAATCTCGACAGCTTCTTCAAGGGTTACGAGATCTCGGGCGGCTGGCTCAACGAATGCGACCTGATCCACGAAGATGCTCCTGGTCTGCTTTATGGCCGTACCGGCCGCTACCCGCCGGAAAGCGAGATGATGGAATGGGAAGGCGACCGGCTGGGCTGGATCACGGATCCCGACAGCGGCCGGCAGTCCATCAACGTTCCGCGCATCGTGTGCGGCGACTTCAATCCGCCGGACGAAACCAACTGGACCTATGTGCGCGAGATCGAGGAACCGGAAAAGTGGCCCGGCTATAATTTCTTCTCCCAGCCCTCCGGCCTGTCGCCCCAAGCGGAAAACCGCGTCGGCAAGGCCCGGCACAAGTACGAGGAAGAGGAACGGCAGTTCGGTGGGCCGGATGCGCCGGACGCCCGCCGCAATGTGCATGGAATGTACGCGCCGAAAGCCTCGGGCACGGTGATCTTCTCGCGTTTCAACATCCAGAAAAGCCGCTCCGACCAGCCGCTGCAGATCGTGCCGGAGCTGCCATTCTATCTCGGCATGGACGCCGGTGGCCGGCCTGCCTGCGGCATAGGCCAGTTCATGCCGACCGGCCAGTTCCGGGCGCAGCGGGAAGTCGTGTCGCGGCCGGACACGGTAACCGGACCGGCACGCTTTGCCGAAATGATCATGGAAGTGCTGCTGAAGGATTATCGCGGCATGCGTTGCGCGGGCGCATGGGCCGATCCCTCGAGCTGGTACGGCGCCGACAAGGTGCGGGGCGAATTGGCCTGGGTGGAGACCGTGCAGCTCGCACTGCAGATCCCGATCAGCCCGACCGCCTCGAACGATCTCGGCTCCCGCTTCGAAGCCGTAGACTGGTACCTGGGCGACATCGACGCCAACACGCCGCGGCTGCTGGTCGATCCGCTCTGCAAGTACACGATCCGCGGATTCGTGTCGCAATACCAGCTCACCAAGCATTCGACGCTGGCCAAGACCGATAGCCTGGAGATCGAGAAAAACGAGTATTCCCACATCATGGAGGCTTGGCAGTATCTGCTGTTCGGCTATCGCGGCCCCTCGGCCGTGAAGAAAACCGCCGCCCAGATGGGCCGTCCGGCCAATGTGGTTCCGATCCGTTCGGTGACGGCGCGCAGCAATTTCGACGTGTTCAAGTCGTGACGGCCTGGCGCATCGTCTCGCCCGCGCCGCCCTCGGCCGTGCTCGCCCTCGCGGGTGCAGGCGCACGCGCGAGGCGGATGGTGCTGGCCCAGTCCCGTCACGTCGATACGGTCGCCGTCTTTCGCGGCGATGAACCGATGGCGATCGCCCATTTCGGCCGGCATGGATGGCGGCGCACAGAAATGGCGCTGTCGATCGCGCCGGCGGCCGCCGGGCACATGAAGCGCCTGGTTCGCATAACGCAATTGACGCTGAAGGCCATGGCCGAAACTCACATCATCGTCACCCGCATCCGGCGCGGCAATCGCGCCGGCCAGCGCATGGCGATGCTGGTCGGTTTCCATCGTCATGGCGATTTCGAGCCGGGCGTGTGGATCTACAGGGAAAAGCGGCATGAATTCACTGTTCGGGAACAATGCGGCGAAGAAGGCGGCCGAAGAGCAGAAACGACAACAGCAGATCGCCAACGACCGCCAGCTGGCCGAGCTGCGCGCGAATGAGGAGCGCACCGGCGCCAGCCGCCGCAATCCGCGCGGCCGCCGGCTGTTCGTCGCCGACGCTGCCCAGAAATCCGACCTTAGCTGATGGCGGAATCCTCGCGCAGCGACGGCGGCACGCCGGTTGAGAAACAGCGCCTGCGCTCCCGGCAGGTCTGGCTGAAGCGCGCCGGCTGGGACCACCTCTACAACGAGGCCTATGACTACGTGCTGCCAAACCGCCGACCGGGCGGCGACGGCAAGATCAAGGCCCCCACACAGATGATTTTCGACATGACCGGCCCGAACTCGGCCGTTCATTGCGCCGGGGAGATCCAGCGCCAGGTCTTCCCGATCTCGACGCCGTTCATCGCCGAAACCGGCCCGCTGGTCGCCCAGCAGCTTTCCGTCAAGGAAAAGATCGCGTTCGACAGGCAACTGCAGGGGGTGGCGAACTTCGTCTATCCGTTCATGAAAACGGGCGAGTTCGACACCACCATGCACGAAGCCTGCATGGACCTGACGCTCGGCACCGGCGCGGTGCTGCCATTGCGCGGCCCCTCGATGAATGAGCCGGTGCGCTTCGTATGCCTTCCGCAGGATGAGATCGCCATCGCCCAGGACGCGTGGGGACGCGTGAACTTCGTATCCTGGAAGCGCACCAACCTCGGCCGGGAAGCCGTGCTCGAGGCATGGCCGCGGGGCGATTATCCCACGAATTTCAGGGAAGAGGCGCGCAAGAACCCGTATCAGGAAATCACCGTCTATCAGGATTTCTACCGCCTGCCGGACGGCCGCTGGCGCTTCGTCGCCTACCTCGAGAAGGATGGCGGGTTCCTTGCGCAGGAAACCTACCTGACCCAGCCGATCTCCGTCATGCGCTTCTACCGCTGGCCGGGCGAAGCCTACGGGCGCGGCCCGGTGCTGTTCGCGCTGCCGACCATCAGGACGGTGAACAAGGCGCAGGAACTGGCGCTGAAGGCGGCCGCCATCCAGTTGCTCGGCATCTGGGGCTATCGGGCGGGAGGCACCTTCGATCCGGACACGGTGCGCGTGGGGCCGGCGGAGTTCTGGCCGATGCAATCGACCGGCGGCGTGCTGGGGCCGGACGTGCAGCGCCTCGATACGGCGTCCGGCAACCTGCAGGCGGCGCGCATGGTGATCGGCGACGGCCAGCGCCAGATCCGCGAAGCCTTGCTCGACACCCGTATGCCTGACGACGGGGGCACGCCGCCCTCGGCCTCGGAAGTGGCGTTGCGCGCCGCGCAGAACGCCAAGGTGCATGTCGGGGCCTATGGCCGATTGAACGCCGAGGGCCCGCAGGTGCTGGTGCCGCGCGTGATGGAAATCCTGCACGAGTGGCGAATCCTGCCCGAACTCATGAGTTTCAACCAGCTGATCGTGTCCATGTACATCAATTCGCCGATGGCGGCGGCGCTGAAGGCGGATGAGCTACAGGCCTCGATCAACTATTACCAGCTGGTCGCCTCTGTCGTCGGGCCGGAACGTGTAGGCGAATACATCTCGCTGGATCGTTTCCTTGACCGGACGCGTGCCGGCATGCTGGTGCCGCCCGACATTCCGACCACGGAAGCCGAACGCAAGCAGGCGGCCGACGAAGCTGCCGCCCAGCAGGCCATGGCCGTGGCGGCCGAGGGCGCGGTGCGGGCCGCGCCCAACATCGTCGATGCGATGGCCCAGCCGGAGGCCGCGGCGGCATGAGCGGTCCGTTTGCGTTTTCGCGCCAGGCCATGGCGATCGACAGGCTGCTCGAGGCCGCGCCCAGCTGGGAAGGCCTCAACCAGGCGTTCTTTCCCGCCAGAACCCATGATCGTTTCGATCCCGGCGACGACATGAAGAAGGTGCTGGCCGCCTTCAACGGCACGGCCGAGGGCCGGCGCATCGTGGAATGGCTGTGCGACCTGACCTGCCGCGCGCCTTATCCGCAGATCTCCGGCGATTTCCAGATGGCCGCGCTCGCCGCCAAGGCCCATGAGGCCCGCGCGGCGGTCGGATACGTCATCCTGCGCGCGATCGCCGATGGGGAACAGCTTTTACACCAGCCGAAGGAGCCACGCACATGAGGACCATTTTCGAACGATATCTGCCGCTGCGCGCGCCGGACGATGGAGGTGATGGGGGCGGCGCTCCGCCGGCCGATCCGCAGCCCGGCGGCGCAGAACCGCCGGCGGGCGCGCCTCCCGGTGGCTCCGGTGCCGCGCCCGCCGGTGGTGCTGCCGATCCCTACCGGCCCCAAGGCCTGCCCGACACCATGTACGGGAAGGACGATCGGGAGACCATGGACAAGATGGCCACGGCGCTGGCCGGCTATCGCCAGCGCGATTCAGACCGGAAGGTGCCGGATAACGTCGAGGCCTATAGCGCTTTCGATGTCCAACAGGCTCCCGAGGCCTTCCGGTCACATCTTAGCCAGATCGGCAGCGATCCAGCATTTTCCGCCGCGGCGAAGATCGCGATGGAAGAGGGCGTTCCCGTCGGCACCTTCCAGAAGATGACCACGGCGATCTATCAGGCCGCCGCCGATGCCGGCATCCTCGAGCATGTCATAGATCCGCAAGCGGAACGGTCGGCGCTCATTCCGGAGAGTGCCCGCAATCTGGCCAAGGCCGACCAGGACAAGGCCATAGATGCCCGCCTTCAGGAAAACGAGGATTTCATCAAGCTCATGATGAAGCCCGGCGCGGACGGGAAATCGAAGCTCGACCCCAAGGTTGGCGAAAACGCGCTGCTCATGCTCATGGACACGGCGCTGGGCAACCAGTTCCTCGAGTTCATGCGCGCGGAAATGACCGGCGAGTTCAGGGCTCAGCCGCTTCCCGGCGATGGCGGTGCGCCCGCCGGCAACAGCGAGCGCGAGCGTTTGCGCGAGCAGCTCGCCGCGCCGGAGATGCAGCCGCAGCATCCGAAATTCGATCGGGCCAGATATGAAGCGCTCGATCAGGAGTATCGCCGGGTTATCGGCCGCTGACCGCCTCTATCTGCCCCGTCCTTAAGTTTCGCGCTGCGCGCTTACTGACGGGGACCCGGCTTCGCAATTGACGCTGCGCCGGCCGGGGCATGCTCGACCGGCGCAACCAAGGGAGCGACCCGGCCGCGGCGGGCTATCCTTCACCGGACCCCGACCGCACCGGCTCTATCGGCCCCGAGGATGCTTGAAACGCAAACTCAAGGGGTTTCCCATGTCCAAGCAAATCGAGGCCTGGTTCACAGAGAAAATCAAGGATCAGGTCACCATCCAGTTCCAGTCGCATGGCGGCCTGCTCGACGGCACCATGATGAGCGGCGACACCCAGGCGAACACGGTCAAGTTCCCGATCGCCGGCCGCAGCAAGGTCTACAAGCTCACCGGCGCCATCGAGGACGTGCCCGTCAACGGACCCGGCCTGACCACGGTGCAGGTGACCATGGAAGACTATGAGGCTTCCGAATGGTGGCGCACCCAGGACGCGTACAAGGCCGGCCCGAACGAGCAGGCCACGCTGGCGAAGCTGATCGTCAACGCCATCCGGCGCGAACGCGACCTGATCAAGATCCGCGCGCTGACCGCCTTCGCCAATCTCGGCAGCTCCGGCGTAGACACCATCGGCGACGGCTCGGCGATTCCCGACATTCTCGATTTCGAGCGCGCCCGCGCCGAGATCGCGGCCACCGGCGCGGACGAAACCGGCGAGGTGCAGGTGTTCACCCTCCTGCCGGCGAAGTGGATGAGCCAGCTCTGCTTCTACAAGGAGTTCGCCGACGCCCAGTGGGTCGGGCTCGACAACGCGCCGTTCTCGAAGGTGCAGCGCATGCGCATGAAGACGCTGCGTGGCATCAACTACATCGAGGGGCCGGACGAGTATTTCACGGAATACGAGGCCGGCAAGCAGGAAGCGTTCATCTGGCACCGCGATTCTATGGGCGCGGAAACGCCCTGGAATCAGGAAGCGCCGATCATCACGCCCGTGCCGACCAAGCAGGGCACGCCCTACCTGGTCAAGAACGGGCTGGGCGGCGCCGCGATCGGCATCCAGGGCGCCGGCGTGAAGCGCCTGCGCTTCCAGAAGCTCACCAACCTGATCCGGCCTCCGATCCCGACCAAGGAAGCCGCCTGATCCAGCGTCGGGCCGGTCACGGCCGGCCCGGCTTTCCCTCTCGCCAAACAGGAGACCATTCCCATGGCATTCGACAAGCGCAGCCTCGCGCGGTTCGTGACCTCTCCCTACGGGACCGCCTCGAAGTCCGTCGGCTTCTTCGCCTATGCCACGGCCGACGCCAACGCCACGGTGCTGGCCGCCGGCTACTTCAACGACGCACGTGAAACGCTGAAGGTGAACGACGTCATCCACTGCATGTCCGTCGCCGACGGCGTCGGTGTCGCCAACGTGCTGAAGGTCACCGCCGCACCCGGTTCCGGCAATGTGACGGTGGCCAACGCCTTCGCGGCACCCTGATCGCGGCCGGCGGGCTTCACCATGGCGGAAGCAGCGATCGACAAGCCGATGATCGTGAACTGGGCGCTGGCCGAACTCGGCCAGCCGCCCCGTTTTTCGACCGACGATCAAACCAACCTCGGGCGCAACGTGGCGATCTTCTGGCCGCGCTGCCTCGCCCGCTGCCTCGGCCTGGCAGACTGGACCTTCACCCGCCGCACCGTCTCGCTCACGCGCCAGTCCGGCCAGCCGATCAACGGCTGGCCGTACGCCTTCGACCTGCCCGGCAACCGGATCGGGCCGCCGCGCCGCTTCACCAGAGATGCGCAGTGCCGCATATTGATCCGCGATTTCGACATCGAGGGCGACACGCTTTTCTGTGCCGAGCAAACGGCTTTCGCGCGCTACAAGGCCGCCGTCGATCCCGAATACTGGCCGCCGGATTTCCTGTCGGCCTTCGCCACGGCGCTGGCCTCCTATCTCGCCATTCCCGAAACGCAGGATCCCGACCTTGCGGCGGAAATGGAAGCTCGGGCCTTCGGCTCCCCATCGCAGGGTGGCGCGGGGGGCCTGTTCGGCCGGCTGATCGCGCAGGACCTCGCCGGCGCGCCTGTCGGCGAGCCCTTGCTTGCCGCCGATCCGCTCACGGCCGGCCGGGCTTCAAGCCCCTGGCACGGGCGCTTCTGATGGTCGCGCGCCCAACGATCCCGATCCGCTCCTGCAATGCCGGCGAGTTCAGCCAGGAAATGAGGGGCCGTGTCGATATCAAGCAGTATTATTCGGCAGGTCTTGCCTTCAAGAACATCGAGCCTGTGCCGCAGTCGGGCTTTCGCCGCATGGGCGGAAGCCGCCGGATCGGCCAGTGGCGCAAGCCGTTCTCCGCGGTCGCGATCACGGGTGCGGCGCTCATACCGGGGCCGCACACCGGAACGAAGACGATCTGGGCTGGCACCGTCGCCGGCGACATCGCGGCCGTGCTGGCGTCCGGACTGGCGATCAGCGCCGGCCACGCCACATTCGACGTGGAAGCGCAGGTGTCGGGCGTCTGGACTAGGATCGCCGGGCCGTTCAACGTCAGCAGCGTATCGCCGGCCACCCGTTTGGCCGCGTTGGCGCCGGGCACTTTCGTGACTGCGACCGGCCTGCGCATCGTCGCGACGTTTTCGGTATCGGCCACGGTTTCCGGACTGACGGTCACGGCCTCTCGGGAGGACGGCGAGCCGTTGCGGCCACGCTTCACCGAACTGACCACGGATGAAGGTGATGTGATTTCCTGCTTTCTGACAGCCGGCGTGGCCGACTTCTACACGCATGCAGGTTATGTCGGTGCGGCTCATGTGCCTGATGTCACCTCGACGATGCTTCCCGATATCGGCTTCTATGCCGAGGGCAATACGATCGGAATCTTTCACGGCGACCTGCGCAGCCAGCGCCTTTTCCTCATGGGCGCTTCGGCGCTCAATGACTGGCGCACGGATCTGTGGCCATATGATCCAGTGCCGAAGGCGGACCTGGGGGGCGACTATCCGAAGACGGATGATGTCTGGGATATCACCGTGCGGTATTCATCCGGCTGGGAAATCGCGCTGCAGATCACGGTCAACGGCGAAACGCCGGGCGCGATCACTACGCCTGCGGCCGCGTCCGGCATGAGTCCGGCCCAGTGGGCGAGCTATTGCGGCTCCTTGCAGACAGCTCTCGAAGGCCTTCCCGGTCTAGGCCCCGGCGTCGCGGTTACCTGGCATGACATGGGGAGCACGGCAGCGAGCCGAATCCGGGTTGCATTCGGCGGCACACTCGCTGGCGAAGAATACGAAATGTCGGCGATGATCGCCAACACGGCGGAAGCATCGGCTCTAGCCTATCACACCCAGATCGGCAAAACGGAAAAGGAAGATCTGTTCTCTGTCGATCGCGGCTGGCCGCGAACAACCAGCCTCCTGCAGGACCGCATGGCCTATGCCCGCATTCCTGCCGCTCGCGGAGCCCTGTCGCTAAGCCGTGTCGGCGAATATTTCGATCTGAATGTCGATGCAAAGGCGGATAACGCCGCACGTCTCGACAAACTGCGTTCGCAGACCTCGGAAACGATCCTTCACGTCAAGGAATCCAACTACTTCTTCGTCTTCACAGATCGGGCCACCTATTTCATTCCAAACCGTACGATCGAGCGCAACACGCCGCTCAATTTTGTCATCTGCAGCGAGATGGGAGCCCAGCCGACCTGTGAGCCCTTCGAGCTGGAAGGGCAGCTCTACTATGTGGCGATCAATCCGGAAGGCCTGAATATGGCCGACGAAGGCGGACGCCAGCTCTTCCGGGTAGAGGAAAGCGTCACCTCGGCCGCGACCTCCTTTGAAGCCGATCCCGTGTCGCTGCTCGCGTCTCATCTCGTTGACAAGGTTATCAGGTCCGTTCGCCAGAAGCCGGAACAGGATCTCGACGCCGCGCGCGGCTGGCTGATGCGCACCGATGGCCGCGTTATCGTCACCCAGATGATCAAAAGCCAGGAGATCAACGGATATTGCGAATGGATCGCGGCAGGAAGCGGCGCGGTTCGGGAAGTTGGCGTCGATGGCCGCAACAAGCTCTGGATGGCGATCGAGCGGTCTGGGCGCACCTCGATCGAACTCTACGACACCACTATCTTCCTGCAGGACACCGTGGATGCTTCCACGGATCTGGCCGGAAAAATAATCGACCTGCCGTACGAGGACGGTGCCGAGCTTTGGGCCGTGGCCGATGGTTATGTGCTGGGGCCGTTCACAGTGCAGGGCGGTGTCATCGATATCGAGGATGCCTATTCAAATGTGCTTGTAGGCAGGTGGACCGCGCCGCATTTCGAAACCATGCCGCAGGTCTACGTCACGCCGGCAGATGAAGTCCTGCACCGGCCGGGGCGCATCCACACGCTGATCGTCAATATCGCCGACACCAGCTCGATCGCGGTCGGAGCCAACGGGCAGCCTCCGGTGGACATCGTTCTGCATGAAACAACCGATCCGGTTGACCAGCCCATGCCGGCCAAGACGAAACAGATCGTGGTGGCCGGCTCCGACCTGCCGGGCTTCATGACAGGGACAACGGCCGTCATCACCCAGACGCGGCCCGGCGAACTGCGCGTGCGCGACATCGGCATAGGAGCGAAGCTGTAATGGAATTGCTGCTTGGAGGGATATCCAGCCTGTTCGGCGGCGGGGGTGCGGCGGCCGGAACGACCTGGGCGGCGGCAAACGCCGGGGTGGCAGCTGCAGCGCCGGCCGCCGCCTCCGGCCTTTCGCTTTCCTCCATACTGCAGGGAACGGCTTCAGTTCTCGGCGTTCTGTCGTCTGTCGGTGCCGGCCAGGCCGAGGCGACCCAGATGGAGCTGGCGGCGCAGGATGCTGAAAGCGAACAGCAGCTCGAGACGCTGCAGGGAATCAATCGGCGGCAATCGATCCGCCGGCAGATGGCCGATGCCCAGGGCGCGCAGGACGTGGCCTATGCCGCGTCAGGTGCCGATCTATCCTTCGGCACGGCCGCCGCCGCCCGCAAGGATGCCTATCGCGAAGCCGATCTCGGGTTGACCATGGCGACCGGCACTGAACAGACGCGGGTTTCGCGGCTGGCTGAAAGAGCAGCCAACTACCGCGCCGGGGCGAAACAGGCGAAGCGCGCCGGCTGGCTGAATGGCCTGATCGGCGGCATCAACACCCTCCAGTCGTTCTCGCAGCGGGGTGGCTACTGATGGCGAATCGGCAGCGCGAACCTGTTTCCTATCGCCCCTTTCGTACCGAACCGCTGATGGCCGAAGGGCTGCTTGCCGTTTCGCGACCCGGCAGCGACCTGCTTGAGCGCACATCGCAGGCCTTGTTCCGGTTTGCGGCGCAACAGGGAGAAATCGCGGACAGGCAGGCCGCTCGAGCGGGTGCCGCCGCCGGGGAACGCGCGGCGCTGGAAGGCAGGCCTTCGGCGAGTGTCACAGGCAACAGTGGCGCCGGGGGAAGTGGCCGCGCACGAGGCGGACGTTTTGCGCCCGAGGTTAATGCCGCCATCGATGACGCGGCGGCCCGTCATGGTGTGGATTCCGCGACGTTGCGCACAATCGCCCAGATCGAAAGTGGCGGCAATCCCCGCGCCAAGAATCCAACCAGTTCAGCAGGCGGCCTGTTTCAGTTCATCGATAGCACTGCCTCGCAGTACGGCCTGAAAGACCGCTATAACGCCAGCGAGGCGGCGGACGCCGGCGCGCGCCTCATGCGCGATAACCGCAACCATCTGCGCCGGGTGCTTGGCCGTGATCCGACGCCGGGTGAGCTCTACCTTGCGCACCAGCAGGGTGCCGGCGGTGCAGAGAAGCTTCTGCGAAATCCCAACGCCAGCGCGGTTAGCGTCGTTGGCGAAAAAGCAGTTCGGTTGAATGGCGGGCGACCCGGCATGACGGCGGGCGAATTCGCCCAGTTATGGATCCGGAAAGCCGAAAGCGGCTATTCTATATCATCGGAGCCGTCGCAGACCGACCCGACCATCACTATCGCGGGTGGCCGCTTCCGGCCGTCCGGCTCCGATACAATCTATGGGCGGGCTTACGATGAGGCGGGCACCAAAGCCTATCTGCAGATGGTCGACACCGAAATGCGCTCGACCGTCAGCCAAGCTTTCGAGCTGTACAAGGATGATCCGGCCCAGCTGGAAATCGTCCTCGGCACGCTCAAGGGCCAGCTGAAGAAGGATCATATCTTTCCGGAAATCGAGCTGGATTACGAGCTCGGCTTCGACAACCTGTCGCAGCGCTACCTTGGCCAGGCGCGCGAAAACCAGCGCCTCAAGCTCGAGGCGCGGGACAGGGCCGAGTTTGTAACCCGCACGTCCGACCTCGAAACCAGCCAGCAGAAGCTGCTCGCCGACTTCGATCCAGCCAACCCCGATGCCGGCGATGCCATCGCCGGTGCGCAGGCTGCTATCGACACCCACTACGACTCCGCCGTCGATCGCGGCATTCTGTCACCCGAGGCGGCGGCGAAAGCCAAGCTGGAAAGCCGGCGCAACACGGCGCTGGCGTTCTACGGCAAGCAGGCCGACGCCCTCGATGCCGATGGCGTGAAGAACATGCGGGCCGAGCTGGAAGCCGACTTCGCCGATGGCGGCATTGCCGGCCTCGATGGCGAGGGATGGTCCACGCTCAACCGCTCGCTCGAGAAGCTCGAGACGGCGAAGCGCACCGGCGACAAGCGCAAGACGGACGATTTTCGCGAGCGGGGCGACAGGCTGGCCTTTTCCGGCTGCTTGCCGGTGTGGATATCAACCAGGCCGAACTGTCGCAGATGATGCTGGATGCCGGAACGACACCCGGCGGCCAGGCCGTGATGCAGGAGACCTTCGCCAAGATTTCGGCCGGCCGCGCCATCCGCGACATGAGCCTGCCGGCTGCCGGAAAGCACGTCGCCGGCCTGCGCAGGCAATATGGCGACAAACCCACCGAAAGCGAGCTGCGCACGCTGGCGTTCGCCGAAAAGATGGTGGCCGAGAAGCGTAGGGCCATTTCAACCGACAGCGTTTCCTATGCGGAATCCCAGGGCATCGTGCCCCAGACGCCGCTGCTCACGGACGCGGCCACGGCCGAGGACATGAGCACGATCATGTCGGCGCGCGCGAAGGCGGCCGAGCAGGCTGCCGTCGAGCTGGGCGCACCGGTGCGCTACCTGAAGGCCGGTGAGGCGGCGGCGCTCGGCAAGGCGATCCGGTCAAACCCGGAAGCCGGCGCGGCCATGGCCGGCGCGATCGTTGCCGGCGCCGGCTCGGCCGCGCCGCAGGTGCTTTCCGAATTCGGGCAGGATGCGCCCATGATCGCCGAAGCCGGGGCCATCATCGCCGGCGACGGATCGGCGCAGGCCGCCGAGGACGTGATCCTTGGCTATGGCAAAGGACCGGACGGCAAGGCGTTCAAGGATCTGAAGCCGGCCGTCGCCGGTGAAAATTTCAGGCAGGTGGCCGGCGATGCGCTGGCGCTTGCCGGCAAGGACAGGGCGCGCATTGCCAATGCGGCGGCCGCGATCTCGCGCAAGCGAATCTCGGAACTCGGCCTCGATCCGGAAAGCGGCGAAGCCATCGAGATACATGCGCAGGCAGTCCAGGAAGCCGCCGGCGCGGTCTTCGATCGCGGGGTGCAGTTCGGCGGATTCACCAGCGTCGGCGGCTCATGGATCAGCAGCGGCGACAAGGTGATGATCCCTTCGGCCATCCGCGCGGATCTGTTCGAGGACGTTCTGCAGGCGATCACGGATGAGGACCTGGCGGTGCTTCCCGTGAAACCGAAGGCCGGTATCGGCAGCCGGGCGGTCGGCTTTGGCCTGGCGCCTGTCGTAGAGCGCGTCGAGCGCTCGATGGCGGCGACCCTTCGCGATGCCCGCCCCGTGGCGGTCGCCGGCGGCTTCGCCTTTGCCCTCGGCGATCCTGCAAGCCCGGATCCGCAATGGATCATGGGCAGCGACGGCAATCCCTATGTGCTCGATGTCGTCGCCCTGCGCGACCGCCTCGCGCCGCGCGTGCCGGGAGCCTTCCGCTGATGCTGATCTATGGCAGCAATTTCGGGGAGAACCCGACTTTCGCGCCTAACTATGGGGACACCGTCGCAGCTGAAGCTGCCCGCGACCAGGCGGCCGGTGCGCTGTGGGACACGACACGCGACCTCGCGCTTTACCGGGACAACTCGAATTCAGTCGATAATGCCATGGCCGAAGCCTATGAGCGGCGCAACAAGGCCATTTTCGACGCGACCGGCGAGCAGCTTTTCAACCCCTATCGCGGTGACGGCAAGTCCGCCTCCTATGTCGAGGAAGCTTCCCGCGTTCGCCGCGAGGGGGGCGACGCCTGGTCGCTCCTCGAAGACCGCGAGGAACAATGGCGGCGGCAGGCGGCCGACCTCGTACGCCGTCGCCCGGAGCTGGCCGGCATCATAGCGGCGGACCGCCCCATGCGGGAGGATGCAGCCGCGCTTACCCGTTCGGCGGAGACAGCGGCGGCCGAGGCCTCGGCGCGGGCCGATCGGGTTGAACTGGGTCTGGCCCGGTCTCTCGGCAACACACTCGGGGGCGGCATTGCCGCGATGTTCCGCGATCCCGTGCAGGTCGCCGGCCTGTTCGCCGGCGGCGGGATTTCCGGCCCGGCCCGGACCGTGGGCGTCAGGCTGTTGCAGATCGTGTTGACGGAAGCCGCCATCAACGCCGGCATCGAGGGCGCGATTCAGGTCGCCAGCCAGGAGTGGAAGAAGGAGGCGGGCGTCGACGCCAGCATTTCCACGTCTCTCGAGCAGGTGGGACTCGCCGCCCTGTTCGGCGGTGGCTTCGGCGGCATGCTGCAGGGTGGTCGTGAGGTTTTCCGTGTGCTCGGCCGCAGCGTGCCGGAAGAGGCTTTCGCCCGCGCCGCAGCTGGCGAAGCCCAGCCCGGCGATCTGGCGGCGATCGCGGATGCGCTCGGCGTCAAGGCCGACCCCACTGCGTTGCGCACCGCAGATATTGCGGCCGAGCAACGCGCGCTCGATCGCGTGGCTTTCGGCGACCCGCCGGCGGGCATGTCGGACATGGAGGCGGAAGCGCTTGCCGCGCAGGCCGTGCGCGCGGCCGAAGCGCCGGACGATGGACGTTCGCTGATGCTCGATCGCCTTGCGCGCGAGCAGATGCCGGTTGGCCCGGCACCGCGCCGGCCTGTCAGCCTCATGCGATTCCTGGCGTCCGAGGGCGGCATACGCGATGAAGGCGGTGAGCTGGTCGGCATGGGGCTGTCCCGCCGCTTCGTTCCCGGCTCCGGCGCGCTTGTCCGGCCGCGCGGCCGCACGCTCGACTATGCGCGCGAGGCCGCCGCCGAGGCCGGTTACTTCGACAACATCTACGGCAATCCAGAGCGGGCAGTTGCGGAATCGACACCGGACGATCTGCTGCGCCTGCTGTCGAAGGAAGCTGGCGGGGATCCGGTCTATTCTGCGCGCGAGGATGGCGGGCGTGAATTCGAATGGCTGGAGCATGAGCAGCGCCAGCAGGCCCAGGCGGCATACCGGCGGTTGCTCGACGACATAGACACGGCGCGCGCAGAGCTCGATCTGGGCGAGATCGACGACACGCTAATCGTACGCGCGGCCGAATTGGTGGATGACGAAACCGATCCCGTCTCCGCGCTGGAAAAGGCGCTCGATGAAGACTATAGGTTGAGGGCCGACACCGAAACGGACCTCGGAGAACAGCCCTATGATGAACTCGACATCCCGTTCTTCGACGACAGGCAAGACGCCGGAGCAATGCCTCGAGCTGGCGCGCAGGATGGAAGCGCGCGCCCAAGCGGCGAACCACCCGGAGAACGCGCAGGATATGCGCAGGATCGCGAACAACTATCGGGTGCTGGCGGCGCTCAAGCAGAAGAAATCGGCCTAAGGCATCCCGGAGATACGCCGGAGCCGGCCACGCCCGAGGCTGGCGAGGTGGCCGAGCTGGCGCTTGTCGAGGCCCGCAGACCGGGCGATGCCGCCACGGATGGGCTGGAGCCCAAGGCCGATCTGTCCGTGTGGGATACCATGCCGGCCGCGCGCGATGCCGACGGCCGCATTTTACACACTACCCATGAAGCCATGATCGTCGACGCCGACAGGTCCGAATTCTTCGGCGACCTGATCGCCAGCTGTAGGGATTGAGGCAATGGACGCGATTCTTCTTAGGTGCCGGCACTGCAAACGCGAAATGCAATATGAGCGAACGATAGATCCTGATGTGCCCTCGAATGTCGCTGGGATCGAAAGCAGCAAATGTGACGTTTGCGATGATGGCGATTTTGGTACTGAAACATGGTTTGACGCTGCTGGTGAAGTGGTGGTGCCAGAATGGGCCTGAAAGATTGCCTGATCTCGGCCGTCGAGCAGAACGCCATCACGAAGGAAGAGGCGGCGTTTCTGGCTGATGAGTTCGACCAACGCTTCGCGCAGAACCGTCTTGCCATGGGTGACGATCTGGCGAAGGCCAGGGCGCGAAAGGACATGGAAGCTGCCCTGAAGGCCGAGGCGGCCGAGAAGCGCCGGCGCGCCAACTTGACCGAAGCGCGGCGGCTTTCGGTGAAATCCTTCCTGCAGGACTATCGCGACCGTGAAGGCAACGCCAACGTCTATGACGCGGCCGTGGCGCTGCTGTCGCACTACGGTTTTCGCGGCGCATCGAGCGTGCGCGGGCGCACGGAAGCCATCATCGCCGGCGCACATAAGAATCTCGACCAGGTGATGTTCTCCTTTCAGCGCCAAGGCCTGCTTGGCAAGCGGCCAAATCGCGGGTTGCAGAGCGATGTGGTGAAGGAACTGCATGGCGAGGCGAGCGGCGACGCCACGGCCAAGCAGCTCGCGCGTGCCATCTCGAATGTCTACGAGGATCTTCGCCAGCGCTTCAACGCCTCCGGCGGCGCGATCGGAAAGATCGACAATTTCGGCCTGCCGCATTCGCATGACCGCCTGAAGGTGAAGGCAGCCGGCCGGGCGGACTGGAAGGCGGGCATCAGGCCCTTGCTCGACCCGGCGCGGATGACGGACCCGCTGACCGGCCAGCCCCTGACCGCCGCGCGCCTCGATCAGGCGCTCGATCACGTCTACGATTCCATCGTCTCGAACAATCGCGCCAACATGGTGCCGCAGGCCGCGCGGCGAGGGCAGGGCGCTATCGCCTCCCAGCGGCAGGAAGAGCGCTTCCTGATCTTCCGCGATTCGCAGAGCTGGATGGATTACAACGCCCGCTTCGGCAAGGGCGACGTGGTGCAGGCGATCTTCGGCCACGTCAACGGCATGGCGCGCGATATCGCCGCAATGGAAGTGCTTGGGCCAAACCCTTCTTCCATGGTCGAGTACATGAAACAGGTGGTCGCCCACGAGATCGGCAAGCTGGAAGCCGGCAAGGGCACGCTGGCGAAGGAAGCGAAGGTCTTCAAGAACAGCCAGGCGAACATTGCGGAATGGCGGATCGAAAGCCTGTGGCAGGCCCTGCGCGGCCGCCCAGAGGTTGCCAGCGGCGCGGCCGCCTTCACGTCGAACATCAAGAACGTGCTGACCGGCACCCAGCTCGGCGCCACCGCATTGCTTGCCGGTGCCACGGATCCGTTCATCGCCTCGGCCTCGCGCAAGCTGGCCGGGCTGCCGGTGACCTCGACCGTCCGGGATATGGTCTCGATGCTGTCGAAGGCGAAGCGGGAAGACATCATATCTTCCGGCATCATCTGGGACGAATACATGCATGTGATGGCGGATGAGCTGCGCTTCGTCGGCCCGGCCGTTGGCTCGGAATGGTCGCAGTGGATCGCCGATCGCGGCGTCACCTGGTCCGGACTGAAACCGCTGACCACCGGGCGCAAGCTGGTCGAGGCGCGCGCCTGGCAAAAGACCATCGGCGACAATGCGGAGAAGACCTTCCAGAAGCTCGATCCGCGCTTCCGGACCGCCCTCGAGGGCTTCGGCGTGACTCCGCAGCATTGGGATATCTGGCGCAAAGCCAAGGACCCGAACGGCTTCGTGACACAGCGCCAGATCGAGACGAATGGCGGCGCCGTCAACTATATCGATACGGCGCGCGCGACACCCGGCGAGATCGCGGCCGAGACGAAAGCCCTGGCGCACAGGGAGGCGGCTGAGAAGCTTTCGGAGATCATCACCAGTTGGTCGGAGCGGTCGGTTCCCAGCGGCTCTCCGAACGCGCGCTCCCTGCTCACCGGCATCGAGCGGCGGGGAACCGTGGGCGGCGAGCTGCTGGACTTCCTCCTGCAATACAAGAGTTTCGGGCTTTCCTTCACCACCATGCAGCTCGAGGCGGTTTTCGAGATGGCCGCCGCGCGCGGCGGCGGCAAGGGCTTCCGGTCGGGCATGGCCTATTTCGCGCCCATGGCGATCATGCTCACACTCGGCGGTGCCGCCTATCTGCAGATCAAGCATCTGCTCGACGGCAAGAAGCCGGAAAATATGGACCCGGCCGAGAACCCCGGTTTCTGGCTGAAGGCGACGTTCCAGGGCGGCGGCTTCGGCCTGTTCGGCGATTTCGTTTCCGCCAACGAGAACCGCTTCGGCCAGTCGCTGCAGGAAAGCCTGATGGGTCCCGGCGTTGCATTCATGGGCGACACGCTGGGCCTCACGATCGGCAACGCGCAACAATGGATCGGTGGCGAGAAGGTGAACCCCGGCCGGCAGGCGCGGCGCTACCTGCAGCGCTACACGCCGTTCGTCGCCTCGCACTGGGCCACGCGCGGCGCCTACAACCGCCTTGTGCTCGACAATCTGCAATGGATGCTGGATCCGGACGCGGACAAGAGCTTCAAGGCGCAGGCGAGCCGGGCGAAGAAGGCAGGCACACCGTTCATGGTTGCGCCGGGCCAGTTCACGCCCATGCGCTGACCCTGTACGCAATTGACGTGATTGCCGGCGAGTCATGCTGCCGGCATGGCGAACACACCCTATCCCCTGCCGCGCCAGACGCGCGAATCCACGATTCAGGTCGGCAACGGCACTGCCGGCCCTTACGGCCCTTCGCAATATCGCATCTTCGACGTCGAGGATGTGCGGGTCTACCTGCAGGTGGAGGACGAAGAAAGTTTCGCCGATGTCACCGATGGCTGCACGGTCACGAAGACAGCCGGCGAGGGGTACGACACCTTCAGCGTAACGTTTGCCGCGGCGGTGCCCGCGACATCGCGCTGGTATCACGCCGCGAAACGCATCTCTAACCGCAGCGTGGCGGTGACCAGGGCGGGCACGCTGGTTTCGGATGAGCTGGAAAAGGAGCTTTCCAAGCAGGCGAGCGCGCTTTCCGAGATGCGGCGCGATATCGGCCGCGCGCTGAAGGTCGATCCGGATCAGGATGAGGTCTGGGTGCAGCCGCTGGCGAATGGGCATCTTTCCGTCTGGCGCGATGGCCAGATGGTCGATGGCGGTTCTGTCGATGCCATCCATGAATCCGCCGACAGCGCAGCCGCCAGCGCGGCGGCAGCGGCCATTTCGGCCGGCAATGCGGCGGACAGCGCAGGAGCCGCCGCCGGCAGTGCAGACGCCGCGGCCGGGGCCGCGATCAGCGCGGCAGGCAGCGCGGACGATGCCGCCAGCGATCGTGCGCTCGCCGTCGCGGCCGCGAACAGCGCGGCGAATAGCGCGGATGCTGCAGCTGATGACCGTGCCGCCGTTGCGATCGACCGCGCCGCCGTTTCCGACGACAAGGATGCCGCGGCTGCAAGCGCCGGTGCCGCGGCAGGATCCGCGAACAGCGCTGCGAACAGCGCCGGAGATGCGGCCGATGATCGTGCGGCCGTTGCGATCGACCGTGCGGCAGTTGCCGACGACAAGGATGCCGCGGCCGCCAGCGCAGGCGCAGCCTCGGCCAGCGCGGGAGCGGCTGCCTCGAGCGCCAGCAAGGCCGATGAATGGGCCAACGCACCCGAAAATTCGCCAGTGGAGCCGGGCAAGTATTCCGCCTTCCATTGGTCGAAAAAAGCAGAGGAGGCGGCTGGCGGCGGCATGCAGCCCGCCATGTACGATCCCAACGGCGTGCAGAACGATGCCTTTTCCATGAACAACATGGCGGAAGGCACCGACACAAAGATCATGACGGCAGCCGAGCGAACGAAGCTCGCGCGGGCGGATACCACCGTTGTCGGCGGCGCGATCGCCGGCGTGAGCCAGGTTCCGGCGCCGGCCGATGGCGACCGCTTCGCAGGTGTCCTTTCCGGCGGGTCGTCCCTGTTCTGGACCACGTGGGGTAACATCAAGGCCGCGCTGAAGGCCTATTTCGACACGATCTATCAGGCGGCCGGCAGCTATGTGCCGACGGCGCGCACGGTTGCCACCCAGCATAGTCTTCAGGGCGGTGGCAATCTGTCGGCCAACCGAACGTTGTCACTGGTGGGCGACACCGCTTCGCCGGGCATAAACAAAGCCTATGGCACGGATGGTACCGGGGCGCGCGGGTGGATCGAGATGTCGTCTATCGGCACGAAGTTCACCGATGTTTCGGGATCGCGCGTCCGCAACACAGTCTACCAGAACACCACAGGACGATGGCTCATCGTCTATGCAGGCAGCTCCAACAACGGCAATTCCGCCGAAATCTCCGCAGATGGCACCACCTGGTATGAAGTGACGCGTGGTTCTCAATCCTATTCTCAAGCGGTGTTCGTGCCGCCGGGCTGGCGCTATCGCGCGAATCCTACATCCGGAACTCTGATGTGGCTCGAAACGGTGGACTGACATCATGACCGAAACTGGATTTTACCATCCCGAATTGGGATATTGGCAGGCCGTAGGCGGTGAGCCCGAAGCGCTGCTGTCAACCTATCCCGCCGGCACTGTGCAGGTGCCGATCAAGCCCGGCGCCGATTTCGAATGGCAGAATAGCGAGTGGGTCTATGTCGCGCCGCCGCCGCCGCCGGCTCCTGACCGCGTATCGTCTCGCCAGTTCAAGCTACAGCTTCTCGAGGCCGGTCTCCTCGACAGCGTTGATGCCTGGATTGCCACACAGGATCGGGCTACGCAGATCGCCTACGCCAACAGCGGCACCTTTGTTCGTGATGACCCGATGATGCAGGCTGGTTTCGCAGCGCTCGGATTTACAGAACAACAGGTGGACGATTTCTACACGGCGGCCGCGGCGCGTTAGACTAGTGCCAATCGAGGTTGATGCGGCCGGGCCAACGAGCTTTCGATGCATTTCTGATCTGCCGGGTCCGCTCGGCCAGTTGGGGAATCTTCTTTTCATGCGTCTCAGCGAATATCCTGTCGATGCGATCCATGAGGCCGCTTGACATGATGGCTTCGAGTATCGGTACCTCCGCCCCCTCAACGTCGATCTTCATGATCCGGATCGGTTGATCTATGCTCCGGACAAATTCTAGGATGCTAATCTGCTCGACATCGATCGCGCCATCGGTCGTAACGTTGGACTTGTCGGCGAACAAGGAAGAGGATTGAGACCAAAGGTCGGGGTCTTCCGAGAAAGATTTTGCCCGGTATAACCGTACCAATCCGGTCTTATCAGAGAGCGCCTTTTGATAGAGGTGTACATTTCGCAGGTGGCCCACCCGCTTTTGGAGATGATCGAAAGCGTAGGGATCTGGCTCGAATGCATGGACCGTGGCACCCGTTGCCGCCATTGCCTCCGTGACCTCGCCGAGGTTTGCGCCGGCATCAATCACAGTATCACCGGGCTTCAACGTTTTGACACATCTCTCAAAAATGTAGGCGGCATTCCAGGTTGGCTTGCCAAACCAACGGCTGTACAGGTGATATTTTAGATCGTGTTTAAGGGGCATTTGCTAGCTGCTTCACGGTTGACCTGCGCGCCTTGCGAGGATAGACGCGCCTCATGGGGGATATAAAGTCAATCAATTATCCTGATCCACTCCAGCAATCCGACTTATCTCGGTTGACGACACTGGAGATGCTGCGGTGCGACTGGGATGCACGCAGGGTATTGTCACGTCGTCGCCGGGAAGACAAGGAGTTGGGCTACGTCAGGATCTACCTTCTCGGCGGCGGACCTGTGCGTCCCTTGACGGGCAATGACTTGCCGTTGATTTTCCTAACGCACAATGATCGCAGGTTTGTTCGCTCGTTTCTGGCGCATTATCGGGCGCTAGGCGTCACGCGGTTTATCTGTGTCGACGATGCGTCTGCTGACGGCACACGCGAGGCGCTTCTCGCTGAGCCGGATGTTGATGTGTTCGGGTCTACTGTCCGCTATCGCGACGCGCGCCGGGGCAGGATCTGGCGTGAGCTTCTGTTTGCCATCTATGGTCCGGACCGCTGGTATCTCAACGTGGATTCAGATGAGTACCTGGTCTACGAGGATTGCGACCATCGGACCCTGCCTGATCTGATTGAGGCGCTCGAACGAAGGGGTATCGAGCGTTGTCCGGCGCCGATGCTCGACGCCTATCCGCCGGGAACTATCGCTGCAGCAACTTTCGAAGGTCTGGATGACATCATGCCCTGGCAGGTCGCATCTTCGATCGATGGGGGCGGTTATCGTCTTACCAAAGAGCGACGTGCTCTGTCGCTTGCAGGCGGGATGCGCGAACGCGTCTTTGATGCCGGTCTTGAGTTGATGAAGTATCCACTCATTTACTGGCGGCAGGGATATAGCCTCGGAGTAAGCATTCATCAGCCGCTTCCGTATCGGCATAACTTTGCACCGATTTTTGGCGCTTTACTGCATTTTAAATTTTTTAACGATGCAGCATCCATGGCGAGAAAGGCCATCGCTGATCAACAGTATTTCAACAATGCCCAAGCTTATAACGCCATTGCGCAGGTGCTCGATACATCGGATGAAGTTTCATTCATCTCACCCCAATCGTTTTCGTACGCAGGTCCGAACGATTTGATAGACCGTGGCTTCATGCAGTCGCCCTTTCTTTTTTCCGGCAGTTGACGCCATCCACCCGGCCTTAAAACCGTAGCACCGGCCATTGCCTTTCCGGCCGGCAGCTGCGGAGGCCGGAATGTTCGACGATGATGTTCGCCGCGAGATCGAGCGGGTTGCCAAGGCCAGAGGCTGGGGCGCGGCGCAGCTGCTTGCCGTGGCCGAGGTGGAAAGCGGCGGGCAACCCTTCGCCACGATCAACGGTCGGCGCGAGCCGCTGATCCGATGGGAGGGCCACTATTTCGACAAGCGGCTTTCCGGCGAGAAACGGACGCGGGCGCGCAAGGCGGGGCTGGCCGATCCGAAGGCCGGCGCGGTGAAGAACCCGAATTCACAGGCGGCGCGCTGGAAGATCTTCGAACAGGCCGCCGCGATCGACCGCACGGCCGCTATCGAAAGCATGTCGTATGGCATCGGCCAGGTGATGGGCGCGCACTGGAAATGGCTCGGTTATCACTCGGCCGAGGATCTGTTGCTGGATGCCCGCAACGGCGTTTACGGGCAGGTTCGCCTGATGGCCAACTTCATCGAGAAATCCGGGTTGGCTTCCGCCTTGGCCCGGCGCGACTGGGCGGCATTCGCCAAGGTCTATAACGGACCGGCCTATGCCAAACACCGCTATGACCAGAAGATGGCGGCTGCCTACCAGCGCTATGCCAAGCTGCCGCCTTTGCCGCAGACGGCACCGGAGCCCGTACAGAAGCCCGTGGACGCGCCCAAGCCTGATGCGGCGCAATCTCCCGCTGAAACCGCCAACGGCGCTCCAGCGCCCGCGCAGGAGTCAAAGCGGGGCATTCTGGCGAAGGTGCTGGTGGCGCTCGGCATCGGAACGGGCAGCGCCGGCGCGGCGAAACTCAGCCAGTCCGAGGCCAATCAGCTCGCGGCCTTCATGATCTTCATGGGGATTGTTGCCGGAGCCGGCATTCTGATCTTCGTCATTCGGAGGAAGAAATGAGCCTGCTTGCGGGGATTCTGATCGAGGCTGCCGGCAAGGTCGGCGCGCCGATCGTAAAAGGCCTGCTCGAAAAATATGTGGGCGGAAAGGCCGGCGAGATCGGCGGCGACATCATCGACGTGATCGCCGGTAAGGCCGGTGTGCCGCCGGCCGATCTGCCGAACCTTCCTACTGATGAATTGGGCGCAGCCGTCCAGGCGGCCGAGCCGGTTGCGGCCGAGCTGGTGTTGGCCGAGGTCGAGCAGCAACGGGAAGCCAATCGGCTTATGCTTGCCGAGATGGATAAGGAGGGCGGCACCTGGACATGGGCGTGGCGGCCGGCTTGGATGTGGCTGCTGGCTTTCCTGTGGACCTATGCGCTTGTGCTTCGGCCGCTGGTGAATGCCGCCGTGGGCGCGGCGATCGAAGCCGTAGACGTGTCCATGCTGATGACCCTGACCGGTGCTTATCTGGCGCTCTATATGGGCGGGCATACGCTTAAGGACGGGCTGAAGAAGTGGACAGGAAGGTGACGCCATGACCGACCGCACGATCGCAGGGCTCAACGTGGACATGAAAATTTCTCTCGGCAACATCATCGTCATTGGCACATTGCTGGTGACGATCGTCGGCGGATGGGCCACGCTGAAGAGCCAGACCGAACAGAACACCGTCGATATTGCGAAAAACACCACGCGCATCGAGCGGCTGGAAACCGGATCGGGAGACATGAAAGATCGCCTGACCCGCATGGAAGTCACACTGCAAAACCTTACGGTACAAGTGGATCGCGTCGTGCGCGCAGTGGAGCGCAGGCCGGTTGACTTGCCGCATCAGTAATTGATAAAGACCGTGCGACTTAAACGAGCCACATTTTACATCCGATTGATTTGGTTAATACTCAACATAACTTTTAATCATGTGGTCGTGGGTTCGATCCCCACCCGGCTCACCATCCTTCGCAACGCATTTTCTTCTATTGAGAAGCCAGCAGCGAGACATGTCCGCCTGCGTGGCGTTCAAGCCTTCCAATGAGGTCGAGCTCCAGCAGAACCATCTGCACCTGCGCAGGTTCCAGACCGGTATGACGGATGATTTCGTCGATCTCCACCGGAGT
This sequence comes from Aquamicrobium defluvii, assembly GCF_004363725.1. Lineage (GTDB taxonomy): Bacteria > Pseudomonadota > Alphaproteobacteria > Rhizobiales > Rhizobiaceae > Mesorhizobium > Mesorhizobium defluvii. The sequence continues at coordinate 109,783 of NZ_SNZF01000008.1, read as the reverse complement.
GGGGCCGAGTGCCTCAACCACGCGCATTCGTTCATCCTGCTGCGGCGGCGGGGCGGTGGAAAGATCGGCCGATTCCTCGAGCGGAAGCTGTGCCCTGTGGCTGTCCCCGCCACAAAGCGGCTTGATGGCATCGAGCACATCGCCGGCCTCGGTTGTCAATATCGCGCCGTCCTTGAGCAATCCGTTGGTGCCGCCTGCGCGCGGATCGAGCGGCGAGCCGGGCACCGCGAATACCAGGCGGCCCATTTCACCGGCCAGTCGTGCCGTGATCAGCGATCCTGAACGCCTGGCGGCCTCTACCACCAGAAGGCCGATCGCCATTCCAGCCACCAGCCTGTTACGGCGGGGGAAATCCTGCGCGCGCGGTTGCCAGCCGAACGGCATTTCCGAAACGATGGCGCCGCCATGGCTCGCGATCTCACGGCACAGGGCAGCGTTCTCCGGTGGATAGGGCATGTCGAGCCCGCCGGCCAGCACCCCGACAGTCCCCGTTTCGATGCTGCCGCGATGGGCGGCGGTGTCGATGCCGCGCGCAAGGCCCGAGACGATGGCGTAGCCTTCGCGTCCTATTCTTTGCGACAGGGAAGCGGCGAGCTTTGTTCCGGCAATCGATGCATTCCGGGCGCCGACCACGGAAATGGCGGGGCGCTGCAAGATTGATTCGCCGCCAATCGCAGCCAGAACCGGCGGAGGATGGTCGACCTGCTTCAACAGGGGCGGATAGTCGGGATCGCCGATGCATATGAAGCGCGCGCCGAATCCGGCGGCACGGTCCATTTCCTCAAGGATTTCGGATTCGTCGGGTATGCGCACAACCCGGCGCGAGCCGGCGGATTGCATCAGCTCCGGCAGCATTTCAAGTGCCGTCTGGGCGGACCCGAACCGATTGATGAGGTCCCGGAACGAGGCCGGTCCGACATTCGGCGTCCGGATCAGCCGCAGCCAGGCAAGTCTTTGCCTGTCGCTCAACCCGGGTGTGGGGGAACTCACCCTTTAGCCCCGATCCTGCCTTCAGTTCCGGCTGCAAGACGCTGGATATTGGCGCGGTGCTTGATGAAAAGAATCATGCTCATCACGGCGAACAGAGCCGCCAGTTGGGGAGTGGCGAGAAACCACAAGGCGATCGGCACAGCTATGGCGGCGCAAAGCGCCGCGAGCGACGAGTAGCGGAACAGGACTGCCACCAGCAGCCATACCGCGGCAAAGATAAGGGCGACCTGCCAGGCGAGACCGATCAGCACACCGAGATAGGTGGCCACTCCCTTGCCGCCCCTGAATCCCAGCCACACCGGAAACAGATGGCCAAGAAACGCGCCGAAGCCGGCCCACAAGCCGAGTTCCGCCGCATATTGGCTGGCGAGAAGGACAGCAGCGGTTCCTTTCAGTGCATCGAGCAGCAGCGTTGCGGCCGCCAGCTTCCTGTTGCCGGTGCGCAGTACGTTGGTCGCGCCGATATTGCCCGAGCCGATGGAACGCACATCGCCAAGCCCGGCTGCACGCGTCAAAAGCAGTCCGAACGGAATCGAGCCCAGCAAATAGCCGAAGATCAGCGCCGCGATGGTGATGAAGGTCATGCTTCCCCCTGGCTGGCCGGTTGGCTCCGTCCTAGACGGCGAACACTGTGCGACCGGCAACCATGGTTTGCAAGACCCGGCCCTGCAATCGCGCGCCCTCGAAACAGGTGTTTTTGGACCGCGAGCGGATGCCGGCTTCGTTCACAACCCACGGCTCGTCGAGGTCCACAAGCGCCAGATCTGCGGGCGCGCCCGGTTTCAGCGTACCGCCAGGCAGGCCGAAGATGCGGGCAGGGGCCGTTGAAAGCGCCTCGACGATCCTGATGAGCGGGACCTCGCCATTGTGATGCAGCCGCAGCGCGACCGACAACAGCGTTTCCAGCCCGACAGCGCCTGCTGCGGCATCGGAGAAGGGCAGCCGCTTGGTGTCGACATCCTGGGGATCGTGCGAGGAGACGATCAGATCGATCGTGCCGTCCTTGAGCGCCTCGATCATGGCGAGGCGGTCCTCCTCGGCGCGCAATGGTGGCGCCAGCCGGAAGAAAGTGCGGTACTCGCCGACATCGTGCTCGTTGAGCGCCAGATTGTGGATTGCCACGCCGGCGCTCACATTGGCGCCATCGCCCCTGGCGCGGCGGATGGCGTCGGCGGCCATGCCGGTCGAAATCTTCGCGGCGTGATAGCTGCCGCGCGTAAGGCGGGCCAGCGCCAGATCGCGCTCCAGCGGAATGGTTTCCGCCTCGCGTGGAATGCCGGAAAGACCGAGCCAGCTCGCATACAGTCCCTCGTTCATGACGCCCGATGAGGCGAGGTCGGCATCCAGCGTCTCGTGGACGATGGTTGCACCGAAATCGCGTGCATAGGTGAGCGCGCGGCGCATCACCAGCGAGTTGGCGACGGTGTGGCGTCCGTCGGTGAAGGCGACGGCTCCGGCTTCGCGCAGCAGGCCGAACTCGGTCATCTCGCGGCCTTCAAGACCCTTGGTGATGGCCGCGGCCGGAAAGATGTTCACGCGGGCGGTGTCGCGCGCGGTGCGCAGTACGAATTCGACCAGTGCGACATTGTCGATGACCGGATCTGTATCCGGCATCATGATGACGGAGGTGACGCCACCTGCGGCGGCAGCCTGGCTGGCGGAGGCGATGGTCTCGCGATGCTCGCCGCCCGGTTCGCCGATGAACACGCGGCTGTCGATCAATCCGGGAATGATCGCCTTGCCTGCGCAGTCGATGATGGTCGCGCCTTCCGGTGCGCCCTGATTGAGCGCATCCCTGCCGGCGGCCGCGATCCTGCCGTCCTCGATGACGACGCTGCCGGTTTCGTCCAGCCCGCGCGAGGGATCGACGATGCGGGCGTGGCTGAAGATGGTGATGCTCATGCGCCCGGTCCTTCCGGATTGCGGCGCGGATCGAGCAGCGCCTCCATGACTGCCATGCGCACCGCGACGCCCATTTCCACCTGCTCCTGGATGACGCTTTGCGGCCCGTCCGCGATCTCTGAGGCGATCTCGACGCCACGGTTCATGGGACCCGGATGCATTACCAGCGCATCCTCTTTCGCCGCTTTCAGCTTTTCGGCGTCGAGGCCGAAATAGCGGAAATATTCGCGTACCGAGGGAACGAAACTGCCCGCCATGCGCTCGCGTTGCAGGCGCAGCATCATCACGACATCTGCGCCTTTCAGCCCTTCCTCCATGTTGCGGAAGACGTTGACGCTCATCTGTTCGATGCCCGAGGGCATCAGGGTCGATGGCGCGACCACGCGAACCTGCGCGCCCAGCGCATTGAGCAGGATGATGTTGGACCGGGCGACGCGCGAGTGCAGGATATCGCCGCAGATGGCGACCGTCAGCCCGCCGATCCGCCCCTTGGCACGGCGGATGGTGAGCGCATCGAGCAGCGCCTGCGTCGGATGCTCGTGCGTGCCGTCACCCGCATTCACAACCGAACAGCCGACCTTTTGTGCCAGAAGGGCGGCCGCTCCGGCAGACTGGTGGCGAATGATGAGGATGTCGGGGCGCATGGCGTTGAGCGTCATGGCCGTGTCGATCAGCGTTTCGCCCTTCTTCACGGAAGAGCTTGCCACCGACATGTTCATGACATCGGCGCCAAGGCGCTTGCCGGCCAGTTCGAACGACGACTGTGTTCTGGTCGAGGATTCGAAGAAGAGGTTGATCTGTGTGCGCCCGCGCAGCGTCGAGGTTTTCTTCTCGGATTGTCGCGAGATGGAGACGGCCCGGTCGGCCCGGTCAAGCAAAATCTCTATATCGGGAGGAGAAAGGTCCCTGATGCCAAGCAGATGGCGATGGGGAAAGAGCGGCAGGGGCGCGTCTGTATGGGTCATCTCAGCGGGGTGCTATACGGCCAGCGGAAGTGACCTGCAAGGACCCGCTTTGCATTCCGGTGGCATCTTCCCCTATTTTCATCGCCGCACATGCAGCCATCGGCTATAAAGCCGCCACGGTTGCGGATTCGACAGGCCGCCGGAACATAAGCCGCCATGACACACAGGGACATTGCGTGACAGACGACGTGACGAACCAGCCGCCGCCGCTTACCGGCGCCAATGCCTGGAGAGGCGATCCGCTCCTTATCCAGCTTGCCGAGCAGTTTTCGGAGCCGGTTCGCAAGGAACTCGATGGCCTTGGCCGTTTCGTGCTGACGCATGAAGCGCAGGATCTGGCGCGGCTCGCCAACACGGAAACCCCGCGCCTGCGCACCCACGACCGGCAGGGGCGGCGGATGGACCTGGTCGAATACCATCCGGCCTACCATGCCCTGATGCGCCGCTCCGTGGCCGGCGGGCTTCACTCATCCATATGGGAAAACGGCGACGCCGAGATCGGGCGCCGCCATCAGGTGCGCGCCGCGCGATTCTATCTGACGGCCCAGCTCGAGGTCGGCCACCTGTGCCCGATCACCATGACCAGCGCTTCTCTGGCGGCGCTGATGGCGAGCCCGAAGATTTTCCGCGAATGGGCGCCGCGCGTAACCACCCGCAAATATGACCAGACCCAGAAGCCCCCGGTGGAAAAGAGCGGTCTCACGCTTGGCATGGGCATGACGGAGAAGCAGGGCGGCACGGATGTACGCGCCAATGTCACGCGCGCCGAACGTGCGGGCTCGACAGGCTTCTTCCGGCTGACCGGCCATAAATGGTTCATGTCCGCCCCGATGTCGGACGCGTTTCTTGTGCTGGCGCAGGCGACGGAAGGTCTGTCATGTTTTCTCGTGCCGCGCCTTCTGGGCGACAGCACCAGCAACGGGTTCCGCTTCCAGCGGCTGAAGGACAAGCTCGGCAACCGTTCCAACGCTTCGTCGGAAGTGGAGTTCGAAAACGCCATCGGCGAGATGGTGGGCGAACCGGGTGCGGGTGTCCGCACCATCATGGACATGGTGACGCTGACCCGGCTCGACTGCGCGATTGCGTCGGCGGCTCTCATGCGCGCCGGATTGGCCGAAGCCGTGCATCATTGCCGCCACCGTCATGTGTTCGGCAAGAAGCTTGTCGATCAGCCGCTGATGCAGCGCGTTCTGGCCGATATGGCGCTGGACGCGGCGGCGGCGACCGCGCTCTCGTTCCGGCTGGCGCGCTCGTTCGACGAGGCGGCCGGTGACAGGGGCGAGGCGGCTTTCGCGCGCGCCATGACGCCGGTTGTGAAATACTGGGCCTGCAAGATCGCCCCCGCGCTGCTTTATGAAGCGATGGAATGCCTCGGTGGCAATGGCTACGTCGAGGAAGCGCCGCTGGCCCGCTACTACCGCGAGGCTCCGGTCAATGCGATCTGGGAAGGCTCGGGCAATGTCATGGCGCTCGACGTGCTGCGTGTGCTTGGCCGCGCACCGGGACTGTTCGACGATGTTCTGGCGGGAATCGATCGCGATCTCGGCGCGAGCGGACACGGTACGGTTGGCGTGCTGAAGGCCGCGATGCAGGTCGCATCCAGCGACGAAGGCTCGGCCCGCATCCTCACCGAGCAGCTTGCGCTCGCCGCGGCGGCGGCGGAACTGCGCAGGCTGGGGGCAGGGCGCATCGCCGACGCATTCGTGGAAACGCGTCTGGCCGGGCAATGGCGCACCACCTATGGCCTGCTCGATTCGAGACACGATGCGCGTCTCATCATCGACACGCTCTATCCACCGGCAAGCTGACGCCCGACCGCCTTGCCGTCATCCCACGAATGGCCGGTTTCCGCGCGCCGTTAACCATAGTTAACGGAATCCGTTGCGCGAGACGGCTGTGCGCTTAAAGATTATGGTTACCAGATCGTTAACGAGCAGGATGACCGGGCCATGCCGACTTCAAGACCGGAAAGGGCCGGTGCCGCCGCAAAAACGGGGAGCCCGTTCTGATGCGCTACATATTCGCGCTGTGGGCAGCTCCGCTCATTCTGTTCTGGGGCTGGTTCTTCCTGTCCCTCAACGACATGAACTTCGGCTACGTGATGCTGAGCCGTCAGCTGCACGATTTCGTGTTCAATCTTTACGGCGAAATTCTGGGCATCGATCCCGCGATTATTCCGGGTCTTGTGGCGCGTGCCTGCATCATCGATACAGGTCTGCTTCTTGCATTCTGGGCGTTCCGCCGCCGGCGCGAAATCGCGGCATGGATCAGGAAAAAGCGGGGGCTGGAGACGGATTCAGTCGTCGTTCCGCAGCTTGCGCAGCCTGTCGAGAACGCCTTGCAGGATGAAGGAAGCGGCGGCCGAATCGATTTTCTCCCCACGCCGCGCGCGGGAAAAGTCCATTTCGATCAGGGTGCGCTCGGCAGCCACGGTCGATAGGCGCTCGTCCCAGAACACGAAGGGCAGCGCAGTCAGCGCGGCCATGTTGCGCACGAAAGCGCGCGATTTCTGCGCACGGGGACCGTGCGATCCGTCCATGTTCACCGGCAGCCCGATGACGATGGCGCCGACGTTTTCCTTCACAAGCAGGGCAAGCAAGGTCGTGGCATCCTGCGTGAACTTCTTGCGCATGATGACGGGTCGGGGGTGCGCGAAGGAAAGTCGGGCATCCGAAACTGCAACGCCGATGGTCTTGTCGCCAAGATCGAGCCCGGCAATCGTCTGGCCCGCTTGCAGGCGTGTCGCCAGTTCTTCCACTTCGATGACGTTCAAGACGGCCGGCTTTCCTTTGACATGCGTGACGAGGCTTCTATCCTCGCCGCGAGAAAAAATCGAGGACGCACAATATGAAACTGACCTGGTATGGCCATTCCGCATTCTGCATCGAGGCGGGCGATGCCAAAATCCTGATCGATCCTTATCTCGTCGGCAATCCCGTCTGGCAGGGTGGCTGGGAGGAGCCCGCCGAGGGTGTGACCCATGTGCTGCTCACCCACGGCCATGACGACCATATCAGCGGTGCGGCGGAAATCCTGAAAAAGTCCGGTGCCACGCTGGTCGCCAATTTCGAGATCTGCATGTATCTGGTCGGCAAGGGCGTCAGCGGGGACAGGATCAATCCCGGCAATATCGGCGGAACGGTGGATTGCGGCGGCTTCACGGCTACCTTCGTGCAGGCGCTGCATTCTTCTTCGGCATCGGCGGATGGCGGCGGCAACACCTATCTCGGCAATCCGGGCGGGCTGGTGCTGCATTTCCCGGATGCGCCGACGCTCTATCACATGGGCGATACCGACATTTTTTCCGACATGGCGCTGATCAACGAGTTGCACGAGCCGAAGATCGGCATCGTGCCGGTCGGCGATCGTTTCACCATGGGCGGGGCGGTGGCGGCGCTTGCCTGCCGGCGCTTCTTCAATTTCGAGACCGTTGTGCCGTGTCATTTCGGCACGTTCCCGCTTCTCGACCAGACGGCCGACAAGTTCGTGGAAGGCATGGAAGGCTCTGGCGTGAAGGTCGCACTGCCGAAGATTGGCGAATCGACAGACATCTGATCGGCAGTTGATGTTGCACCTGCCTGCCTCGCCCGCTATAGCGCAGGCAGGTTCAAAACAGGCTTTGAAGCGGACTTTCACATGTCGGTCGATCTGGATACGGTCAAGCGCGTCGCGCGCCTCGCACGCATTGCGGTGAGCGAGGAGGAGGCGACTGTCATGGCCGGCAAGCTCAATTCCATCCTGGGCTTCGTCGAGCAGCTGAACGAGGTGGACGTGTCCGGCGTCGAGCCAATGACCTCGGTGATCCCGATGGAGATGAAGAAGCGCGCCGACAAGGTGACCGACGGCAGCAAGGCCGACGACATCGTGGCCAATGCGCCCGCGACGGAAGAGAATTTCTTCCTCGTGCCGAAGGTGGTGGAATAGCCTTCCGGCAATACCGCGCCGCATCTTCCTTTCCACCGATTTCCAGAAGAGTTCATTCGATGACCGATCTGACCAGACTCACGATTTCGCAGGCGCGCGAGAAGCTGCGCGCCGGAGAGATTTCCGCCGTTGAGCTGACGGACGCCTATCTGGCCGCCATCGATGCGGCCAACGACAAGTTCAATGCCTATGTTGCCGTCACGCACGACAAGGCGCGCGACATGGCCAGGGCATCCGATGCACGGCTTGCCGCAGGGCAGGGTGGCGCGCTTGAAGGCATTCCGCTCGGCGTCAAGGACCTGTTCGCCACCGAAGGCGTGCACACGCAGGCTTGCAGCCATGTTCTGGATGGCTTCCGGCCGCGTTATGAGTCGACCGTTACGTCGAACCTGTGGGCGGACGGCGCGGTGATGCTCGGCAAGCTCAACATGGATGAGTTCGCCATGGGCTCTTCCAACGAGACATCCTGGTACGGTCCGGTGAAGAACCCGTGGCGCGCCACGGGCTCGAATGCCGACCGCGTTCCGGGTGGTTCTTCCGGCGGCTCTGCCGCCGCTGTCGCCGCATTCCTCTGTGCGGGGGCGACCGCGACGGATACTGGTGGCTCGATCCGTCAGCCGGCTGCATTCACCGGCACGGTCGGCATCAAGCCGAGCTATGGACGCTGCTCGCGCTGGGGCATCATTGCCTATGCGTCGTCGCTCGATCAGGCTGGTCCTATCGCACGCGACGTGCGCGATGCCGCGATTTTGCTGAAGTCCATGGCTTCGGTGGATGAAAAGGACACAACCTCCGTCGACCGGCCTGTGCCGGATTACGAAGCCGCCCTCGGCCAGTCGGTAAAGGGGCTGAAGGTCGGCATTCCGAAGGAATACCGCGTCGAGGGCATGCCGCAGGAGGTCGAGGCGCTGTGGCAGCAGGGCATCGCCTGGCTGAAGGAGGCTGGCGCCGAGATCGTCGACATATCGCTTCCGCACACCGGATATGCGCTGCCCACCTATTACATCATCTCGCCGGCCGAAGCGTCTTCCAACCTCGCCCGCTATGACGGCGTGCGCTATGGCCTGCGCGTGCCGGGCAAGGACATTGTGGAGATGTACGAGAGCACCCGCGCCGCCGGTTTCGGCGACGAGGTGAAGCGCCGCATCATGATCGGCACCTATGTGCTTTCGGCGGGCTATTACGACGCCTACTATCTTAAGGCCCAGAAGGTCCGCACGCTGATCAAGAAGGACTTTGACGATGCCTTCGCTGCGGGCGTGGATGTGATCCTGACTCCGGCGACGCCGTCGGCGGCCTTCGGCATCGCCGATAAGGAGATGGCGAGCGATCCGGTAAAGATGTATCTCAACGATATCTTCACGGTGACGGTGAACATGGCCGGCCTGCCCGGAATTTCGGTTCCGGCCGGCCTTGACGGCCAGGGGCTGCCGCTTGGCCTTCAGCTTATCGGCCGGCCGTTCGATGAAGAGACGCTGTTCCGCACCGCTCACGTCATCGAACAGGCGGCGGGCACGTTCCAGCCGCAGAAATGGTGGTAGCCGGACGGATGGAGGGATAGAGGGTGTTTTTCTATCTCTCCAAGCTGTTCTGGTTCGTCGCGCAGCCGATCAATCTGATCGGACTGCTGGTATTGGCCGGCGTCGTTCTGGCGCTTGCCGGCTGGCGTCGGCTGTCGATCTTCATTTCCTTCGCCGCATTCCTGATAATCGCCATCGGCGCCTGGACCTCAACCGGGGCGCTGCTGATGCATCCGCTGGAAGACCGTTTCCAGCGCCCGGACCCCGCGCCTGCCGATGTCGCTGGCATCATCGTGCTCGGCGGCGGCTTCGAGGGTGGCGTGAACCTCGTTCGCGGCGGCTATGAGCTCAATTCGAGCGGCGACCGGTTCGTCGAGACCGCGATACTTGCGCGCCGCTATCCGGATGCACGCGTGGTGGTGACTGGCGGCAATGGCAGCCTGATGCTGGAAGGCGAGGGCGATGGAGATACCGCACCCCGTCTGCTCACGGCGCTCGGCGTCGAGGCGGATCGGCTTGTTCTGGAGAAGAGATCGCGAAATACCCACGAGAACGCTGTCTTCACACGCGAAATGGTGGAGCCGCAGCCGGGGGAAGTGTGGCTTCTGGTGACGTCAGCCTTTCACATGCCGCGCTCGATGGGGCTTTTCCGCAAGGCAGGATTCGAAGTCGTGCCATGGCCGGCCGATTATCGCACTGCCGGAAACGAGCATGCCGGGCTGGCGCAGGACAACGTCCAGGATTCGCTCCAGAACCTGACCGTCGCCATCCGTGAGTGGGTGGGCCTTTTCGCCTACTGGCTGTCGGGCCGTATCGATTCGCTGCTGCCGGCACCGGCCGACTGAACGATTTCCTCCGTTTCCGCCAGAACCGCCTCGCGTGCATTCGAGAAGAATTGCCGGCGCAGCAGAACGACCGCAAGCAGTGCGCTCGACAGCAAGAAGGCCACCGGGCCGACGAACCAGCCGAGATAGCCGATCGAGAAGAAAACCGCACGCAGGCCGGAATTGAAGTGCTTGCCGGCCAGCTTGTTCATTTTTATGGCCCGCATGACGGCGCTTCGGGTTTGCGGATTGTGGGCCTGCTCGCCATAGGCCACCGGCACAGCGCCGATCAGGATCGAGCAATAGTTGAACAGCCGGTATGACCAGCCGAACTTGAAGAAAGCAAAGGCGAGGATGATGACCAGTCCGACAACCTTGAGCTGGAAAGCCGTGCGGGTCGCCGCCCCTTGCAGATGCAGGTCAGAAAGCACGCCGACCACCTGATCTGATGCTCCGAGGAAGGCGAAGCAGCCGCCTATGGCGATCAGGCAGCTTGACGCGAAAAAGGCCGTGCCCTGCTGGAGACCGCCCATGATTGCGGTATCCACGATGCGGATTTCGCGTTCGGCCATCCGCTCCATCCAGATTTCGCGCTGCCGGTTCATGGCCATGGTGAGGGAGGGACGGTGGAATATCCATCCGTCGGAAGCCAGTGTGTGCAGGCCCCAGGCAAGCAGGAAGAAGGCCAGCGCAGCGAAATCCGCTGCCGAAAGATGCAATGAATCGATCATGCCTTCCTCATTATCACAGGCTATGTCGCGCAAGGAGCACGCAAGGTCGGCAGACGCCGCGTGGCCTTATCGAAAAATGCAGAAAACCGTAACCGAAGCCACTATGTAGTAGAGAACGGCGCCAAAAGCGTGCCGGCTGATGTCGTGGAGGTAGGGGTTCTTGTTTCTTTCGGTTTTCGACCTTTTCAAGATCGGCATAGGTCCTTCCAGTTCCCACACCATGGGGCCGATGACAGCGGCGGCGCGATTCCTGAAGGAAATCCTGTCGAACGACTGGCCGCGCCCCGCAGGTGTGAAAGTGGATCGTGTCGGCGCAAGCCTGCATGGCTCACTGGCCTACACGGGTATCGGCCATGGCAGCGACCGTGCGGTTATTCTTGGCCTGACAGGGCTTGTGCCGGTCACGGTGGATCCGGACCAGAGCGATGAAGTTATCGCGGAGGTCAAGGCGGACAAGCGCGTTTCACCGCCAGGCCACCCTTCCTATCGTTTCGATCCGGCCCTTGATCTGGTGCTGGACAAGAAGACCCCGCTCACCGGCCATGCCAATGGCATGGCGTTCTACGCATACGATGCAAACGACCGCGTGCTTCTCAAGCGCATCTATTATTCCGTCGGTGGCGGGTTTGTCGTGTCGGAGGAAGAGCTTCAAATCATGAAGCAGCGGGGCTCCGTCACCACCGAAGGCAAGAAGGTGCCCTATCCATTCAAGAATGCCGCGGAAATGCTGGCGATGGCGGCGAGAAGCGGGTTGTCCATAGCCGAGATGAAACGCGCCAATGAGGAAACTCATATGTCGCGCGAGAAGCTCGATTCCGGTCTGGACGACATCTGGGCCGCCATGAAGGGATGCATCGACCGCGGCCTGACGCAGGAAGGCATCATGCCGGGCGGGCTCAAGGTGCGTCGCCGTGCGCGCCAGTTGCATGACAAGCTGCAGGAGGAGTGGAGCCGCAACCGTCCCAATCCGTTGCTCGCGAATGACTGGCTGTCGATCTACGCCATGGCGGTGAACGAGGAAAATGCGGCTGGCGGACGCGTGGTCACGGCACCGACCAACGGTGCGGCCGGCACGTTGCCGGCAGTTCTGCGCTACTGGCTCCATTTCCACCCGGAGGCCGATCAGGCTTCGATCCGCGACTTCCTGCTGACTGCGGCGGCTGTTGGCGGCATCATCAAGACCAATGCCTCGATTTCCGGTGCCGAGGTGGGTTGTCAGGGCGAAGTGGGGTCGGCTTCCGCCATGGCCGCTGCCGGCCTGTGCGCCGTGATGGGCGGCACGCCGGAGCAGGTCGAGAATGCAGCGGAGATCGCGCTGGAACATCACCTCGGCATGACCTGCGATCCGGTCGCGGGGCTCGTTCAGGTGCCTTGCATCGAGCGCAACGCGCTTGGCGCGGTCAAGGCGGTGACGGCGGCGTCTCTCGCCATAAAGGGCGACGGCAAGCATTTTGTCCCGCTGGATGCCGCCATCGAAACCATGCGCCAGACCGGCGCCGACATGAACGAGCGCTACAAGGAAACGAGCCTGGGCGGTCTCGCCGTCAATGTGGTGGAGTGCTGACGGCGGCAACGCATGTGGAAAAAGGCAGTGTGCAAAACGTCATGTCGCGTTGAATGCATGGCTGCCAGCCGCTAGTTTCCACCCATGGCACTCAATATTCTCAAATTGTGCGTTGGCTGCGACAGCGTCGAGGACCTGGAAGCGTGGGTTGCCCACAAGCTCGACGAGCGTCGCCGCAATGGCGAGCCAGCCGAGCACTGGCACACGACACGCATGGTTCCGACGCGCGGCGCAGAGATAACGGATGGCGGCTCGCTGTACTGGGTGATCAAGGGCAGCGTGCAATGCCGTCAGCTCATCACCGAAATCCGTCCCTTCACCGACGATCAGGGCATCGGTCGTTGCCGGATCGTTCTCGATCCGCAGATCATCCGCACGGAATGGCAGCCACGCAGGCCCTTTCAGGGATGGCGCTATCTCAAGGCGGAGGATGCGCCCGCCGATCTCGGCAAGGGCGGTGCAGGTTTGGCTGAAATGCCCCCCGGTCTTCGGCGCGAACTTGCCGAACTGGGGCTTCTCTAGAGCATGTCGCCCGAAAGTAGGAACCGGTTTCGGGACAACGACATGCGCGAAAACAGAAACTTGAAGCGCAAGGGGCTGATCTGAAAGATCGCGACGCGCTTCGGGTCAGGAAATCCCGAATTTCAGCTTTACGGCCTGCCTGTTGTCGGGCGTCGCCGCTTTGAGGCGGATGCGCACAAGCGGCTGCGTGTTGCGCCATGTGCGGGCGCCGTGGCTCAGCAAAAGGCCGACGAGGTCCTTTGTCTTGAAGCGTGAATTTCCGGGGCGGATGTTCTTCAGCCGCATAGCGGCCTGATAAAGCGCCTGCGTTCCGATGTCGCTTGAGGGACCTCTGTCCTGCTTCAGTGTCGCGCCGAACCCGAAGGTCTGCTGTTCTCCGATCACGAATGACACTCCTTCGATACTGAACTTTTCCGGGAGCCGTTCGCGGCGCGGCCTACTGCTGCACCGCGAAGCATTCAATACGCCGCTTCTTCAGCGCGCTGCATGCCCTGAGAGCTGCGGTCTGCGTCTCGAAGCCGCCGAAGCGCGCGCGGAAATAGGTCACGCCGCCTTTCCGGAACGGAACCGTATAGCCGGAAGCGCTGGCAAGAATGGCGCGTGCCTGCGCGGCAGTTTTGTCGAGTGCTGCCTCGGCTTCGGATTTGCTCGGCGAGGAGGCCACCTGCACCACCCAGCCGGAGGGCAGGGAGGCGGTGTTGACAGGATCGATCTGCTGCGACGGCTCCGGGCCGCTGTAGGCTTGCGCAAAGGGAATTTCATCGGGTTCCGGCGCCTGCGCGATTACAGGAAGCCTGGGCTTGGGGGCCTGCGACGGAACCGGGGCGGCGGCCGCTACGATCGCGTCGACCGTAGCCGGCTTTTCGTCCGGTGTGGGCGCGTCGTGCCGGGGCAGAACGACCTTGGCGATCTGCTGCGAGGCCGGGTCGTTGTCGTTGCGGGCAACGAGAGCGCCGCCGCCGCGTTTCGAGGCCTTGGGGAGATAGGCGTTGATCAGGCGGGCCATCTCGTTGTCGCGACTGGCGCCGGACTTGCCGCCCATCACCACGGCGACCAGCTTGCGCCCGTCGGTCGAGACGGACGAAACCAGATTGAAGCCGGAAGCGCGGGTGTACCCCGTCTTGATACCGTCCACGCCCTTGATGCGTCCAAGCAGGCGATTATGGCCGTTGATACGCTGACGGCCATACATGAACGAACGTTCCGCGAAGTAACCGTAATACTGCGGGAAATGCTCGCGCAGCGCGATGCCGAGCGTGGCCATGTCGCGCGCGGTGGTGAACTGGCCGGGATTGGGAAGCCCGTGCGCGTTGCGGAACACGGTGTTGGTCATGCCCAGCGAGCGGGCCTTGGAAGTCATCATCCTTGCGAAGTTCGCTTCGCTGCCGCCGAGCAGTTCGGCAAGCGCGGTCGACGAATCGTTGGCGGACTTGGTCACCATGGACAGGATTGCCGTCTCCACGGTAATCGAGCCGCCCTTGCGAACGCCGAGTTTGGTCGGCGGCTCGGCCGCAGCGTTGGCGGAGAAGGGAACCTGGGTGGATTTGGTGATCTTGCCCTTCGAAAGTGCGTCGAAGGTCAGATACAGCGTCATCATCTTGGTGAGCGAGGCCGGATAGCGGCGCGCATTCGCATTGGAGGAATACAGCGTCTTGCCCGTGTTGGCGTCGATGACGATGGCCGCATCGTTGGCGGCAGCCTGCGAGGCCGTACTCGTGCCGATGACAAATACCGCGGCGGCGGCAATGGTTGCCACTGCCCGGAAAGAACGCACGGAAAGGGAAGCGATACCCGAAAACGCCTTACGCACTGTTACTTCCTTTGGCTTTCATTTCGGTGGGGATGGCAAAGGTCCTATCCCAGCCTGATTTTGAGCAATGCTATCCATGCACCGTTACCAATCCGTTTATGGTAACCGCCGCGTTCACCAATTCCGGCGCAGTCGTCGCAAATTTTATGGGAATTTTAGCACTTGCCGGCCGACAACCGCGCGGTTGACATTTTGTGCATTGCACAATATTTATTCGCTAATGCAAAAAGATTGGCTGCCTGCGTTATCTGACAGTTCGATCCATGCAGGTTCGATTCACGAAGGAGGACAACCCATGTCCGAGACCACCTACGAAGAATTCAGCAAGTACGGCAAGGAGTTCGCAGACTCGGGACTCAAGAGCCTTGCATCTCTGTCCAAGGGCGCGCAGGCGATTGCCGTCGAGGCCAGCGAATACACCAAGAAGAGCCTTGAGGCCGGCAGCACCGCTTTCGAGAAGCTGCTTTCGGCGAAGTCCTTCGAGGACGCGCTCGGCATCCAGACCGACTATGTGAAGCAGTCCTACGAGTCCTTCGTGGCCGAGGCGACCAGGTTCGGCGATCTCTATTCGGAATTCGCCAGGGAAGCCTACAAGCCTTTCGAAGGCATCGTGGCCAAGGCTCGCTGAAGCCGCTCATTCTGTTTTGCCGGTTTGAGCCGGCAATCGGCCCGGCTGCGTTCGACGCAGCCGGGCTTTTGCATTTTGGCAAGCTGTCGAAAACCGGATTTGAGCGTTGACGCATAATTGGTTCGAAGACCGTATTGTCAGCGGCGGAGAAGGGCTTAAAATTCGACAATAATGACCTACATGTCGATTTGCCCTTCGGGGCTGGCCGATGGAGGCCGGATCGCGGGGTTGGATCGTGAGGCAGGGATAACGTGACTGGCAGTCTGGTTGCCGCGCAGCATGCGGCGAGAATGCAGAAGGACCAAAACGGCAATGGTGCCGGCCGTGGAACGGCTGTCATCACGCGTACGCAGACCAAGACCAAGCGTCCCAGTCTTTACCGTGTGCTGATCCTCAACGACGACTACACGCCAATGGAGTTTGTCGTTCACGTTCTGGAGCGTTTTTTCCAGAAGGACAGGGAAGCAGCCACGCGCATCATGCTCCATGTGCACAACCACGGTGTGGGAGAGTGTGGCGTTTACACATTCGAGGTGGCCGAGACCAAGGTGTCCCAGGTCATGGATTTCGCCAGACAGAATCAGCATCCGCTGCAATGCGTGATGGAGAAGAAGTGAGGTAACATGCCGGCTTTCTCCCAAGGCTTGGAAAAGGCACTTCACCAGGCGCTGACAATCGCCAATGAACGCCACCATGAATACGCAACCCTAGAGCACCTGCTTCTGGCATTGATAGACGACGCCGAGGCGGCCGCCGTCATGCGCGCCTGCAACGTCGATCTCGACGAGCTGCGTCAGACGGTGCTCAACTACATCGACACCGAACTCGACAATCTCATCACCGGCTATGACGAGGATTCGAAGCCGACAGCCGGCTTTCAGCGCGTCATCCAGCGTGCCGTGATCCACGTGCAGTCTTCCGGCCGCGAGGAAGTGTCGGGCGCCAACGTGCTGGTGGCGATCTTCGCCGAGCGCGAGAGCCACGCCGCATACTTCCTGCAGGAACAGCAGATGACCCGCTACGACGCGGTCAACTACATTTCGCATGGCATCGCCAAGCGCCCCGGCGCTTCGGAAGCGCGCACTCCGCGTGGCGCCGAGGACGAGCAGGGCGGTGGCGGCAGCACCGGCGAGCAGCACGATGAGGGCAAGAAGAAGGCTCAGGACGCGCTGACCGCCTATTGCGTGAACCTCAATGCCAAGGCCCGGGCCGGCAAGATCGATCCGCTGATCGGCCGCGAGCCGGAAATAAACCGCACCATTCAGGTGCTGTGCCGCCGCTCCAAGAACAATCCGCTCTATGTGGGCGATCCCGGCGTGGGCAAGACGGCGATTGCCGAAGGACTGGCCAAGCGCATCGTGGAAGGCGACGTTCCGGAGGTGCTGGCCGACGCCACCATCTTCGCGCTCGACATGGGCACGCTGCTTGCCGGGACGCGCTATCGCGGCGATTTCGAGGAGCGCCTGAAGCAGGTGGTGAAGGAGCTGGAGGACTATCCGGGCGCTGTCCTGTTCATCGATGAGATTCACACCGTCATCGGTGCCGGAGCGACGTCCGGCGGTGCCATGGATGCGTCCAACCTGCTCAAACCGGCGCTGTCGTCCGGTGCAATTCGCTGCATAGGATCAACGACTTACAAGGAGTTCCGCCAGTTCTTCGAGAAGGACAGGGCGCTTGTCCGCCGCTTCCAGAAGATCGATGTGAATGAGCCGACGGTTGAGGACGCCATCGAGATCATGAAGGGGCTGAAGCCCTATTTCGAGGACTTCCACAAGGTCAGGTACACCTCCGACGCCATCAAGGGTGCGGTGGAGCTTTCGGCCCGTTACATCAGCGACCGCAAGCTGCCGGACAAGGCGATCGACGTGATCGACGAGACCGGCGCCTCGCAGATGCTCCTGCCGGAAGGCAAGCGCAAGAAGACCATCGGCATCAAGGAGATCGAGGCCACCATCGCCACCATGGCCCGTATTCCGCCGAAGACGGTTTCGGCGGACGACGAGAAGGTGCTGGCCGGTCTGGAGAAGGAGCTCAAGCGGGTCGTCTACGGGCAGGATACGGCGATCACGGCGCTGAGCTCGGCCATCAAGCTGGCCCGCGCCGGCTTGCGTGAGCCCGACAAGCCGATCGGTTCCTACCTGTTCTCCGGCCCGACCGGCGTCGGCAAGACCGAGGTTGCCAAGCAGCTTGCTGCCTCCCTCGGCGTCGAGCTGCTGCGTTTCGACATGTCGGAATATATGGAGCGCCACACCGTGTCCCGGCTGATCGGCGCGCCTCCCGGCTATGTCGGCTTCGATCAGGGCGGTCTGCTCACGGATGGCGTCGACCAGCATCCGCATTGCGTGCTTCTGCTCGACGAGATCGAGAAGGCGCATCCGGACCTGTTCAACATCCTGTTGCAGGTGATGGACCACGGCAAGCTGACCGACCACAACGGCAAGCAGATCGACTTCCGCAACGTGATCCTGATCATGACCACGAATGCCGGCGCGCAGGATCTCGCCAGGGCAGCCATCGGCTTCGGCTCTTCGAAGCGCGAAGGCGACGACATGGAAGCGATCAACCGCCTGTTCACGCCGGAGTTCCGCAACCGTCTCGATGCGATCATTCCGTTCGGCTCGCTGCCGGTACCGGTCATCCATCAGGTGGTGCAGAAGTTCGTCATGCAATTGGAAGCGCAGCTTTCCGAGCGTGGGGTCACCTTCGACCTGTCCGAGGACGCCATCGCCTGGCTGGCCGACAAGGGGTACGATGAGCGCATGGGCGCCCGGCCGCTCGGCCGGGTTATCCAGGAGCACATCAAGAAGCCTCTGGCCGAGGAAGTATTGTTCGGCAAGCTCAGGAAAGGCGGCACGGTGCGCGTCACCGTCGAGAAGAAGGAGACCGGCGAAACCGGCCTGAAGCTCGAAACGCTGCCTGACGAGGCGAAGGTGCAGCCGAAGAAGGAGCCGGAGGAACGTCCGAAGGCCCGCAAGCCCGCGGCGAAGAAGACATCCGTCAAAAAGGCTGCCACCGCAAAATCAACGCCGAAGGCGAAGGACGGCGGTAAACGCAGCCTGGTACCGCAGCTACCCCGCAAATGATCGGGAAAAGGCCCCGGAAACGGGGCCTTTTTATATCTGCATGGGGCACGGATGTCGGTGGATGGCTCGGGCATTTTGCAGTCAGGTGGAAGCACCTGACGTCGCACAAATACCCTGAACACAAGCAGACAGAGCGACAGCCGGATCTGTCCGGACCTCCGCCGCTCTATTGTGCCAGCGCTGCCCGGATTTTCTCCGCATTCGCTGCCAGCACTTCGGGCTTTTCCATCTCCATGGAATGCCTTTTAAGGTCTACGCCGTCGAAGCGCGGAATGATGTGAACGTGCAGATGGAATACGGTCTGGCCAGCGGCCGGCTCGTTGAACTGGGAAACGACCACGCCGTCGGCGTCGAACGCCTTCCTGACGGCTTTCGCTACCTTCTGGACCGTCTTGAAAAGCGCGCCCAGCGTTTCCGGGTCGGCGTCCAGAAGGTTGCGGGACGGGACCTTCGGCAGGACGAGCGTATGACCGACACCTTGCGGCATGACATCCATGATCGCCACCGTGTGCTCGTCTTCATAGATGCGATGTGACGGAATTTCGCCTCGCAGCAGTCTGGCGAAGATGTTGGTTGTGTCGTAGGCCATGCTGGTCTCTCGTCCTCTTCTCGGGGGCATGATCATATTCGATCGATATGCGAATCAAGGGTGAGCACAATGCTCCTGACCTATCTTTACCTGTTTGTGGCAATCATATTCGAGGTGGTCGCCACAACAGCGCTGAAGCAGGCCGATGGCTTCACGCGGCTCGCGCCTTCGCTGGTGACGGTCGTGGGATATGCGCTTGCCTTCTATTTCCTCGCCCTGACCCTGCGCACCATGCCTGTCGGCATCGTCTATGCGATCTGGAGCGGGGCTGGCATCATCCTCATCACGGCAATCGGCTGGATTCTGTTCCGTCAGGCGCTTGATCTGCCGGCGCTTGTGGGAATGGGATTGATCCTTGCCGGGGTGCTGGTGATCAATCTGTTTTCAAGGTCCGTCGTTCACTGAGTGGCTGATCGCCTTTGCGGAAAGGGGCGTGGCCGGCCAGATGGTCGTTCATCCGTGCGACGTCACTTCGTTCCTGGCGCAGATAATCGGCAAGGGCGCGACGAAAGCCCGGGTGGACGATGTAGTGCATCGAGTGCGTGGTGACCGGCCGGTAGCCGCGCGCCAGCTTGTGCTCTCCCTGAGCGCCAGCCTCTACCACCCTGAGTTTGTTGGCAATCGCGAAATCGATTGCCTGATGGTAGCAGACCTCGAAATGCAGGAAGGGGTAGTCCTCGATGCACCCCCAGTTGCGGCCATAGAGCGTATCGGAACCGATGAAGTTGATCGCGCCCGCGATATATCGGCCATTGCGCTTCGCCATCACCAGCAGGATGTCATCCGCCATCCGCTCGCCAATGAGCGAGAAGAATTGCCGGTTGAGATAGGGACGGCCCCATTTGCGGCCTCCCGTATCCATGTAGAAGGCGAAGAAGTCGTCCCACACGCGTTCGGTGAGATCGCTGCCCGTCAGCCAGTCTATGGAGATGCCATGCGCCAGTGCTTCGCGCCTCTCTTTCCTGAGCGCCTTGCGCTTGCGCGAGGCGAGGCTGGCCAGAAAGTCGTCGTAGTCGGCGAAGCCTTCATTGAAGAAATGAAACTGCTGGTCCGTGCGGTGCAGAAATCCGGCAGCCTCCATGACGGCGACATCGCTTTCCGGCAGGAAAGTGACGTGCGCGGAGGAAACATCCAGCCTGTCCGTCACGATCTTCAGCGCCTCCGCCAGACCAGCCTTCACGGATAGCGGGTCCCGGCCTTGCGCCACCAGCAGGCGCGGGCCGGTCGCTGGCGTGAATGGAATGGAGCATTGCAGCTTTGGGTAATAGCGGCCTCCGGCGCGCTGGAAGGCGTCGGCCCATCCGTGGTCGAAGACATATTCGCCCTGGCTGTGCGATTTCGCATAGCATGGCAGTGCGCCCAGCAACCGGCCGCCGGCAGTTTCAAGACGCAGATGGTGCGGTTGCCAGCCGCTGCGGCCGCCGACACATCCGGAATCTTCAAGTGAACTTAAAAAAGAAAATGAAACAAATGGGTTGTATGAATTTTCCGATTTATTTTCTGCGATGTGGAGGCTGTCCCATTCCAGCTGTGTGAAGGCGCCCATGCCGGTGGCGACGCGCGCCACATGGTTTGCACCTTCTGCATTTGCCTGATCGTCGCCCTGAGCCATGTAAGTTTACTTAAGCCGGTAGCGGGCAGGTGCAAGTGCGGCCGGGGTCAGGCGACCGCGAGCGGCGGCTCGAACCCCTCGAAAGTCATCTGGTCGGCATATCTGAATGTCAGGTCGACGGCCGGCTGGTCGCGGATCGTCCATGTGATGACCGGCATGCCGAGCCTTTCGCGGACGAAGGAGACAAAGCGGTTCGGCAGGTCTCCGGCTGCATAGGAGACGAACGAGATGTCATGCGCCAGCATGGTGAAATGCGCCTCGATTTCGTGCTCGCGCCGGCCGCAGGCGGTAAGGCCACCCGGAATGCCGGGCGCATGGCGGCTGAAATCGCGGATCAGCCAGTGATCGAACGACATGATGGCGGCTTTGCCCCGATAGGGCTTCAGGCGTTGCCCGACCGCTTCGACCAGCCCGCCGTCACGGCCCGGCGTGCCTTTCAGCTCGATCACCAGAGGTACCTTACCGCCGACCAGTTCAAGCATTTCGTCCAGTGTTGGCGGATGGTCCGGTGTCCCGCCAACCCTCAGGACCGCCATTTCAGCGGCCGTACGCTGCCAGATGAAACCGTCCTCTCCTGTCAGCCGCTTCAGATCATGATCGTGAAAGACGACTGGCACGCCGTCGGCGGTCAGGTGCACGTCGCACTCGATCGCATAGCCGCCATCGATCGCCGCTGAAAAAGCCGACAGCGTGTTTTCCCAACGCCGGTTGTTGAGATCGTGCAGGCCGCGATGCGCGATCGGACGTGCCGTTAGCCAGGAGAGGGCGGTCATCGCTTGCTATTCTACCTCGATGATTGCCTCGACCTCGACCGCGGCGTTGAGGGGCAGAGCCGCCATCCCTATGGCCACGCGGGCATGCTTGCCGCGCTCGCCCAGGGCCGCCACGAAGAAGTCCGACGCACCGTTGCCGACCAGATGCTGCTCGGTGAAGGTCTGGGCGGAAGCCACATAGACCGTGATCTTCACCAGCCGCCTGATCTTTTCCAGATCGCCGAGGGCGGCCTTGGCCTGTGCCAGCACGTTGATGGCGCACAGCTTCGCGGCTTCCTGGCCGGCAGCCACATCGACATCCTTGCCGAGCAGGCCGGTTACCGCGAGCTTGCCGTCCCTGATCGGCAACTGGCCGGACGGGAACAGAAGGTTTCCGCTTTGCACGAACGGAACATAGTTGGCGGCAGGCGCCGCGGCCACCGGCAGTGTCACGCCCAGATCGCTCAGCCGCTTTTCGATTGTTTCGCTCATGGTAATTTCCTATTGCTTGATGCCCCTGTGGCGGTTCGGCCGAAAGTGCATTTTTTGCCTCGCTTCCGCCACGACTATTTTTATGCTGGGCTGTACCCGCCGCCGCAACGGCTGGCAGCCACAATCGGAGCTTGTACATGCGCGCATCGCGCCTTGCCTATACCGCCATCCTGCTTCCGATCACCTTTTCCACCGTTCCAGCCCTTGCAGTGCCGGTCTTGCAGCCCCACCGCGCCGTTTACGACATCTCACTCAACAAGGCGTCGGACCGTTCTGGCATTACCGGCATCTCCGGCCGCATGGTGTACGAGTTCAACGGCTCGCAATGCGACGGCTACACGGTCAAGTTCCGCCTCGTCACCCGCATCAGCACCACCGACAGCATGCGCATGACCGACCAGCAGACGACGACCTTCGAGGATGGCGAGGGCAAGACCTTTTCGTTCGTCACGAAATCTTTCGTCGACCAGAATCTGGAACGTGAGGTGAAGGGCACGGCACACCGCGAAGAAGACTCGGTGCGCGTCGACATCGACAAGCCGGAGCCGAACAAGGTCACGCTCGGCCTTACCCAGTTTCCGACGCAGCATATGTTCGAGCTGATCGACAAGGCCGAGAAGGGCGAGAATTTCTACGAGACGAGCCTGTTCGACGGATCCGAGGATGCCGACCGGGTGATGCTGACGACGGTGGTGATCGGCAAGCCTGCCCCGGCCGACCGCAACGATCCCGAGCTTCCGGCGCTTTCCACATTGGGAAAGGACCGGTTCTGGCCCGTCGACATCGCCTATTTCAGCGGCGACGAGAGCGATGGCGGCGAGGAAATGCCGGAATACCGCATCAGCTTCAAGATGCACGGCAATGGCCTGACGCGTGATCTCCAGATGGATTATGGCGACTTCACCATGACCGGCAGGCTGGTCGATCTTTCCCTGTTCGATCAGGCCGCCCCGAAGGATTGCAAGAAATAGGACGCGGACGATGACGGTGTATGTCGATGCACCGATCTGGCATCTGGCCGGACGAAGGTGGTGTCATCTGATGGCCGACGACACCGATGAGCTTCACCGTTTCGCCTTCGGGCTGGGGCTCAAGCTGTCGTCCTATCAGGGTCCGCCGAAAACCTCCGCTCCACACTATGACATCACGGCGTTCGAACGGGATCTGGCCGTGCGGCGGGGTGCTCGCGAGTGCAGCCGCGAAGAGATTGTCGCCGTGTTCCGCCGCGTCAGGGTGACCGGCGTGGGAGAGCGCAGGGGAAGGGTGCAGCGAAAGGCTGCGTGAGCCTGAGCGTTCCGGGTTGCCTTTTTTGCCCCGAGCCTATATATGCGCGGCCATTCCACACACGGACTTTGGTATCGAACCGGGAGAAATCCGGCCGACACCTCCGGTGGCATCGAAGAATGATCCGAGATGCCGGTGTCCGTGGAGGCCAACCGGAAAGGAAAATGAAGAATGGCACTGCCTGATTTCAGCATGCGCGAGCTTCTTGAAGCTGGCGCACACTTCGGCCACCAGACCCATCGCTGGAACCCGAAGATGGCGCCCTACATCTATGGCGCCCGCAACAACATCCACATCATCGACCTGTCGCAGACCGTTCCGCTTCTGCACCAGGCTCTCAAGCAGGTTTCGGACGTCGTCTCCCGCGGCGGCCGCGTTCTGTTCGTCGGCACCAAGCGTCAGGCTTCGGACATCGTTGCCGACGCCGCGCAGCGTTCGGCCCAGTATTACGTCAATTCGCGCTGGCTCGGCGGCATGCTGACCAACTGGAAGACGATCTCCAATTCGATCCAGCGTCTGCGCAAGCTCGACGAACTGCTGGCCAGCGACGCCCAGGGCTTCACCAAGAAGGAGCGCCTGAACCTCGAGCGCGAGCGCGAGAAGCTGGACAAGGCCCTCGGCGGCATCAAGGACATGGGCTCCACGCCGGACCTGATGTTCGTCATCGACACCAACAAGGAGGCGATCGCCATTCAGGAGGCCAAGCGCCTCGGCATTCCGGTCGTCGCCGTCATCGATTCGAACTGCGACCCGGACAAGGTCGACTTCCCGATCCCGGGCAACGACGACGCTGCCCGCGCGATCCAGCTTTACTGCGACCTGATCGCCAAGGCTGCCATCGACGGCATCGCCCGTCAGCAGGGCGCGCTCGGCGTCGACATCGGCGCATCGGCCGAGGTTCCCGTCGAGCCGGCTCTTGACGAGACGCCCGCTGGCGAAGCAACGCCGGAAGCCTGAGGTGACGGGCCTTCCGGCCCTGAACTTTCCGCAATAGGACGCATCGAGCGTCCGGGCATGGCGCATCGCTGATTTCCCGGCGGTGCGCATTCCCGTTTCTGAAATAAAGAGGCAAACAATGAGCATTTCAGCAGCACAGGTCAAAGAACTCCGCGAGCTAACCGGCGCGGGCATGATGGACTGCAAGGCCGCCCTTTCCGAAACCAATGGCGACATGGAGGCCGCGGTCGACTGGCTGCGCAAGAAGGGCATTGCCAAGGCTGACAAGAAGGCCGGCCGCACCGCTGCCGAAGGTCTGATCGGCGTCGAGCAGGGCCAGCGCGAGGCTGCTCTGGTCGAGGTCAACTCCGAGACCGACTTCGTTGCCCGCAACGGCGCTTTCCAGGAAATCGTCAGCAACATCGCCAAGGTGGCGCTGGCTTCGGGCGATACCGACGCTGTTGCAGCCGCCAGGTATCCGGGTTCGGACAAGTCCGTCACCGACACCATCAAGGACGCGGTCGGCACCATCGGCGAGAATCTCGGCTTCCGTCGTTCAGCGAAGCTCTCGGTCCCGCAGGGTGCGGTTGCCACCTATATCCACAACGCCGTTGTCGACAATCTCGGCAAGCTTGGTGTTCTGGTGGCCATCGAGACCGCCGGCGATGCCGACAAGGCTGCCGCCTTCGCACGTCAGGTTGCCATGCATATCGCCGCCACCAATCCGATGGCGCTCGACGTGGATGCTCTCGACCCCGCCGCCGTCGAACGCGAGCGCAACATCTTCTCCGACCAGGCCCGCCAGTCCGGCAAGCCGGAGAACATCATCGAGAAGATGGTGGAGGGCCGCCTGCGCAAATTCTACGAGGAAGTCGTGCTGCTCAAGCAGTCCTTCGTCATGAACCCCGACGTCACGATCGAGCAGGCCCTCAAGGACGCCGAGAAGGAAATCGGCGCTCCGGCAAAGATCACCGCCTATGTGCGCTATGCTCTGGGCGAGGGCATCGAGAAGGAAGAGAGCGATTTCGCTGCCGAAGTGGCTGCGACGGTGAAGAAGTAAGCTTCGTCATCGCCTGTTATCTGCGAAGGGCGCCGCGTGACATCGCGGCGCCCTTCGTGTATCGGGTCGGCGCATTATCAGGTGAACGGCGTATACCGGCTGTTTCCCCATTCAACGCATTTGCAGAGGATCATATGACGGCCACGCTTCCCTACCGACGAGTATTGCTCAAGGCGTCGGGCGAGGCCCTGATGGGAGATCAGCATTTCGGCATCGACGTCTCCGTCGTCGATCGCATCGCCTCCGATATCGCCGAGGCGCGCAGGCTGGGTGTCGAGGTGGGCGTGGTCATCGGCGGCGGCAACATCTTCCGCGGCGTCGCAGTCGCCTCCAAGGGGGGCGATCGTGTCACGGGCGACCACATGGGCATGCTGGCAACGGTCATCAACTCGCTGGCGCTGCGCACGTCGCTGGTGAAGATCGGCGTCGATGCGGTTGTCCTGTCGGCCATCGCCATGCCGGAACTGTGCGAGAGCTTTTCCCAGCGGCAGGCAACGGCCTACATGGATCAGGGCAAGGTGGTGATCTTTGCCGGCGGAACCGGCAATCCTTTTTTCACCACCGATTCGGCTGCTGCGCTGCGCGCCGCCGAGATCGGAGCGGACGCGCTGTTCAAGGGCACGCAGGTAGACGGGGTCTACTCGGCCGACCCGAAGAAGGACCCTTCTGCGACGCGCTTCGAGCGCATTGCCCATGCCGAAGTCATCAATCGTGGCCTGTCCATCATGGATACGGCTGCAATTGCCCTTGCGCGGGAAAACAACATTCCGATAATCGTCTATTCCATCCACGAAAAAGGTGGGTTCGGCGAGATATTGAGGGGCGGGGGCCGTTGCACGGTCGTTGCCGACGATTGAGCGATCCGGGCACGCTCCGGCAGGCCCATATCGATCCACGCAAGTCACGAGCCTGAACGAGAGGCCGAGGAGAAGATCATGAGCGGCAATTTCGAAGACCTGAAGCGGCGCATGGACGGCGCAATCAACGCTTTCAAGCAGGATCTGGCCTCCCTGCGCACCGGACGCGCCTCCAGCAACCTGCTCGACGCCATCCAGGTTCCGGCGTATGGCTCCGCCATGCCGATCAACCAGGTGGCCACCGTTTCCGTTCCCGAACCGCGCATGATTGCCGTGTCGGTCTGGGACAAGACCATGGTTGGTGCGGTGGATCGCGCCATCCGCGAATCGAATCTCGGTTTCAACCCGATCGTCGATGGCACCACCCTTCGCATTCCGTTGCCGGAACTCAACGAGCAGCGCCGCAAGGAACTGGTCAAGATTTCCCACACCTATGCCGAGAACGCTCGCGTGGCCGTTCGCCATGTTCGTCGCGACGGCATGGATTCCCTGAAGAAGGCGGAGAAGGACGGTGAGATCAGCGAGGACGATCTGCGCAAGCAGTCGGATCAGGTCCAGAAGCTGACCGACGACACCATCGCTTCCATCGACAGCCTTCTGGCCGAGAAGGAAACGGAGATCATGCAGGTTTGAGGCGGGCTTGATAACAAGCGGATCGGCCGATCTGAAGGCGAACGAATGACAAGCCCGGCGCACGTTGCAATCATCATGGACGGAAACGGCCGCTGGGCGAAATCCCGTGGCCTGCCGCGCGTTGCCGGGCACCGGGCCGGCGTCGAGGCATTGCGAAATGTCGTGCGCGCGGCGCCCCAGCTCGGCATTTCCTTTCTCACCGTCTATGCATTCTCTTCGGAGAACTGGTCGCGGCCGAAATCGGAAGTCAGCGACCTGATGGGCCTGCTGAAGCTTTTCATCCGGCGCGACCTTGCAGAACTGCATCGCAACGGAGTTCGGGTAAGGGTCATCGGCGACCGTGAAAGCCTCCAGCCCGACATCCGGGGGCTTCTGGAGGAAGCCGAAGCCCTGACGCTCGCAAATGCAGGGCTGACGCTCGTCATCGCTTTCAATTATGGCAGCCGCGATGAGATTGTGCGGGCCGCGCGCAAGCTGGCGCAAGCCGCCCTGCGTGGAGAGATCGAGCCGCACATGATCGAGGCGGAAGACATCGCGGGCGCGCTCGACACCGCCGGCATACCCGATCCCGACCTCGTCATCCGCACCAGCGGGGAGTTGCGTTTGTCCAATTTCCTTCTGTGGCAGGCAGCCTATAGTGAACTGGTGTTCGTGCCGTGCTACTGGCCGGATTTCGGCGGCGACAATCTCGCGGAGGCCCTGCGCGATTTCGCCGGTCGCGAGCGCCGGTTCGGCGGCCTGTCGCCTGAGGAGGCCGTAACGCCGGCTTTGGCCCGATGAGCAATCTGCAACTGAGAATCATCTCGGGCCTCGTGCTTGCCTCTGTGGTGCTGGCACTGACATGGGTGGGCGGACTGCCCTTCCGCCTTCTCGCCGTCGCTATCTCCGCTGCGGTTTTCTATGAATGGACGCGCATGACGCGGCCCGCCCATTCCCGCGTCATGTGGCCCCGCGTCATGTGGCTGGTGCCGGAAGCCTGCATGGCGGTCCTTCTGGTTGCGCTTGGCTTCGGCGTGGCGGCCGTCGATTTTCTTCTTCTTGCCCTTGCGGCGACCGTGATCGTCGCGGCCATCGGCTTTCTGCGCGGCTCGGGGCTATGGGATGCGACGGGGATCGCCTATGCATCGCTGTCCGGCTTTGCCCTCGCTTTCCTGCGTGGCGCCGATCATGCCGGATTGCTGGCTATCCTCTTCCTGTTCGCGGTTGTCTGGACGACGGACACGCTGGCTTATTTCGTCGGTCGCGCCGTCGGCGGTCCGAAGCTTGCGCCATCCATCTCCCCCGGCAAGACCTGGAGCGGCGCCATCGGTGGAACGGTGGCGGGCGTTGCGGCCGGCATTGTCGTTTCCGTTCTCGCCGGCACCGGCAATCAGCTTCTGCCCGGCCTTGCCGCGCTCCTGCTTTCGGTCGTCTCGCAGATCGGCGATCTGTTCGAATCATGGGTGAAGCGCCGGCATGGATGCAAGGACTCCAGCCAGCTCATTCCGGGTCACGGTGGCGTGATGGACCGTGTGGACGGGCTTGTCGTTGCAGCGCTTGCGCTTTACGTCATCGGCAGTCTGGCCGCTTCGCCAGACAATCCTGCGCAGGGACTGTTCGGGGGCTGAGGTTCCGATCCGTGATGCGGGGTCACGGATTCGCCGGCTTTGGCGCGTCACTCGCTGTTGAAACCCATGCCGTCAGGACAACAGCTGACGAATCGAGGATTTGATTTGAACGAACTCTTCCAGTCTCTGTTCAGCACCGAAGGCTTTCTGATCGGTACGATCGTGCCGTTCCTGTTCGTGCTGATGGTGGTCGTGTTCGTGCACGAAATGGGCCACTACCTTGTCGGCCGCGCCTGCGGCATCGGCGTGCAGGCTTTCGCCATCGGTTTCGGTCCCGAACTTCTCGGCTTCAACGACCGGCGCGGCACACGCTGGAAGCTGTGCGCCATACCGCTTGGCGGCTATGTGAAGTTCGTCGGCGACATGAGCGTGACGTCGAGCCCCGCCGATACGGATGATGGTCTCGATGCCGCACAGCGCCGTGTCGCCTTCCACACGCAGGCCCTGTGGAAGCGCGCAGCCACCGTTTTTGCGGGGCCGCTGTTCAATTTCCTGCTCACCATCGCCGTTTTTGCCGTGATGTTCTCCATTCACGGCCGCTACGTCGCAGAACCCATGGTCGCGACGGTGAATGCCGGCAGCCCGGCCGAGGCGGCGGGGATCATGCCGGGCGATCGGTTCGTCAGCGTCGATGGAACGAAGGTCGAAACCTTCGCGGATGTACAGCGTCTGGTTTCCGGTCGGGCCGGCGATGCCCTGACATTCGTCATGCTGCGGGATGGGCGGGAGGTCAGCCTAACCGCCACGCCGCAGCCGATGGAGCAGGAAGATGCGCTAGGCAACAAGATCAAGGTTGCGGTGATCGGGGTTGTGAACAACCAGGAACTGGGCCAGCCGCGCCTGATCACCTATACGCCGCCCGAGGCGCTCGGCGCCGCGATACGCGAAACCGGCCATATCATCGAGCGCACGGGCCAGTTCATGAAGCGATTCGCGGTCGGCCGGGAGGACAAGTGCCAGCTCGGCGGCCCTGTGAAGATCGCCGGCATGTCGGCCCAGGCGGCAAAGCTCGGCTTCGAATGGCTGGTGCAGCTCGTGGCGCTGCTGTCCGTGGGCATCGGCATCCTGAATCTCCTGCCGATTCCGCCGCTGGACGGCGGGCATCTGTTGTTCTACGCCATGGAGGCCGTCCTGCGACGCCCGATATCGGAGCGCATGATGGAGGCCGTTTACAGGGCCGGCATGCTGCTCGTTCTGGGCTTCATGGGCTTCGTGTTCTGGAACGATCTGTTTGGTTGTTGAAATCATGAACGAATTCTGGACAACGGGTCGATCTGTTGAGAAGGCGTTTACCATGGCTCCGGATATGCGTGACGCGAAAGCAACGCTGGCGAGCCAAGTAAACACTAATTAACCAGAAGCCTTGCGTGTAGGGAAAATCCGGTTAATACGGTATGGGAATTTGACCGCGCGTCCGGTTTCTCGCCGTGGAATACGAGAAGGTAATATAGCCCGATGAAGGCAGCATCCAAGTTTCTGAGCGCCGCTTCCGCGGCGGCATTGTCTGCCGCTCTGGTCGTGCCAGGCGCGTTCACCGTACAGATGATGTCTGTTTCCGCCGCCGAGGCTGCCGTGGTGAACCGCATCGAGGTGCGCGGAAATTCGCGCATTGATGCCGACACGATCCGCAGCCAGATCGCGATCAAGCCCGGCCGGACCTTCTCGGGCTCCGACGTGGACGAGGCTGTGAAGACCCTGTTCGCCACCGGCATGTTCTCCGACGTGCGCATCAATCAGGTCGGCTCGTCGCTGGTTGTCACCGTTTCCGAGCACCAGATCGTCAATCAGGTGCTGTTCCAGGGCAACAAGAAGGTGAAGGACGCGCAGCTCAACGCGGCGGTCCAGCTCAAGCCGCGCAGCCCCTATTCACAGGCTTCCGTCGATGCCGACATCGAGGCGATCAAGGATGCCTATCGCCGTGTCGGCCGTGAAGAGGCAGCGGTCACGAGCCAGGTGGTCGATCTCGGCCAGAATCGCGTCAATGTCATCTACAACGTCAACGAAGGCGGGCGCACCAAGATCGCTGCCGTCAACTTCGTCGGCAATCAGGCGTTCAGCAACCGCCGCCTGTCGGACGTGATCAATACCAAGCGCTCCAACTTCCTGTCCTTCATGCTGCGTGACGACGTCTACAGCGAGGACAAGCTGCGCGCGGATGAGGAGCTGCTGCGTCGCTTCTACTACAATCGCGGCTATGCCGACTTCCAGGTGGTGTCGTCCTTCGGCGAACTGGACGAGGCGTCGAACCAGTACACGGTCACCATCACGGTCGACGAAGGTCCGCGCTATACGTTCGGCGATGTCAGCGTCGACAGCTCGATCCCGGAGATCGATCCCAATTCGCTCCAGTCGCTCGTACAGAGCCGTTCGGGCTCGGTCTACAGTGCCAAGGCGGTCGAGGACAGCCTGATTGCGCTGACCGAGCGCGTGGCCGAGCGCGGCTACGCCTTTGCGCAGGTGACCCCGCGCGGCGACCGGAATTTCGAGAACCGCACCATCTCCGTTGTCTACACGGTCGATCAGGGCGCCAAGGCCTACATCGAGCGCATCGAGATTCGTGGCAACAGCCGCACCCGCGACTACGTCATCCGGCGCGAGTTCGACCTGAGCGAGGGCGACGCTTTCAATCAGGTGCTCGTGCAGCGCGCCAAGAAGCGCATCGAAGCGCTGGATTATTTCGAACGCGTCGAGATTTCGACGGCTCCGGGGTCCGAGCCTGATCAGGTCGTTCTGGTGGTTGATGTGGTCGAGAAGTCGACCGGTGAATTCTCCATCGGTGCCGGTTACTCGACCGGCGGCGACACGCCCGGCGCTTCGGTTCAGGGTTCGGTCACCGAACGCAACTTCCTCGGCCGTGGCCAGTACATCCGCCTGTCGGCGGGCGGCGGCAAGGATTCGCGCGACTATATGGTCTCGTTTACCGAGCCGTATTTCCTTGGCCGCCGCATCGCAGCGGGCTTCGATGTCTACAAGTCAACTCGTGAATACAGGAAGTACGACAGTGAGGTGACCGGGGCGACAGTACGCTTCGGCTTGCCAATCACCGAGAATGTCTCGACGCAGCTTGCTTACAATTATTCGCAAGAGAAGTATAAGTTTACGGATAGATGTGATTCAAACGGAAATGGAATTGCGGATGGGCCGGGTGATCCAGATCCGATTCCTTCAGGCAATGTCTGCGATGTTTCGCAGGCTATTCAGGATGCCGTTGACCAAGGCACATGGGCGAAGTCATCGATTAGTGCCAATCTGGTGTACAATACCATTGATGACATGAAGAGCCCGCACTATGGCATCTATGCCAATTTCGGGACAGAAGTTGCCGGTCTTGGCGGTGATGCAGAGTTCGTCAAGTTCACGGCTCGTGGTACTGTCTATCAGACGCTCTCTGAAGAGATGGACATAGTAGGTCTCGTAACTGCCGGAGCTGGCCATGTTCAAAGCTACGGCAGTGGTGAATTGCGGATGTTCGATCACTTCAAGAGCAATGACCGCATAATTCGTGGCTTTGATTACAACGGTATCGGCCCGTATGATCCTGCCGGTGACGAACATTTGGGCGGGACGACATATTTCCATGCTTCTGCCGAAGCGCAGTTCCCTCTGCCGGTCATTCCAGAAAGTTTTGGCTTACGGGGTGCTGTCTTTGCAGATGCAGCTACGCTCTATGGAAACAAGGTTGACCGTCATATAGGTCAACCGACTGAGTTTGACGTTGTCGGAACCAGTATGAAATGGCGCGCCTCGGTCGGTGTCGGCCTGATGTGGGCTTCGCCGTTCGGTCCGCTTCGCATCGACTATGCGGTGCCGGTTGCCAAGGAATCGACCGACAAGGTGCAGGAATTCAACTTCGGCATGTCGACGCGGTTCTGAAACAGCGGGTGACGGCGGCTCCGGGCGGCAGCGCCCGGAGCGGACTGTCCGCGCCAGCGGGATAGTGCTCTGGAATGACCGATCCGGTGTTTTTCGTGCCGTCACGCCGCTATACGGCGGGTGAGGTTGCTGCGCTTACCGGATCGACGCTGGCGAATCCGGCTTATTCGGACACCGTGATCGAAACGATCGCATCCGCCACGGAAGGCGGTGACCGGGCGCTGGTGTTCGTCGCCGAAAAGCGCAACGCGGCGCTGATGGCTGATTTGCGTGCCGCAGCCGTGATATGTCCTGTGGAACTGGCGGACAAGGCTCCTTCAGGCATCGCCGTTCTGGTCAATCCGCGCGCCCAGCAGGCTTTCGCCCTGGTCGGCCGCACCATGTTTCCCGCTGCCGCAACGCCGGTTCCCTCGACATCGGAACGCGGGATTTCTCCGCAGGCCCACATCGACCCGACCGCTGCCATCGAGCCCGGCGCGATTGTGGAAGCCGGCGCGGTTGTCGGCCCCGAAGTTGCCATCGGAGCCGGCACCGTGATCGCCCCCAATGCGGTGATCGGCGCATCCTGCCGCATTGGCCGCGACAGCTATATCGGCCCGAATGTCGCCGTCCAGTACGCATTGATCGGAAACCGCGTCATCATCCATGGCGGAGCCCGCATCGGGCAGGACGGTTTCGGTTTCGTGGGCGGTGCGAAAGGTCCGGAGCGCATGCCGCAGATCGGTCGCGTCGTCATTCAGGACGATGTCGAGATCGGCTCCAACACCACCATCGACCGGGGCGCCATGGCTGACACCGTCATCGGCGAAGGCACCAAGATCGACAATCTGGTGCAGATCGCCCACAATGTGCGCATCGGCCGTGGCTGCGTGATTGCCGGCCAGTGCGGCATTTCGGGGTCGGTCACGCTGGGCGATTTCGTCAGGCTCGGAGGCCGGGTCGGCATCGCCGATCATATCTCCGTGGGCGACCGGGTGGAGGTCGCGGCCTCTTCGGGCCTCATGTACGACATTCCCGCCGGGGAGCGCTGGGCAGGCATGCCGGCGCAGCCGATGCGCGATTTCTTCCGCGAACTTTCGGCCATCCGAACATTCACCAAGTCTTCGAAGAGGGATAAGAATGGCTGACGTTGCCGGCACCGTGCTTGACGCGGCCGACATTCAGGAACTGCTCAGGCTCCTGCCGCATCGCTATCCTTTCCTGATGATCGACCGCATCGTCGAGATCGACGCCGACGACTCCGCCGTCGGGATCAAGAACGTCACCATCAACGAGCCGCATTTCCTCGGCCATTTTCCCGGACAGCCCGTAATGCCGGGCGTGCTGATCATCGAGGCCATGGCGCAGACGGCCGGTGCGATCTGCATTCGTCTTGCCAATGCCGACAAGCCGTCGCTCGTCTATTTCATGACCATCGACAACGCCAAGTTCCGCAAGCCTGTCGTGCCGGGCGACCAGCTCCGCATTCATGTGCGCAAGATCAAGAAACGCGGCAATATCCTTAAATTTGCTTGCGAAGCTCTCGTGGACGGCGCAAAGGTCGCCGAAGCTGAAGTCTCGGCGATGATGGTCGAGAACGACTGACGAGGCAAAATGGAAAACCAGACGATCATACATCCGTCCGCCGTCATCGAGAGCGGTGCCCGGATTGGAGCCGGTGTGCGCATCGGCCCATTCTGCCATGTCAGCGCGGATGCGACGATCGGGGACGATGTCGAACTCGTCGGCCATGTGTCCGTGCTTGGAGCGACCACTATCGGTGCCGGCTCGAAGGTCTTTCCGATGGCGACCCTTGGCGCACCGCCGCAGAACGCCAAGCACCAGGGCGGACGCACCACGCTGATCATCGGCGCCAATTGCACCATCCGCGAAGGCGTGACCATGCACACCGGAACCGACACCAGCCGCGGTGAGACCATCGTGGGAGAGAACGGCAACTTCCTTGCCTATGCCCACATCGCGCATGACTGCATCGTCGGCAGGAACGTCACTTTCGCCAACGGCGCGACGCTCGGTGGCCATTGCGAGATCGGCGACAACGTCAACATCGGCGGTTTGACCGCCGTGCATCAGTTCGTGCGCGTCGGCAACAATGCGTTCATCGGCGGCTGTTCGGCCGTGGTGGGAGATGTCATTCCCTTCGCCATCGCCGTGGGCAACCGCGCCAAGCTGCGCGGACTGAACATCGTCGGCCTGAAGCGCTCCGGCCTGCCACGCTCGGAAATTCATCTGCTGCGCCGCTGCTACCGTACGCTCTTCGATCATACCCGTGCGGTGTCGGAGAATATCGAGATTGCGCGCACTGAATTTGGCGAGTCCGAAACGGCGATGAAGATCGTCGATTTCATCGACAACCGCGCCAGGCGCCACTATACCGTGCCGCCTCTGAAGGGCGGCGCTGGCGATGATGGCGATGACGAGGACTGAGACTCGATCTTCCACCTGCGTTTATGGTCCTGACAGCAGGATCTGCATCATCGCCGGAGGTGGAAATCTGCCGGCCGCAATCGCCGAATATCTCGACCGGCAAGGAATAGGCGTTTTCGTTCTCATGGTCGAGGGCGAGACCGATCCCCAATCGCGCCTCGAACGCTACGACCACGAAACCCTCGCGCTGGAAGAGGCACCGTCGCTCATCAGGCGGTTGCGCCACCATGGCATCACCCATGTGGTGATGGCCGGGGAGATCAGGCGGCGCCCGCGCATTTCGGCAATGCGTCCGGGACTCGGCTTGCTGCGCCATGTTCCGGCACTTATCCGGGCACTGTCCAGCGGCGACGATGGCCTGTTGCGTTTTGTGGTCGCATGGCTGGAGGGCAGCGGCTTCCGGGTGGTTGGCGCGCACCAGATCGTCCCGGATCTGGTGGCGGCGGAAGGCCAGTTCGGCAGGATCCAGCCGCAAAAGACAGACTGGCGCGACATTCAGGCAGCGCGCATCGCAGCGGAAGCGATCGGCGCGCTCGATATCGGGCAGGGGGCCGTGGCGATTGGCGGGCGGGCCATCGCGCTCGAAGGCATCGAAGGAACCGACGCCATGCTGGAGCGGGTCCGAAGCCTGCGCGGCCACGGCAGGCTTGCCGGAAAGCTGCGCGGCGTTCTGGTGAAATGCTCGAAGCCCGGTCAGGAAGCACGAACGGACCTGCCCTCCATCGGCCCGCGTACGGTGGAGGAAGCCCATGCCGCGGGCCTCGCCGGAATAGCTGTGGAGGCGGGTAGCTCTCTGGTGCTGAACGGGCCCGAAATGATCCACAAGGCCGATGCGCTTGGTCTGTTCATCATCGGCCTGCCCCCGAAGGAGACGAGGCATGAAGGCTGAGAGACCTTTGCGCATCGCCATCGTGGCTGGCGAGGAATCGGGAGACTTGCTGGGCGCCGATCTCATTCGGGCGCTGGAGCAGCAGACTGGCCGCAAAGTCGATCTGACCGGTGTCGGCGGGCGGCATCTGGAAGCCCTTGGCCTGACCTCTCTGTTCAACTCCGGTGAAGTGGCGCTCATGGGCATCAGCGCCATCCTTCGCGATCTGCCACGCCTCATCCGCCGCATTGGCCAGACTGCGGCAGCAATCGTGGCGGCGAAGCCGGACTGTCTTGTCACCATCGACAGTCCCGATTTTTCGCTGCGCGTTGCCAGGAAGGTACGCGCGTCCGATCCCTCCATCCCGATCCTGCACTATGTCTGCCCGAGCGTGTGGGCATGGCGGCAGGGGCGCGCGGCGGCGATGCGGCCCTATGTGGACCGCATATTGTGCATCCTGCCGTTCGAGGTCGGGGAACTGGAAAAGCTCGGAGGTCCGTCCGGCATTTATGTCGGGCACCGTCTGACGCAGGACCCCGGCGTCGCCATCGCGGCTGCCGGCCAGGATGCGCCGCGCGACCTGTCGCCGGAACGCACCAAAACGCTGCTTCTGCTGCCCGGCTCGCGCCGGGGAGAGGTGAGCCGGCTGCTTGAACCGTTTCGCGAAACCGTAGAAGAACTGCGCGCGCGCGGGCACAGGCTGCGCCTGCTGCTGCCAACTGTGCCGCATGTCGCCCCCATGGTGGAGAAGGCGGTTGCCGGCTGGGCGCAGAAACCGGAAATCAGCGCGGAGCCCGATGCCAAATGGCGGGCTTTTGCTTCAGCCGATGCGGCGTTGATCGCGTCCGGAACCGTTTCGCTGGAACTGGCCTTGTCCGGCGTTCCCATGGTCTCGTGCTACAAGCTCGATCCCGTCATGAAGCCCGTTGCGCCGTTCCTTTTGAAAATCTGGTCGGCATCGCTGCCGAATCTGATCGCGGACCGGGCCATCGTGCCGGAGTTTTTCGATCGCTTCGTGCGGCCTCAGACGCTGACCCGGCAGATCGAGGCATTGTTTGCGGCTGGCGGCATGCGCGACTGGCAAAAGGACGGCTTTGCCGAGGTGCGCCGCCGTATGAAGACGGACCGCCCCGCCGGAACCATGGGAGCCGAAGCCGTTATGGAGCTTATACAGGCGCAAAAAACAGGCTGACTGTCGGTGCAGCCTTGACGAAAAAAAGGCCGCGAATTTCGCGGCCTTCCTGTATCGGGTTTTCGATCAGCGCTTGGCGATCGGCACATAGTCGCGCTGGGGAGCGCCGGTGTAGAGCTGACGCGGGCGGCCGATCTTCTGGCGCGGGTCCTCGATCATCTCCTTCCACTGTGCGATCCAGCCAACCGTGCGGGCCAGCGCGAACAGAACGGTGAACATCGTGGTGGGGAAGCCAAGCGCCTTGAGTGTAATGCCGGAGTAGAAGTCGACGTTCGGATAGAGCTTCTTCTCGATGAAATATTCATCGGTGAGGGCGATCTTTTCCAGCTCCATGGCGATGTCGAGAAGCGGATCGTCCTTGATGCCGAGCTCGCCCAGAACCTCATGCGCGGTCTGCTGCATGATCTTGGCGCGCGGATCGTAGTTCTTGTAGACGCGGTGGCCGAAGCCCATCAGGCGGAACGGGTCGTTCTTGTCCTTGGCGCGGTTCACATATTCGGGGATGTTGTCGACATGGCCGATCTCGGCCAGCATGTTGAGCGCCGCCTCGTTGGCCCCGCCATGGGCCGGACCCCAGAGGCAGGCGATGCCAGCAGCGATACAGGCGAAGGGGTTGGCGCCGGAGGAGCCGGCCAGGCGAACGGTCGAGGTCGAGGCGTTCTGCTCATGGTCGGCATGCAGGATGAAGATGCGCTCCATGGCGCGGGCCAGAACCGGATTGACCTTGTACTCCTCGCACGGCACGGCAAAGCACATGTGCAGGAAGTTGGCCGCGAAGTTCAGGTCGTTCTTCGGATACATGAACGGCTGGCCGATGTGGTACTTGTAGGCCATGGCCGCAATGGTCGGCATCTTCGCGATCAGGCGCATCGAGGCGACCATGCGCTGGTGCGGATCGGAAATGTCGGTGGAGTCATGATAGAAGGCCGACAGCGCGCCGACGACACCGCACATCACCGCCATCGGGTGAGCGTCGCGACGGAAGCCGGAGAAGAATTTCGACATCTGCTCATGCACCATGGTGTGGCGCGTGATGCGATAGTCGAAGTCTTCCTTCTGCGCCTTGGTCGGCAAATCGCCGTACAGCAGCAGATAGCAAACCTCCAGGAAGTCGCCATGCTCGGCAAGCTGTTCGATCGGATAGCCGCGGTGCAGCAGGATGCCTGCATCGCCGTCGATGTAGGTGATCTGGGATTCGCAGCTGGCGGTGGATGTGAAGCCGGGATCGTAGGTGAAGGCTCCGGTGGTGGAGTAGAGCGAGGCTATGTCGATAACGTCTGGCCCGATTGTGCCACTTCGTACCTTGAGCTCGTGAGTCTTGCCGCCAAGTTCCAGTTTCGCAGTCGATCCGGTCATTGCAAACTCCTTGTCAAGTCTCGCGCCGAAGTGGCAAAAATCATCTTGCGATGCAAAATCCGAAAACACGGAAATGTTCGAAATTGCAGCCTGTATAAGGTGCCGGGCCGGTCGGCCCACGCGCCAATGTTGCACCGCAAAACAAGCCTTTCAATGTCATTTTTCGCAGCGGTGAATCCTTAATCGATTTGATCCTGAATGCGCCCGAGGCTTTCCTCGCGACCGAGCACTTCCAGCACATCGAACACGCCGGGAGAGGTGCTGCGACCGGTCAGGGCGGCGCGCAAAGGCTGGGCGATCTTGCCCAGTTTCAGCCCGGAACTTTCCGCAAATTCGCGAACCGCAGCTTCCGTAGTTGCGGCAGTCCATTCTTCAAGCCCCTGAAAACGCTTCAGGACTTCGCTCAGCGTGGCCCTGGCCGCGTCGTCGAGTATGCCGGCGGCTTTCTCGTCCGGTTGCAGCGGTCGATTCGCCGTCAGGTAGTAGGTATTTTCGGCGAGCTCCACCAGCGTTTTGGCCCGGTCCTTCAACCCCGGCATCGCCTTGAGCAGCCTGGCTCTGGCCGCATCGTCGAACCGTGCTGCCAGTTCCTCGCCGTTGGGCAGATAGGGCAGGGTCGCAAGAAGTGCGTCGGTCAGCGCTGCATCGTCCATGCCGCGCATATGAACGCCGTTGAGCGCTTCAAGCTTGGCGAAGTCGAAGCGCGCAGCTCCCTTGTTGACATCGCTGATGTCGAACCACTCGATCATTTCCTCGATGGACATCACCTCGTCGTCGCCATGGCTCCAGCCGAGGCGGGCAAGGTAGTTGAGCAAGGCTTCGGGCAGATAGCCCATGGCGCGGTAGGCTTCGACACCCAGTGCGCCATGGCGTTTGGAGAGCTTTGCACCATCCGCCCCGTGAATGAGCGGAATATGCGCCATCTTCGGTACCTGCCAGCCCATGGCATTGTAGATGACGGTCTGGCGCGCGGCATTGGTGAGGTGATCGTCGCCACGGATGATGTGCGTGACGCCCATGTCGTGGTCGTCAACCACCACCGCATGCATGTAGGTGGGGTTGCCGTCCGAACGCAGGATGATGAAGTCGTCCAGATCCTTGTTCGGGAAGCGCACTTCGCCCTGCACCAGGTCGTGTACGACAGTTTCGCCTTCGCGGGGCGCCTTGATGCGGATCGCACCCGCAACGCCTGCCGGTGCTTCAGCCGGATCGCGGTCGCGCCAGCGACCGTCATAGCGCGGAGGGCGCCCTTCGGCGCGCGCCTTCTCACGCATCTCCTCAAGCTCGGCCGGCGTGGCGTAGCAGTAGTAGGCCTTGCCAAGGCGCACCAGTTCCTCCGCGACCTCCCGGTGGCGGGCGGCGCGCTGGTACTGCGAGACGGCCTCTCCCTCCCAGGTCAGGCCAAGCCACGTCAACCCATCGAGGATCGCCGCTGTAGCGGCTTCGGTGGAGCGTTCGCGGTCGGTGTCCTCGATGCGCAGCAGCATGGTGCCGCCGGTATGCCGGGCATAGAGCCAGTTGAACAGCGCGGTGCGCGCGCCGCCTATGTGCAGAAATCCCGTAGGCGAGGGGGCGAAACGGGTGACGACCTTTTCAGACATTCAGTTCTCGCGCGGTGCCGAAAGCCGCCTGTCGGGCTTTCGCAGTTTGCGCGTTCATGTAGCATAGGAGTTGAGGGGTGCAAGGGGAGAGCCGGTGACTTTATCGTCGGCGGGCAAACAAGGCGCAAAGATTGCGCCTTCCGACGTCAGCGAACGCAATCTTTTTGCCTTGCCGGAACGGGCCTCGCAGGATGTTCCGCAGGTTCGTGAAGCGTTGCGCTGTTCCACGCCGGGCAATTCCGGTGAACCAGCCACCCAGAAGACGCATGGCCCCCTGAAACTGTGGGAGGCGAGGAAAACCGAAACAACGAAACGGGCATGGCGGGCCGTTTCCGGGGCGGTCGTTCTGGAACTGGAGCGTGGCGCGGCATTCCTGCTGGTGCCGGTGTTTCTGTCGGTCGGGGTCGTCGCCTATTTCTCGCTGCAATACGAACCGTCATGGACCTCTCTTCTTGGAATGACGGTTCTTGCCACAGGAGCCGTATGGCTTTCCCGGCACAGATACAGCCTCCAGCTTTGCCTGCTCGCCCTGCTGCTCTGCCTTGTCGGGATATGGCTTTCCAGGCTGGAAACCTGGCGACTGGGAACCAGAATCATCGGGGCGGAAATAAGTGTGCGTTTAACCGGCCGGGTGGTGGAGATCGAGGACATGGCCAGCGGCCGCAAGCGCCTTACTCTCGATGTCATTTCGACCGAGCGTCCGAAATTGCGATATCAGCCGGAGCGCGTGCGCCTTTCAGCCCGCAAGGTGTCTCCCGACATCGGCCCCGGATCCGATGTAACGGGCCTCGTTCGTCTCCTGCCGCCAGCGGGTCCGATTCGACCCGGCAGCTA
Organism: Aquamicrobium defluvii; assembly: GCF_004363725.1. Lineage (GTDB taxonomy): Bacteria > Pseudomonadota > Alphaproteobacteria > Rhizobiales > Rhizobiaceae > Mesorhizobium > Mesorhizobium defluvii. The sequence continues at coordinate 69,347 of NZ_SNZF01000008.1, read as the reverse complement.
TGACACGTCCTTCGCCGCCTATTTCAGCGGTATCGGCGCCAGCGGGTTCTTTCTTTCCGGGCCGGAGCTTTCGTCCCACACCGCCGCTCCGGTCACAGCCCGCATCGGGGCGGCGATCGAGCGGGCGCGGCAAACGATTGCCGGGCGCATCAGGCAAAGTGTCGGCGGGCCGGAAGGCGAGATCGCCGCCGCCCTGATCGTGGGAGTGCGTGCCGGTATCCCGGAAAAAATCAACGAGGCCATGCGCAAGACCGGCCTATACCACATCATTTCCATTTCCGGGTTGCACATGGCGCTGGTTGCCGGAACCGTCATGGGTCTCATGCGCGGGCTGTTTGCGCTGTTCCCGGATTTTTCCTCCCGCCGTCCGGTCAAGAAATATGCGGCATTGACGGCCCTGTTGGCGACCGTCGCCTATCTGTTGATTTCTGGCATGGTGGTTGCTGCGGTTCGCTCTTTTATCATGCTGGCGGTGATGCTGATCGCCGTTCTGTTCGATCGAAGCGCGCTCACCATGCGCAACCTTGCCATTTCGGCCATCATCGTCATAGTCGTGACGCCACATGAGGTCGTCGGGCCCAGTTTCCAGATGTCGTTTGCGGCCACTGCCGCACTTGTCGGGGCTTATGCGGCATGGTCCGACTATCGGACCCGCCGTGTGTCGGCGCCAGTTCCCGCAAGGCGCTCGCTTGCCGGTACGTTGCTGCACCGGCTGCTCGTCATGATGCTCGGGCTCGCGGCCACCTCGATGGTTGCGGGTGCCGCAACGACACTTTACGCGGCCTGGCATTTCCAGCGTGTGGCACCCCTCAGCCTGCTGGCAAACCTTGCGGTCATGCCGGTGGTGTCGATCATCGTCATGCCCTTCGCTGTCTTCGCGTCCATCGCCATGCCTCTCGGCCTCGATGGTCCGTTTCTGTATGTGATGGGGCAGGGCCTGACCGTGATGATCTATCTGTCGGAGCGTATCGCCGACATGTCGCCTCTCGACGCGGTCGGGCTGATTTCGGCAACGTCCGTCCTCTTTGCAACCCTGGCGCTGGTGGTCGGGACCATGGCGACGACATGGCTGCGATGGGTTTCATTGCCGTTTGCGATAATGAGCCTGGCGACGCTTGCCGGAGCGCGCGCGCCCGATATCCTGGTTTCGGAAGACGCGCGATTGCTTGCCGTCGTCATGGGGGACGGCACGATTGCCGTCAACCGCCCACGCCCCAACGCCTTCACCATCGACAACTGGGGCAGGGCCCTCGACGCACAAGGCATTCAGCCGCCGGAGCGGCTGAAACAATGGAATCCGGACGATCTCCCGCCGAAAATGAAGGGCGAAAGCAAAGGAATCGGAGCAGGTACGGGATTTCGATGTGTGGACCGGGTTTGCATAGTGCGCCACCCGTCAGGGGCTCGGATCGTGCAGGCGCCCGATGCTGATAGCGCCCGCGCTTTCTGCACCACGGCAAGCCTGATCGTGATTGAGGATGCGACGGCACGAAGCCCCTGTCACAATGCCGCTGCGGCGGTCATTACCCGTCGTCAACTGGCGCAAAAAGGCAGCGCAGAAATATTCCTGTCTCCAGGCTCTTTGCCCGGCCGCGCAGCATCGACAGGATCAAGGCCCGAGATACGCTTCTCCATCGAGGGAGATTACCGCCCATGGCATACACAGCGCCGGTTTTCCCGGGAAGCGCGCGGCATGCCGCCCTACGAACGAAAGAAACCCGCAAGCTCTGCGAACGCTCCGGAAAAAACCATCGCGAACGAGGCCGATTGAGAGGCGTCAACGATAGCAGAAGAAGCAGGACCGTCGGTTTTGGTGACGGTTCACAGCAATGAGATGCCTGATCTTTCCTGTTTTTATCGCTTCACATGCAATTTTTACGGCTGATGCCTGCACAAAGCCGAAAAGCGGATTCTCAAGATCGCCTTTTCATCCTGGCAGGAAACGTCAATAGCGACGGATCAATCCGACCAGCCTGCCCTGGACCTTCACCCGGTCCGGTCCGAAGATCCGCGTCTCATAGGCCGGATTGGCGGCTTCAAGAGCGATGGAAGCACCCCTGCGACGGAAACGCTTCAGCGTGGCTTCCTCATCGTCCACCAGTGCAACCACGATATCGCCCGGCGTTGCCGTGTTGCCGTTGCGGATGATGACCGTATCGCCGTCAAAAATACCGGCCTCGATCATCGAATCGCCCCTTACCTCCAGCGCATAGTGCTCACCCCCGGACAGCATCTCCGGCGGTACGGAAATGGAGTGCGTCTTGTGCTGGATTGCATCGATAGGCACGCCGGCGGCGATCCTTCCCATCACAGGAATGGAGACGGCGGCGCCTGCATCGTCGTCATTGCTGGCGATCTGGGGCTTGCGGGTGTCCTTCGCAGGTTGCCCGAGGCTCCCCTGAATGACGCTCGGAGAGAACTTGCGGGCGCTGTTGAGGCCCGGAGCAATGGAATCGGGCAGGCGGAGAACTTCGAGCGCGCGGGCACGGTTGGGCAGGCGGCGAATGAAGCCGCGCTCCTCCAGTGCGGTAATGAGCCGGTGGATGCCGGATTTCGAAGCGAGGTCCAGTGCTTCCTTCATCTCGTCGAAGGACGGAGGAATGCCACTCTCCTTCATTCGCTCATGAATGAAGAGAAGCAGTTCATGTTGCTTGCGCGTCAGCATCGACTTCCCCCGGAAGCGGTGAATCCAGAATCGGAAAACAAACCCGGAACAAACACTATATGTTCCATTTGTGTTCCGCAACCGTTTAAAGTTTAATGAATGAATTCAGAATTCGTTAGCCAGGCAGAGAACCTGACAGGGTTCGCCCGCAGCGAGTGCCTTGGCGAAGGGAGCCCGAACGATCAGGCCGCCGGCTGCGGCCATCACGCGCAGCATGGATGAATCCTGTATGTCGAACGGCGTCGCGATGAGCCTGCCGTCGCGTTCCTCAAGCCTGGCGCGCACGTAATCCTGGCGGTGATCGTTGGCTCCCATGCCGGCCCCGAGAATGGCGGTGCGGATGTCCTGCCGGAACGGCCTTCCTCCAAGGCGGGCGAGCAGGGGTTTCAGGAAAAGCTGCGAGCAAACGAGGCTGGCCACCGGATTGCCGGGCAGGCCAAGGCATCTGACCTCTCCCATCCTGCCGAACATGAGCGGCTTGCCGGGGCGCATGGCGATCTTCCAGAAATCGAGGGTCATGCCTTCACTGGTCAAAACCTCGTGAACAAGGTCGTGATCGCCCACGGAAGCGCCGCCGGAGGTGACGATGACATTCGCTCCGGCCGCTACCGCCTGCTTCACCAGAGCCGACGTGGCATCCTTGCGATCCGGTGCGATGCCGAGATCGAGGATGTTCGCGCCGGCCGCGCGTGCGCAGGCGGCAATGCCATAGGGATTGGAGGAAATGATCTGGCCGGGGCCGGTGTCGCTGCCCGGTGGCAGCAATTCGTCCCCTGTGGCGATGATGGCGACCAGCGGGCGCCTCACGACTGACAGATTGGCATGATTGGCGGCCGCAGCCAGCGACAACGCCGCTGGACCAAGCAGACGGCCTTGTTCGATCAGCAGGTCGCCCTTCACGAAATCGAGACCCGCGCGGCGTACGTTGCGCCCGGACACAGTGGTCTCGAGCAACTCGATGACGCCCGGTGCCGCGATCTTTACGTTTTCCTGAATCACGACGGTGTCGGTGCCGGTAGGAAGAGGGGCGCCCGTGAAGATGCGCACGCATTCCCCCTTGCCAACGGTTCCGGAAAAGGTGCTGCCGGCGGCGATTTCGCCGATCACCGCGAGTTGGGCTCCAGCGGTGCCCACATCGGTTCCGCGCGCCGCATATCCATCCATTGCGGAGGCATCGAACGGCGGTTGGGAGCGTGACGCCCTGACCGGTTCAGCCAGAACGCGATCGTAGGCCAGAGCGAGGGGAACACGCTCGCTGCCCAGCGGCCCGGCATCCTCCAGAAGGCGCTCCAGCGCCGTTTCCATCGGAACAAGCGCCATTGTCAGGCGTCCGCCTGATAGTCGCCGGACTTGCCCCCGGTTTTCGAGAGCAACCTTATGTCCGAGATCGCCATGCCCCGATCTACGGCCTTGGCCATGTCGTAGATGGTGAGGCATGCGACGGAAGCGGCCGTCAGAGCTTCCATCTCCACTCCGGTCTTGCCTGTGACCCGCGCCAGTGCCCGCACCCTGAGGCCGGGGAGCGTGTGGTCCGGTTCGATGTCGACCGTAACTTTCGTCAACAGGAGCGGATGGCAAAGCGGGATGAGTTCATGCGCTTTCTTTGCCGCCATGATGCCGGCGATGCGGGCGGTGCCAAGAACGTCGCCCTTCTTCGCGTTGCCCTCGGCAATCATCGCCAGCGTAGCGGGCTGCATGCGCACTGTGCCCTCGGCGACCGCTTCGCGAACCGTTTCGGCCTTGTCGCCAACATCCACCATATGCGCTTCACCCGTCGTCCCGATATGGGTGAGGCCGCCCTGGGCCGGTGGTGTCCGCGTCACGGCCTCAAGCCTCCGGGGCGTCGAGGCCCAGCAAAATGCGCGTCGCCGTGGTGACGTCTTCCTGCCGCATCAGGCTTTCTCCGACAAGGAAGGTGCCGATGCCGCTTGCGGCCAGCCTTTTGCAGTCCTCATTGGTGAAGATGCCGCTTTCACCCACCAGAATCCGGTCAGTGGGAACCATGGGAGCGAGCCGTTCGCATGTTTCGAGACTGGTTTCGAAGGTGCGCAGATTGCGGTTGTTGATGCCGACAAGGCGGGATGAGAGGCGCAGCGCACGTTCCATTTCCTCCTCGTCATGCACTTCGACCAGCGCATCCATGCCGAGAGAAAACGCGGTTTCTTCGAGCGCACGAGCCGTGTCGTCGTCTACGCTCGCCATGATGATGAGAATGGCATCCGCACCCCAGGCGCGCGCCTCGTGCACCTGATATGTGTCGAACAGGAAATCCTTGCGCAATGCCGGCAGGGATACCGCCTCGCGGGCGTCCGTCAGAAACTCCGGCGCACCCTGAAACGACGGCGAGTCGGTGAGGACCGAAAGGCAGGCCGCCCCTCCGGCTTGATAGGCGCGCGCAAGGGTGGGCGGGTCGAAATCGGCCCTGATCAGCCCTTTGGAGGGGCTGGCCTTCTTGATCTCCGCGATGAGAGCGAACTGACCGTCGCGGTTGCGGTTCTCCAGCGCGGCAAGGAAGCCGCGCGGCTTCTCCTGGCCGGCCGCGCGGGCCTTGAGCTCATCCAGTGAAACGCGTGCCTTCGCGGCGGCGATCTCGTCGCGTTTGTAGGTTTCGATCTTACGCAGAATATCGGACATGGCTAAGCGTTGGAAACCTCGACCAGTCTGTCAAGCACCTGCATGGCACGGCCGCTGTCGATCGCCTCGCGTGCTTTCGCGATGCCATCGGCCAGTTCTGCGACCGCGCCTGCGACCACCAGCCCGGCTCCGGCATTCATCAGCACGGTGTCGCGATAGGCTCCGGCACCGCCGGAAAGCACATTGCGAAGTGCCGCGGCATTGGTTTCGGAATCGCCGCCCCGCAAATCTTCCTTGGAGTGCCGTCCCAATCCCGCTGCCTCGGGGGTCAGCGTGAAGGAACGCACCTGGCCATCCTTCAGTTCGGCAACCTGCGTTTCGCCGGTCGTGGTGATCTCGTCATAGCCGTCGCCATGCACAACCCATACATGGCTGGAACCGAGGGCTTTCAGCGCCTCCGCCGCGGGCACCACCCACTCGGGCGCAAAGACGCCAACGAGCTGGCGGCCGACACCGGCCGGATTGGTGAGGGGCCCCACCAGATTGAAGATCGTCCGGGTTGCCAGCTCCACGCGCACGGGACCGACATGCTTCATGGCCGGATGGTGGGAGGGCGCGAACATGAAACCGATACCGGCCTGTTCGACGCAGCGGGTGATCGCATCCGGAGCAAGCTCGATGTTGACGCCGAGTTTTGTCAGCACATCGGCGGTGCCGGTCAGCGATGACAGGCCACGGTTGCCGTGCTTGGCCACCGGCACGCCACTGGCCGCTATGACGAAGGCGGAAGCGGTGGAGATGTTGAAGCTGTGCAGGCCATCGCCGCCGGTTCCGACAATGTCGATTGCATTGGCCGGTGCGGAAACGCGCAGCATCTTGTCGCGCATCGTCGCCACCGCGCCGGAAATTTCACCGACCGTCTCGCCGCGCACGCGCAACGCCATCAGAAAACCGCCGATCTGGCCGGGAGTGGCGTCGCCCGACATGATGATGTCGAACGCCTCGCGCGCTTCATCGAAGCTTAGCGGCCTGCCGGCCGCGACGCTCGCAATGAAGGGTTTCAGCGCACTCATCGGGCCAGCGCCTGCGACACGGCAACCTGATCGATCTCGACCTTGTACACGCTCTGCAACTGGGCAACGAACTGGTCGAGCAGATCGCCCGAAAGTCCGGACGCGAAGGAGGTGCGGACATCTTCCGGCACTGTGCTGGCATCGGCGCCGGCAGGCTCAACCACCTGAGTGACCTTGAACAGGATCTGCGCATCGCCGGTGGGTGATGGTATGACGCCGGATCCGCCTTCTCCGACCTCGAAGATTTCGGCGGTGCCGTCGCGGCCGAAGTCCGCATCGTCGGCGGCACGCTTCAGCCCGCGCTTGGTCTGCTTCTCCAGTGAAAGCTCCGAGGCGAGGGCATCCAGTTCGACCCCTTCTCCGGCGCGCTTTTCCAGTTCCGCTGCCTTTGCCATAAGCTTCTTTGAGGTCTCGTGAACCGTCCAGTCTGCAACGACGCGCTCGCGAACCTCGTCGAGAGTGCGCTCGCGCGCCGGGGTAACGGAGTTCACCTCATAGAAGAGGTAGCCGCCATTGGCCGTGGTGATGCTTTCATTCTCGATGCCGGCCTCCGCCTCGAATACCGATCGAATGAGGTTTGCCGATTCAGGCAGACCGCGGATGATGCTCCCGTCAGGTGCCCGCCCGGACCGGTCGATGGATTCGATTGTAACGACTTTCAGGCGCTGTTTGGAGGCTGCTTCCTCCATGGTGTCGCCTCCGGCGCGTGCGTCTTCATAGGCGTCATGCACTTCCAGCAGCACTCGGCTGGCTTCAGCCAGCGCCAGATCCTTGCGGATCTGGTCGGAAACCTCGGCGAGCGGTTTCACCAGCTCGGGGTTTATCTCCGTCACCCTGATCAGAACGGGACCGAATGCACCCTTCACCACCTGACTGACTTCATTGACGCCAAGCCCGAAGGCCACGTCCGCAACAGCCTGATCGGCGATCTTGTCCCTGGCAAGCGTGCCGAGCTGGACATCGGCCTCGGACTTGCCCTGGGCGGCATAGACCTTGTCGAAAGTGGCTCCGCTGTTGATCGAATCGCGTGCGGTCTGGGCATCCTGTTCTGATCCGAACACGATCTGCTCGATCTTGCGTGTCTCGGGCGTGGTGAACAGCGACTTGTTCTTCTCGTAGTCTTCGGCCACCTGCTCGTCGCTGACGGAGGCGACATCCATGATGTCCTCCGGCTCAAGCCGCACATAGGAGAACTTGCGGTATTCGGGCGCAGCGTAGCGCTGCCTGTTTTCTTCGAAGTAGGCGGAAAGATCGGCATCGGATGGCGCCGCGACGGGCTCGACCAGCGACTTCGGCAGGACCAGATAATCGACCGTACGGTCTTCACCCTGATAGAGCGCGAACGCCTTCAGGAATGTGTCCGGCATCCTGATGCCGTCCGTTGCCGCCTCGATGATCTGCTGACGCCGCGCCACCTGAGCGCGGTTGTGGAGATAATCCTCCGGGCGCATTCCCACCTGCCGCAGCACATAATCGAACATCTGGCGGTCGAACTGGCCGCCGGGGCCGTGGAAGGCCGTATCTTCGTGGGTGAGGGCGGCGAGGCGGTCCTGCGAAATGCCGAGGCCCATCCTGCGAGCCTGCTCGTCCAGCAGCGCGCCCGACACGAGTTGCGCCAGCACCTGCCGGTCGAGACCCAGCGCATTCACCTGTTCCTGCGTCAGGCGCTGGCCGAATTGCTGGGAAAGCGCGTTGAGCTGCCGGTCGTACGCCAGCCGGTATTCATTCACGGAAACGGAGGTGCCGCCGACCTTGACCACGGATTCGTGTCCGCCGAGCACGCCAGAGACCTGACCGGAAATACCCCAAACTGCAAAGCTCAGCACCAGTATGAGGAGCAAAATTTTGGCGACCCAGGTTCCCGCGGCTTTTCTGAGGCTGTCGAGCATGTTCACTTCCGGTTTCAGACAAGGCTCAAGGGCAATAGCCTCCTTGGGCGTCACTGTCGATTGCTTTGTGGTCCGATTTTGCTACTGAAGGCGCACATATGGAACCTGTCGGAGATACATAAAGCCATGACGCCAGGAATTCGACCGCTCGTCGCGGGCAACTGGAAGATGAACGGCACCAGCGCCTCCCTCGACGAGTTGAGGATGATCGGCGACGGCTTCATGCGGGGGCTCGATGCCCAGACCGAAGCGCTGATTTGCGTGCCGGCAACCCTTCTGTCCCGCGCGGCCGGAATTTTGGAAAGCACCCCGGTTCGCGCCGGCGGAGAGGACTGCCATGCCAGGGAAAGCGGCGCCCATACCGGCGACATTTCGGCGGAGATGCTCAGGGATGCTGGCGCAAGCCATGTGATCGTCGGCCATTCGGAGCGCCGCACCGACCACGGGGAAGATGATGCGTCCGTCCGCGCCAAGGCCGAAGCCGCCTGGCGCGCCGGCCTCGTCGCGATCGTCTGCATCGGTGAAACCAACGAGCAGCGGCAGGCGGGCGAGACGCTCGGTGTCCTTTCGCGGCAGATCGACGGTTCCGTGCCGGCAAGCGCCACGGCAGCCAACACCATCATTGCCTACGAGCCGGTCTGGGCGATCGGGACCGGACTGACGCCGACCGCGCAGGACGTGGCGGCCGCCCATGCGCATATCCGCGCCCAGCTTGGCGAAAAGCTGGGCCCGCAGGCCAGAACCATGCGCATTCTGTACGGCGGATCGGTCAAACCGTCCAACGCGGTCGAACTGCTCGGTGTGGAGAACGTCGACGGCGCGCTTGTCGGCGGGGCGAGCCTCAAGGCCGCCGATTTCCTCGGCATTGCCGAAGCCTACGAGCACCTTTGAAGAAAAGGTGGCGCGCTGCACTGCGCGCCCCTACATGACCGGACGACGGCTTATTCCGGGCGTGGACTTGGAAATGCCTTCAAAGCATTGTATTGAGCCGCCTCCAAAGAGCCGTCGCGCAAGCGGCCGCCAGGCATTGCCAAGGTAGACCCATGGAAACCGTACTTATCGTCATCCATCTCATGATCGTGCTCGCGCTTGTCGGCGTCGTGCTGGTTCAGCGTTCTGAAGGTGGAGGGCTTGGCATCGGTGGCGGCTCGGGCTTCATGACCGCGCGCGGCGCGGCGAATGCTCTGACGCGCGCCACGGCAATTCTGGCCGCTGCCTTTTTCATCACGTCGCTCGGCCTGTCGATCCTCGCACGCTATGGCTCCAAGCCGACCGACATTCTCGACCGTGTTCCCGCCGCGACCCAGCAGCAGAATGCACCGGCCGGGCAGGGCGTTCTGGACCAGCTTCCGGGCCAGGTGACTCCCGCAGCACCTTCCGCGCCAGGGGCTGCGGCGCCTGCGGCACCCGAAGGCGGTGTCCCTGCCGCGCCTGAAGCCGGCACGGTTCCGGCGCCGGCGGAGGGAACCCAGCCGGCACAGCCGCAGGTTCCCAACAACTAAAGCATGTCGCCCGAAAGTGGAAATCGGTTTCGGGGCAACGACATGCTAAAAAAACAATGGCTTAAAGCGTAAGGCGTGAATCCGCAGGATCGCGACGCGCTTTAAGCCGGCTTTGCGGAGGCTTGCGTTGCCGAAACTGTTGTTGTTTGAACACAGTTTCGGCAAATGCATTTTATCACGGTATTTTGCCGTTCCGCATGCAAGCTCGCGCTTGAGGTCGGCATGGCCTATCGACTATAGATTTGCCGACGGGTGCCCGACGGAGGACCGGGGGCAAGCCTCAGGCAACAGCATTTCTGATCGGATTTTCGCCATGCAGCTTCGCAGCTTCATATTGATGGGCCTGTGCACAACGATGTTCGTGGGTGCGCCGGCCTACGCCGCACCGATTGCAGCCGGTGCCGCTCCCCGGGCGCCGGAGGCGACAGCCGTCGTCGAAGTGGCCGCCAAGAGCGCCAGTGCGGAACTGAGAACCCTGAAGCGGAAGAAGAAGCCGACCGACGGAGACCTGGCTCGCATCAGGGAACTGGAGAAGCAGGTCAGGGCCGAGCAGGCTGAGGCGCGTGCCAAGGCCCTCGAAGCCAGGAAGCTTGCGATGCGCGAGGCCGCAAAGGCAAAGGCGGAGGCCGAGCGCAAGGCGTTTCAGGAAAAGCGCGAGCAGAGCAGGGTCACCCGGGCCGAGCGGGCGCCGGCGGCCGTACGCCAGGCGCCTGTGAAGGAGGCCGTGGCCGCGCCCAGGGTCGTCGAAGAGGTTCAGCAACCGATCTCCGCCGACGTGATGGCGATTGCGCGCAGCGGCAACAACGGCGAGCTGCGCAGCGAATCGCGCGAAGTCCGGCAGCAGCGCAGCGGCGGGCTGCTTGCGGGTCTGTTCGGTTCCGGCTCATCGGCCGGGAGCAGCATTGCCTATCTGCCCGAGACCCGCGCCCTGGACTCGGTTCTGCAGGAGCGTCAGGCGAAGAAGAAGTTCAACGTGAAGCCGGAATTCGAACCGCAGCAGGTGAGCTTTACGGGCTACGAGCCCGGAACCATTGTCATCGATACCAACGCGCATCGTCTCTATCTGGTCGAGACGCCGTTCACCGCGCGCCGCTACGCCATTGCGGTCGGCCGTGACGGGCTTCAGTACAAGGGCACCACGGTCGTCGGCGACAAGCAGGAGTGGCCGCGCTGGATTCCCACCAAGGACATGCAGCAGCGCGAGCCGGCCAAGTACGGCCGCTACAAGGACGGCATGCCGGGCGGCCCCGACAATCCGCTGGGCGCCCGCGCCATCTACCTTTACGAAGGCAAGAAGGATACCTATCTGCGTATCCATGGCACCAACCAGCCACAGACGATTGGCACAAACTCGTCCAACGGATGCTTCCGGATGATCAACGACCATGTGATGGACCTTTACCGGCGCGTGAAGACCGGCACCAAAGTCGTCGTTCTCTGACAGTTTTCTGAAGTCTGGCGGGGGGCCGGCTCGAGCCGGCCCCTTTTGCTTGCAAAATGAAAGCCGGGAAAAACCAAAGGCGGCGGGTTTTTCCACTGGCGGAATCGGTTCGGCCGCGCTAAGCGATGGTTCCCATGGCGCGATATGTATTCATAACTGGCGGCGTGGTTTCCTCGCTTGGCAAAGGCATAGCTTCTGCGGCTCTCGGAGCCCTGTTGCAGGCGCGCGGTTATCGCGCGCGCCTCAAGAAACTCGATCCCTATCTCAACGTCGATCCGGGCACGATGAGCCCTTATCAGCACGGCGAGGTGTTCGTGACCGACGACGGGGCCGAAACCGACCTCGATCTGGGCCATTACGAACGTTTCACCGGAAGGTCCGCCAACAGGCAGGACAACATCACCACCGGGCGCATCTACCAGAACATCATCGAGAAGGAGCGCCGCGGCGACTATCTCGGCGCGACCGTTCAGGTCATTCCCCACGTCACCGACGAGATCAAGAACTTCATTCTCGACGGCAATGACGACTATGATTTCGTGCTGTGCGAAATCGGCGGCACGGCGGGCGATATCGAGGCGATGCCTTTCCTGGAGGCGATCCGCCAGCTCGGTAACGATCTGCCGCGCGGGCAGGCGGTCTATGTCCATCTGACCCTGATGCCCTGGATTCCTGCGGCTGGCGAACTGAAGACCAAGCCCACCCAGCATTCGGTGAAAGAGCTGCGCGCCATCGGCATCGCGCCCGACATCCTTCTGGTGCGCGCCGACCGGCAGATTCCGAAGGAAGAGCGCCGCAAGCTCTCGCTGTTCTGCAATGTGCGCGAGTCTGCCGTCATTCAGGCGCTCGACGTTGGCCACATCTACGATGTGCCGATGGCCTATCACAAGGAAGGTCTTGATTCCGAAGTCCTTGCCGCTTTCGGAATCGACCCCGCGCCCAAGCCGCGCATGGAACGCTGGGAAGGCGTGGCACAGCGGATCCACAATCCGGAAGGCGAGGTCACCATTGCCATCGTCGGCAAGTACACGGGCCTGAAGGATGCTTACAAGTCGCTGATCGAGGCGCTGTCGCATGGCGGGCTGGCCAACCGGGTGCGTGTGAAGCTGGAATGGATCGAGTCTGAAATCTTCGAGAAGGAAGACCCCGCGCCATATCTTGAAAAGGTGCATGGCATTCTCGTGCCCGGCGGTTTCGGAGAGCGGGGCTCGGAAGGCAAGATCCTTGCGGCCAGGTTCGCACGCGAGCGCAAGGTGCCTTATTTTGGCATCTGCTTCGGCATGCAGATGGCCTGCATCGAGGCGGCGCGCTCGCTGGCCGGGCTCGATAAGGCGTCGTCCACCGAGTTCGGCCCGACCGGCGAGCCTGTCGTCGGCCTGATGACCGAATGGCTCAAGGGCAATATGCTGGAAAAGCGCAAGGCGAGCGGCGATCTCGGCGGCACGATGCGCCTTGGCGCCTATGAGGCAAAGCTGGAGCCGGGCTCGAGAATCGCCGAGATTTACGGCTCGACCGATATTTCGGAACGTCACCGTCACCGCTACGAGGTCAATATCGACTACAAGCCACGGTTGGAGGAGTGCGGGCTGAAGTTCGCCGGCATGTCGCCCGATGGCGTGTTGCCGGAAACGATCGAATATGCGGATCACCCCTGGTTTATCGGTGTCCAGTACCATCCGGAACTGAAGAGCCGTCCGCTGGAGCCGCACCCGCTGTTTGCCAGCTTCATCGCGGCGGCGGTGGAGCAGTCGCGCCTCGTATAGTCTTAGATCATTTCATCGTTTCACGGAATCGATGAAATGATCTAACTATTTGTTTATACTGCATTTGTGCGACGCCAAATGTTTCCATTTGGCTGCAAAATGCTCTAGCGGTACAGATGTGGATATGAAAACGGCGGGAAACTCCCCGCCGTTTTCTTTGAGATAGCGTGCCGATCAGGCCGCATGTGCAGCGGGCCTGCGGGTGCGGCGACGGAATTTGCGCGGTTTTGCGCCATCCGGTGCCCGTTCACCGGCCGGGCGAGGGGTGCCGGCCTTTTCGGGCCAATGCCTGTTGCTGTTGGAAGCGTTGCCGCCACTTCTGGCCTTGCCGGCCGGCCTCGACGCCCTTTCACCGCTGGAAGCCCGTTTGCCGTCACGGCGGGGTTCGCGATCGTTCGCGGCTTCCGGCCGCCTGTCGGCGTTGTGCTCGCGTGACTTCGGCTGCGGGTCCGGCTGATCCAGATGGTCGGCAAGCACCGGCAGCTTCATGCGGATGATGCGCTCCACCTGCCTGAGCTTGGCGTTTTCAGACGGATCGACCATCGTGATGGCCACGCCGTCCTGTCCGTTGCGACCCGTCCGGCCGATGCGGTGCACGTAGCTCTCCGCTTCGTCCGGAAGATCGAAATTGACCACATGGCTGATGCCGGGAACGTCGATGCCGCGCGCGGCGATGTCGGTAGCCACAAGAATGCGCACAGAACCGTCGCGAAAACCGTTCAGGGCTTTCTGGCGCGCGTTCTGGCTCTTGTTTCCATGGATGACGGCTGCCTCGAAGCCATCGCGCTCCAGGTCGCGGGTCACGCGGTCGGCGCCATGCTTGGTGCGCGCAAAGATGATGACCGAACGCATCGCGTCATCGGCCAGCATCGTGGAGAGAACCTGCCGCTTCTGCTTTGTACGGGCGAAGATCACGCCTTGCCTGATCTCGGACGCTGTGGTGCCTTGCGGGGCAACCTCGACCCGGACCGGATCGTGCAGAAGCCCCTTTGCGAGTTCGGCGATCTCATTCGGCATGGTTGCCGAGAACAGCGCTGTCTGCCGTGCGGGATGCGTGGCCTTGGCAATGCGGCGAACGTCGTTGATGAAGCCCATATCGAGCATCCGGTCGGCTTCGTCGAGAACCAGCCACGTCGTGTCCGAAAGGATGAGGTCCTTCTCCCGGACCAGATCCGTCAGACGGCCGGGCGTTGCGATCAGGAAATCGACACCGGGAGCGATGCGCTTGACCTGGCTGTGACGCGAGACGCCGCCAAGCACGAGCGCGGTCGAGATGTGCGCTCCCTTCGCGAGCACCTTGACTGTCTCCTCGATCTGGACGGCCAGTTCGCGGGTCGGGGCCAGAATCAGCGCGCGCGCCGTCCGCGGCCTGCGCTTGGTGCCGAGGGCGATGATTTTCGACAGGATCGGCAGTGCGAAGGCGGCGGTCTTGCCCGATCCCGTCTGTGCGATGCCCAGAATGTCGCGACCTTCGAGCTGGGCGGGGATTGCCTGTTCCTGGATGGGTTTCGGCTCGGTGAAGCCTGCCGCATGGGTGGCTTTCAGAAGTTGCCCTGAAATTCCCAGAGCCGCGAAGCCCGTTGGCTCCGCAATGTTTTCATTGGTCAAAATTCGTCTTCTTTCATGCGGCATGCAGCCGCCAACATGCGCGGCGGGGCGCAACCCGCCTGACACAAACATCGGAAACGACAAGGCGGCGGATCATCTCCGCGCGGCTGCGCTGTCGCGCCCACATGCCTGAGGCTGTGGGGCTTTTCATCACCGCGCCGACAGGCGGCTGGCGAGAAACAGACGCAACCAGTCTCATTCTTCGAGAAAGCCGGATCGACCGGCCCAAGCGCCTATCCGTTGCATATGGATCAGCGGGCCTGCAAATGCAAGGAGAATATATTGCAGCGCAACAGGGCTGGCTATGCGTCGCGACCCGCCCGGCGCCCCGAACGCCCGAAGCTCAGCGGGCGCGACGACCATCCAGTCAGCCGGGCGATTATCCAGTGGCGGACCGGCTGCGGCATCATGCTCGTCAGCTTGAGGACCCAGACCAGCCGTTTGGGAAAGGCGATTTCGAACCCGCCACGGGTGATGCCGCGCAACATGCGGCTTGCCGCATCCTCCGGACTCATCAATGCAGGCATCATGGAAGCGGTCTGCTGTAGCTGAAGCAGGGGCGTGTTCACAAAACCGGGGTTGGCCACCTGGATACGAACGTTGATCTTGTCGAGATCGTATTTCAGCGCCTGCGCCATCACGTTGATAGCCGCCTTGCTGGCTCCATAGGCGGCGGTCGTCGGCCATCCGAACCACGCGCTGATCGATCCGACCAGCACGACATGTCCGAACCCGCGCTTCTGCATGCTGCGCACAGCCGGCACCAGCCCGTTGATCACGCCTTGCAGGTTGACATCGAATGTGCGGCGGAATTTCCGCACAGAGAGGTTCTCTCCGGCTACGGGCACATAAGTGCCGGCATTGAAAATGGCCAGGACAACCGGTCCGATTTCGCTCTCGATCGAGGCCAGGGTGGCTTCCAGACCGGCTTCGTCGGTCACGTCGCACGGAAAAGATGTTATCCGTCCGGAAAGGCCGGCGGATTCCGCAACCAGTACGTCGATCTCGTCACCTTCGCGCGCCGTTACCGCTACCGTGTAGCCTGCGTCGGCAAGCTGGCTCGCAAGTGCCCTGCCTATTCCGGAGCTGCCGCCTGTAATCCAGACAACGCCGTCTTCGGGGTTTGCCCTGTAAAGTCCCATTCGTCACCTTGCTTGCCCTCGCGCACGGTCTAGCCATCTGTGCCGGGTAAGGAAAGAGGCGTTGTCGGGAACGCAGCGTAAGCAACCCGCCGATATGGAATTATGTGCCCGTAATCTGGATAATTGGGAAAAACGAATCCTTGAAAGGCGGTCCCGACATTTCTAGTTTCAGGCCGATCCATCCGGCCTGAGGAATTTCCATGCACCGTTCGGTGATTGACGCCATCGGCAACACGCCGCTTATCAGACTGCGCAGGGCCTCCGAGGAAACGGGTTGTGAAATTCTCGGCAAGGCCGAGTTCATGAATCCCGGCCAGTCGGTGAAGGACAGGGCCGGCCTGTTCATCATTCGCGATGCGGAAAAGCGCGGTTTGTTGCGGCCGGGCGGCGTGATCGTCGAAGGTACCGCCGGCAACACGGGCATCGGCCTCACGCTCGTGGCCAGGGCGCTTGGCTATCGCACGGTCATCGTCATTCCCGATACGCAGGCGCAGGAAAAGAAGGACGCCATCAAGGTTCTGGGTGCGGAACTCATCGTGGTTCCCGCGGTGCCTTACCGCAACCCGAACAACTATGTGAAGCTCTCCGGCCGGCTGGCCGCGCAGCTTGCGGCAAGCGAGCCGAACGGTGCGATCTGGGCCAACCAGTTCGACAATGTGGCCAATCGCGATGGCCACATCCACACCACCGCCAGGGAGATATGGGAACAGACCGGCGGCAGGATCCACGGTTTCGTTTCGGCGGTCGGTTCAGGCGGCACGCTGGCAGGGGTGGCCGCGGGCCTTCGCCATCGCAGTGGCGACGTCAGGATCGCGCTGGCCGATCCGCTGGGCGCCGCACTTTACAGCTATTATACGACCGGTGAGTTCAATGCCGAGGGCACTTCGATCACCGAAGGCATAGGGCAGGGACGTATCACCGCCAATCTCGACGGCTTCACGCCCGATTTCTCCTACCAGATTCCGGATGAGGAGGCGCTGCCGATCATCTTCGATCTCATTCAGGAGGAAGGGCTTTGTGTGGGTGGCTCCACCGGCATCAATATTGCGGGAGCCATCAGGCTGGCGAAAGAGCTTGGGCCGGGCCACACAATCGTGACCATCCTGTGCGACTATGGCACCCGCTATCAGTCAAAGCTGTTCAATCCTGAATTCCTGCGGGCAAAAGACTTGCCTGTTCCGGGCTGGATGGAGAAGAAAGTGGAGATCGATGTGCCCTACGAGCAGGTGGAATGATGGAATTCAGCACGCAAGCCCTCTTTCGTGAAGACTCCTATCTCAGGGAAGCAGAGGCCAGCGTGCTGGCGGTCAACGACCAGGGCGGCATTATTCTCGACCGTACCATCTTCTACGCCACATCGGGCGGACAGCCCGGCGATGTCGGCTATTTCGAGCGACAGGACGGAAGCCGCATCGAAATCGCGGGCACCGTTACCGGTCGGACAAAGAATGAAATCATCCACCTTCCCGCTCCCGGCCAGGCGCTCGTCGGGCCGGGCGAGACGCTCCGGCTGGTCATAGACTGGCCGCGCCGGCATCTTCTGATGCGCATGCATACGGCCTGTCATCTGCTCACGGTAATCTGTCCCTATCCGATTACCGGGGCATCGGTGTCGACCGACGACTCTCGTGTCGATTTCGACCTTCCCGAAGCAGGCCCCGGCAAGGAAGAGGCCACGGAACGGCTTATGGAACTGGTTCGCGCCGACCATCCCGTATTCATCCGGCAGATCGGCGAGGATGAGCTGGCTGCAAATCCGGGTCTGGTCAAATCCAAGAATGTGCGCCCGCCGCAGGGTGCGGGCAGCGTCCGGCTCGTCTGCATCGGCGACGAGGGTGTGGTGGACAGCCAGCCTTGCGGCGGCACGCATGTCGCAAGTACAGCGGAAATCGGTGAAATTCACATCGGCAAGATCGAGAAGAAGGGGCGCGAAAACCGCCGCTTCCGTTTGCGCTTCGGGCCTTTGCCGGTTTCCTGAGAGCGCTGTATAAGGGCATATCAACGAGGGACTTGAGATGGCTGCAGACAGCCCATTTACCGTGGACGCGGACTGGTTGCAGCAGCGCCTCGGCGAGCCGGGCCTGACCATTGTCGATGCGTCATGGTATCTGCCGGCACACAAGCGGGACGCGCGCACCGAATATGATGCAGCTCATATCCCCGGAGCCGTCTTTCTCGATCAGGATGCGGTCTCCGATCCGGATTCGGAGCTTCCGCATACCCTGCCGTCTCCCCGGCACTTTGCGCGCTTTGTCGGAACGCTCGGCATTTCGGCCGACGATACGATCGTCGTCTACGACGGTCCGGGTTTCTTTTCGGCGCCGCGCGCCTGGTGGATGTTCCGCATCATGGGCGTGTATCAGGTCTTTGTGCTGGACGGCGGCTTCGACAACTGGAGGGCGGAAGGGCGGCCCACGACATCGGAGATGACGAAGATTGCGCCCTGCATTTTCCACGCCGAGTTCGATGAAGCGCGCGTGATCGGCTTTCCAGAAATGCGCAATGTCGTGGAAAATCGCGAGAGCCAGATCGCCGACGCGCGGGGGCCTGGCCGCTTCGCGGGCACGGAGCCGGAGCCGAGGGCCGGGGTGCGTTCCGGCCATATGCCCGGTGCGCGCAACGTGCCGGTAGCGGCGCTGTCGAAAGACGGATACCTCCTGCCGATACCGCAACTGCGCGAGGTGTTCGGGAATGCCGGCATCGACCTCGATCGTCCCATCGTCACCTCCTGCGGTTCGGGCATCACGGCTGCAGCCCTCACGCTGGCTCTGGAAACTATCGGTCATGGCGACAACCGTCTGTATGACGGGTCGTGGACCGAATGGGGCGGCCGGTCCGATACGCCCGTCGAGACCGGCAATGGCGAGGGTGCAAAGACCTGATGCAGTTGCAGGACACCCAACCGGAACCGATCAGGGTGACGGTCACCTTCCTCGAGATGGAGGCGCGCCCCTCCTCGCTTCCGCCGCTACCCTATAACCGCCAGATCGCGCTGCTCAAGGCGACCGATATTCCTCTGCACTTCTACCGGTATCTGATGGACCGGGTCGGTAGAAAATGGCATTGGGTCAATAGCTTGCGAAAGAGCGATGATGAACTGAGAGAGGAAATTCACCGCAAGGGCCGCGAGGTCTGGGTTCTCTATGTGGATGGATCTCCCGCCGGTTTCTTCGATCTCAATCGTGTTACACCTGAAATCGTCGACCTCGCCTATTTCGGCATGATGGAGCACGCGACCGGACAAGGCATAGGGCGCTGGTTTCTGGGGGCGGCGATATCCGCATGCTGGGCGATGGATCCGCAACTGGTTACGGTGCAGACCTGCACGCTGGACCATCCGGCTGCCCTGCCGCTCTATCAGAAGCTTGGCTTCCGTCCTGTCGGCCAGAGCAGGGAACTGGTGCAGCCGATGAGCCTGTCGGAACGCGCCGCGAGCGTCATACGGGATTGAACCGACTGTATTTTCTGAACGCGCCGTTCATGCCGCCTTCAGCAAGTCGAGGTCATGTTGTGCCCGAGCCTCGGGCGGGATGAACGAGGCAACCGACACAAGGAGAATACCATGCTCAATCGCCGCAGCTTCACGACAGCCCTGATTGCCGCCGTGGTCTTGCCCGGTGCTGCATTTGCCCAGGCGCAGATGCCATCGGCGGCAACGATCGAGCGCCAGCTCGATGCCGCCCCGCGCATGCGCGTCAACCCCAACCAGCGCGTGACGGTACAGGAATTCAAGCGTCGTCCCGATATGCGCCGTGCCGCCCCGTCGATCGATATCCAGTCGATCAACTTCGAGTTCGCTTCGGCGGAAATCGCTCCCTCCCAGTATCGCAAGGTTGAAAGCATCGCCAGCGCAATGAACCGCATCCTGCGGCGCGACCGCCGCGCGCGATTCCTGATCGAGGGACACACCGATGCCGTTGGCTCCTATCAGTCCAACCAGGTACTTTCCGAGCGCAGGGCAGGGTCGCTGAAGCGGGTTCTGTCGCGCCAGTATGGCGTCCCCTCACGGGCGCTGGAAACGGTCGGCTACGGCAAGGAGTTCCTTCTGGTCCCGACGCAGAACGAGAACTGGCGCAACCGCCGGGTGACCCTGCGCCGCATCGACAGCTTCATCCGCTGACGGTCTTCATTCCCGGCATCGTGAGAAAGCCCGGCTTGACGGGTCGGGCTTTCAGCGTGTCTTCTTTGCTCAGCAAGGAAGGAAGACGCGATGACCATAAAGGTGGTGATGGCCGGCGTGACCGGCTGGGTGGGCAAGGCACTGGTTCCCGTGATTCTCGCGGAAGAGGATTTGCTTCTTGCCGGCGCGGTATCGCGCAATGCGGCCGGGCAGGATGCGGGCGCTGCCGCCGGGATTTCAATGACAACGGGCGTTACCGTCGCTCCTTCGCTTGAAAAGGCATTGGCCGTTCCTTCCGATGTCGTCGTCGACTACACGAAACCGGATGTGGTCAAGGCGAACACCCTTCTGGCAATATCGAAAGGCCGGCATGTGGTGATCGGAACGTCCGGTCTCGGCGCGGACGATTATGCCGAGATCGACAATGCCGCACGGGCAAAGGGTGTCGGCGTTCTGGCGGCCGGCAACTTCTCCATTACGGCGACCTTGCTGAAGCGCTTCGCCTTGATGGCCGCGAAATACGTGCCGGACGTCGAGATCATCGACTACGCCAGCGCGCGCAAGCCTGACGCGCCTTCCGGCACGGCGCGCGAACTTGCCGAGCGCCTGGCCGAAGTCCGCAGGGCGGCGACGAGCCTTCCGCAGTCACAGGTTTCCGGGGTGCCGGCAACGCGCGGCGCCGCCGTGGGGCAAGGCGAGGGCGTGCAGGTCCATGCGCTGCGCATGCCGTCCTACATCCTTTCCTGCGAGGCGGTATTCGGTCTGCCGGATGAACGGCTTACGATCCGCCACGATGCCGGTTCCTCGGCAGCGCCCTATGTGGCAGGCACTCTGCTGGCCATTCGCCGCGTCAGTTCCATGGCAGGGCTGGTCAGGGGGCTGGATGCCCTGATGGAGTAAGCCTGAAGCACGTTAACTCTTTGTTAACCATGCATGCCTCACTCTGTCTGCAACTGTCGCATTGTCGTTACATTGCCTCTCTATAAGGCAGGGTGTCGACAAGGTTGACCGACCGCGGATGTACCGGCGGCGACTGAGACAGACGAGGAAGCGGAGCAATTGCTCCGCTTTTTTGTTTGCCGCGTTGCCGGGGTCACGGAATCGAATATGGTGTGGCCCGTTCTTCGGGAAATCGCCATGCCACGCATTGCCTACGTCAACGGGCGCTATGTCGCCCATCGGGACGCCTCCGTCCATATCGAGGACAGGGGCTATCAGTTTGCGGACGGTGTTTACGAAGTCTGCGAGATCGCGCGCGGCTTCATTGTGGACATGACGCGGCATCTGGACCGTCTGGATCGCTCCCTTTCGGAATTGTCGATTGGCTGGCCGATGCACAGGTCGGCGCTCATCGTGGTCTTGCGCGAGGTGATTCGCCGCAACCGCGTCGGCAACGGGCTTGTCTACTTGCAGGTAACGCGGGGCGTTGCGCCGCGGGACCATCCATTCCCCGACGGGGTACGTCCGTCATTGGTGGTCACGGCCAGAAAGATCGACCCGGAAACGTTGCGGCACAAGGCCGAGACCGGCGTCAAGGTGATTACGGTGCCGGAAAACCGCTGGGACCGCGTCGACATCAAGACGGTCGGCCTGTTGCCGAATGTTCTGGCCAAACAGAAGGCGAAGGAAGCCGGGGCCTATGAGGCGTGGTTCGTAGACCCCGATGGCACCGTCAAGGAAGGATCGTCGACCAACGCCTGGATCGTGACGAATGACGGCATTCTTGTCACGCGCCCGGCCGATCATGGCATCCTGCGTGGCGTGACGCGCACCACCCTGTTCGACGTTGCCGCCCGGCTCGGCCTGCGCATCGAGGAGCGCGCGTTCACGGTCGAGGAAGCGCTTTCAGCGCGCGAGGCGTTCCTGTCTTCCGCCACCACGCTCGCAACCCCGATCGTGGCTATCGACGGCCATCCGGTGGCCAATGGCCATCCCGGTTCCCTTACACTTTCGTTGCGGCAGGCCTTTTTTGAGATTGCGGAAAAAAGTCCGGCCTGATAACCGCAGGGTGTAAACAATAGTAAATCTCGTCCTGCTTGCGTAGCCGCAGGCAGGGTTGTTTGCGGACTGGACACGCCCATATGCTTTGGGCGTATTGGCTGGCAGACAAAAAGGGATCCGGCGGGAAGATAAGAAAAATGGCCGAACGCTCGCAAAATCTTCAGGACCTTTTCCTGAACTCGGTTCGTAAAAGCAAAAACCCTCTCACCATATTCCTCATCAATGGCGTGAAACTGACCGGTGTCGTCACATCGTTCGACAATTTCTGCGTCCTGCTGCGCCGCGACGGGCATTCCCAGCTTGTCTACAAGCATGCCATCTCCACGATCATGCCGAGTCAGCCCGTGCAGATGTTCGAAGCCGAGGAAGGCTAGGGACATCTGATTGGCACGCAACCGCGACGCCACTGACGAATCCGGCACGCAGCCCGCGAGGGGCGCCGGCGAGGCGAACACCGTGCGTACGCGCGCGGTGGTTGTCGTTCCCGTGCTTACCCGCCCGCTCGCAGCGGACGACACGGCGCGTCCGCGTCTGACGCGCTCGCCCCAGGCCCGGCACGAAGAAGCCGTCGGGCTGGCGCGCGCCATCGATCTCGATCCCGTACACAGCCTTGTTGTGAGCGTGAACGATCCGCGTCCGGGCACATTACTTGGTTCCGGCAAGGTTGCCGAGATCGCCGGGCTGGTCAAAGACAGCGAGGCGGAACTGGTGATCGTCGATCATCCGCTCACGCCCGTGCAGCAGCGCAATCTCGAAAAGGAAATGAACGTCAAGGTGCTCGACCGCACCGGCCTCATCCTCGAGATTTTTGGCGAGCGTGCCCGCACGAAAGAAGGCACGTTGCAGGTCGAGCTTGCTCATCTGAACTACCAGAAGGGCCGGCTGGTGCGGAGCTGGACCCACCTCGAGCGCCAGCGCGGCGGTGCGGGCTTCCTCGGCGGCCCCGGCGAAACCCAGATCGAGGCCGACCGGCGCATCCTTCAGGACAAGATCGTCAAGCTGAAGCGCGAACTGGAAACGGTGCGCCGCACGCGCGACCTGCACCGGGCCAAGCGCAAGAAGGTGCCGTTCCCGGTCGTCGCCATCGTCGGCTACACCAATGCCGGCAAGTCGACCCTGTTCAACCGGCTGACCGGGGCAGGTGTGCTGGCCGAGGACATGCTGTTCGCCACGCTGGACCCGACCCTGCGCCGCGTGCGCCTGCCGCACGGCACGCCGGTAATCCTGTCCGACACCGTCGGCTTCATCTCCGATCTGCCCACCCATCTGGTCGCGGCTTTCCGCGCCACGCTGGAGGAGGTGGTCGAGGCCGATCTGGTGCTTCACCTGCGCGACATTTCCGATCCCGACACGGCAGCGCAGGCGGAGGATGTGGAGCGCATCCTGCGCGATCTCGGCGTCGATGCGAGCGACGACCGGCGCGTCGTCGAAGTCTGGAACAAGATCGACCTGCTGGACGGGGCCAATCGCGAACGGCTTCTTGGCGAAGCCCGGCACGACCGGCGCCATGGCCCCGTCGCCATTTCGGCGATAAGTGGCGAGGGGCTGGATCGGCTGCTTGCCGCCATCGAAGAGCATGTTTCGGGCGAACTGGCGGAAATGGCCGTCACCCTCGCGCCGGGGCAACTTGGCCATGCCGACTGGCTTTATCGCAATGGCGACGTGATCTCACGGACCGACAATGAGGACGGCAGCCTCACGCTTGTCCTGAGAGCGACCGAGAGCGCACGCGAGGAAATCCGCAACAGGCTGGGCGGGGGATCGGCAAAGGACGCCCCGCGGGCATAACGCCCTCAGACCTTGCCCTTGGCCTGCTGCCAGATCTCCTCCATCTCATCCAGCGTCGCGGCTTCCAGGGACTTCCCCCGTTCGTCAAGAACCTTCTCTATGTAATGGAAGCGATTGCGGAATTTATTGTTGGTCCCGGCAAGAGCCGCTTCCGGATCCACCCCGAGATGGCGACCGAGATTGACGAAAGCGAACAGCATGTCGCCGAACTCGCCCCTGATCGAGGCGCTGTCGCCTGTTGCCATGGCCGCACGCAGTTCGCCGATCTCTTCCTCGATCTTGTCGAGAATCGGTTCAGCCTCACCCCAGTCGAAGCCGACCCGGGCGGCCTTCTCCTGCAGCTTAAGCGCGCGCGTCAGAGCAGGCAGGGCAAGGGGTATGCTGTCCAGAAATCCTTTTCCGTTGTCTTCCGGATCGAGACCGCGTGCGAGCCGCGCCGCCCGCTTTTCCGCCTTTTCCGCAGACTTGATCTTCTCCCACATGCCCTTGGCCATGCCGGCACCACGGGCCTTGTCGTCGCCGAACACATGGGAGTGGCGGCGGATCATCTTGGTGGTGATCGCCTCCACCACATCGGGGAATGTGAACTTGCCTTCTTCCTCGGCCATGCGGGCATGGTAGACGACCTGTAACAGGAGATCGCCGAGCTCCTCGCGCAGATCGTCGAAGTCGCCGCGCTGGATCGCGTCTGCGACCTCATAGGCTTCCTCGATCGTATAGGGCGCTATGGTGGAAAAATCCTGCTCCACATCCCATGGACAGCCGCCGACAGGCGCGCGCAGCGCCGCCATGATCTCGATGAGCCGTGAAATATCCCGCGATGGTGTCAGGGCAGGTATCGCCTCGCGGTTGTCCAGCCTGCGGGCGAAATAGCGAACGGTCTTGGCGCCGCCATGAATTTCGGCGGTGCCAACCTCGCGAAAGCCCAGCCGCTCATGAAAAGCGTCGGAAGCGGGATTGGGTGGATCGGCATTCACCTCGCAAACGACCGTGTCATGGCCTGTCTCGGCGGCCCGCTCGAACAGATCCTCATACAACCGTCGGGCATGGCCTCGCCCGCGTGCCTTTTCATCCACGACGACACGATCGATATAGATGAAACGCGCATAACGCTGGCGAAACCAGAGGAAATTGGGGCTGTCGTAATCCGCATCCTGATCGAACGTGATGAGGAAGGCTTCCGATTCGCCGACATGGCAGGCATGGAATGCCTGACGGAGAAGAAATGACAGGCGTTCGGGCTCCAGCCAGGAAAGCTCCCTTGCGTGCAGATTGTTCAGCTTCAGGATCGCTGCCTCGTCATTCTCGGCTATGGGCTGGAGAGGCGGCAGGGGCTGACTGGACACGATATTCTATCCCTTTGGAAAAGCGCCCCACGGTTAGCACCGCAAGACGCGTGGCAAAAGGGTATTTGCAGCTGCGCAACAGGCTGGAACCAACAGCAGGTGCCCGAACGGCGTGATCTGCCGGTCAGCCATCCGCCCACCGTCGCCGAAGCCGGCCTAAGAGCAGCGTTAGTTGTCCAGTCCGGAGCTGCTGGCGTGTTTCAAGGCGGCCGACCTGTCTCCGCCGAAAGGCACCTTGCCGGCGACGAAGCTATAATGCGTGGGCGCGGCACGAGCGAACACGATCTTCCATCCGGTCGGCACATGCCGTATGGGAGCGGATGGCGACGCCGTGGCCGATGCCGAACTCAGGGCGGATTGCGGCGCGGGCGTGCGCATCGCCGACGCATCGGTCATGCCGCTGATAGTCGGCGCAATGCTTCCGTACCTTCCCTGATGAGAGGCGAGTAGGCGGAAGAAGGCAGAAATGGGGCGTGCGCCATTGCCGCGTGCCAAGCAGGCGGATAGCCGCATAGCGTAAGTTTCAGTTCAGCAAAGGTCGGACATGAACGAACCGGACAGCAGGACCACATTTGCGGATGGCGCACTTGCGTTCGAGCGACATGGGTGGCTTGGTACCATCCTGTTCGACCGGACAGCCAGGAAGAATGCCTTCAGCCAGACGATGTGGGCGGCGCTGCCCGATATCGTTGCCGGAATCGAGGCCGATGAACAAATCCGTGTCGTCATCGTCCGTGGGGCTGGCGGTACTTTCTGTGCGGGTGCGGACATATCGGAGTTTGCCGAAGTTTATACGGACCGCAAATCTTCCGACCGGGCCAACGAGGTCATCCGCAACGCCCAGCGGGCGCTGCGAGCCCTGCCGCGGCCGACCATCGCGCTCATCGAGGGCGCCTGCGTGGGGGGCGGCTGTGGGCTGGCGCTCGCCTGCGACCTTCGGTTCGCGGCGGCGAACGCGCGTTTCGGAATTACCCCGGCCCGTCTGGGGCTCGCCTACAGCTTCCATGACACCCTGCAACTCGTTGAAAAAGTTGGCGCTGCCACCGCCAAGGATATTCTGTTTTCGGGGCGCTTGTTCGATGCCGGGGAGGCATTGCGCATCGGCCTCGTGGATCGGGTGTTCGATGCCAACGCTCTTGAGGCGGAAACGCTGGCTTACGCGACTCAGTTATCGAAACTCGCGCAAGGGTCGATCAGGATAGCCAAGGCGGCGATCAATGCGCTCTCGGATCATTTGGCCGACCAGTTGTCTCCACAATATGCCGAGCGCGTATCCGCCACTTTCGAAAGCGCAGATTTTCTGGAAGGACGACAAGCGTTTCTCGAGGGGCGCCAACCGAGATTCGGTGATCCGTCCCAATAAACGCGTTCTTCCCCGAGGACGGTACGGCCTGCTCTTTCTCCCTTATGGTGGAGCAAGGAATATCGGTGATGGGATACTTCCGATGGCCATTCCTGTGAAGTCGGATTGGCGCACTGCACGGGGGCGGCACCACTTGGTTCAGCAAAGCTCTCTCGTTTTTCCATCCAGGATGCGGCTGCACACCGTCTGTCAAATGCCCCGGTCTTTTGATATGTTATGCTTATTCTATACGATCGACATGCGCGCCCTGTAGCCAACGCTGCCACTGATGCGCTTGCACGCAGCAGCAGTACCCATCGCCGCTTCCTCATTTGATAGATTGTATCGGATCCGGCACAAAAATCGGCCGATATGGCATCAGGCAAGCGTGAATTGGAATAGAACTAAATTGCAACAAGATATTGAAAAAAAAGAAAAATATATGTATTCGAAGACTCCTGTCTTCGCCGTCGCGCCGATGATGGACTGGACTGACAGGCATTGCCGATTCTTCCACAGGCATCTGTCACGCAAGACTCTGCTCTACACAGAGATGGTCGTCGCAGATGCTGTTATTCATGGTGCGCGGAAAAAATTGCTTGGTTTTGATGACATCGAGCATCCGGTGGCATTGCAGCTCGGTGGCTCGGATCCGGGCAAGCTCGCGGAGGCGGCCCGCATCGGCGCTGATTTCGGCTATGATGAGATAAATCTGAATGTCGGCTGCCCATCTGACCGGGTCCAGAGCGGCACATTCGGCGCCTGCCTCATGCTCGCACCAGAGGCGGTTGCCACCTGCGTGGCAGCGATGAAGGCTGCGGCAAGCATTCCGGTGACCGTAAAATGCAGGATCGGCGTAGACGATCAGGATCCGGAACTCGCGCTCGATGATCTGTCAGACAGGGTTTTTGGAGCAGGCGCCGATGCGCTTTGGGTTCACGCCCGCAAGGCATGGCTGAAGGGTCTGAGCCCGAAGGAGAACCGCGATATTCCGCCGCTCGACTATGACAGGGTCTACAGGCTGAAGAAGCGCAATCCCGATCGCTTCGTTGGCATCAACGGCGGGATCGGGACGCTGGGGGAGGCGGAGGAGCACTTGCGTCATGTGGATGGGGCTATGCTGGGCCGGGCCGCATACCACATGCCGGAAATTCTGACCGGCGTGGATCCTCTGCTGGATGGCAAGCCGGCAGAAGCCTTCGATTTCGGTGCGCTGATCGAATCCATGGCTGACTATGCCTCGCGCCACATCTCGCATGGGGGTCGTCTCGGGCACATCACACGCCACATGGTAGGGTTGTTCCACGGACAGCCCGGCGCGCGCCGCTGGCGGCAGATACTGTCGACAGAGGCCGTGGTCCCCGGTGCCGGCGCGCAAGTGCTGTGCAATGCCTTCGCGGCCGTCGATCTGTCGGCAAAACAGGCCGCCTGAACAGACCACAACTGCAGCGCGGGAAACTGCGCTACCGATAAAACTCTGGCTGCGTGTTCAGGATACTCATCCAGTCCGGCGCCAATGGCGTATAATCATTGGCTTTCAAGGAGTTGTTGGCGATTTGGAGGTGCGCATTGGGGGGGGCGAACAGCCGTGACGCGGATAGATCGAAGCTATTTGGAAAGGATGAATGGTGATCGCTGGCGGGTCGTGGTGCCCGTGCCCGTGATCTCCAGAAACAGGTTGGACATTCTCAACCGGTATGGGGCGGAAGAGATATTCATAGATAAGGCCAGCGGTACGTCACGCGATGGTCGCCCCAAGCTGGCCGAGACCATCAAGTTTGCCCGCAAGGGTGACGTGTTGATGGCGACGCGGCTGGACAGGCTGGCGCGTTCCGTATCGGACCTCCACGCCATCGCGAAGGAATTGCAGGCAAAGGGCGTTGACCTCGTGGTCACGGAACAGAACATCGACACTCACCGGGCGGCTGATGTTCACCGTGCTTGGAGCTATTGCCGAGTTCGAGACAGACCTTCGGAAAGAAAGGCAGTTGGAGGGATTGCCAAAGCCAAAGCCGAGGGGCGCTATAAGGGACGGCCTGTCACGGTCGATGGTGACGCCATACGGGCAGCTTTGGCGGCAGGCGACAAGCCTTCGGCGGTAGCCAAAGGGTTCAACGTGGCGCGGTCTACAGTCTACCGCGTGATGGCCGAGGCCAAACGAGGACGGTCCCTGCGCTTGTCTGGTTTGCCCATCAGGCGGGGCGTCTACTAGTTTTCCACAGGCTCTGGTAAGGTACGTGGAGAGGTGCGCACAGAGGTACGCAATGCAAAATTAGAGCCCGTAAGTAATTGAAAAATTCAGGAAAATAGCATCACAAACGACTTGGCTGGGGAACCTGGATTCGAACCAGGACTAACGGAGTCAGAGTCCGCGGGTCTACCGTTAACCTATTCCCCAGCAGTGCATCGGGCTCGATGCTTACGTGGTGCTCCGGGAGCGATGCTTCGATCCCGAAGCCTGCGCATCGGTAGGTGCGCCCGGCAAGTGGCTGCGTTTTAATCGCCGCACTGAATTAGTCAACCCCGCCTGTGATTTCAATCAGAGGATTGTGCATTCAAATGTCGCTGCGCTGCAGCTGCGCACGCTCGAACAGCAACACCACACCCAGACTGATGACAAAAGGTGCAATCAGATAGAACAGGCGGAATACGAGCAGGGCGGCAAGGACATCGACCGCTTCCATGTCGGGCAAGCCGGCCAGAAACACCACCTCCAGCACGCCCAGCCCTCCTGGCGCGTGGGATATCTGCGCAACGGAGAAGGAGACGAGGAAAACGCCGAGCACCACCAGATAGCCCGGATTTCCCGCTTCGGGCAGGGCAAAATAGATGACGGCCCCGGCAGCGAAGAGCTCCAGCGGTCCGATGATCAGCTGGCGGGCGACGATGGGCAGGCGCGGATAGTGTAGCTGGAAGGAGCCGATCCGCAGGGGCCGCAGATGAAGCCATGAGCCGAAAATGTAGGCAACGACGGGAATGAGAAGGATTATGCCCGTCGCGCTCGAGAATTCCCTGAAACCGATGCTTGAGAATCGGTCCAGCAGCCCGGGGACCAGAATCAGCACGATTGCGCCCACCGTTATCGTGGACAAGACGAAAGTGAACCAGCAGATGGCGACAAGAACGCCAACCTCCTGACCGGTAAGGCCCTTGGTTACGTAGGCGCGATAGCGAATCACGGCGCCGGAAAATACCGACCCGCCGATGTTGTGCGACAGCGCATAGGTGGTGAAGGAACACAACGTCACGAACAGCCACGATACGCGCTTGCCGATATGCGAGAGGGCAATGTGGTCGTATCCGGCAAGTGCGGCATAGGCCACGACGGCGCTCAGTGCCGACAGCGCCCAGCGATCGGACGGAATCGCCACAAGACTGTCCCAGACATCGTCGAGAGAGATGCCGCGCAGCTCATCGAGCAGAAGCCAGACGGAAAAGGCGACGGCCGCCAGCCCCACGGCCGGCCAGAAGTAACGTTTGAAGTTCATGCACGACCTGTCATGCGCGGCGGTTGCCTCCATGAGAAATGGTCAAGGGACATGCGGTCGCCGGCCCCCCGGTGAATCCGAATTTCAGGAATGCCTTATGAATGTGGCCGCTTCAACCTTTCGCGGTCGATAAAATTCGCCGGACGGATTCTTTTACGGCTTTGCTCTTGGTGAAAGCGGGCACCGCTGCTAATCTTTCGCCAACTCGATATGTGAGCGCCTGCGGCGTCCGGTTTGATCGGCTCGCGCGGTGCCGGAAGGAACGACTGTGAAAGACCGCGACGCCGGCGAAAAGACGCCGGATGTCGGCGGCTCCGGGGATTCGGCGGTGCCTCCGGGCGCGTCAGCAGCCCTTGGTGATGGCCGCCGCAAAGGTGTTCCGGCAAGCCTGCCCGTTAACGGGGAGGCTGTGCAGGCCATAAACAACGGAAAACCTCGCAAGCGGCGCAAGAGACGTCGTGGCCGCAAGGTTTATGCTCGCGACGGGCAATCCGGATTTCCGCCACAACAGCCGCAGGCTCCTGCTTCCCAGGAAATGCCGGCAGCCGACAGCCGGCAGGGTTTCCGTCGACCGGAAGGTCAGCACAACGACAGGTCCCGGCAAGCCGAAAACGGCTCTGCGCCGCGCAAGGCCGCGGATGACCTTCCCATTTTTGCAGCGCTCGATCTCGGCACCAACAACTGCCGCCTGCTTGTTGCGATCCCTACGCGTTACGGTCAGTTCAGGGTGATCGACGCCTTCTCCCGCATCGTGCGGCTGGGAGAAGGGCTTTCGGCCAGCGGGCGTCTCGGCGACAGGGCCATGGACCGGGCGGTGGAAGCGCTGAAGATATGTGGCGACAAGCTGCGCAGCCGCAATGTCAGACGAGCTCGCCTCATTGCCACCGAAGCCTGCCGCTCCGCCGAGAACGGCGCCGAATTTCTGCAGAGGGTCGAGCGGGAGGCCGGACTGAAGCTTGAAATCATCGACCGCCAGACCGAAGCGCGGCTTGCCGTTTCCGGCTGCGGTTCGCTGGTCGACAGGGATACC
The DNA here is from genome assembly GCF_004363725.1 of Aquamicrobium defluvii. Lineage (GTDB taxonomy): Bacteria > Pseudomonadota > Alphaproteobacteria > Rhizobiales > Rhizobiaceae > Mesorhizobium > Mesorhizobium defluvii. The sequence continues at coordinate 38,575 of NZ_SNZF01000008.1, read as the reverse complement.
AAAGGTGTCGTGCTGTTCGACATAGGCGGGGGATCGTCGGAGATTGCCCTGATAGATCTCAGCCGTGGCCGGCGCTCCCAGCGTCTTGCGAATCACATTGTGTCGTGGACCTCGCTGCCGGTGGGGGTGGTTTCACTGGCGGAGCGATTCGGAGGGCGAATCGTTACGCAGGAATCTTTCGCCGCCATGGTCGATGACGTGTCTGAAATGCTCACGTCCTTTGATGGAAGGAACCGTCTCGATCATGTGCTTGAGGGCTCCGGCTTTCATTTGCTGGGAACCTCCGGCACCGTTACCACGCTCGCTGGCGTGCATCTCGATCTTCCCCGGTACGACCGGCGCCGCGTGGACGGCCTGTGGATGGATCGCGACAGCGTGGATCGCATGATCGCAAAGCTGCTCGGCTGGGATTTCCAGCACCGTGTCGCCAATCCGTGCATAGGAGCCGACCGGGCCGATCTGGTGCTGGCGGGATGCGCGATACTGGAGGCAATACGCGCCGTATGGCCCTCGCAGCGGCTGCGCGTGGCCGACAGGGGATTGCGCGAGGGCATATTGAGCGAATTGATGGCCGACGAGGGCGTATGGCGCGATTCCGGCCGCGGGGCGAGGCGATGACGAAGAAACCGGAGAAGCCGGGAAGCGGCGCTTCCCGCGTGCTGCGCACGAAGATCAAGAAAAAGAGCGGTCTGAAGGAATCGTCGCGCCGCTGGCTCGAACGGCACATGAACGACCCCTATGTGCAACGTTCAAAAGCCGAAGGCTATCGTTCGCGCGCCGCCTACAAGCTCATCGAGATCGACGACAAATACAAGCTGCTGAAGCCGGGCATGCGCATCATCGACCTGGGTGCTGCGCCAGGCGGCTGGTGCCAGGTGGCGGCGGCCCGCGTGAAATCGAGCGCCGATGCGCCGAGCGTCGTCGGCATCGATTATCTGGAGATGGATGCCGTGCCCGGCGCATCCATCCTGCAGATGGATTTTCTTGACGACGATGCACCCGCCAGGCTGGTGGAGGCGCTGGGTGGGGAGCCGGATGTGGTGCTCTCCGACATGGCTGCGCCAACCACAGGTCATCGTCGCACCGATCATCTGCGCACCATGCATCTGTGCGAGGTGGCCGCCGATTTCGCAATGTCGGTCCTGCGACCCGGCGGACATTTTCTGACGAAGACCTTTCAGGGGGGCACGGAAACGGGACTGCTGGATGCGCTGAAGAAAAATTTCCGCACCGTCCATCACGTCAAGCCGCAAGCCTCGCGCGCCGAGTCCGTGGAGCTTTATCTGCTGGCGAGAGACTTCCGGGGCAGGGCGCAGGAGAGTTGAGCGGCTTCAACTGCCGATAGAGGTTGCTCTCCCGCTGCGGCCGACGGAGGCTCGCTTGTGGCCGGATACCGAATCGCCGGCATCGGGCGCCAGCCGTATGAACCAGATCGAGGCCGACGCCGACACCAGCGCCACCAGGAAGAAGGCGATGTGGAAATCGGAGAGCGCAGGCGGTCCGCCATGGATGGCGGCCAGAACTTCGAGAATGCCGCCGGCCAGGGCCACGCCCAGCGCGATGTTGAGTTGCTGTGCGACGGCGATGATCGGCGTCGCCTTGCTGGTGTTTTCCGGCGTGATCTCCGCATAGGCCAGCGCATTGATGCTGGTGAAGAACATCGAGCGGATGAAACCGCCCGCAAGGATGATGGCGATCATGACGAGGTAAGGCGTCTGAGGGGTGAAGAAGCCGTTGACGGCGATGCTGCCGGCAGCCATCAGCGAACCGACGATCAGTACGGAACGGAAACCGAACCGGCGCAATATCCGCGTGGCCATGAATTTCATGCCTATGGCGCCGATTGCAGTCACGAAAGTGATCATGCCCGACTGGAAGGGCGACAGGCCGAAGGCAAGCTGGAACATCAGCGGCAACAGGAACGGTACGGCGCCGATACCGATGCGGAACATGCCGCCGCCGATAACCGCGGCCCGGAATACGGGGTTTGCAAGCAGATCGAGCGCCAGCAGCGGATTGGCTACGCGCCTCGCATGGATGAGATAAAGTACGCCGCAGACGCAGCCGAGCGCGATGGTGATGATACCGACAGCCGGCGGCAGCACCGGCAGCGAAATCACCGACAGGCCGAGGATCACCCCGGAGGCGGCGACGCCGCTGAGCATGAAGCCGACCATGTCCAGCGGCGGGGTCTGTATTCTCTCCGTGTCGGGAAGGAAGCGCGTCGCCAGCGCGATGCCGATGATGCCGATCGGCACGTTGATGAGGAATATCCAGTGCCATGAGAAATAGGTGGTGATGAAGCCGCCCACCGGTGGGCCGATGAGCGGGCCGACGAGGGCAGGCACCGTCAGCCAGGACATGGCTGCCACCAGATCGCTTTTGGGCGTGGAACGGACGAGCAGCAGGCGGCCGACCGGTGTCATCATGGCGCCACCGATGCCCTGCAATGCACGCGAGACGACGAAGGCGGCGAGTGAGCCGGACATGGCGCAGGCGATGGAGCCGGCGACGAACACGGCGATTGCCACCCGGAACACGTTATTCGCACCGAAGCGGTCAGCCATCCATCCGCTGATGGGAATGAAGATCGCCAGCGAGGCGAGATAGGCAGTCAGCGCCAGCTTGAGCGCAATCGGACTCGTCTGGATATCGGCCGCGATAGCCGGCAACGAGGTGGCGATCACCGTGGAATCCATGTTTTCCATGAACAGGGCAACCGCGAGGATAAGCGGAGTGATGCGATTCACGGGAACAGATCCGAATGCGGAAGATGCAATCTGGCCGGCCGGAGCCGGTCGTTGAAAAGCCGGTTAACATGGTGGACCCGTGCTGTCGCGTTAATTTCACGTCACGTTTCCACGATCCGGCAGCACCGGAAACGAATCGCATGCGTCGCACCTACTTTTCATCGACCGGAAGACGTGTTACGAGCCACCGCCATTCCTGAAAGGGAAAAGACGACTCGGCGCGGGCCATTCGGGTTCCGTGCCCTTTCACGTATTCCGGGAACAGGCCATGGCAAAGATCATCGAAACGTCCACCGGCGCGTTGGCGCTAACCTTTGACGACGTGCTGCTGCAGCCGGGTCATTCAGAAGTGATGCCGGGCGAAGTCGACATTTCTACACGAATTGCCGGCGATATCGATCTGAATTTGCCTATCATTTCGGCCGCCATGGATACGGTGACGGAATCCCGCCTTGCGATTGCGATGGCGCAGGCTGGCGGCATCGGCGTCATCCATCGCAACCTGACACCGGTCGAGCAGGCCGAGCAGGTTCGGCAGGTCAAGAAGTTCGAGTCCGGCATGGTCATCAATCCGGTCACCATCGGCCCGGATGCCACGCTCGCCGATGCGCTGGCGCTGATGAGCGCCCATGGCATTTCCGGCATTCCCGTTGTGGAGAATGGCGGCACCGGAGGCCACACGGCTGGACGGCTGGTCGGCATTCTCACCAATCGCGACGTGCGCTTTGCTTCCGACCCCGCCCAGCGCGTCTATGAACTGATGACGCGCGAGAACCTCATTACCGTCAAGGAAAACGTCGATCACGATGAAGCCAAGCGGCTGCTTCACCAGAACCGCATCGAAAAGCTGGTCGTGACCGACGGCAAGGGCGTTTGCGTCGGGCTCATCACAGTGAAGGATATCGAGAAGTCGCAGCTTAATCCCAACGCATCGAAGGACGCGCAGGGCCGCCTTCGCGTCGCAGCAGCCACCAGCGTTGGCGAAGACGGTTTCGAGCGCGCCGAACGCCTGATCGATGCCGGGGTCGACCTTCTGGTCATCGACACCGCCCATGGCCATTCGCAACGCGTTCTGGACGCCGTGGCGCGCGCCAAGAAGCTCTCCAACGAAGTGCGCATCATGGCCGGCAACGTTGCCACTGCCGGCGGTACGCAGGCACTGATCGACGCAGGCGCGGATGCAGTGAAGGTGGGCATCGGGCCGGGCTCGATCTGCACCACCCGCATCGTGGCGGGCGTTGGTGTGCCGCAGCTTTCGGCCATCATGGCCGCCGTGGAAGTCGCGCAGAAGGCCGGGATATCGGTGATCGCCGATGGCGGCATCAAGTTTTCCGGCGATATGGCCAAGGCCCTGGCTGCCGGCGCATCCGCCGTCATGGTCGGCTCGCTGCTCGCCGGCACCGAGGAAAGCCCCGGCGAGGTCTATCTGCATCAGGGGCGCTCCTTCAAGGCATACCGCGGCATGGGCTCTGTCGGCGCAATGGCGCGCGGTTCGGCGGACCGCTACTTCCAGGCCGAGGTGCGCGATACGCTGAAGCTGGTGCCGGAAGGCATCGAGGGGCAGGTGCCCTACAAGGGGCCGGTTGCGGGCGTGCTGCATCAGCTCGCCGGCGGCCTCAAGGCTTCCATGGGTTACGTCGGCGGCCGCGATCTTGCCGAGTTCCGCGAACGCGCTACCTTCGTGCGCATCTCGAATGCCGGCTTGCGCGAAAGCCACGCCCACAATGTGACCATCACCCGTGAGAGCCCGAACTATCCGGGTGCGGTGTAAGGCACACAGCCGGTTGCGGACGGCGATCATGGAGGAGACCGCATGAACCCGACCGCAATCCTTTGGCCGATGGTGGCGCATTTCGTGCTTGTGATGGCGCTCTATGCGCTGCTCGGCCTGCGCCGCCGGCAGGCCATGGTGTCCGGGAAGGTTCGGCCGGACCAGTGGAAGCTGCGCTCGAACGGCGAGCCGGAAATCAGCGCTGCGGTATCGAACAACGTCATGAACCAGTTCGAGCTGCCGACGCTGTTCCATGCGGTATGCCTGGCACTCTGCGTTACGGCCGGCGTGTCATGGGTCTCCGTGGTTCTGGCATGGCTGTTCGTAGTGCTGCGCTATGTGCATGCTTTCGAGCATGTCACCCGCAACCGCCCGCCGTTTCGGGGCATGATTTTCGGCAGCGGGTTTCTGGTGCTCGTGCTGCTATGGGTCTGGTTCGCCCTGCATCTGGCCGGTCTCGCCTGACGGAAATCAGCCCTCGATCTCGAACAGCGCGATCCGGCGCTTCTCGAATTTGATGGCGATCTCGCCACGCACGAGGCGCAGCGCCTTCTCGCCATAGACGGCCCTGCGCCAGCCATGAAGCGCCGGCACGTCCGCCTGCTCGCCCTCCGCTGCGATTCGGTCGATATCGTCGCCCGATGCCAGCACCTTGGCGGCGACCCCTTCCTTTTCGGCCACGATGCGCAGCAGCACCTTCAGAAGTTCGGCCGCCGCATTCGATCCTTCGGGCGGCTGGTGCGGCCGGGGCAGCCTTGGCAGGTCGTCCTTGGGAATCGAGAGCGCATCGTTGATGGCCCCGAGCAGGGCGGCCGCGGTTGACGACCGCTCCCAACCCTTGGGGATGCTGCGCAGCCGTCCCAGCGCATCGGCGTCCTTCGGAGCCTGCTGGGCGATCTCGTAGATAGCATCATCCTTGATGATGCGCCCGCGCGGAACATCGCGTTCGCGCGCCTCGCGTTCGCGCCATGCGGCAACCGCTTTCAGGACCGCGAGTTCCTGCGGTTTGCGCACGCGCATCTTGAGGCGCTTCCAGGCGTCGTCGGGGTGCGGATCGTAGGTTTCGCGGGACGTCAGAACCTGCATTTCCTCGTTGAGCCAGTGGGCGCGCCCCTCGCGCTCCAGCTCGGCCGTCAGATGCTTGTAGACGTCGATGAGATGGGTGACGTCGGCCAGCGCATATTCGAGCTGGCGCCCGGACAGCGGCCGGTAGCGCCAGTCCGTGAAGCGCGACGACTTGTCGAGACGAACGCCGGTGACCTTCTGCACGAGCTGGTCATAGGAAACCGCGTCGCCGAAGCCGCAAACCATGGCGGCGACCTGCGTGTCGAAGATCGGGTGCGGCACCAGATTGCCCTGATGCACGATGATCTCGATGTCCTGCCTTGCGGCATGGAAAACCTTCACCACCTTCTCGTTGGCCATCAGCCGGAAGAACGGCGTGAGGTCCATGCCTGGCGCCAGCGGATCGACCAGCGCGGTGAAACCGGGAGCGGCCATCTGAATCAGGCACAGCACCGGCCAGAAGGTCGTTTCGCGAATGAACTCCGTGTCCACGGTCACGAAGTCCGATTGCTCGAGTCTTTCTATGGCGCTCTCGAGTTCGCCCTGTGTGGTAATGACGTTCATCAAATCGCTTTTCGGACCAAACCTGTTTCTCAATTCCAGCCGCTGCCGGGCGCGTCAAGCCCGGCGACGTCCGTCGCCGGGTCCTCTCGCCTTGACAAAAGAGCCTGCTCATGCGCTTTTCGCGCCAATTTTGAAGCCGGGCAAGTGCTTCGGTCCAATCGAACCAAGTTAAGCGGAAAATCAGGCGATGCATCGTTACCGCAGCCACACCTGCGCTCAGTTGAGAAAGGCCGATGTCGGCTCCACCATTCGTCTTTCGGGCTGGGTGCATCGCGTGCGCGATCACGGCGGCCTGCTGTTCATCGACCTGCGCGATCACTACGGCATCACACAGATCGTCGCCGATCCCGATTCGCCCGCTTTCAAGACGGCAGAGACGGTGCGCGGCGAGTGGGTGATCCGCGTGGACGGCGAAGTGAAGGCGCGCTCGGCCGATGCCGTGAACCCGAACCTCTCGACCGGCGAGATCGAGATTTTCGCGCACGAGATCGAGGTTCTGTCCGCAGCCAGGGAACTGCCGCTGCCGGTGTTCGGCGAACCGGACTATCCGGAAGACATCCGCCTCAAATACCGCTTCCTGGACCTGCGACGCGACACGCTGCACAGAAATATCGTCATGCGCACGAAGATCATCGCTGAGATGCGCAAGCGCATGGGCGAGGCGGGTTTCACCGAATATTCGACGCCGATCCTCACCGCTTCCTCGCCGGAGGGCGCGCGCGACTTCCTCGTGCCGTCGCGCATCCATCCGGGCACCTTCTACGCGCTGCCGCAGGCCCCGCAGCAGTACAAGCAGCTCATCATGGTTTCGGGCTTCGACCGCTACTTCCAGATCGCGCCCTGTTTCCGCGACGAGGACCCGCGCGCCGACCGCCTGCCGGGCGAATTCTACCAGCTCGACCTTGAGATGAGCTTCGTCGAGCAGGACGATGTGCTGGCGACCATGGAACCGGTGATGCGCTCCGTGTTCGAGGCTTTCGCCGACGCCAAGCCGGTGACGCAGGACTTCCCGCGCATCCCCTATGACGTGGCCATGCGCAAATACGGCTCCGACAAGCCGGACCTACGCAACCCCATCGAGATGCAGGACGTGTCCGGGCATTTCCGGGGCTCCGGCTTCAAGGTGTTCGCCAACATCCTCGCCAATGATCCGAAAGCCGAAGTCTGGGCCATTCCTGCAAAGACCGGCGGCTCCCGCGCATTCTGCGACCGCATGAATTCCTGGGCGCAGGGCGAGGGCCAGCCCGGCCTCGGCTACATCTTCTGGCGCAAGGAAGGCGACAGGCTCGAGGGCGCAGGCCCCATCGCCAAGAACATCGGCGAGGAGCGCACCGATGCCGTCCGTCAGCAACTCGGGCTGGAGGACGGCGACGCCGCTTTCTTCGTGGCCGGCGAACCGAAGAAGTTCGCCGCCTTCGCAGGTGCCGCGCGCACCCGTGCCGGCGAGGAACTGAACCTCGTCGACCGGGACCGTTTCGAACTGTGCTGGATCGTCGATTTCCCCTTCTACGAGTGGAACGAGGACGAGAAGAAGGTCGACTTCGCCCACAACCCGTTCTCCATGCCACAGGGGGGCATCGACGCGCTCAACAGTCAGGACCCGCTGAGCCTCAAGGCATATCAGTACGATATGGTCTGCAATGGCTTCGAGATCGCATCTGGCGGCATCCGCAACCATCTGCCCGAAACCATGGTCAAGGCTTTCGAGATCGTCGGGCTGGATCGCAACACGGTGGAGGAGCGTTTCGGCGGCCTCTACCGCGCCTTCCAGTATGGCGCGCCTCCGCATGGCGGCATGGCAGCCGGCATCGATCGCGTCATCATGCTGCTGGTCGGGGCGAAGAACCTGCGCGAAGTGACCATGTTCCCGATGAACCAGCAGGCCCAGGATCTGCTGATGAATGCCCCCGCGCCGGCGACGCCGCAGCAGCTTCGTGAACTGGCCCTGCGCGTTGCGCCGATGAAAAAGGAAGACTGAGCCGAAAGCTCGCCATGTCAAGGCCCCGCCGCTTCATAGAGCGGCGGGGCTTTTTCAATGACGGATCTGGTATTTGGGCTGGTAATGCCCGTCAGGCGTTTTCAGGAACAGCTCGCGGATTTGCGGATGCCGTACCGGCTCGCCTGAAACGTCTTCGAGCAGGTTCTGCTCGGAGACATACGCAATATATTCCGTATCCGAGTTTTCGGCCAGCAGGTGATAGAATGGCTGATCCTTGGATGGCCTTACTTCGGCGGGTATAGCCCGATACCACTCCTCGGAATTGGCGAATTGCGGATCGACATCGAAAATGATGCCGCGAAACGGAAACAGGCGGTGACGCACCACCTGTCCGATCGAGAATTTGGCTGTTTTTATGTTCCCGTTTTCCATGATCCCTATTTGGCTTATGGATCGGGGCAATTCAATCCTGTGCAGGCTCAGGGGCGGAATCTGTTGATTCCCCGGCCGGCGGCAGGGTGGACAAGCCCGGATCGGATGATACCTGTCCCAGCCTTTGGTTATCCGGCCGTTCTTCGCCGGTTTTGCCATTGCGCGCATCAGGCGCGAACCGCACGAAGCGCCGGGCTGGATAACGCATATTCGTTTTGCGTGTGGCGCCTGGTTTACGGAACGGCAGGTCCTCGCCGGACCTGCTCCCTTAACGAGCCGGCGATTGCGGAAAAGCCGCTGCCGGGCTGAAGTCCTTCGCGCATGAAGAAGGCGCGAACCGGGGCGAAGCGCCCGAGAAGCCCGAGCGCGGCGCTGCGTGCGATCTGGGCTGGCAGCATATCGGAAAGCAGCGACCGGTTGAGAAGGTTCACCGCGCCGGTTCGCGCCACAATGTCGGGCCGGCGCTTGAGATCGTAGGTAAGAAGGGCCTTCGGAGATCCTGGATCCGTACGATTTCGTGAAGCGACTTCAACGAGATCGACGATATCCCTGATGCCGAGGTTGAGCCCCTGGGCTCCTATGGGGGGAAACACATGAGCGGCTTCGCCTATCAGGGCGACGCGGTTGTGGGCGAAGCGCCACGGGGTCGAGGTCGAAAGCGGATAGATTTGCCGTCCCGGCTCGACTGTCACACGTCCGAGCATGGATTGCATGCGCCGCTCGATATGCAGGGACAAGGCGTCATCGTCGAGCGCCGCAAGTTCCTGAGCCGTTTCGGGACGCACGACGCAGACAAGGCTTGAGCGGCGTCCGGGCAGCGGAACCTGCGTGAACGGTCCGGTCTCGGCGTGGAACTCGGTCGACGTGAAATTGTGGTCGACCGTGTGGGCGAAATTCAACACAAGGGCGGCCTGGGGGAACGGGTGCGACGAAACGGAAATGCCTGCGGCCTCGCGCGCAGGTGACAGGCGTCCATCCGCCGCCACCGCCAGTTCTGCTTCCACGGCGCTGCCGTCCGCGAGATGAGCCACGGCCGCATCGGGTTGCAGATCCCAGCTTTCGACCAGCGTCTTCTTCCATTCGATGGCGGGAATGGCCGCGACTGCCTCGGCCAGCGTCGCAACCATGATGGCGTTCGGCATGTTGAGGCCGAATCTGTGTTCGCCGACCTCGCTGGCATGGAAAGTAACCGCAGGGCTGCGGATGAGCCGCGACGTCCCGTCGACGATGCGCATGACCTTGAGCGGTGCGGACTTGTGCGCGAGTGCTCTGAGCACCCCCACGCGGTCGAGCAGGGCAAGCGCCGGATTCATCAGCGCCGTGGTGCGTCCGTCCCGGATGTTAACGTCCGGACCAACGAGCGTTACGCCAAAGCCCGCATCGGCGAAGGCGAGCGCCGCGATCAAACCGGCCGGGCCGGTTCCCGCGACGAGGATTCTGGCTTCGGATCGGGCAGGGCCGGCGGACGTGGGCATATCGGAGCCTCCTTTGTCGATAAAGATATACGCCCCGCGGGCCATCTTCTTCAACGCGACCTTTCAGCCGTGAAGGAAAACCTTTGCAATTCATGCACGGCAGTCAAGAAATCCTGTGTGGCCTTTGATCTTGTCGCTGCTTGTGCATTGACCCCCGCCCACTGGTGGCCGATCAAGAGGGATTACAGATGCCCATGCAAGATGGACCGATGGCCGTGGAAAGCAAACCGACCGGCAGGAAGATCAGGGACAGGATTCCGAGACCGAGGAAAAAGGTGACCTGGCCACAGGCGCGGGCGTTTTCTGTTCACCTTCTGACTGCATCGGGCTCTTTTCTGGCTTTCGTCTCGCTTGTGGCAGCCAGCGAGGAGCGCTGGACCGCGATGTTCTGGTGGCTGGGGCTCGCCCTGTTCGTCGACGGCATAGACGGCCCCATCGCCCGCAAGCTGGAAGTGAAGGAAATCCTGCCCACCTGGTCCGGCGAACTGCTCGACAACATCATCGACTATGTCACCTATGTGCTGATTCCCGCCTTTGCGCTCTACCAGTTCGGCCTGATGGGCGAGAGGCTGTCATTCCTGTCGGCCGCGATCATCGTCGTTTCCAGCGCGATCTACTACGCGGACACCGGCATGAAGACGAAGGAGAATTTCTTCAAGGGATTCCCGGTGGTCTGGAACATGGTCGTATTCACCCTGTTTGTGGTCGGGCCCAGAGAGTGGGTGTCTTTCGGCGTCGTGGTCATTTGCGGGTTGCTGACCTTCGTGCCTGTCAATTTTCTCCATCCCGTGCGGGTGAAGCGCCTGCGTCCGGTCAATCTGACGGTCACGCTTCTATGGTGCGCTTTCGGCATACTGGCGCTGGCCGAATCCGCGCTGGCCGAGTTTTACAGCCAGATCGGCATTCTGGCGGAAAATGTCAGCCAGTTCACCAAGGCGGGAATTTCGGTGACGGGACTCTACCTGTTCTGCATTGGGGGAATCATGCAGTTTTTCCCGAAGCTCGGTGCAAAAAGGACCTGAACCATATGTCGAAGGCGATCCGCATCCACACCCATGGCGGCCCGGAAGTCCTCGTCCCTGAGGAGGCGGATGCCGGCAAACCGGGGCGCGGCGAAATTCTTGTCAGGCACACCGCCATTGGCGTGAATTTCATAGATGTCTATCATCGCACGGGCCTCTACCCGGCCCCGAATGGCTTTCCTTTCACGCCCGGCGGCGAGGCCGCAGGCGTTGTGCTGGAAGTCGGAGAGGGGGTGGATTGGCTCAGGCCCGGTGATCGCATCGCCTATGTGGTGCGCCTCGGTGCGTATGCCGAGCAAAGGGTGGTGCCGGCCGATCAGGTCGTGCCGATCCCCGACGGGATAACCGATGAGCAGGCCGCCGGCATGATGCTGAAGGGCATGACGGTGGAATATCTCCTGCGTCGCACCTTCAGGGTTAAACCTGGCGACACGGTGCTCTATCATGCCGCTGCCGGTGGCGTTGGCCTCATCTTCGGCCAGTGGGCGAACCATCTCGGCGCCACGGTCATCGGAACAGCAGGCTCGCCGGAGAAAGCGGAACTCGCCCGCGCGCATGGTTTCCATCACGTCATCGACTATCGCCGGCAGGATTTCGTGGGCGAGGTTATGCGGATAACCGAGGGCAGAAAATGCGATGCGGTCTATGATTCCGTCGGCAAGGATACTTTCGCCGGATCTCTGGATTGTCTGAAACGGCTCGGCACATTCATATCCTTCGGCCAGTCATCGGGCCCGATACCGCCTTTCGATATCGGGATTCTCGCGCAGAAAGGTTCCCTTTACGCGACGCGGCCAACGCTGTTTTCCTACAATGTGACACGCGGGGAACTGGAGGAATCGGCAAGGGCACTCTTCGACGTGGTGTTGTCCGGCGCCGTGCGCATCAGGATCAATCAGCGCTATGCGCTGGCGGACGCTGCGCAGGCCCATGCCGACCTCGAAGCCCGCAGAACCACCGGAACGACGATACTGCTCCCGTAGCAGGACGTCGAATGCCACTGAATTTCTTGAAGGTCTTTCAATAGAACTATCAGTTTGCGCGAAACTGCAGCCGTGCCTACCATGCCTGCGGGAACACAGAACATATCTGGCAACAGATGGGAGGCACTGTGAATTTACATGAAGGCGCTGCGAACCTGCTGGAGGTTCGCGGCCTGACCAAGATATTCGGCTCTCTCAAAGCTTGCGACAGCATCGACCTTGGCATTGCCAGAGGTGAGATACATGCCCTGCTGGGAGAAAACGGCGCCGGAAAATCCACGCTGGTCAAAATGCTTTTCGGCTCGCTCGAACCGCATTCAGGCGAAATCCTCTGGAACGGCCAGCCGGTGCGCATCACCAGTCCGGGAATTGCCAAGAAACTCGGCATCGGTATGGTGTTTCAGCATTTTTCGCTGTTCGAGGCGCTGACCGCCGCCGAAAATATAGCGCTTTCCCTCAATGACGGCGCGCCGATCAGCACGATCGCCGCGAAGGCGCGGGCGCTTTCCTACAGCTACGGTCTGCCGCTCGATCCGGATGCGCTGGTTGGCGACCTTTCGGTCGGCGAGCGCCAGCGCATCGAGATCATTCGCTGCCTGTTGCAGACGCCGGATCTCATCATCCTCGATGAACCGACATCGGTGCTGACCCCACAGGAGGCCGACAAGCTGTTCGAGACGCTCGAACGGTTGCGCTCCGAGGGCAAGTCGATCCTCTACATTTCGCATCGCCTCGAGGAGGTGAAGCGCATGTGCGACCGCGCCACCGTGCTGCGTCACGGCAAGGTCGTCGGTCATTGCAATCCGCGCGAGGAAACGGCGTCTTCCCTTGCCCGCATGATGGTGGGCAGCGAGGTTCGCGCCGTGGAGCGCCCGCCGGCCGAAGGCATGGACAAGGCCGAATCTTTGCTTGAGATCGTCAATCTCAACCGCAAGCCGGCAACGCCTTTCTCCATCCCATTGAGGAACATCAATCTTTCGGTGCGAGCCGGCGAGGTTGTCGGCATCGCCGGCGTGGCCGGAAACGGGCAGGGCGAGTTTTTCGAGGCCGTGTCCGGCGAGGTCCTGCAACAGGACAAGGCATCGGTGCGCATCCGTGGCCGGCAGGTCGGCGGGCTCGACATCACCGGCCGCCGGCTCCTGGGCGCAGCCTTCGTTCCGGAGGAGCGCCTCGGACATGGGGCCGCCCCGCGCATGAAGCTGTCGGAAAACCTGCTGCTGTCGCGGCATGCGACGGATGGCAAGGCGTTCGTCGGCACTGCCGGCATGATCGACGGCAAGGCGATCTACAGTGCCGCTCAGCGCATCATCGAGGTGATGGACGTGCGCAAGAGCGCGCCCGACCCGGAAGCCGCTTCCCTGTCGGGCGGCAACCTCCAGAAATTCATCGTCGGCCGCGAGCTTGACCGCAAGCCGTCGGTGATGGTCGTCAACCAGCCGACATGGGGTGTCGATGCCGGTGCCGCTGCCCATATCCGGCAGGCCCTGATCGAACTCGCCCGTAACGGCTCGGCCGTTCTTGTCATCAGCCAGGACCTCGATGAGCTGTTCGAAATTTCGGATTCCATTGCGGTCATGCACAATGGCGAACTGTCGGCGAGGATTCCGATTGCCGAGGCGACCTATGAGAAAATCGGCTTGCTGATGGGTGGCGCCGAACCCGGCCATGCCGCAACGGCGCATGATGCCGAACCGGCGGAGGTCGCATGATGCGAATCGAGCTCGTCAAACGCCCTCAGCGCTCGGCGCTGTTTTCGATGCTGTCGCCGTTCATCGCCTTTGCACTGACCCTGATCGCGGGAGCGATCATGTTCGCAATGCTGGGCGTCAATCCGGCCAAAGCGCTTTACGCCTATTTCATCTCGCCGCTTACCGAAGTCTGGCAACTGCATGAACTGGCGATCAAGGCGGCCCCCCTGATCATGATCGCCGTGGGGCTGTCAGTGTGCTTCCGCGCCAACATCTGGAATATCGGCGCGGAGGGGCAGTTCACCATCGGGGCAATCGCCGGGTCGCTTCTTCCAGTGCTTTATCCCGACCTTCAGGGAGCCTATCTCCTGCCGCTGATGCTGTTGATGGGCATGATCGGCGGGGCGGCCTATGCCAGCGTGCCGGCTCTGCTGAAAGCGCGCTTCAACACCAACGAAATCCTGACCAGCCTGATGCTCGTCTATGTCTCCCAGCTCTTCCTCGACTGGGTGGTGCGCGGGCCCTGGCGGGACCCGATGGGGTACAATTTCCCGCAGACCGTGCAGTTCAGCAGCGCCGCGCGCCTGCCGGAACTGCTCGATTCAGGGCGCGCCAATCTGGGCTTCATCTTCTCCATCGTCGCGGCGGTACTGGTCTGGCTGATGATGAGCCGCATGCTCAAGGGCTTCGAGGTCCGCGTTCTCGGATCGAGCCCGAGGGCAGGGCGCTTCGCCGGTTTCAGCATCAGACGCATGGCGTTCTTCGCCTTCATGCTGTCGGGGGCTCTGGCCGGGTTAGCCGGCATTTCGGAAGTCTCCGGTGCGATCGGCCGGCTCCAGCCCGTCATTTCGCCCGGTTACGGCTTTGCCGCGATCATCGTCGCGTTCCTCGGCCGGCTCAATCCGCTCGGCATCATCGCAGCCGGGCTGGTGCTGGGCCTTACCTATCTGGGGGGCGAGGCTGCGCAGTCGTCGCTTGGCGTGTCGGACAAGCTGGCGCGCGTATTCCAGGGCATGTTGCTGTTCTTCGTACTGGGTTGCGACACGCTCATCCACTACCGCATCCGCTTCGTGGGCCGGAAAGCTCCCGCCCCGGAGATGGTTCCCGCTCAGGAAGGAGCGCACTGATGGACATCTGGGTCAGCATCCTTCTCACCATCGCCACGGCCGCGACGCCCCTGCTGATCGCGGCCATCGGTGAACTTGTGGCGGAACGTGCGGGCGTCCTCAACCTCGGCGTCGAGGGCATGATGATCATGGGTGCGGTCGGCGGTTTCGGCGCCGGTTATCTCACCGGCTCGCCATGGATCGGCGTGCTTGCGGCGATAGTCATCGGCGTCCTGTTCTCGCTGCTGTTTGCCTTCATGACCTTGACGCTCGCAACCAATCAGGTGGCGACCGGGCTGTCGCTGACCATTCTTGGCCTTGGCCTGTCGGGCATGCTCGGCACCAGCTTCGTCGGCCTGCCGGGCCAGCGCCTGCCCAATCTAGACATTCCCGGCCTGACTTCGCTTCCCGTGGTTGGCCGTCTGCTGTTCGGTCAGGACCCGATATTCTACCTGTCGATAGCTCTGGTCATTGCCGTGACCTGGTTTCTGTTCAGGAGCCGTACGGGCCTGACCATGCGCGCCATCGGCGACAGCCATACCTCCGCGCATGCCCTCGGTATCAGCGTCATCGGCTATCGCTATCTGGCGGTGATGTTCGGCGGGGCCTGCGCGGGTCTCGCCGGGGCGCATCTGTCGCTGGTGTATACGCCGCAGTGGGTGGAGAATATGAGTGCGGGCCGGGGCTGGATCGCGCTCGCCCTGGTGGTGTTTGCCTCGTGGCGGCCATGGCGGGTGCTGGCCGGCGCCTACATCTTCGGGGCGATCTGGATCGGCCAGTTGCATGTGCAGGCAATCGACCTGTCGAGCTTCGCCAGCTCGTCATGGTTCATCTACCAGCCGATTGCCCTCATCAAGTCGCTGCCGTCGCAGTTCCTGTCATCGCTGCCTTACCTCGCAACCATCGTGGTGCTTGTATTGATTTCCCGCAACAAGCGGCTAACGATGATGAACACGCCAGCTTCGCTGGCCCAGCCTTTCGTGCCGGAAAGATAACAATAACGGCAAGATGGAAGTTAAACCTCAGATGGAGAACAAAATGAAGAAAACATTCGTAGGCCTGATGGCGGCGGCAGCCGCGCTGGCGCTGACCGCGCCGGTGCAGGCACAGGAAAAGTTCAAGGCCTGCTGGATCTATGTTGGCTCGATTGGCGATTTCGGCTTCTCGTTCCAGCACGATCAGGGCCGCCTCGAAGTCGAGAAGGAGTTCGGCGACAAGGTCGAGACCGCTTATCTCGAAAACGTCTCCGAGGGGCCGGACGCTGCGCGCTCCTTCGAACGCATGGCGCGCGACGGATGCAAGATCATCTTCGGCACATCATTCGGCTTCATGGATGCCGAGCTGGAGGTGGCGAAGAAATTCCCGGACGTGAAGTTCGAGCACGCAACCGGCTTCAAGACCTCCGAGAACATGGGCGTCTACAATATCCGCTTCTATGAAGGCCGTTATGTCAGCGGGCAGATCGCGGCAAAGCAGTCCAAGGCCGGGGTTGCAGGCTACATCGTTTCGTTCCCGATCCCCGAAGTGGTGATGGGTATCAACGCCTTCATGCTCGGCGCACAGTCCGTCAATCCGGATTTCAAGCTGAAGATCGTCTGGATCAACTCCTGGTTCGACCCGGGCAAGGAAGCCGACGCCGCCAAGGCGCTGTTCGATCAGGGCGCGGACATCATCGTCCAGCACACGGACTCGACCGCACCGCTGCAAATCGCGCAGGAGCGCGGCCTGCATGGCTTCGGTCAGGCAGCCGACATGGTCAAGTTCGCCCCGCAGGCACAGCTTACCGCGGTGGTGAACAATTGGGGTCCTTACTATGTCAGCCGCGTCAAGGCGGCCATGGATGGCACCTGGAAGGCCGAAAATCTTTGGGAAGGCTTCAAGGACAACATCATCTACATGGCGCCCTACACCAACGTTCCGGATGAGGTCGCCAAGGAAGCCGAAGCCACGGTGGAGAAAATCAAGGGTGGCTGGAACCCCTACACCGGCCCGATCACCAAACAGGATGGCTCGGAATGGCTGAAGGAAGGCGAAGTCGCCGACGACCAGACCCTGCTTGGCATGAACTTCTACATCAAGGGCATCGACGACAAACTGCCGCAATAAGCAGGCCGCGATGTTGAACGGGAAGGGCGCCCCAGCGGCGCCCTTTTTCGTTCCATGGCGTTCCGCCTGCTGACGGAACGATGTCAGGATCAGGCTGATAGAGAGCATGCCACCCGAAAGCGGGAACCGGTTTCGGGCGACATGCGTAAAAACAGGAACCTGAAGCGCAAGGAGCGGATCTGAAAGATCGTGGCACGCTTTAGGTGATATGATGGCGCTACGTCAGGGAGGTTAAGATGCTCACTTTCTATTGCATGCCATGGTCGCGCTCCTCCGGCGTATTCTGGTTGCTGGAGGAAATCGGGAGCCCTTATGAAATCGAATTGATCGATATTCGCGCTCCCGCAGGCGTTCCCGAAAGCTACCGGAGCATACAGCCGAACAAGAAGGTGCCTGCCATCGACCACGATGGCATCGTCGTCACCGAACGTGCAGCGATAACCATTTATCTGGCAGATGCCTTTCCGGAATCCCGGCTGGCGCCGCCGATCGGCGACAGCCGGCGCGCGGCCTATCTGACACGGCTCGTCTATTGCGACTCCGTTCTCGATCCCGTCATTGCGGCACGCGCGCAGGGCTGGCGTTACGATGGCGGCAACAGCTTTTCGTTCGGCCTGTTCGAAGACATGGTGGCCAATCTCGAACGAGTGCTTTCTGTCCAGCCCTATGCGGTAGGGGACAGCTTTACTGCAGCCGACACGCAGCTCGCCTCAGGCATCCACTTCACGATGAATATATTGAAGGTCTTGCCGGATCTGCCTGTTTTCCGCGATTACATCGCCCGCGCCTTCGATCGCCCGGCCTATCGGCGCTATGCCGAAAAGGAGGCCCAACTGGCAAAGCAGGTTACGCCGCCGCAGTTTCAGGCGCCTTCAACACAGTAGCGCCGATCCCGATCAGGTCAGGGTGCCGTTGACATATGGCCACAATTCCATTCCGCCCCGGTAGATCATGTCGAGGGCGACGTAGAGAATGACGATCAGGCCGATATAGGCGATCCAGCGGTAGCGATGCAGAAGCCGGGCGATGAAGGACGCTGCCAGCCCCATCAGTGCGATCGAAAATATCAGACCGACAATGAGCACGGAAAAATGATCCCGCGCTGCGCCGGCGACAGCCAGCACATTGTCCAGCGACATCGAAACGTCGGCAACCACGATCTGGATCGCAGCCTGTACCAGCGTCTTTCGCGGCGCCCTGCCGGCTGACGGTTGCTGACCGTCGGCCAGCGCCTGGGTGGCCTCCTCTTCATCTTCGTGGGAGGTGCGCAGTTCCCGCCACATCTTCCAGCAGACCCAGAGAAGCAGGATGCCACCGACCAGAAGCAGTCCCAGAATGGCAAGAAGCTGAACGGCGATGATTGCGAAGATGATGCGCAGCACCGTGGCGGCCAGAACGCCGATGAGAATGGCTTTCTTGCGCTGGTCTGCCGGAAGCCCCGCCGCCGCAAGCCCGATGACGATCGCATTGTCCCCCGCCAGAACGAGGTCGATGAAAATCACCTGAAGGAGCGCAGTGAAGCCAGCCGCGGTAAATATTTCCATCGCCAGAATGCCAATGTCCATGTGGGAGGGTGTCGCCGGGGTACGCCTCGCAAGCAAAGGCGTCAAGGGTTGTCCCCGGCTTCAACGTGCAACTGTCGTGAAGTTCACCGCAACCTCCCTGAATACGGCGCCGGCAGAATATCGGGATTTCAGTGCCGTCCACGAGTTGACGCCGTGGCACGCTCGGCGCTAAAGCCTTGGCCGTCTGAACCGCCAGTTCATGTGCTGGTGCGGGGAGGGGTGGCCGAGCGGTTTAAGGCACCGGTCTTGAAAACCGGCGTGGCAGCGATGTCACCGTGGGTTCGAATCCCACTCCCTCTGCCATTACTCCATATAACGCTGAACGAGATGGTGGTGCGGCTGGCGGCCACGCGATCGGTGCGGATCAGCCGCAGCGCATTCCCGGCCAAAGTGAAATCACCCGGCCGTGGGCGGCCAGTTTGGCCGGATACGTCAAGAAATGACGGCATCAACGGCAACCCTTGCCGGAATATTGCTCGATGGGGAGATACGCCGTGCCCGGACAGGCCGATCTTGTTGCCATGGGTGCCGATCTTGTTGTCATGGGCGAAGAGCCAGCCGGATCGGTATCCGCGCTTCTTGCCGCCCGGAACTGGCTACGGGTACTTCTGGTCGACCCGAGCGGACCACGCCACGCCTCGAAGGCATGAGCCTGCGGCTGCGCCAATGACTGCAAGGGCAGGGGTCGCTTGAAGGGTTTCCCGGTCTGGGCGGCCTTTCCGGCGTGAAACGGCATGGCGGGCCTGTCACAGGCCGCCAATAGCGAATATGTGGCGGCGCGCGCCGCGCTGGATCGATTGGTTGCGCAATGCCGCTCAGGCGACCGGAGTCGAGTTCGTGCCAACCACATACCGGCCTGAGGCCGAAGGAGTGATGCTCGCGGACGGCGATATCATCCACGCACCGTGCATCATCGACGCGCGAGGCCGCAACGCACATCGTGAACGCAAGAACAGAGGCCCCGCGACTCTGGTCATCTGCGGATGGGCGAGCGCTGCTGGCATTCGGCAAGGAAGACGAATTGCGGCGATAGAGCAGGGGTGGCTGTGGCGCATTGCCTTTCCGAACGGGCGTGTATGGGCGCAGTTCACGGGCGATGCGGCACAGCCCGGCAATCTCGATGAACGGTTGCGGCATGCACTGGTCAAAGCAGAGCCGGATGCATCCGGCATCGCTGTAGAGGGGGCCTCCGCTCGCACGCGAAGCCGCGCCGTTGCTGTCATGCTTGCCGGACGATCTTCGCATCCTGCCCGTCGGGGATGCGCTGGCTGCCGTGGATCCCCTGTCGGGGCACGGTCAGTTCTGGGCAATATCGAGTGCCTTGACTGCAGCCGCCGTTCGGCGCTCTCTGGACCCACGCCCCGGTGAAGAAAGCCAAAGACCATGCCAACGCTATCTCCACGGGCGCGCAATGGAAACCTGCCTTCGCAATGCCCGGACAGATCGCGATTTCATCCATATGGAAACACGTTTTGCAGAATCGCCATTCTGGGCAATGCTGAGGAATTTCTCCGACGATCAGCCGGCTCACGAAAAGCTCGATGCCTGTGTGCTCGACAGGGCACCTGTCGTTCGAAATGGGTTGATCGAGGAAATGGAGATTTTGCGCACGCCACGCAGCCCCAAGGGGACAGGCTGGTTTGCCGGCATTCCCGCGGCAGGGGCCTGGCAGGTTTTCAGCCAGGGAGGAGCCGCAGCCCTGCACCAAAAATGGGGGCCTGTAGCCACCCGATTGAAGAATGTTCTGCTAGACGAAACGAAGTCGGATCAACCGGTTGAGAGATCAACCGTCCATATTGCCTGAAGAGCTGCGCAGATCACCCGGGCTCATGCCTGTCCAGCTTCGGAACGCCCGGTAGAAGGCGCTGGGTTCCGCAAAGCCAACTTCGACCGCGATTTCCGCCACTGTGAGGCTGCTTTCGCGCAAGAGGGAACGGGCGATGGCCGCCCGCAATTCGTCCTTGATGACCTGATAGCTCTGGCCTTCGGCGCGAAGACTTCGGCGCAGGCTGGCTGGCGACAGCCTCATGCGATGTGCCATGGTGTCGAAATCCGGCCACTCCAAAACCGGGCTTGCGCGCAGCTGCGCGCGGATGAGGGCGGTCCTGCCGACTTCGTGGCGATAGCGGATCAGGATGTTGGCCGGCGCCTCACGCAGGAAATGGCGCAGCTGCTGCTACGAGCGCACTATGGGCAGGCTGAGCAGGCTCGCGTCGAAAGTGACGAGACTGTTGGGCTGGTTGAAGCGCACGGGCGCGCCGAAGAACATGCGATGGTCATTCTCGCGCTCGGGCGGCGGACTGGCGAAATCTACCTGCCGCAGCGGCAATTGCCGCCCCACCAGCCAGCAGGCAATGCCGTGCAGTATCAGCCAGAATGTACGGTATGCAAAGGCCGATCGGGGTCCGTTGCGGTCCGTCAGAACGATGGTGGCAAGGTCGTCACGCAGTTCAAGCTCGCCACCGGGATCGTCCAGCACGATGCGGAGGAACCGCAGGGCCCTGCGCAAGGCGCGTTCGAGTGTGCCGGCGTGAAGGACCGCATGGCAGAGCAGTGCAAAGCTTCCCGGCCGCATCGGACGGGCGCCGAGCCCGAAAAACTCATCGTCGGCCGCCTCGGCCATTGCGAGCCACATTCGGCCATACTGCCGTGCAGAAACGGGCGAAACGACCTGCGCAGGCAGGCCGACCGAAAGCAGGATAGGGCCGGCGTCGATGCCGCGATGGCGCAACGCTTCCACCGCGTCCTCCACAAATACGGGCGCAATCGTCTTTCGATCCAAATCCTGCCTCCCTGAGCGGTGACCGGAAAAGCCGGTTACTGGCAAAATCGATCAGATATTTCGGCATCTTGTGTCATTGTTTGCAAGAGCGGGTCGCACATATCA
The DNA here is from genome assembly GCF_004363725.1 of Aquamicrobium defluvii. GTDB lineage: Bacteria > Pseudomonadota > Alphaproteobacteria > Rhizobiales > Rhizobiaceae > Mesorhizobium > Mesorhizobium defluvii. The sequence goes on along the minus strand of NZ_SNZF01000008.1, from coordinate 17,222 downwards.
ACTGGGACTGGCTCCGGCTGGAAACCGATTTTGCGACGGGAGGAAACAGGGAAAATGACACAGCCAGCAGTTTTCGGTGACGCCCTGTCCTATACGGACGCAGTGGCGAACTTTCAGCCCGACAGTGTCGAGCGGCTTCTGTCAGGCAGCTTCGCGACCGGCATCAACGCCTGCGTGGAGTGTTGCGATCGCCACGCGGAACCAGGCCGCGTGGCTCTCGACTGGATCGGGTCGGACGGTCGCCACGAGCGCTTTACGTTTTCCGATATGAAAGCCTGGTCCGCGCAGGTTGCCAACCTCCTGACCGAGCTTGGGGTGAAGCCCGGCGATGTGGTTGCGGGATTTCTTCCGCGCATACCGGAACTGATTGCCACCGTCCTTGGGGTGTGGCGCGCAGGGGCCGTCTACCAGCCTTTGTTCACGGCTTTCGGCCCCAAGGCCATCGAGCACCGGATCGGCATGAGCAATGCAAAGCTCGTGGTGACGGATGCCGCCAATCGCGCCAAGCTCGACGATGTCGCCAACCTTGCCAAGGTTGCAGTCATCGTCGGTGAGGACCAGACGCTTCGCACCGGCGACATCGACTTCCGCTCCGCTGTCGCCCGGCAACCGGCCGCGTTCGAACCGGTCATGCGCCGTGGCGACGATCTGCTGCTCATGATGTCGACCTCGGGAACCACCGGACTTGCAAAAGGTGTCCCGGTGCCGATCCGCGCCCTCGCGGCATTCGCGACATACATGCATTTTGCGATCGACCTGCGTCCCGACGACGTGTTCTGGAACATCGCCGACCCCGGCTGGGCTTACGGCCTCTATTATGCGGTGACCGGCCCGCTCCTGCTCGGCCATGCCACGACACTTTGCGAGGCGCCGTTCACGGTCGAAGGCACCTACGATATCGTCGAAAAGTTCGGCGTCACGAATTTCGCGGGTGCGCCGACCGCCTATCGCATGCTGATCGCTGCCGGCCCTGAGGCGGCGGCGCGCATCAAGGGGCGCCTGCGCGTGGTGAGCAGCGCCGGCGAGCCCCTGAACCCCGAGGTGATCCGCTGGTTCGACCAGCATATGGATGCGCCTATATTCGATCACTACGGGCAAACCGAGACCGGCATGATCGTCAACAATCACCATCGCCTGCCTTATCGGCTGCGGCCCGGTTCGGCCGGTTTCCCGATGCCGGGCTTCAAGGTCGCGGTCCTCGATGACGAAGGCAACGAGGTGGCCGCCCATCAGCCAGGCACGTTGTGCGTCGATCTTGGCAACTCGCCGATGATGTTCTTTTCCGGTTACTGGCAGCAGGAGACCGGATCGATCCGCAACGGCTACTACTGGACCGGCGATACGGTCGAGATGGACGAGGAAGGCTGCGTGACCTTTGTTGGCCGCAACGATGACGTGATCACCTCGTCCGGCTACCGGATCGGTCCGTTCGATGTGGAAAGCGCATTGATCGAACACCCTGCCGTGGTCGAGACCGCCGTCGTCGGCGTGCCCGACCCGGAGAGGACTGAACTCGTGAAGGCCTTCGTCGTGCTGTCGAAAGGCTATGACGGAACGAACGAACTGGCCGAGGAGCTGCGGCTGCACGTTCGCAACCGCATGTCGGCGCATGCCTATCCGCGCCTGATCGAGTTCGTCGACAAACTGCCCAAGACACCCAGCGGCAAGATCCAGCGCTTTCTTTTGCGCAAGCTGCATACGGACAATTAAACCGCCCCACGGAGCTGAAAACTCCGGCGCGATCTTCAGGGAGTGCAGAAATGAGCGAATACGATCCAATCGTCATAGTCGGCTCCGCCCGGACGCCCATGGGCGCGTTTCAGGGGGGACTGTCCGACGCCACGGCCTCGCAGCTTGGCGCAGCGGCGATCCGTGCCTCGCTTGAACGGGCCGGCGCAGACCCGCAGGCGGTGGATGAGGTCGTCATGGGGTGCGTGCTCCCGGCCGGGCAGGGGCAGGCGCCCGCGCGGCAGGCTTCTCTGGGGGCAGGTGTGACCCGTGCCGCTGGCGCCACGACGGTCAACAAGATGTGCGGCTCCGGCATGAAGGCGGCCATGCTGGTGCATGACCTTCTGCTGGCGGGCAGCGCCGACATCGCCGTCGCAGGGGGCATGGAGAGCATGACCAACTCTCCCTACCTGCTGCCCAAGGCGCGTCAGGGCTATCGCATGGGCCATGGACAGGTGCTCGATCACATGTTCCTCGACGGCCTCGAGGACGCCTACGATCGCGGCCGGCTGATGGGAACATTTGCCGAGGACTGCGCCGCAGAGTATGGCTTCACCCGCGAGCAGCAGGACGCTTTCGCCATCACCTCGCTGACCCGCGCCCAAAACGCCATCGCCGACGGTTCGTTCGGCAACGAAATCACGCCTGTGGTTCTTGCGGGCCGCGCCGGCGAGCGCAGCATCACGGTCGACGAACAGCCCGGCAAGGCCCGGCTCGACAAGATACCGACCCTGAAGCCGGCGTTTCGTTCGGGCGGCACGGTAACCGCGGCCAATTCCAGTTCGATCTCGGATGGTGCGGCGGCGATGGTGCTTATGCGCCGCTCAAGGGCCGAAAAGCTCGGCTTGTCGCCGCGCGCCGTGATTGTCGGGCATGCCACCTATGCCGATCAGCCGGCAAAGTTTCCGACCGCGCCTGTCCATGCCATTCGCCGGCTGTCAGAGAAAACAGGCTGGGCGACGAGCGACGTGGACCTTTATGAAATCAATGAGGCGTTCGCCGTCGTCGCCATGGCTGCAATGCGCGATCTCGACCTGCCACATGAACGCGTCAACATCCATGGCGGGGCCTGCGCGCTCGGGCACCCCATCGGCGCATCGGGCGCGCGCGTTATGGTCACATTGCTGGCGGCTCTGGAAAAGAACGGTCTTTCGCGTGGCATTGCCTCGCTGTGCATCGGCGGTGGCGAGGCGACGGCGGTCGCAATTCAGCGTGTATCCTGACCGGAAAAACGAAAATCTCCGGTGTCGGACCGGCGGCGAATACGCCCCGGTCCGACACAAAGATGCCCGTTTGCCGCCACAATCGGTTAACAGGCCGCTAAGAAATTCCTGCGCAAATGGCCCTGAGCGGAAGCAGGAGGCCATGCCCGGGATCGGCGCGAACAGCGAACGGTCCCGTTTGTATGACCTCTTTCTTTGAAGTCAGGGGATCGTCTCGATGCAGGTCATGACGCGGCAGCGTTTTCGTCGCACTCTCACAATCATGTCCCTTGCCGTATCGGCGATCGCTCTGGCGGCCTGCGGAACCCCGCAGCCCAAGGAGCAGGCCAAGGCGCGCTCAAAGGAATATTTCCCCGAATCCAAGTACGGCGTAAAGGCCAGCCCGCGCGTCGCGCACGGCTCGAAGATCAGGCGGGGCGGCGGACGCGATCAGGTTGGCAAGCCTTATCAGGTCGCCGGCAAGTGGTACTATCCCAAGGAAGATCCGAAATATACCAGGACAGGTTCTGCCTCCTGGTATGGCGATGCATTCCACGGTCGCCTCACGGCCAATGGTGAAGTCTACGACAAGGAACACCTGACGGCAGCTCATCCCACCATGCCGCTGCCGAGCTATGCCAAGGTAACCAATGTCGAAAACGGCAGTTCGGTCATCGTGCGCGTCAACGATCGCGGGCCATACCACGGCAACCGCGTCATCGACCTGTCGAAACGCGCCGCCGACATGCTTGGCTATCGCACAGCAGGCACGGCCAGGGTAAAGGTCGAATATGTCGGCCGCGCGCCTCTGGAGGGCGACGACGAGCCCTATCTGGTTGCCTCCTATCAGCCCGGAAACGGTGTGCCCGTCCCGTCGATGGGGCTGCCGACCGGAGTTATGATCGCCATGAACGGCACGACACCAGGCGGCGGCGTTCGCGGAATTCCGTTTCCGACACAGGGGGGCGGATCACAGCAGGCGCTGGCGTTCGGGGAGGTTCCGCTGCCTGACTATGGTCCCGCCGTGCCGATCCGCCCGGATTCCGGTCTTCCTTCCGACTCGCCTTTCGCGCTGGCATCGCTTTCCTATGCGGATGAGCGCGTGGCTTCCGCCGCACAGGCGTTTGCAGCCTTGGACCGCGGCAGCCTGACCTCTCAGGCGGTGGCGGATTCGTGGAAGAGAAGCAACGCGGGGCAGGCGGGAGCGGATTACGTGGCAGCAGGCACCTTCGACAGCGCGGAAGAGGCAAGCCGGCTTGCAAAGCGCCTTTCCGGGTTTGGAAGAGTGTCGATCCGCCAGTCTTCGGATAGCGGCAGGGAATGGTATGCCGTGGAGCTCTACGGCAACGGTCGTGCCGATCTCGACACCTTGCTCCAATCGGCCTGGTCGAACGGTGCGCCGGATGCGCTGGTGGTGCGCAACTGATTTTTGCGTGCAGAGCTTGCGCAAAGTTGCGTGGCTGTTGATTCGCGACGCAGCACCCTGCTAGCTTGAGCCAGTATCCGCAAAAGGCAGCTTCGGCATATTTTCCATGTCATCTTTCCTGCGTGCGCAGTTCCTTTGCCTGATCGCATTCGTCTGCCTCGGCGCAGGCACGGCTTGCGCTCAACTGTTCGAAACCAGGGCGGCGCAGGCTTTCATGATAGATGGCGAAACGGGCAGCGTGCTGTTCGCCAAGGATGCCGACGCACCGGTTCAGCCGGCCTCGCTGGCGAAGCTCATGACGCTGGAAATGGCGTTCGATGCGGTGAAATCCGGGCGCCTGACGCTGGACGATACCTTCGTCGTCAGTGAAAACGCATGGCGCACCGGCGGCGCGCCATCGCGCACCTCGACCATGTTCGCGGCCGTTCGTTCCAGCATCAGGCTGGAGGATCTCATACGCGGGATAGCCGTGCAGGCGGCCAATGACGGCTGCATCGTCATCGCCGAAGGGGTCGCCGGCTCGGAAACCAACTTTGCCCTCCAGATGACGGAACGCGCACGCAAGATCGGCTTGCAGAAATCGGTATTCGTCAATTCGACCGGACTGCCAGCCGAAGGCCAGATGACCACCGTGCGCGAGCTGGTCCACCTCGCCCGACATCTCCAGCAGAGCTATCCCGATTTGTACCCGCTGTTTGCCGAAACGGATTTCACCTGGAACAAGATCAACCAGCGCAATCGCAATCCGTTGCTGGCCATGGACATCGGCGCGGAAGGGCTCGCCGTGGGTGCAAGCGAGCAGAACGGTTTCGCCATTGTCGGCGCAATCCACCAGAACGGCCGGCGCGTGATCGCGGCGCTGAGCGGGCTGGCGTCCGATCGCGAGCGCGCCGAGGAGTCGCGCAAGCTTCTGGAATGGGGGCTGCGCTCCTTCGAGAAGACGGAAATCTTCGCGGCCGATGAGGTGGTCGGCACCGCACAGGTCTATGGCGGCGCCAAAAGCGGCGTGCCGCTCAAAGCCAGGGGGGCGGTGGACCTGCTGTTGCCGACATTCAATCGCGACAAGCTGACGGCGAGGATCGTCTATCAGGGGCCGTTGCCCGCACCGGTGGAGGAGGGGCAGCAGATCGGGGCGCTGCGCATATGGATCGGCGACACGCTGAGCCAGGAAATGCCGCTTTACGCAGCCGAGACGGTGGAGGTGGGCGAACTCCACAGCCGGGCATTCGATGCCGTCAAGGAACTGGCCATCGGCTGGCTGCGCTGATAAGCGGTATCGACACCGCGACAACGGAATGAAACATCAGCCAGTGCGCCAGGGATTCTTCATAAGCTTCGAAGGCGGGGAAGGGGCCGGCAAGTCCACCCAGATCGAGCGGCTGGCAGCCAGGCTGCGCGCCAAGAAATACGACGTCGTCGTCACGCGTGAGCCCGGCGGTTCGCCCGGCGCGGAGGCGGTCCGCCACGTCATCCTGTCGGGCGCGGCCGAACCGTTCGGGCCGAAGATGGAGGCGATCCTGTTCGCTGCCGCGCGTTCCGATCATATCGAACAGCTCATTCGTCCAGCCATCGAGCGCGGCGCGATTGTGCTGTGCGACCGCTTCGTCGATTCCTCGCGCGTCTATCAGGGGGTGACCGGAGGGCTGCCGGCCGATTTCATGGCAGCGCTCGAGAAGGTCACGGTAAACGGGATCATGCCGGACCTGACCGTCATTCTCGATATCGATCCGGTCGATGGCCTCAGGCGGGCCAATGCGCGCCGGTCCGCCGGCGATCCGCCGGACCGTTTCGAAAAGGAAACCGTGGAAACGCACCAGCGCCGCCGCGAAGCTTTTCTCGCTATTGCACAGGCCGAGCCGGAGCGCTGTGTCATCATCGATGCTGCTGCGGCACCGCAGGATGTCGAGGATGCGGTCACAGAGGCGGTTTTCGCAAGGCTGGCCGAGCGCACAACTGCCGCAAAGCCCCGGAGTGCGGCAAAGTGATGTTCGAACGTCTTGCACCCGAACAGCACGATACGCTGGAAGGCGTACCGGAACCGGCCGAAACGCCGTTTCTCATGGGGCATGAGGAGGCTGCGGCCATGCTGGTTGGCGCCTATCGCGCCGGCAAGCTTCCCCATGCGCTGATGTTCGTCGGCCCGGTGGGAATAGGAAAGGCGACGCTCGCCTTCCACCTGGCCCATCATCTGCTGAAATATCCGCGCCACCAGGAGTCGCCGGCACAGCTCGCCATTCCCGACCCTGCCTCGCCCTTGTTCAGGCAGATCGCGCAGGGCGCTCATCCTTCCGTCCTGCATCTGACACGACCGCTCAACGAGCGGACCAAGACCTACAAGTCGGTTGTGACGGTGGACGAAATCCGCAAGGTCGGCAGCTTCCTGTCGCTGACCTCGCATGACGGTGGCTATCGGGTAGTAATCGTCGATCCGGCTGACGACATGAATACCAACGCCGCCAATGCGCTCCTGAAAAACCTCGAGGAGCCGCCAACGCGCACGCTGTTCATCCTCATCGTCCATGCGCCGGGGTCTTTGCTTCCCACCATCCGCTCCCGTTGTCAGGTGGTTCGCCTGTCGCCGCTGACGCCACAAAGTCTCGGGCAGGTGATGGAAGCCACAGGGCAGGGCACCGGCGACGATAATTTGCTCTCCCGGGCAGGGGGCAGTGTACGAAATGCCATTCTGCTTTCCCAGTATGGCGGACTGGAAATCGCCGGGGCGCTGGAAAACCTGGTGCGGTCGGCGCGCTACGAGATCGGCGCCGCGCACAAGCTCGCGGATGTGGTGGCGGGCCGTGACGGAGCCGTTCCCTTCGACATATTCAATCGCCACGCGCTCGATCTGCTCTCGGAAGAAGCCAGGCAGGCCGCACTTGCCGGCGATCTGGCCCGCGCCAAATCGCTTGGCGATGCTTGGCAGGAAGCGCGTGATGCGATAATCGAAATGGAAACCTACAATCTGGACAAGAAGCAGCACGCGCTTTTGATGATCGACCGCCTGAATTCTGCATTTCGAATGTGATGCTCTGCCTTGCCGCGGGATGGCAATCGCCATCCCGATGCTATATCCACCGCACATTCATTCCTTGCAGACTTCAAAACGGTCCCTTTCATGTCGCGCGACAGTTTCTATATCACCACCGCCATTTCCTACCCCAATGGAAAACCGCATATCGGCCATGCCTATGAGCTGATCGCCACGGATGCGCTGGCGCGTTTCCAGCGTTGCGACGGCCGGCAGGTGTTCTTCCTTACCGGCACCGACGAACACGGCATCAAGATGCTGCAAACCGCCAGGAAGGAAGGCGTTGCCGTTCGCGAACTGGCCGACCGCAACGCCGCCGAGTTCCAGCGCATGGCCGTCGCGCTCAACGCCTCGAACGACGATTTCATCCGCACCACCGAAGAGCGCCACTACAAGGCATCGCAGGCGATCTGGAAGGCGATGGCGGCCAATGGCGACATCTACAAGGGCGGCTATGCCGGCTGGTACTCGGTGCGCGACGAAGCCTATTACGGTGAGGAGGAAACCGAGCAGCGCGAGGACGGCGTGCGCTACGGTCCGCAAGGCACGCCCGTCGAATGGGTGGAGGAGGAAAGCTACTTCTTCAGGCTCTCCGCCTATCAGGACAAGTTGCTGGCGCTTTACGAAAACCAGCCGGACTTCATCGGTCCCGCCGAGCGTCGCAATGAGGTGGCGAGCTTCGTTCGCTCCGGCCTCAAGGATCTGTCGATCTCACGCACGACCTTCGACTGGGGCGTGCCGGTGCCGGGTGACGAGAGGCATGTGATGTATGTGTGGGTGGATGCCCTCACTAACTACATCACCGCGCTCGGATATCCTGATGAAAACGAAGAGAAATGGAAGTTCTGGCCCGCCGACGCACATATCATCGGCAAGGACATCGTCCGCTTCCACGCCATCTACTGGCCGGCCTTCCTGATGTCCGCCGGCATCGAGTTGCCGAAGCGTGTGTTCGGCCACGGGTTCCTGTTCAACCGCGGCGAGAAGATGTCGAAGTCGCTCGGCAATGTCATCGATCCATTCACAATGGTCGAGCATTACGGCCTCGATCAGGTGCGCTATTTCTTCCTTCGTGAAGTGCCGTTTGGTCAGGATGGCAGCTACAGTCATGAGGCGATCGTCAATCGCACCAATGCCGATCTCGCCAACGATCTCGGCAATCTGGCGCAGCGGTCGCTGTCGATGATCGCCAAGAATTGTGGCGGCGCGGTTCCCGCGCGTGGCGAACTGGCGGAGGCCGATAGCGCCATCCTCGCGCAGGCAGTGGATGCTCTGGCGACCGCGCGCAAGGCGATGGCCGAGCAGGCGATCCATCAGGCCCTTGCAGCGATCTTCGGCGTCGTTGCCGAGGCAAATCGCTATTTCGCGGGACAGGAACCGTGGGCGCTGAAGAAGACCGATCCGGTCCGCATGGAAACCGTGCTGTGGACGACCGCCGAGGTCATCCGCCGCGTCGGCATCCTGTGCCAGCCTTTCATTCCCGGCTCCGCGGCCATGCTGCTGAGTCTGCTCGCCGTGGACGAGGAAGCGCGCGGTTTCGACAGGATCGACACGCTGGAGGCTCTGGTGCCCGGAGCACCGCTGCCGCCGCCGCAGCCGGTGTTTCCGCGCTATGTCGAGCCGGAGCAGAACGCCTGATGCTGGTCGACAGCCACTGCCATCTTGATTTCCCGGATTTCGCCGACGAGCGGGCTGAAGTCGTAGCCCGCGCCCGGCAGGCGGGCGTGGAACGCATGGTGACCATCTCCACCCGCGTGCGGAAATTCCACCAGATTCGCGAAATCGCCGAAACTTTCGATGAAGTCTATTGCTCGGTCGGCACGCATCCGCACAACGCGGCCGAAGAACCGGACGTCACCGCCGACGATCTGGTGCGACTTTCCGGGCATCCCAAAGTGGTCGCTATCGGCGAGGCCGGGCTCGACTACCATTATGACCACGCACCGCGCGAGGCGCAGGCCAGGGGCTTCCGCACCCACATCGCGGCCGCGCGCGAGACCGGCTTGCCTCTGGTCATCCATGCGCGCTCGGCCGACGAGGATATGGCTGCGATCCTCGAGGAGGAAATGGGGAAGGGGGCTTTTTCCTTCGTCCTGCATTGTTTCTCGTCGGGCAGGCGGCTGGCCGAGGTCGGCGTGGCGCTGGGCGGCTATGTATCGTTTTCCGGCATACTCACCTTCCGCAATTCGCAGGATATCAGGGACATTGCCGCCACCATACCCCGGAACCGCCTGCTGGTGGAAACCGACGCACCTTACCTTGCGCCGATCCCGCATCGCGGAAAGCGTAACGAGCCCGCTTATGTGGCCCATACCGCAGCTGTTCTGGCCGAGACGATCGGCGTCGACAGCGCTGAAGTGAGACGGTTGACGACAGATAATTTCTTCTGTCTTTTCAGCAAGATGCAACGACCGGATGAAGTGGTGTCGAAGGCGTGAGCGACCGGTTGCGCTTTACAGTTCTGGGGTGCGGCTCGTCTCCGGGCGTGCCGCGCATCACCGGTGACTGGGGCGCCTGCGATCCTGCCAATCCCAAGAACCGCCGCACGCGCGCCGCTGCCATGTTCGAGCGTATCAGGGAAGACGGCCGTCGCACCACTGTGGTCATCGATACCGGGCCGGATTTCCGCGCCCAGATGCTGATGGCGGGCGTCAGCCACATCGATGCCGTACTCTACACCCATCCCCATGCCGACCATATCCACGGCATCGACGATTTGCGCGGCTATGTGCTGGAACAGAGACGTCTGATCGATATCTACGCCGACAGCTTCACCATGGCGCGGCTGCGCGAGGCATTCGGCTATTGCTTCGAGACGCCGCCCGGAAGTTCCTATCCGCCGATCCTGTGGGCGCGCAATATCGATCACGGCCGGCCGGTTGCTGTGGAAGGAGAGGGCGGTGCCCTCACCTTCGAGCCGCTGCCGCAAGTGCATGGCGACATCACTTCACTTGGCTTCCGCGTCGCGGACGTCGCTTATTGCCCCGATGTCAGTGCCTTCCCCGAAGCCACGGCCGCACGACTGAAGAATCTCGATCTGCTCGTCATCGACGCCTTGCAGTACCGCCGTCATCCCAGCCATTTTTCGCTTGGCGAGGCGCTGGAATGGATCGAACGGCTGAAACCGGATCAGGCCGTGCTGACACACATGCACATACCTCTGGACTACGCGACCGTTCTGGCGGAAACGCCAGACAACGTACAGCCAGCCTATGACGGTCTGGTACTGGAATTTCCCATCGCATCGGATTGATACCGCTGATTGCCGGCCGGGCAATACCGGTGCCGCTTAGCGGAAAGTTCGCTAAATCGCCACGTACAGATTCTGCACGGTCATTCCGGGGATTGGCACGACAAGCAGTCTTTGAAGTTTCGCAATCGAGTTCTGAAAAGCCGTCCAGTTTCGTTTGTCACACACCCATTAGTTCCAAAGAGTGCGGTTTCGCTATCCGTTGTTTTGGGTATGACCTTCTAATTCCTTGGTGTTTTCGGAATTAAAACGACGATGTGTGTTGCATCGTGAAATCGGTGCTGTTTGTAGCGCAGCGTTCAAAGCGAATACAGCAACGGACAAGGCCGCGTAGCGGCCCTCATTTTTCCTCCTGTTGCGTCATAAGGCGAAACCGGTAGTGGCCGTGCACAGGGACGGGCCGGCGCGCTTTCAAATGGCGCCGTAGCCGGACCGTCCCTGTGTGCGGGCACGGATTACATTTCATCTTGTCCAGATATATATTCTCCGCGAGGAGAACAAATATGAACCTGTTGCACCGAGAGTACACGCCGGCGGAGGCGGCCGCCGTGATCGGGATAAGCGTCAAATCCGTCCACAACGCCATCGACAAGCAGGTCATCTCGATGAGAGAGCCTCGGATCGGCAGGCGGACGCTCACGGATAACGATCTTCTGGGTCTCAAACTCTGGTATGGCGTTGGCTCGATCCTCTCCGCCGAAAGGAGGAAACGCCTTTTTGAGACGATCGCGAATGATCCCGAAATAGAGACCTTAAGAGCCGACGATTATCTGATCGTCGACGTTGCTCGGGCTCGGACGCAACTTGCTGTACGCGCAGACACGCTGCGGGAAGCTGAGTCTGCGATCCATAGCACCAAAGACATCTTGAGCGGCGAGCCGGTTTTCAAGAATACCCGCGTCCCCGTTCGCGCCATTGCCGCCATGAGATCGCAAGGGAATAGTGTCGAAGAGCTGCTTGAAGGCTATCCCTCTCTTACCGCACGCATGATCGAATTCGCAGAGATCTGGACGGCGGCTCATCCGGCACGCGGCAGACCCAAGACTCTCTCTGAACGAGGGTGGAAGGTAAAGTCGACAAAGAGGATTCCGCTGAACGCCATCGGCAAGCTTAGTCGCCCCAAGAGTATTTAGGAGGCGGCGGATCCCCTTCTGGATCGGCGAGGTCGTCGATGTCTGGAAAAAGATTCTCGTTCACCAGATGGGACGTCAAAACGTCGATGCGGTTTTGCGCTTCCAGATGCGCAAGCCGCTGTTCTGCCCAAGCAATCATTTTTAAGTACTCTGGGCCAGCATGCTGCAACGAGCTGCCAGATTCGGCGATCGTCGCTCGAAGATCGGCAGCCTCTTTTTGGTAGTCGGCAAGCTGACGCAAAAACGCCAACCTCTTCGCCTCGCGCTCCTGACGCTTCTTATGTAATTCTCGTCTATGCGCCATATGCTGGCGCCGCCGCTCTTGTTCCTCTCTTTCTTCCCGCCGGGCTTTATCGTAGGCGAGATGAAAGACCACACCGTCCGTGATCGCGTCGAGCATCGATTCCAGACTTTGATGCTTGCCGTCACCCCAGCGTTTCCTGGCGCCATCAGCCCAATTCAATATCTCGAAGGTCAGCTTCCCCGAGTAGATATAATCGTATTCTTGCCAGAATTTCTCTGGATATAGCCATTGCCCTCGACGTTGTGCTGCTTCGCGTCGCCGTTCATGGTCATCATGCTTCTTTTGCTCAGCTGGCGTAGGCTTGTGTTGCTCTCGGCTCCGACTCTCGCTGATCTCAAAACGTACGTCGTCCGGCGGAACGGCTGCTTCAATCCCTTTGTCGCTGCAGTCGACAACCACATTCCTGGACTCAAGCGCAATGACGAGATGGTGGAGGACGGAAATTACACGGGTCACTGAGCTCTTGTGGATCCGGATTCCGGGCACTGACACCTCGCCATGATCGTCAGCCTTTGCGGATCGAAGAGCGGTGACCAAACCCGATATGGATGCATGGGGGCGTCTCACGGGCTCGAGGACAACTGGCGTCTTGCTACTGCTTTCTTTCGCAGTATCGGCTTGTTTCCGCTCTACTTTTCGTTCGACCTTTGATTGCTCGACAGCTTCCGCCGCCTTCTGAGTGGCGAAGGCGACATATGGATTAACGGCAGGCTTATGTCCGCCTATGTGTACGGGTTCGAGAGCAGGATTCTCCAATTTCCAAAGGGGTGTTTTTGTGGGCTGCTGGCCCGCCTCTATCTTTGCCCAATAGCCACGACTAGGCACGGGGATGTGATATCGAAGGCAGGTCTTGGCCAACCCGCGGTCAGAAATATCGAATTGCTTGGCAAGCGTGGCGATCGGGGTTGACCAAACGAGATCATACAGCTCTTGCCGGCTAAAAGTACGCTTCATCACGCCACTTCTTTTTACTGTTAGACCATCTTTGACGATGCTCTTGATCGCCGCCTTCGATCTCTGCAAGGCGCTTCAACAAGATGTTGCCTGCGTCTTCAACCCTTCAGAGTCGTTCATTCAAACGTGGCATTGCGTAAGAGTAGTTTTCGCCAGGCTTCCGCGTTTTTCTCCTTCACTTTTATCCAGTGACGAGATTGAGGGTGCGTGCCGAAGGTGCGACGGTGAGGCGGCGGCCCCAGTCGAAGGCAATCCGGTCTTGCTCCATGCCGTCCGCGAAGATCGTGCCGCCCTCGTTCATGCGCGAGGTGATCGTCAGACCGCCCCCGGAGAGTTTTCCGGCACGCAATGTTGTTCCCGTGGCCACGCTCGGAAACGGTTCGCGCACGAAATAGGCGACGGCCTTTTCCTGCGGTTCCAGTGACAAATGGATCCCGGTCGCCTCCATGATCGAGCGCGCCCAGCCGGTGGCGCCGGTACCGGAGGCGACGATCAGGCCGCTTGAGCTATGGTTTTCCTCCGCTGAGCCCACCGCGATGCGGTAGCGCGCAGACTGGTGGCTGCGATGCCCGACGAAAACTTCGTTGAGCGCGAGGATGTGTTCGCCGTTTTCCAACAGCGCCTCGACCATAGTGCGGCGCTCCAGTGCCACATCGTCGTGGACGCTGGCCGGGAGCAGCCTCGCAAGACGCTCGGGCGCGATGCGCACCAGAACGCCGTCATAGAGATCGGGAGCGGGATTGACGCCCAGCACCAGCTGACCGTCGAGATACTTGGCGACGTTGGCGACGAGCCCATCTTGCCCGACCGCGACTACGAGATCTTCCGGCCCGAACAGGAAACGGTCGAAATCGGCCCGCCGCACCAGTGTCTGCCGCCATTCGCTGGGAACGGTCGTGCGCGCATGGTGCAGCACGTCGACAAACCGTTCGTGCCGCGCCTCTACCTCGGCGAGCTGTTGTCCGCGCGTTTCGAGGAAGAAACGAGCCTGCTCGCGCGTGGCGTGGCGTGCGAGCAAAAGCTCGTAGTCTGTCTCGCGCGTCACGAAGACGGCGCGGGGCGCGTTGGTGGCCATGGCCGGCTCTTCCTAGCGCGCGTCGACCACCGGCGGCACCTTGCGGAAGCCCTCGGCGAGGCTTGCCAGCAGATCCGGCGTCACGTTGACATGGTCGATCCTGTCGAGTTTGGTCGCCAGCTCGCGAGCGGCAAGCCCCATCATCACCGCCGGCGGCAGGTCGCGGTAGATTGCCATGCGGGCAAGCTCAGCCTCCGACTTCGCGGTCTCCAGCGTGCGGATGCGCCCAGCTTCCGCCTCGGCTTCCACCTGCATCGCCTCGGCCTGTCCTGTGGCGCGGTTACGCGCATTTTCCGCCTCCTCCACGATCAACAGCTTCTCGCGCTTGGCGAGTTCGACCTTGTTGGCCAGTTCGTTCTCCGCGATAGCCCGCTCCTTCTCCACTGCCAGGGCCCGCCGCTCGAAGGTCGCCTCGTCGGCCTTCTGCTGCAACGCCTCGAAGGTCGGTGTCTGGAGCGCACGCTCCAGTTCGCTGGTCGGCGTGAGGCTGGCGAGTCTGACAGCGACCACCGCGACCGCGATCTCACTCAGGCTCGGTGCCTCAGCAAGCGCGGCCTCGATGCGGGCGCGTAGCGGCTCGATACCAGCGTCGAGCAACGCACGCACCGGCGCGGCGGCGAGATATTCAAGCGCAGCCTGGCTGACGAGGCCGGCCAGCCGTGCCTCGATACGTTCGATCGGCTCGCTACGGGGCTGCCCGTTGTTCAGCGCGACGCTGAAGTCGACGCGGCTCGCCAACACTTCGGGATCGGCGACGCGCCATGTCAGCACGCCCTGCACGGTAACGGTCTGGAAGTCCTGACTGCGTCCCTTGATAAACAAGGTCGCCTCGCGGTCGTCCATAGGCACTTCCGCGATGCTCGATGTACCCGGCCCGAACCAGAAGACGAGGCCGCGCCCGCTCTGGCGGATACCCTTGTTGCCGTAGCGGATGACATGGCTGCTGGCATCGCTGCGGAGCCGCGCCAACGGGCCAAAGTTACGTATCTTGGCCATGATCCTATGTCCTTTCCGATGCTTGGCTAAGTGGTTTGAACCGGTAGAGTTCAGCGGGGCGGAAGGATGCGCCGATCTCTCTCTCGCCGGTTGCCTCGACCCAGCCCTTGTCCAGCATGCGACGCCGGAAGGCCGGCTTGTTGAGTTGCACGCCCAGGATCGCCTCGTGTACGTCCTGAAGTTGGCGCAGCGTGAAATACTCGGGCAGGAGCGCAAAGCCGACGGACGAATAGTCGAGCTTGCCGCGCAGCCGCAGCATGGCCAGGCCGAGCATATCGGCATTGTCGAAGGCGAGGGGCAGGGGGCCGTCCTCGCCGACCGCGGCTACCGGCCCGCCGGTCTCGCCCGGCCAGTGGACCGCAACGCGGGCAAGCGTCAGGTCTCCCGAGGAGTTCTTCAACGCGGCGGCATAGCGATCCGCGGGCAGCAAGGCGAAATAGGCCACGCTGATAATGCGCATGCGCGGATCGCGATCAACCGCACCGAAGGTGTAGAGCTGTTCAACATAAGCGTCGTCCATCCGCGCTTTCTCGCGCAGCACGCGATGCGCGGCGGCGTCGAGCGACTCGTCGATGCCCACGAAGCCGCCGGGCAGTGCCCATTTGTCTTTCGCTGGTTGCTCGGTGCGCCGGATCAACAGGACAGCCGGCGCGCCATCCACGACCGACATGAGAATCAGATCGACGGCGACAGAGGGGCGCTCGTACTCGGCGGGGTCATAAGTTTGCAGGAACTGAGTTTCTGTGTCGGTCATGGCAGTAACTTATATCCAACATGCGCATTAGATAGAAGCTTTATGCATATAAGTCAACGGACGCAGATAAGGCCATGCGTCTGAACCGACTTAGGGGCCTATGCGCGGTGTTGCAGTTCCATATCAGGCACGATGCGGAGCCTATCCTCGTCCCGTTTGGTCCAGCGCATCAGGTGGCCAAACCGCCGAGCAAATCAGCTCTGAATCGAAATAGGGGACAACGCAATGTTCATGGATCCGGCAATGATAATCGTGGGTTGTCAGCTGCCAACAAGGAGCCGCCTAGGCTGAATGCCATCTGGCTGTCCGCTCAGAAGAGATCCCGTGCTATCATGGGAAAACCATTCCCCTAGCTGATGGAGGCTGCCTTCACGAACGACCAAAACGACCAAACAATATCAGTGGTGATCGAGCTTCGCTTTTCACCTGAAGAACTGGCCGACATCGACCGGGCTGCTCAGTATGAAGGCCTCGACCGAGTTACATTTTTACAACGCGCAGCCATTCCAGGCCTGAGAGACGCGTTGCGTATGTCTGACATTCTGCAATCTCTCGAGGGCGCTGGAGGTGAAGACCCTATCTTCCATTGGCCGACTCCACCGGAGAAAGAGAAGTGATGACGACCGCAATCGGCAGTTTTCCGCAGCCAGTGCCGATCGAGTACGTAGCCGACGGCTAACGATATTGATGGCCATGTCATCTGCTTTGCGCCAGAACCGGACATCGGCGTGTTCGTTGCGCCAACGTCCTCCTAGATGGCGGCTAGATCGTCGAAGACACGCAACTCGGTCTTGCAGCGTAGCTGCTTCCAGGCAAACTGCATCGGCACCGGGTGCCGGAAGACCAACTCACCTTCGATGAGCGGGGTGGTGGTCAGATCGAGGGACTTGGCCAGCAAATCGGAGTGAGCCCGGACAATCGCCAGCCGATCGAGATGCTTGAGCAGGAGGTCACGCTTGCCATCGACCTCAATACCCCGAAAGTCGGCCAGTTGTTCGGCGATCTCGCCGTCGGTCTTCCTAAACTGGACGTCCTTGCACTCCATGATGAGGACTCGACCGGTCTCTGGGTTCCAGGCGAGAACATCGACGTCGCCGTAGTCGACAGGGAAACCTCGGCCCAGCAGTGCCGTGATCCGGACTTCTGCACGAGTCTGCCACCCAAGCTCCTGCATCCTTGCCGCCACTTCAACAGCAAACTGGTGCCCGCGGCGATCCGAGGACTTGCCCGCCCATCGCTTCATCTTCGGGCTGAGCTGATAGCGGCTGAAGTCGCCTCGATGTTGATTTCCGCTGAGAGCTGACCCGGGATTGAGGGATTTTTCCATTGAGAAGTGACCCATGTTTGAACCCACCCCTGCTGGTTGATTGCAGGG
>NZ_SNZF01000007.1 GCF_004363725.1 Aquamicrobium defluvii | reverse complement strand
CCAGAACTCTCCTGCCATGATCCAAACTCCAGCGTTTTCCAGCTTGAATCATGAAAGCTTAAACCAATCAACATCCTGATTGGGTTTCGTGCCTAAGGCATGGGCCCGGAAAGTCGAATCCGGCTTCCGGCGATTCCGGTGCTCTATCAATGGCCTGGATCGTTCTTCGTGCGTCCGGACGGACGCACGGCGATCCGGCTCAGCTTCTGCGCGGACGGGCGATGCCGTAGCTGTCGAGCTTGAGGTAGAGGGTGGAGCGCGCGATGCCCAGCCGCCGGGCCGCCTCGGTGAGGTTGCCGCCCGACAGCTCGACCGCTTCGAGGATTTCGGCCTTTTCCGAGCCGCGCAGCGTATGGTCCTCGCGGTTTGCGGACTGGTTCAGCATCTCGGGCGGCAGGTTCCTCTCGTCGATCAGGCCGCTCGGCGACAGGGCGTCGAGCGCCGCCACCATATTGGACATTTCCAGCAGGTTTCCCGGCCAGCGATAGGCCGCCAGCACCCCGAGCGCGCCGGAGGTGAAGCGCAGCTCGCGGCCGCCCGTGGTGCGGGCATGGCGGGCGGCGATCATGTTCAGCGACGGAACGATCTCCTGCCGCCGTTCGCGCAGCGGCGGTATCACCAGCCGCGCGCCGGCCAGCCGGTAGTAGAGGTCGCCGCGGAACCTGCCCTCCTGCATGGCTTCGTAGAGCGGGGTCGACGACAGCGACAACAGCTTGATGCCGGTGCGCGCCCGCGCGCTGACCTGCTCCAGCAGGCTGAGCAGCAGCTTCTGCGCCTCCGGCGGCGTGGCGCCCGGACGGTCGAGGCAGAGCGCGCCGCCGCTCTCGGCAAGCTGCTCCAGCATGGCGGACCGCCTTGTCTCGCGCGCGAGGTCCTCGCGCAGCGCCTGCGCGGTCAGCGTCGAGCAGTCCAGCATCTCGAAGCTGCCTCCCGCCTGCGGGCTGGCGCGATGGATGGCCTGCGCGAGGAAGGTCTTTCCGGTTCCGGTCTCGCCTTCGATGAGGATGGGGATGTGCACGCCGGCAAGGCGCTGGGCCCGGCCGCACAGCTCGAACGTCACCGGGCCGATGGAGCCGATCTTGTCGAGATCGGCTCCATGGCTGACCGGCACGGGGCGCCTGCGCCGCAGCGAGAGCATGACGCCCACGGCGTCCTCGCCCTCGGCAATGACTTCCAGATCGGCTCCCGGAAGGGAACCCGACAGCGCTTCGGCGATGTCGCCGGGCATCCGCCCCATCAGATCGGGAATGCGGGCGCGCAGGGAATCGAGTGCGTCGTTGTCATCGCACAGACGGCGGAAATCCTCGGTTGCGAAGACGTCGCGGCCCGCGCGGTCCAGCACCAGAACGGGGTCGGAACCGAGCCGCGGCCTGCGCATGTGCAGGCGCTCCACCAGCTTCTCCCGCTCCATGGCGTAGTTGCGTCCGAGGTCGGCCTCGATCTGCAACGCCAGCGTGGCCGAAAGCGCTGCCGCATTCATCTGTTCGACGTCATTGGGCCAGGAAATGTCGACGACGCCGAGCAGCCTGCCGTCGGCGGGATCGGTGATCGGCGTGGCCGCGCAGTTCCAGCGATGGATTTCCTCGCAAAAATGCTCGACGCTGCTGACCTGCATGGGCCGGCGCAGATGGATGGCGGTGCCGATGGCGTTGGTGCCGATCGAGGATTCGTTCCAGCGCCCGCCGACATGGAGATGATTCTCGCGGCCCCGCGCCTGCGTGGCCTCGTCGCCGGCGACATCGAGCACCACACCCCTGTCGTTGCACAAAAGCAGCATGTTGCCGGTGTGGTTGAGCAGATAGCCGGCTTTCTGAAGCGCCGTGCGCGCGCCGTGGCGCAGCCGGCGGGCTTCCCGGCGGCGGGCCATGAGTTCGCTGTCGCCGAGCTTCGGCGCGCTCTTGAGACCGGTTATGCCGTTGCCGGCGCTGCGCTGCCAGCTTTGAAGCACAAGTTCGCGTACGCTGAGAGGAACACGCCCTACGGCCATGAACTCTTCCCAGTCCCGCTTCGTAATGCTGGCTACCATCTGTTCCTCCCGAGCAAATGGCGACGCCGGATCATAGTGCAGCATTGCACGCTATGTAAGTGCGTAATCCGCGTCTCATGCGACTATGGTCTTAGAAGGTGGCCTGAAGAGCCGTTCCAGCCGGCGCAAACATCCGCAAACGCGCCAATCCGGGCCTTTTCGCCGCCAATTCGCAGGTCCGTGCGGGCACCGCATCCATCGGCTGCCGGCCAGATTGTCCTTCAAACCTGGAAATAACATGGCAATTCGACTTGTCCACCGGCCGGGCTTATTCCTACTATGCAATCCATTTCATGAATTTCAGAGGAGGAGTTCAACATGTATCGCAAACTTCTGCTGGCGAGTGTGGGCCTTGTCGCGCTTGCAGGCGCTGCCTCGGCCGAGGTGGTTCTCAACCGCGGCAACGACACCGATCCGGCGACGCTCGACCATCACCGCACCTCCACCATCTCGGAAGGCAATGTGCTGCGCGACCTCTATGACGGCCTGACCATCCAGGACGCCAATGGCGAGGCCGTTCCCGGCGTGGCCAAGTCCTGGGACATTTCCGATTCCGGCACCGTCTACACCTTCCATCTGCGTGAAGACGCCAAATGGTCGAACGGCGACCCGGTGACGGCCGGCGACTTCCAGTTCACCTTCCGCCGCCTGATGGACCCGAAGACCGCCGCCGGCTACGCCAGCATGCTGTTCATCATCCAGAACGCCGAGGACATCGCCGGCGGCAAGAAGCCGCTCGAGGAACTGGGCGTCGAGGCCGTCGACGACCACACGCTCAGGATCACGCTGAATGCACCGGCCCCCTACTTCATCGAGCTTCTGACCCACCAGACCGGCCTGCCGCTGCATCGCAAGAGCGTCGAGGAAAACGGCGACAGGTTCACAACCCCCGGCAAGATGGTCACCAACGGCGCCTACATGCTGGAAAGCTTCACACCCAACGACAAGATCGTGATGAAGAAGAATCCGCACTATTACGACGCGGATCAGGTCAGCATCGACACCGTCAACTGGATACCGTTCGAGGACCGCGCGAGCTGCATGCGCCGCTTCGAGGCCAGGGAAGTCCAGATCTGTTCCGACGTGCCTGCCGAACAGATGGACTATGTGAAAAAGAACCTCGCCGCCGAGTTCCGCCTCGCGCCCTATCTCGGCGTCTACTACCTGCCGGTCAAGGGCAAGGCCGCCGACAGCAAGCTGAAGGACCCGCGCGTGCGCCAGGCGATCTCGCTCGTCATCGACCGCGAGTTCATCGCCGAACAGGTCTGGCAGGGCACCATGCTGCCGGGCTATTCGATGGTGCCGCCCGGCATTGCCAACTATGTGAAGGACGCGCCGAAGCTCGACTATTCCGACGACATGCTGGAGCGTGAGGACAAGGCCAGGGAGCTTCTGACGGAAGCCGGCGTCGCCGAAGGCTCGCTCTCGGTCGAGCTGCTCTACAACACGTCCGAGAACAACAAGAACACCATGGCCGCGATTGCCGACCAGATCGGCAATATCGGCATCAAGGCCACGCTCAACGAAACCGAAGGCGCCACCTACTTCAACTTCCTGCGTGAGGACGGCCCCTTCGATATCGCCCGGGCAGGCTGGATCGGCGACTACAACGACCCGCAGAACTTCCTCTACATCAGCCAGGGCAATGTCAGCTTCAACTATTCCAAGTGGAAGAACGAGACTTACGACGGGCTGATGGCCAAGGCCGAAAAGACCATCGATCTCGGGGAACGCGCCGGGGTTCTGGCCGAGGCCGAGAAGGTCCTGCTCGCCGAAATGGCGAACATTCCGATCCTCTACTACTCGTCGCGCGCCCTCGTTGCCGGCAATGTCGAAGGCTGGAACGACAACCTGATGGACGTTCACAAGACACGCTGGCTTTCGCTGAAACAGTAAGCTTTCCGCCGGGGGCCGTGCCGTCGGGACGGCCCCCTTCGCATTGTGCAGCAAAGCCGGCCTTGCGTTTCCGGGATTGCATGGCAAGCGATGTTCTCGCGGGCCGGCGAGGCGCCCGGGGCCGGCAGGCGCAGGAGAGGTCATGCTCGGCTACACGCTCCGACGACTGGGTGGCGCGATACCCACGGTCTTCATCATCGTAACGCTCACCTTCTTCCTGATCCGGCTGGCGCCGGGCGGTCCCTTCGATCTCGAGCGCCCCATCGACCCGCTCATCCTGGAAAACCTCAAGCGGGCCTACAACATGGATGCCCCGCTGTGGCGGCAGTATCTGATCTATCTCGGCAACCTGCTGCACGGCGATCTCGGCCCGAGCTTCACGCGGCGCGACTTCACCGTGAACGACCTCTTCGCCTCCGGCCTGCCGGTGTCGATCATGCTCGGCAGCCTCGGCCTGGCGCTGGCCGCCGTCATCGGCACCGGGCTCGGCACGCTTGCCGCGCTGAAGCAGAATTCGTCCATCGACTATTTCGTCGTGGCGCTCGCCACCTTCGGCATCACCACCCCGAATTTCGTCGTGGCGCCGCTGCTCAGCCTGCTGTTCGGGGTGATCCTGGGCTGGGTTCCGGCCGGCGGCTGGTCCTCCGCCAACATCAGCTACTGGATCCTGCCGGTGCTGACGCTCGCCCTGCCGCAGGTCGGCGTCATCGCGCGCCTGGTGCGCGGGGCGACCATCGAGGCGCTGCGCGCCAACCATGTGCGCACAGCCCGCGCCTATGGCCTGCCGGCGCGCGTGGTCGTGGGCGTGCATGCGCTGCGCGCCGCCCTGCTGCCCGCCATTTCCTATCTCGGCCCCACCGCCGCCGCCCTGCTGACCGGCTCGGTGGTGGTGGAAACCATCTTCGGCATTCCCGGCATCGGCCGCTACTTCGTGCAGGGCGCGCTCAGCCGCGACTACACGCTGGTCATGGGCACGGTGGTGGTGATCTCGATCTTCGTCGTGGTCTTCAACCTGATCGTCGACCTTCTCTATGCCTGGCTCGACCCGAGGGTTCGCTATGACTGACGTGGACCCGACCATGCCCGCACAGCAGTACACCACGGTTGCCGGCCGCTCGCTCTGGCAGGACGCATGGCTGCGCCTGCGCAGGAACAGGGCGGCGGTGGCAAGCGCGCTGGTGCTGCTCCTGTTCACCCTTGCCGGAATATTCGGGCCGATGATCAGCCCCCATCCCTACGACAAGATCTATCCGCAATTCGTGCGCGTCGCCCCCAGCCTCGAGGCTTATCCGCGCGCCGACACGATCCTGCCCGGCCTCGAGCGCGAGCTGGCGCGCGCCCGCCTTGCCGCGTCCGGGGAGCCGGAGATATCGGGCAACGACGTCGTCGTCGATTTCACGGCGCAGCGCCCCACGGACGAGCGCGTGCTGCGCTACTTCCAACGCTCCGACCTGTTCGGCAATCCGAAGATCGAGCTTGCCGAAGACGGGCTTTCGGGCCGGCTCACGCTGAGCGTGACGCGCAACTACTTCCTGCTCGGCACCGACAATCTGGGCCGGGACATGATGACGCGCATCTTCATCGGCGTGCGCATGTCGCTGGCCATCGGCCTGCTGGCTTCCGCGATGGCGCTGGTGCTCGGCGTGTCCTACGGCGCGGTTTCCGGCTATCTCGGCGGCCGCGTCGACAATGTGATGATGCGGCTTGTCGACATTCTCTATTCGCTGCCCTTCATCTTCTTCGTCATCCTGATGCTGGTGTTCTTCGGGCGCTCCATCTTCATCATCTTCATCGCCATCGGCGCGACGGAATGGCTGGACATGGCGCGCATCGTGCGCGGGCAGACGCTCAGCCTCAAGCGGCAGGAGTTCGTGCAGGCGGCGGAAGCGCTCGGCGCGACGCGGCGCGGCATCATCACCCGCCACATCATCCCCAACGCGCTCGGCCCCGTCATCGTGTTCGTGACGCTACTGGTGCCGAAGGCGATCCTGCTGGAAAGCCTCCTGTCCTTCCTCGGCCTTGGCGTGCAGGACCCGCTGACCTCGCTCGGCCTGCTGATCTCCGAGGGCGCCCAGAACATGCGCGGCGCAAGCTGGCAGCTCGTGTGGCCGGCGGCCACCCTCACCGTCATCCTGTTCGCCCTGAATTTCCTTGGCGACGGCCTGCGCGACAGCCTCGACCCGAAGGACCGCTGAGATGACGAAGGAAACCATCCTGAGCGTACGCGACCTGCGCGTGACCTTCGACACCAACGACGGACCTGTCGAGGCGGTGCGCGGCATCGACCTGGAAGTGCGGGCGGGCGAGACGATCGCCGTCGTGGGCGAGTCCGGCTCCGGCAAAAGCCAGGCCACCATGGCGATGATGGGCCTTCTGGCGAAGAACGGACAGGCGAGCGGACAGGCGCTCTATCGCGGGCAGGACCTGATCGGCATGCCGGAAAAGCAGCTGAACCGGATTCGCGGCGCCAGGATCACCATGATCTTCCAGGAGCCGATGACCTCGCTCGACCCGCTCTACCGCATTGGCGACCAGCTTGCCGAACCGCTGCGCTACCATCGCGGCCTGAGCAGGAAGGCGGCGCGACCACGCATCCTCGAACTTCTGAAGCTCGTGGGCATTCCCGATCCGGAGCGGCGCATCGACAGCTACCCCTACGAGCTTTCCGGCGGCCAGCGCCAGCGCGTCATGATCGCCATGGCTCTGGCGAACGAGCCGGACATACTGATCGCGGACGAGCCGACCACGGCCCTCGACGTCACCATTCAGGCGCAGATCCTCGACCTTCTGGCCGATCTCCAGAAACGCCTTGGCATGGCTGTTGTCTTCATCACCCACGATCTGGGCATCGTGCGGCGCTTCGCCGACCGCGTCTATGTGATGCGCTCCGGCGAGGTGGTCGAGACCGGTGCGACGGAGCGGCTCTTTTCCGCGCCGGAACATCCCTACACCAGGATGCTGCTCGACGCCGAACCGGAAGGCACCAAGCCGCCGCCCGGCGAGACGGCGCGGGAGCTCATCCGGGCCGACCATGTGAAGGTGAAGTTCCTCATCCACAAACCATGGTTCGGCCCCGCCGAATACCTGACCGCCGTGGACGACGTGTCGCTCACCCTGAGGCAGGGGCAGACGATCGGCATCGTCGGCGAATCCGGCTCGGGCAAATCGACGCTGGGCCGCGCGCTGCTGCGGCTGATGGATTGCGATGGCCGCATCGCCTATCTCGGCAAGGAGCTGCCGCGCGACAGGCAGGTCATGCGCCCGAAGCGGCGGGAGCTGCAACTGGTGTTTCAGGACCCGTTCGGCTCGCTCAGCCCGCGCATGACGGTGGGCCGCATCATAACCGAGGGCCTGCTGATCCACGAACCGGAACTGCCGGCGAAGGAGCGCGACCGGCGCGCCCAGCAGGCGCTGAAGGAGGTCGGCCTCGATCCGGCGATGCGCAACCGCTATCCGCACGAATTCTCCGGCGGCCAGCGCCAGCGCATCGCCATCGCCCGCACCATGATCCTGAAACCTCGCGTCATCGTGCTCGACGAGCCGACCAGCGCGCTCGACCGCTCGGTGCAGAAGCAGATCGTCGCCCTACTGCGCGACCTGCAGGCCGAAAACGGGCTGTCCTACCTGTTCATCAGCCACGACATGGCGGTGGTCCGCGCCGTTTCGGACTACGTCATCGTGATGAAGGGGGGAAAGATCGTCGAGCAGGGCGACACCGCGCAGGTCTTCGACAGCCCCCGCGAAAGCTACACAAAGGCCCTGATGGCGGCCGCCCTCAGCCAGGAGCGTTTCGGCTCGCACAGCCGGGCCCGGCAATCGTGAGACGGGGGCTCTGGAAACCGGTTCCCGCTTCGGGACGAGATGCTTCAAGGAGACAATCATGACCGGCAAGTCGATCAGCCGTTTTCCGGTTCCGGTGCTGGAGGACCTTCCCGAAGATATTGCCGCGCGCATCACCGAGGTGCACGAGAAGTCCGGCTTCATTCCCAACGTGTTTCTGGCGCTTGCCCATCGCCCGGACGAATTCCGCGCCTTCATGGCCTATCACGACGCCCTGATGGACAGGCCCGGCAACCTTACAAAGGCCGAGCGGGAGATGATCGTGGTGGCGACCAGCGCCGCAAACCGGTGCCAGTATTGCGTCATCGCCCATGGCGCGATCCTGCGTGTGCGGGCGAAGGACCCGCTGCTCGCGGATCAGGTGGCGATCAATTACCGGAAGGCCGACATAACGCCGCGCCAGAAGGCCATGCTGGACTTCGCCATGAAGGTCTCGAACGCCGCCTTCGAGGTCGGCGACGCCGATTTCGACACGCTCGGTTCACACGGCTTCGATGAGGCGGACATCTGGGACATCGCCGCCATCACCGCGTTCTTCGGCATGTCCAACCGCCTTGCCAACGTCGCCAGCATGCGCCCGAACGACGAGTTCTACACCCTCGGCCGCGGGCCCGCGGTTTGACGCCATGGCTTGCAGGCGTCGATCGTATACGCCGAGACGTCCAGGGGAAGCGGTGGCCTGGCTCAGGGCCGAACTGGAAGACACGCTCGACGAGGACTACGAGCTCGAACTGTGGGAACCCGCGCTTTCGGCCGAGCTGGCGAAAATCTACAGGAAGGCGCATCCCGAATCCCTCGACCGCCAGACCTGTTTCCGGGAGCTGATCCGGCTTCAGTCGGAACTGATCAAGTTGCAGGACTGGGTGTCGCACACCGGGGAGAAGATCGTCGTGCTGTTCGAGGGGCGCGATTCCGCCGGAAAGGGCGGCGTCATCAAGCGCATCACCCAGCCGCTCAACCCGCTATCGTGCGCGTGATGGGCTTCGCCACCCCCGAACAGGTGGAGGAGTTCTTCGACGACGTTCCCGAATTCGAGCGCATGCTGTTGCGCTCGGGCATACGGCTGGTCAAATACTGGTTCTCGACCACCGACGAGGAGCAGCAGATGCGCTTCATGATGCGCATCCACGACCCGATGAAGCAGTGGAAGCTGTCACCCATGGATTTGCGGTCGCGCGTGCGCTGGGAGCAGTAGACCAAGGCGAAGGAAGAGATGTTCGAGCGCACCGGCATTGCCGAAGCGCCCTGGTACATCGTCGAAGGCAACGACAAGAAGCGGGCGCGCCTCAACTGCATCGACCACCTCCTCCGGCAAATCCCGTCACCCCGGTGCCGCACGAGGAAATCACCCTGCCCGACCGTGTCTTCAATCCCGGATACGAGCGGGCGACACTGCCGAAGGAGCTCTACGTCCCGCAGAAATACTGATGGATTGCCGGCACCGTATCGAAGCCGCGCAAGCCCATGATGCATTCGTCGATGCAAAACGCTTCTGGCGGTAGCTCTCCGGATCGACGGGAAGGCCGGTTCCTTACACGCAATGCCCTGCAAGCACCCGCCCCGCGGGTGCCGGGGCGCGCTGCCGGGCCGTCCTGATGCGCGCCATGCCGGTGCTGGACGCACCTCCTCCAGCCGATCTTTCCGCTGTGTCGGGCTGGCGCGCGGGTCGAAGCTCATATGGTCGACTGCGGCCATGAGTTTTCCGATCCGGATGAGCGCTCATCCGCAACTGGCTGGAGCCGTGACGGCGCCCGGGGAAGCCTCGCGAATGCAAGGCGGAGCGCTCATGCCCCATCCGTACCGGTGGACGATATACGCGCGGCTACGGCCCCAACCCTGATCGTCGCCGGCACGATGGCAACGGCATCGCGCAATGCTTTGCCGTGACCGGTTGTCGCCGGGGGGGGCATGCAGGACCTGTCCGCAGCCGCGCTCAAACGCGGGCGTGCCGTCATCGAATCCAGCCTTGCCGGGCAAGTGAAGAAGCGCGCGCTGGCGGACGCGGGGACCGAAGCCGTCACCGAACTCGCCCGCGCCATCGGCAAGAGCCCGCACGCCTCCAGCGACGGCGATGGCTTCGTCGTCAACCGCCTGCTCGTCCCTTTCATCAACGAGGCGATCAACTGCGCCCATGAAGGCGTCGCCACGCCGCAGGATATCGACAGCATGATGATGCCCGCATCAATCACCCGATGGGGCCACTGGCACCGGGCAGCCTCATCGGGCTGGACGTGGTGCTGAACATCGTGGAAACTTCCCGCCAGGGGTTCGACGATCCGAAATGCCGGCCAAGTCCGCTTCTGAAGCAGATGGTCCATGCCGGCTGGCTGGGCCGCAAGACCGGCAAGGGATTCTTCGACTATCCGGGGCTGAGGAGGAACGGCCGGACCATGACGAGGGGAAGTTTCCGCGCGGGCGACGGCACGCGGCTGGCCTACAGGGACGAGGGCAGCGGCCTGCCCGTGCTATGTCTTGCGGGACTGACGCGGGACGGGCGCGACTTCGACTACCTGGCGCGTCATATCGGGGACAGCGTGCGGCTGATCCGGCTGGACAGCCGGGGGCGCGGCGGTTCCGACCGGGCCGACCCGGAGACCTATACGGTCGCGCAGGAGGCGCAGGATGCTCTGGCGCTGCTCGACCATCTGGGCATCGGGCGGGCTGCCGTCATCGGCGCTTCGCGCGGCGGGCTGCTGGCCATGGCGATGGCCGCCATCGCGCCCGCGCGCATAGCCGGCATCTGCTTCAACGATGTCGGACCGGTTCTCGAGAAGGAGGGGCTGGCGCGGATCGCCACCTATCTCGGTGTGAAGCCAGCCGTCCGCACGCTGCAGGAGGCGGTCGACCGCAGCCCGGCCGCCAATCCCGGCTTTCGCAACGTTCCAGCCCCCAGATGGGAGGAAGAGGCGGTTCGCCACTTCGTCCAGACCGGGGACGGCCTCGACCTGCCCTACGATCCCGCCCTGCGCATCGGTTTCCACCGGGCGATGTCGGAGCCGCTGGCCGATGCATGGCCGCTGTTCGACGCTTGTGCGGGCCTGCCGCTGGCATTGGTGCGTGGCGCCAATTCCGACGTGCTGTCGCGCGATACGGCCGGCGAGATGCAGCGCCGCCGGCCCGACCTGATCCGCGCCGAAGTGCCGGACCGCGGCCACATCCCGTTTCTTGACGAACCGGAGGCGCTGAAGGCCATCCACACATGGCTGGCCAGATGCGCCGCCCTGCATGAGCAGGAAACGTCCTGATACCGGACCTGCCGCGGCAAAGCGGGGCAGCGGGTCGAGATGCCGGGAAAGACCTGTCGATCACTTCGCTGCAACGCTCCCGGCAATCGCGCCGGCGGATCGGCGCAAACGCGAACCGATACCAGTGTCGGGACCTTGGGCGTGGAGGCGCCGCCATGGCCGTTCCATCCTCCGCCCGGCACCTTGTTCAGGGCCATGCGGCTGGTGGCAATCTACACCCGGCCGATCAGCGGCTCTTCGGCAGAACAGGTCGAGCCTCCAGTCCCGTCCATCGCATCGCCGCCGTGCCGTTGAAGGGCGCCAGCGAGGGCGAGCCCTGTACCCATTGCTTCGTCGCGGAAGCCGAGAACGTCACCTCCACGCTCCCGCGAGGGGAGCGACGCGCGGACGGCAACGGCTTCGAGCCGTTCGACGGGTTTCGATCCACGCTCCCGCGAGGGGAGCGACACCTTCAGAGCGTCCGGGACTGTTGATTGTTCGGGTTTCGATCCACGCTCCCGCGAGGGGAGCGACTTGATCTCACTGAGCACAGATTGCCCGAGCATATGTTTCGATCCACGCTCCCGCGAGGGGAGCGACTGCAGCGTCGCAATCAACCACGACCGGGTCACGTCGTTTCGATCCACGCTCCCGCGAGGGGAGCGACGGCCCCACGATGGGGTCGCCCGGCCCTGCGGTTGTTTCGATCCACGCTCCCGCGAGGGGAGCGACCGTGTATATTGACCGCCAGCGTCATGAAAGCGTGTTTCGATCCACGCTCCCGCGAGGGGAGCGACTGTTCCGTATACGGGCGAGCTTCCGATATGGGCACGTTTCGATCCACGCTCCCGCGAGGGGAGCGACGGCAGCTCGAAGAGGTGTTTTCATGACCACAGGCGTTTCGATCCACGCTCCCGCGAGGGGAGCGACGATGGCAACGGCTTCGAGCCGTTCAACCGAGATAGTTTCGATCCACGCTCCCGCGAGGGGAGCGACCGCCACGCCATGGGGAAAGCGAGCGCTGTTTGCCGGTTTCGATCCACGCTCCCGCGAGGGGAGCGACGATAGCCGAGGCTGCATGACCGGGATGATGGAGGTTTCGATCCACGCTCCCGCGAGGGGAGCGACACAAGCGGCACCGCTTTTTCCGTTTCGTGAAACAGTTTCGATCCACGCTCCCGCGAGGGGAGCGACTGCGATCACGACCGTCACCGGGCTCGACCATCTGGTTTCGATCCACGCTCCCGCGAGGGGAGCGACGGCTTTGGAGGGGTCGCGCAAAGCGCTCCTGCGGGTTTCGATCCACGCTCCCGCGAGGGGAGCGACCTCACGATAGTGTTAAAACCGCTGGTGCCAAAAGGTTTCGATCCACGCTCCCGCGAGGGGAGCGACCATCAGACGCACAGCGCCTTGTGCAATCGATAGAGTTTCGATCCACGCTCCCGCGAGGGGAGCGACTCACGGCCCTGCAAAATAGCAGGCAACCACGAGTGTTTCGATCCACGCTCCCGCGAGGGGAGCGACGCCCGCATTGGCATGTTCTGTTTCACGAAACGGAAGTTTCGATCCACGCTCCCGCGAGGGGAGCGACATTGGGCCCAGCTTTGCCTTGAGCATGTCACGGCGGTTTCGATCCACGCTCCCGCGAGGGGAGCGACTTCTATAAGAGCCTCGCGAATACGAACGGCCGCGCGTTTCGATCCACGCTCCCGCGAGGGGAGCGACGCGAGTATATTGACCACCAGCGTCATGGAAGCGTGTTTCGATCCACGCTCCCGCGAGGGGAGCGACAGCATGTGACTGCCGAATACTTCCGCGATGAGGGGGTTTCGATCCACGCTCCCGCGAGGGGAGCGACCCACCGTATACGGTGTTCGTTCCGGTACGGTGCGGTTTCGATCCACGCTCCCGCGAGGGGAGCGACTCTCTGACCGGGATTGGCCCGGCAGAAAAGGAAAGGTTTCGATCCACGCTCCCGCGAGGGGAGCGACTGACGGCACGCTCTACATGGATGAGTTGCAAGAGTTTCGATCCACGCTCCCGCGAGGGGAGCGACGGGGTTCTTGTAAGACATGAATAATGAACAGATAACCCGGCGGACTGTGCGAACCGGGTAGCAGAGCTGCAAATTTCCGGAGCGAGGCAAAATGCGACGCTTGTTTTGATCAACGATTTCAAAGAGCGGGGTCCGGTGCGAACTTGCCGGGTTTTCGGCGCACGCTTGAGGTTCGCGCGCGGAAGGGAATTCAGACGATGAGCGGTCCATTCAGGTCGGCCGCAGGCTTTGCCCCGACATGTTCCACGCGCCGCTGCCAGTTTGCACCAAGATGATAGAAGCGCAAGCTGTCGGTTTCGGGATCGATCAGGCTTTCCAGCCTCGCCTTCAGGCGCGTCCACTGGGCCGGGTCGACCTCGATCTCGAAGACCGAAAACTGCACCCTCTGCCCGAAATCGCGGCAGGCTTTCGCGACCCTCCGCAGCCGCGCGGGACCGTTGCCCTGTGTGATGCTGACATCGTATGTCACCAGAACCAGCATGCGGTCTCCTATTTCCAGAACCAGGGCGGATAGGCATCGATGTCGCCGCGCAGATGGCGCGAGAGCATCTGGGCCTGCAAATAGGGCACCAGCCCCAGCGGCGCCTTTTCGCCCAGAAACGGGTGCGTGCGCTCCTCGCGTTTGCGCTCCTGCCATGTTGTCAGCACCAGGCGCCGCGCCTCGTCGTGCAGGATCACCGCACCGCCGTCCATCGCCTGAAAATCGCCGGCCCGCAACTGGCGGCGATTGATGAGCGACAGCGCCAGGCGGTCGGCAATGACCGGCCGCAATTCCTCCATCAGATCCAGCGCAAGACTGGGCCGTCCGGGCCTGTCGCGGTGAAGAAAGCCGGCGGCGGGGTCCAGCCCCACCGTCTCCAGCGCCGAGCGGCAGTCATGGACCAGCAGCGTATAGAGAAATGAAAGCAGCGCATTGACCGGGTCGAGCGGTGGCCGCCGCGAGCGCCCAAGCCAGCGCAGTTCGGCATCCGGCGAGCGGATGAGGTGATCGAAGACGGAAAAATAGAGATTGGCGGCCTCGCCTTCGCAACCGCGCAACCGCTCCAGGGGCTCGTCGGCCAGTTCCACCCGCCGCATGATCTGCGCAAGACGCCGGGTGACTGCCTCGATCGACTGGCGCACCGCGGCATCGTAGTCCTCGCCATAATCGCGCAATGCCCGCATCAGCACCGCACGCTGATTGGCCATCTTGCCGACCAGAAAGGAGCGCACGATGTCTTCCGGCGCCTCGCAGGCCCGGTACTGGGCGCGGCGCAGCAGCACATTGCCGGTGGTCGGCCCATCGACACGCGCCTGAAAGCGGCCGTTGCGGTCGAGGAGGGTAAGGGTGATTCCCGCGCCCGCAAGAGCGGCTATCAGCGCCGGCGAGACGAGAATGGCCCCAAACGCCACCACGCCGGAAAGCATGTGCAGCGGCACGCGGTTGCGCTCCACCCCCTCCACTTCGGCCACCAGATTTTCGCCATCCTTGCGCAGGGCCGCCCCTTCGGTGGTGACGTAAACGGTATTGAGCAGCTTTTTCATGGCGTCCGCTCCTCCCCGCAGCTTGCCTCCACCATGCGGCGGCGCCATGCCCGCACGGGCCTTGCAACCGTGTCCGGCCGGCACAGGGAGAGAAGCGAACAGGCACGGCATCTGCTGCGATGCGGGGTCGGCGGCAGGGTTTCACCGCCTGCGAACACGCTTGCCAGAGCGGCGACGGTGTCCCGTGTCAGCCGCCGCAATTCCTCATCGAAAGGCACGATCACCCGCCGGCGCGTTTCACCATAGAACAGCGCACCTTCCGGCACGCTCATGCCGGTCATTTCCTCCAGGCACAGCGCCTGCGCGCAGAGTTGCACCTCGTCCGCGCGATGCAGCTTCGGCTTGCCGCGCTTGTACTCGACAGGAAACGGAACCTCGCCAGCTGAAGACGGGATGAACTCAACCACATCCGCGACCCCGCTTATATTCAGATGGCGCGAGGCCAGCGGAAGCGACATGACACGGCGCGTGCCCCGCACCTTCCGGCCTCCGCCCTTGTCCGCCACGGCATGCATGACATGCCCTTCGGCGGTGAAGCGGTTGTCGGCCCACATGCGCTCGATGTGGATCAGCGCCGCCTGCCGCAAACAGTAAACGGCGTGCTGGAGAGCGGAGAGTGGCAGCGGCTCCGTTTCCGATGTCATCGCGCCGCCCTCCCCGCCCGATGCCCGGCTACAGCAGTTCGATGATTTCGACGCCGGCTGGAAGGTTGTCACGGTCGATCTCGACCACATAGTCGGCGAAGGATCGCGCCGGCGGCTGGTTGTCGAGACGGCTGTCGATCTCGCGGAACTCGCCGTCAATATTGCGCCCGATGCGCACGCGTTCGAACAGCGTGTGCGCCGGCGCGTTGCCCAGTTCATTCTCATGTTTGAACACAACCAGCTTGCGCGTCGCCATTTCACCGCGCGCCGCTGAACGGTCATGCTCGAACATGGTGGTCAGCGCTTCGAACAGCAGGTCGAGGTCGCTTTGAGAAAAGCCGGTGCGTTGCGCGAACTTGGCCGAAATGAAGCCATGGGCGACATAGAGCCCGTAGGGCACGATGTGCTTGCGGCCCATGGTGCGGTTGTCGCTGCGTCCGTCGCCATCATCGCCTTCGGCGCTCTTCTTCTTTTCCGCTTCGTTGGTGGCGGCCATGCGGGTGATGGAGATTTCCAGCGGCCAGATCGGCTCCACCGAGCGGGCGAAACCGAGTTGCACCGGGCCCTTTACCTGTCCCGCATTGATGCCGGTGGACATCACCGCGCCAAAGGTGCGCACGTCGAAGAAGTTCCGGCACATGAATGCTGTGAGCTCCTTCGCCTCGGCATCGTCGCGCGGGTTCAGCTTCGGATCCTTTGCCGCTTTCGCGTCGTCCGGACGCAGCGCCTTGTAAGCCTCTCGGTGCTTTTCGTTGAGGATCGCGCCTTCCTGCACATAGATGTGGAACCCGTCGACGCCCTCGCGCGCCAGCTCGACATAGTTCCTGATCTTGCGTTTCAGGCTGACATCGGTGACCAGCCCGTTGTTGGTCTCGGGATCGAGACGCGGCAGATTGCCGGCATCGGGGTCGCCGTTCGGATTGCCGTTCACCACCTCGAACACAAGGGCAAAGTCATAACGATTGGCAATTGCGGTCATGCATCTTCTCCGGAAGCGACGGCAGCATCCGTCCTGTTGAAAAATTCATTGCGCTGGTGGTAGTAGCCGAGCCCGAAGAGCGCCTGCTCATCGGCGCCAAGCGTGGTGGGGAAAGGATCGGAGCCGGGCGACATCAGGGCCATGATGGCCGCGACCTGCTTTTCCAGATTGACGCGTTGGCCGGGGCGCTGCTTGCCGATCTTGGAAAGATGATTGACCGCCCCGCTATCGAGCAGCGCGAACACCTTGCGCGGCTGCGCCGAGGCGGAGCCGTAATATTTGTCCCTGATGCCTGCGTTCAGGTTCCGGCCAAGCGCGGCGACCTGAATCTGCTCATAGACTGCGAACAGCCGTCCGAGCAGATAGCCCTTGTTTTCGTTCGCCGGGTCGAATGCCACCGGTACCTCCCTGTTGAAATTGCGAATGAGCAGGCCGCGAAGCATCGACGCCCGCAGCGCGTCGATGCGCCCGTCGGCGCGAATACGTGTCAGAACGGCTGAAAGCAGCGTGAGCGGAAAGCGGTTCCCGGAAAGAATGGCCCGCATCCACTCGCCGGCCAGATTGGGCGGAACGTTCTCCCGCTTGCCCAGAACCGCAGTCTCCTGAAGGTAGCGCCAGATCGCCGGATACCCCTCACGGGGAGGCGGCTCGATGCGCATGTCTTCGATGAACCTCTGGTAATTCGTCACCAGCGCACCGAAACTGTCGGCATAAAAGAAGCGCACCGAAATGCGCGCCGCATTGGGCGCCAGCCCCAATATGTAGAAGCGCACATCCTTCGTCAGGGCAGGATCGACCTGCGAAAGCGGCAGGCCCTGGCGGATGCGGGCCAGTTGCACGCTCACGCGCTCGCGAACCGCTTTTTCCTCATCTTCCTTCGCCGCCGTGTCGTTGCCGTCATAAAAACTGGCGAACAAGGCTTCCGAAAGCCGGGCTGCATCGAGGTCGGCCGCATCCGCCCAGAACACGGTCGAGGCATCGCCGATCTGCATACGATGCCCGCTGTCTTTTTCCAGAAAACGGTTGAGGGCCGTGGTGTAGGCAAAGGCTGCTGCGGTCGAGACTGGCGCGTTGTCGCCCTGTTCGTGGCCGTAGGAGGTGAACGCATCGAGGTTGAAGGACACCAGCGCCGCACCGGAGGATTGCGCCCCCCAGACCCCTTTGATCGAGGGATGCAGGCGCGCCATCGCGCTGTCATCGCCGCTGACGAGGCAGATCTCGCCACGCGCATCGCCGCCTGCCTCCGCCAGCCGCGCCCACAGCGCGCGCGCGGCCGAGCGATCATGCAGATATGTGCCGCTGCGGCGTTCGCTCTCCAGCGCGAAGACCACGTTCTGGTCCTTCATTTCTTCGGGCCAGAAGGGTGCGATGAAACTGTCCGGCTGCCAGCTTTCCAGAAATGCGCGCAGCGCGCGCAACCCGGCATCCTCGGTATCGCCAATTGCCTCCAGATGCCTCTCGACAAAGGCCCGGTGTTCTTCGGCGGTGCGCTTCCCCTCGCCCGCAGTCACGCCCAGAACATAGGATGTCTTGTCCCACAGGAAGTTTGGAGAGATTCCCGCCGTGCGCTTCACCGCCTGCGGCACGGCCATCAGCCTTGGCCGGGCCTTCCTGCCCTCGCCCTCGCGCCAGTCGATGACATTGGCAACTGTGCCATCCTCATTCAGCGAGATGATGAAGCCGATCTTCTCCGAGGAGAACCCGTAAGGCGGCGCATCCGGCAGCCGCTCATAGGCGCGGGCCAGCGAGGAAAGGATGGTCATCGGCGCACCTCCGCCGAGGCCGGATGCGGCACCCTCACCACGCCGTTCTCCATCCTTGCCCTGAAGAACATGGAGGGGCTGCCCCTGGCGCCGTGGTCGATGTCGAACAGCATGAAGCCGAGATCGCGGCTGTCTTCGATGGCAGCCGGCAGCGGCGATGCGGGATCGAGCAGTTCGAAGCGGGCTGCGAATTCCCGCGTTCCGAGACAAGGCTGATGAAAGCATTGCCCGCGCGCCGCGCGGCGGTTGAAAATGTCGAGATGCTTGCCCTCATTGTCGTCCGGCCCGGCCTTGCCGGTCATCTCGAAATGCGCCTCGATCACATAGGCCGGATTGACCAGAACGGTGGAAGCGCGCTGCTGCCGGTCCTCGTCCACCAGCTGGCCGAGGCCCGCCAGATCGCCGCGCTTCATCGCGGATCTGATCTTGCCGGCCGGCGCCTTGTGGCCCACTTCGTTGCGGCGGATCGACTGAAAGCGGATTGGCTCCAGCACATGGATGGCGTCGACGATCCAGCGAATCGCGGGCTTCCAGTGGATCGCCTCCAAGATGCCTCGCGCCGCCGAGGGCGTGATCACATCGTAGGTGACGCGCTCCACCTTCATTTCCGGCCTGGTGAACAGGCCGTAATCGCCGGAAACCTTCAGACGAATTCCATAGCTCAATTCTTCTGCCCCCTCACACGCATTCAATATGAGATGCGCGCCCCCGGCGTTCCGAACGCCGGAAACCTGTTGTAACCAATGTCCGGATCGTTCGCCCGCAGCGCCCGGATCCAGCATGTTTCTTCCCGCCTCATGTCGGCAGCGGTCGCGGTTTCGGATTCCCATACAATCGCCCGCGCGATCGTCTTGTGCCGTCGCTGCGGGCGACCGGGAAAATCCCGGCCGACCGTGGCCCGCGCAGGCTTCGAAGGATAATCGAAATATGCGATGCCGCCCGTCACAGGATCGATCCTTCCAGCGACAGATACTCCGCATCCTCCCAGATCAGGCCGACATCCGGGTGGTAAAGGCTGTCATTCATCAGAACGGCAAACTGGTCGCCGCGCCGCTCCGGCTCCACAAACGCGACGTGGCCATTGCGAATGAGAAGGTCGCGCGCCTTTGGCGGCACCAGAACCACGTGGGATTGCAGATCACGCGCCAGCCTGCCTGAAGAAATGTCTTCAACGCCAAGCTTCTCGACCGCCGCTCTGGCATCGTCGTCGATGGCGACGATCACCGGTTCCAGCCCGCTCTCGATCATGCGGAAATCGCGGGCGACACTGCGGTAGCGGAAATCCGTGCCATGAGCGTTGAAACCGAGCCGCTCCAGTATGCCTTTTTCATCCAGCCCCTTGTCGCCGACACGCCAGTAAACCTCACCGAAATAATCTTCGACCGCAGCCGGCGCGGTCAGATCGTCATGCGTGGCGATGATGCGCTTCATGTCGCCGATCAGCCCGGCGATCTCGTGCGGCGGCGTGTAATCGGGCGCACGGAACACGGTGACGATGCTGTCTTCCCGCGCGCGCCTGCCCTCGCGGTTGACGCGCCCCGACGCCTGGATGATCTGATCGAGCCCCGCTTCGGCGCGAAATCCGACAGGAAAATCCACATCGACACCGGCTTCGATCAGGCTGGTGGCAATGAGCCGGCATGGTTGCCCGCTGGCCAGACGCCTGCGCACATCGGCCAGAATGCGGCGACGGTGCGCTGCATATTGCCGTGTGGTGAGGTGAACCGGACCGTCGAGCCCGGCCGATTGTGCCTGCCGGAACAGGTCGAGCGCATGGCGGCGGCTGTTGACGATGACCAGCGCCTGCGGGTGAGGTTCGAGTGCTTGCACGAGCGCGTCATTGTCCATGTCGCCGGCATGGCGGATGTGGGTGCGCGCCAGCTTTGCCGCCAGCCCCGCCGGGTCCGGCGCCAGCTCGCGCCCTTCCAGCGGCAGTCCGTCCCTGAAATCGGGGCGCTTTGCAAGCGCAGGCTGGGTGGCCGTGCACAGCACGATCGTGCAACCGTAATTGCGCGCCAGCTCATCCAGAACCCGCATCACGGCCTTCAGGTAATGCCGGGGCAGCGTCTGCGCCTCGTCCAGAATGAGGATCGAGTTGGCGATGTTGTGGAGCTTGCGGGCCCGCGACGGCCGCGCGGCAAACAGGCTTTCGAACAGTTGCACATTGGTCGTCACGACGACGGGCGCGGCCCAGTCTTCCATCGCCAGCTTGAGCTTGTCGCGCTGCTGCCAGCGTTCGCCTTTCGCCTCCGGATCGATGGAGGAATGGTGCTCCAGAACATGCTCCGCCCCCAGCACGTCGCGCAGAACCTGCGCCGTCTGCTCGATGATGGAGGTGAAGGGAATTGCCAGTATGATGCGCCGATGGCCGTATCGTCTCGCGTGGTCGAGCGCGAAGCCGAGCGACGCCAGCGTCTTGCCGCCTCCGGTCGGCACCGTCAGCGTGAACAGGCCGGGCTTGCCGGACGCGCCTTGCCGCACATGGGAGAGCACGCGGGCACGCACCTGTCCAAGCTCACCCGAAGGAGGCCCGAATCCGGCCATATGCGCGTCGAAGCGGGCGAGAAATCCGTCGATCAGGTCCTGAAGCGCAGGCCACTCCCGATCAGCCTGCCGTTCCCCAAGCGAGATATAAAACTGCTCCGTATCGCGAAAATCGGCGTCGACCAGGCAGGAAAAGACCATGCGTCCCATGAACGACATGGCGAAGGCGCGTTCCACGCGGTCGGCCGGCAGCGTGCGCATCATCTGCGGCATCAGGTCCGGCAGTTCCGCCGAAATCTCCCGCCGCCATTCGTCCTCGATGGTCAGCGGCGCCTGCATGCGCAGATCGAGCGTGCCATCGCCATCTCCCTGCCGGTCCGGCAGACCGGCGTGATGGCCAAGAATCGCGTAGGCTAGAAAATCGGCCATGACGGCGTTATCGCCCCTGGCGATGGATTTCAGGACCTGCGCGCCGGCGGTCGAGTGTTCAACCGCGATGCCGGAACCTTCCAGCCTCTTCTGGAAGGCCGCGGAATATTTTCCGAGATCGTGAAAAAGTCCGGCAGTATAAGCCGCATTTTCCAGCCCGAACGGCTGGGCCATGCCAGCGGCCAGCTTCGCCACCCCCTCAAGATGCAATTTCAGGCTCTGCCAGTCCCCTTTATCAGGCTGGCTGCCGCTATGCCCGTACCAGTCCATTTCCACCCGCCTGGTGCAAATATAGGTAGATCGTCAGGCAAATTGCAACCGTTCACCACCGCGTCGGCCCTGCAACCATGATCTCTGCGCATTCTATACATTTTTTCGATATAAACCGCACAAGCCGAAGACTCGGCATCACGCCCGATAATGTTGCCTTATCGGTCGTTTGGAGGGTCGGTGCCAAAGGTGCTGCCGCACCGGTCAAAAACCCGAAACAAAGCGTTCTGTACTTCTTGGCGGCTGTGAGGAACAGTTGAAGGATCGCAACATGCGCGGAAACAAGGCGGAAGCGCCGGGGCAAAGGCTGAAAGGATTGTGCAGCCAAGGCTACCACGCCATGAGAAGCAAACTGCGGTCATCCGTCCGGCGCGATCAGGGTCAGCCCCGAAAAGTAGCTGCGATATCGGCCGACGTCGCGCGTCAGAAGCGGCAGGCCGGATATGGCCGCATGGGCGCCGATGAAGAAATCGGGCAAAACCCCGGTTCGCGTTCCGCCCGAGCGACGGTAGCGGGCAAACACCTTGCCGGCCAGGAACAGCGCGGCGCGCGGCATCGGGAGCAGCTCCAGCCCCGCGGCCTCCACGAAGTCCTCCAGATCCTCGATGCGCTCATAGCGAACCGAAAGCTCGGAATAGACGACATCGTTGATCAGGAGCGGCCCGCGCAGGCTCGCGGCCTCAAGCTGCGCGATCGACCAGTCCGCCCAGCGCCTGTCGTCCGTGACCAGATCGAGCAGCACATTGGTGTCGACCAGCGTCACTTTTCACCGCGCGTCAACGCCATGATCGCGTCGGTGTCGAGGCCGGCGCCGGCATGCCCGCGCAGACGGGCAAAGCGGTTTTTCGGCGGCTTGCCATCGGCGCGCGCGATCACCACGCTGCCATCGGCGGCCCGGCGAAAATCGACCTTGCTGCCCGGCTCGATGCCGAGAAGATCGCGAACCGGCTTGGGGATCGTGACCTGTCCCTTGGAGGTGACCGTGGTTGCCATGATAAGCGCCCTTTCAGGTAATGACTGTTTTCCGAAAGGTATTACTTCGACGCGGGAATTTCAACCGAAAGCCTCCGACGACAGTTTTCGGGCAAGCGTTCTCCCGAAACAGGCTGGCTGGCGTGGCCCCATTTCTGGCGGCACGCACCCTCCCCTCGGCAAGAGGGCAGTTTCACGAATGGACATGCACAACCGTCCAGCGAAGGCCCGTCTCATTGCCCCCATCATTGCCTGTCGCTCCCCTCCCCTGCCCTTTCGAGGGCCGAAAGCATGGGCAGCAGCGAGAACCTGCCTTGCTCCGCGCGCCCGGTCAGCGCCCGCAGATAACCGCCCGGCGCCCGGATCGCTTCGGACCGTTCGAGAATTGCCGCGATCACCACGCTGGCTGCCAGTTTGCCCATCGTCTCGCAAGCCCTGGCCCAGGCATCCGGCGAAATGCCCAGCATAGAGCGCACAAGCTGTGCGGTTTGCAGCACATCGGCCCAGTCCGCGATGCCTGAGCGCGAATAGCTGGCGAGCGTCGGGCAAACACGCAACAGATAGGCTAGCGGCACCGGCTGGCTCTTGGTTTCGGGGGCTCTTCCCATGGGCAGCCCGTCATCGCCCTCGTCGAGCTCATCCGGCGTTTCATCGAAGCTGCCGTCTTCCCTCGTCTTCAGGGGCTCCCCAGCGGCCTTCAGCTCTTTTTCTGAGCTATTATCAAATGATGGTTCTGTTTTTGTATTCTGATATTGCCGCTCGGAATCGAGGTCATTGCCGCTCATTTCTGTATCGGAAAGACATTCGAGATAGGCGTTTTCCACCTGTGCCCGAAGACGCAGAAGCGCATCGCGTCTCTGTTCGAGGAGATCACGCGTGGTCGTACGCGCCAGGCGGCGGCTCAGAGGCATCAGGGCCATGGCAAAGCCTTCCCAGTCGCCCTTGCGCTTCTCTTCCCTGCCAGCCTCGACGATCTTGGCGATGTCGCGCTGGTGAATGGTGATCTCGCCGCGCAGGCGCCGGCGCAGCCGTTCCTCGGCCCGGGCCGCTTCCGCAGCCTCGTGGATCGCTCCGGCGGCCAGCGCCAGAGGCGCGAGATCGAAGCCGAACGCGCTCTCCACCTCCCCCCGCTCGTCGCGGCGGCAGTATCGCTTGCCGTTGGCGCTGTCGCGCCGCAGGATCAGCCCCGCTTCCACCAGCGCCGCCAGATGCCGGCGCAGCGTCGCATCGGCCATGCCGCGGCTGCGCAGGGAAAGCTCCGCATTGGAAGGGAACACGATGATCGGCTGCGATCCGTCCAGCTCGCGCTCGGGATGGAAGCTCAAAAGCGCATCGAGCACGGCGATGGTCCGGTCGGAGAGACCGAAAGCGGCGCGCGCTTCGGTAAGCGCCCGCAGGAGCTGCCATTTCCCGGCGCGCCCGGTGTCGTTGCCGGCCTGGCTGCCCTCATTCAGTTCCGCCTGCCGCCGGTATATCGCCTCCCGGTGCCGGATTTGGGCAACACCAGTTCGCCCGCCGCCGAAAGGCGTCGTCGCAAAACGCTCCGTCATAAGAATCACCTCAATTCGAGGCACAAAAATGCCGGACCAGCACGCGCCAGCGTCTTGACAATACACTGCGGAAGTGATTCTTTCAGATTGCTGCATCGAAAGGGGCTTCCGGGATGGCGACGTTCTGGAGGCCTTTTTTCTTGCCTGCTTCTCCGCTCGTGGTTTCCGTTCTTCGCTCACATGCCGGACAGGATGCGACCCTGCCGGCAGGTCCTCATGTTTCGTCCTGCACGTTGTTGCCCTGTCCGGCCCGGAAGGCGGCATGCAGGCGCGGCAGCTCGGCCGCCACATAGTCGGCGAAGCCAGTGCCGGCACTGTCCGGGATCGTCAGCCGCGTGGCCTTGCCAGCAGCCGCCAGTTCGCCAAGCACCCTGCCCTCGCCATCGGCGATCCGGCGCGCCTGACGGCCAGCCTTCGCCGCCTCCTGCCCGCGCTTGTGTGCGGCCGCCTGAAGCCGGTCGAACAGGTGCTGGAACCGCGTGTCGCTGTCGGCGTCGCGGAAGTGGCGCATGCCGATCTCGTGGCGCGCCACGCCACGGTCGGCTGAAAGCAGTTCGCCAAGCTCCATCCAGCGCGGCCGGCCGGCCTTCGGCGCGGGGCCGATCGCCTGCACGATGTCGAGCGGCACCTTCTCGGTCACCTGCAACAGGCGCGACATTTCGGATTTGTGGACGGCAAGGGCGGCCTGGGCGGTGGCGCGGTCGAAGCCGTGGTCGAGCAGCGCCTTGGCGAAGAAGGCCCGCTCGATGAAGGAGAGCGCTCGTCTCTCCGCATTTTCCTTGCCCTGCGCCATAGCCAGCCCGGCATCGTCGAGCGTCCGCACCACGGCGCGCACCGGGCGGCCAAGCTCGCGCGCGGCCTGGGCGCGGCGGTGGCCATAGGCGATCTGGTAGATTCCCCGCGCGGCCCTTTCCGGATCGGGATGAGGGCGCACGAGAACCGGCACCTGCTGCCCGTGTTCGGCCATGCTGGCCTTCAGCGTCTCGAAATCCTCGTCGTTGCGTGCGCCGTCGCTCAGCCGGTCGAGGAAAGGCGAGCGCTCCAGAAGGTTCGGATCGAGCTCCACCACATGCTCGCCGGCCGCCAGAAGCTCGCGCAGCTTGCCGGCTTCCTCCGCCTCCTGCGACAGCGAGCCCAGCGTCAGCCCCATGGCCTTGACCGCGGCCGAGGTGGCGCGTCTCGGCGAAGGCGCGGCAATGGAGGCGGCGGGCGCCCCCTCCGGCGACGACGGTGCAGAAGCCTGCCCGCCGGGCTCCGGCGGCGTTGCGCCGGATAGAAACGAACGAAGCCTGTCCTTGCGTGTGCTCATCTCACATCACCTCCTGCCACGCATCATGCGGGTGATTCGGCATGTGGGGATAAATTGCGGCGCGGGCCTGCACCCTGCCCGACCCGATTCGGGGTCCGTGCATGAAGTTGACAGCTGTCAACCGCCTCATGGCTTGCGTCCCCACGATTGCAGCAGCAGCGCCTCGATTTCGGCGTTCACCGCGTTCAGCGCCTCGAAGGCGCGGTCATAGGTGGCGCGGTGAAAGTTCTCCCGGCCGACCTCGTAGAGCGTCTGCTTGGAAAGCCCCGCATCGGAAATGGCGGTCGACTTCACCATCGGCGCGGTCAGGACACGGTCCCCGAACTGCGTGCGCAGGAAACCCGCAATCTGGGCCTGCGGTCCGTCATTGGGTTCATAGCGGGTGACGAGATAGCGCAGGAAATCGAAGTTGAGCTCGCCCCCCGCCTCGCGCACCACCGCCAGCAGGTCGGAGGTCATGAACAGGAACTGGCTCATCGACGCCACGTCCAGCATCTGCGGATGCACGGTGACGATGACGGATGTGGCGGCGCAAAGCGCGCTCAGCGTCAGGTAGCCGAGTTGCGGCGGGCAGTCGATGACCACCACGTCGTATCTGTCCTCGACCGTTGCGATGGCCTGCTGCACGCGGGCGAAGAACAGGTCGCCGGGCTGCCCCTGCCCGCGCATGGCCAGATGCTGCGGCGTGGTGTGCTCGAACTCCTGAAGCTCGAGGTTGCCCGGCACCAGGTCGAGCCCGTCGAAATAGGTGGGGCGGATGACGCTGGCCAGCTCGACGCGTTCGTCGTCGTAGCGGATCGCGCCATAGAGCGTGTCGTTGCCGGTCAGGTCGAGCTCGGGCTGATAGCCGAACAGGGCCGAGAGCGAGGCCTGCGGATCGAGGTCGATGGCCAGCGTGCGGTAGCCTTGCAGGGCAAGATACTGCGCCAGATGGGCCGATGTCGTGGTCTTGCCGGAGCCGCCCTTGAAATTGGTGATCGCCACCACCTGCAGGTGCTCGCCGCCCTGACGATGACGCAGATAGTGACGCGCCCTGGCGCCACCCTGACCGGCAAGATGCGCGCGCAATGCGTTGACGTCGGCCAGCGTATAGAGACGGCGTCCGCCGGCGCCGACCTCGGGCGAGGGGCCCTCGCCGGAAATGGAGAGCTGCCGCAGATAGCCGTCGGTGACGCCGATGAGGCGCGCGGCCTCGCCGCTGGTGAAGGGGCGCAGCGTCTTCATCGCGCTTGGCGGAAACAGGCGCCCGCGCAGGCTGGCGAGCTCCGCCGACAGGCGTTCGGCATCCGCCGCGATCTGGCGGTCGGCCGGCTCCCGCATGTGTGTTTCCATCTGCCCCATGGCCTCGGCCTGGACTGTCATCGTCAAACCCGCCTGCACAAAATCAAAGCCGATCCCTGCCGGAAACGGCACGCTCCGACTCACCCGGCACGGGTGAAGTCTACGCAATTACGTCAGAGTTTACAGCGGCCAGCGCGAGTTACGGAAAAACACAATATTTACCCGGTGGCGGCGTAGATACGCTCGGGGAAATAACGATTCCTGTCAAGGAAAAGAGAGTTAACGGAAATTAACCTTTCTGCAACCGAATCAGGCGCTTGCGGTTGCCAGCTGTCAACCGGCCAGCCACGGGCGGCTTCCTGCAAAAGACCCGTGGATTCAAGGGATTGGCTGACTTCAACGATGGAACTGCATACCCGCACGCCCTTTCCGGCAATGCCAGGCCGGCACGAGCGGACCCGCCTGAAGCTGTCCGTGACGCACCCTTTCCGTAGCGGAGGCAGAAGAATCGCCCCTTCCGGCTTCGGCCGATGGGTCGGGCTTTCTCCGCCGCTTCCCTCAGCCAACCCCGGCGGCAACCGGGAAACCGCTCCCATGCCTGCCGACAGAAAGGGAGAGGAGGGGGGAAGAACAGGGGAGCGCCTCGCCATCCGGGCAGGAATGCCCGCCGCAGCATTGACCCGTGGGCACCGTCAAAATTGACGGGCGGCATCGACCGCGTCTTCACGTGTGACCGGGATGAGCTGCCGGGCACCGGAACCGGCGATGCTGGCGGTCGCCGCGATTCAAGGCAGGCGGCAAATCCATTCGCAGGGCATCGCGTGAGAAGCCTATCCCGACG
This sequence comes from Aquamicrobium defluvii, assembly GCF_004363725.1. Lineage (GTDB taxonomy): Bacteria > Pseudomonadota > Alphaproteobacteria > Rhizobiales > Rhizobiaceae > Mesorhizobium > Mesorhizobium defluvii. The sequence goes on along the minus strand of NZ_SNZF01000007.1, from coordinate 154,147 downwards.
GCGTGGTCGACACCGCAGGGACGCACCCGCGAATGCAGGCGCGCTCAATCGCGCGGATCGCCCTTGTCGTCGTCCAGCAGGATGCGCTGGGCCGCGCCGTCGAGGTCATCATACTGGCCGCTGCGCAGCGCCCACAGGAAGGCGATCAGGCTGATGGCGCCGAGGAACAGCGCCACCGGGATGAGATAGACGAGGATGCTCATGCCGCCACCGGCTCGGTTGCCGGCAGCGCCTTGGCTGCCGCCGCGCTGCGGCTCGCGCGCATCAGGCGCAGCGCATTGGTGATGACGAGGAGCGACGAGCCCGACATGGCGATGGCCGCGATCAGCGGCGTGACATAGCCCAGAATGGCGATCGGCACGGCGATGACGTTATAGACGATGGCGATGCCGATGTTCTGGCGGATGAGCTGCCCGGCGCGCTCCGCCACCTCGATCGCCGTGGTGACGGCGGACAGGCTTTCGCGCAGGAACACGAAATCGGCGGCGTTGCGGCCGATTTCGGCGGCCGTCGCGGGGGCCATGGAGACATGGGCGGCGCCGAGCGCCGGCGCGTCGTTCAGCCCGTCGCCCACCATCAGCACCTTGCGGCCTTCCTGCGCCAGTTCCTCTATGCGCGCCACCTTCTGCGCCGGCAGAAGCGCCGCGCGCCATGTGTCGATGCCGAGCTCCGCGGCGACGCGGCGGCAGGCGGCTTCCGTATCGCCGGACAGCATCTCGACGGGGCCGACATTCGCCGTGAGCGCGGCGATGGTGGCGCGGGCGCCGGCGCGGGTCTCGTCCTCGAACGCGAAGCGGGCGACGATCCCGCCATTGCGGGAAAGCACCGTGCCGCTCTCCTGCGAGGCATGCGCCGCCCAGTTCGCGCGGCCGAGCCGCCAGAGCGTGTCGCCCGCCCTCGCCTCCATGCCGAAGCCCGGCAGTTCCTTCACCTCGTCGAAGCCGGAGAGGAGGGCAGGGGAGGGGGCCGCGCCGGCCTGTGCGGCAATGGCCAGGGACAGCGGATGGCACGAATGGGCGGCAAGTGCCGATGCCACGCCCAGCAGGCGCGGTGCGATCTCATGCACATTGGTGAGGCGCGGATGGCCGAGCGTCAGCGTGCCGGTCTTGTCGAACACGACGGCATCGGCCTGCGCGAGACGCTCCATGGCGGCCCCGTCCCTGACCATGATGCCGTTCTCGAACAGCCGGCGCGCCGCCACCACCTGCACGATGGGAACGGCGAGGCCGAGCGCGCAGGGACAGGTGATGATGAGCACGGCGATGGCGATGGTGATCGCCTGATGCCAGTCCGCCCCGGCCAGCATCCAGCCGATGAAGGTGACGAGGGCGGTCAGGTGCACCACCGGCGCATACATGGCCGAGACGCGGTCGGCGATGCGGCGGTAACGGGCGCGGCCGCCTTCGGCGGCTTCCATGAGGCGCATCATTTCGGCAAGGAAGGAGGAGGAGGCGGGCCGCGTGGCTTCCAGCGTCAGCGGGCCGGTGAGGTTGAGCGTGCCGGCCTGGATTTCCGCGCCCGCGGCCACGGGCTGCGGCGCGCTCTCGCCATTGACCAGCGAGCAGTCGAGGTCGGACGCGCCCTGCACGACCTTCGCATCGACCGGGATGCGCTCGCCGGCGGCCACCAGCAGCCGCATGCCGGGCTCCACCTCGCCGATGGGGCGATAGTCGCGCGTGCCGTCGCCGAACAGCACCAGCGCCCCGCGCGGGCTGAGGCGGGCGAGGCCGGCCACGGCGGCGCGCGCCTTGTTGCGCATGACATGGTCGAGCGTGCGGCCGATGAGCAGGAAGAACAGCAGCGTCACCGAAGCGTCGAAATAGGCGTGGCTGCCCGAATGCCAGGTGTCGTAGATGCTCAGGGCGTAGGCCATGGTGATGCCGATGGCGATCGGCACGTCCATGTTCATGCGTCCGTGGCGCAGCGCGCCCCAGGCCGAGCGGTAGTAGATGCCGCCGGCCACCGCCAGCGCGGGCAGCGCGATCAGCGCCGAGACCCAGTGGAACAGGTCGCGCGTGGCGCCTTCAGCGCCCGACCATACCGAGACCGAGAGCAGCATGATGTTGCCGGCGGCGAAACCCGAAACGGCCAGCGCCCGCAGCAGTTCGGAAAGCACGGGGTCCTTGCCCTCCTGCGCATCGTCGAACAGGTGCGGCGTATAGCCGAGGCCGTCGAGCGTCTGCACGATGGGCGGCAGCGTGTTGCCGCGCCAGCGCACGCTGACGCGTTTCGTGGACAGGTTGACGCGCGCCCGCTCGACCGTATCGAGCTTTCCAAGCGCGGTCTCGACCGCATGGATGCAGGCGGCGCAATGCACGCCCGGCACCGAAAGCTCCACCTGCCGCGTGCCGTCGCCCATGTCGCGGGCGGCGAAGGCGACTTCCTCGTCCGAGGGCAGCGCGCCGAGCGCCGCGGCAAGGTCCTCGGTTCCGGGCGCGCAGCAGCTCATTCGATGGCCCCGCCCTTGACGACGATGCGATGGATCTCGTGCCAGGGCACGTCGCGCCCGGCATCCGCCTCGATCTCCACGATCCACGCGCCATCGCCGATGGCGAAGGGTGCGTCGAGCGCGCCGCCGGAGGCGGGTGCGAGGGCCAGCGTGGTGTCCTGCGCGTCGCTCACCGGGCGGCGGAAGGTGGCGGTGCCGGCCTTCAGGTCCACCGGCCTGCCTTCGGCATCGGCGAGCGCGAAGCGGAAGGAGCCGCCGGCACCGGTCAGGGTGGTGCTCCAGCCGAGCGCCACCTGCTCGCGGTGCTCGCGCGACTTCCTGTTGAAGTCGAGCCCGGCGACATAGGAGTTGCGCACCACGAAGCCGGTCCAGCTCGTATTGGCATAGACCGCCATGGTGAGGTTGGCGGCGACGATGACGCCGAAGAAGGCCACCATGATCAGGAGGAAGTGGCGACCGGTGAATTGCTGGCTCATCCCTGTCACTCCGGGGTTTCGAAGCTGGTCACGTAATCGGCGGAGTCGAGGCTCGACTTGTCCTCGACATGGAAGACCAGCCGCTGCGCCTTGCCCGGGCTCTTCGCGTCCTCGCGCGGCTGGCGCACATAGACCTTGAGCGAGCGTGCCCGGTCCGGCTCCAGCGTCACGGTGATGGCGCTGCCTTCCTCATGGTCGAGGCCCACGACATTCATGGTCGCACCAGGCAGCTCGCCGAGGCTGACGGTGACCGTGCGCTCCTCGGGAATCTTGTTGAGCAGCTTGACCGTATAGCCGTTGCGGATCGAACCGTCCGAAAGCACAACATATTGAGGATTTCGATCGTGCAGCACGTTCATCTCCAGCCGGTCGCGGGAAACCAGCCCGTAGATCAGCAGCAGGCCGACCAGCGCCCAGCCGCCAAAATAGATGAAGGTGCGGGGTCTGAACAGCTTCCTGAGGTGGAAGTGCGACACCGCGTCCGACATGCGCCCCGCAGCGTCGCGCACCAGCGAAGGGCGTATTTCGTGGGCGCCGTCGCCGGTCGCCAGCGCCATGTTGCTGTTGTAGTCGGCCAGCGTCGTATAGGAGATCAGGCCGCGCTCGCGGCCGAGCTTGTCCATCACGCCGTTGCACGCGTCGATGCACAGCGCGCAGGTGATGCACTCCAGCTGCTGGCCGTCGCGGATGTCGATGCCCATGGGGCAGACGACGACGCAGGCATTGCAATCGACGCAGTCGCCGGCGGCGACACCGGCGGCGGCCGCCTTCTTGGCGCCGCGCGTGCGCGGCTCCCCGCGCCAGTCGTTATAGGTGACGGTCAGCGAATGCTCGTCCAGCATCGCAGCCTGGATGCGGGGCCAGGGGCACATATAGGTGCAGACCTGCTCGCGCATCAGGCCGCCGAACACGTAGGTCGTGGCGGTCAGCACGGCAACGGTCATGTAGGCGACAGGCGCGGCCTGCCCGGTGACGAAATCCATCACCAGATAGGGCGCGTCGGAGAAATAGAAGATCCATGCGCCGCCGGTCGCCACCGCAATGGCGATCCAGATCGCATGCTTTGCGGTGCGCAGCGCAATCTTGCGCGCCGTCCACGGCGCCTGATCGAGGCGGATTCGGGCGTTGCGGTCGCCCTCTATGGCGCGCTCGACGACGAGGAAGAGATCGACCCACACGGTTTGCGGGCAGGTGTAGCCGCACCATGCGCGCCCGACCGTGGAGGTGATGAGGAACAGGCCGAGCCCGGCCATCACCAGAAGGCCGGCGACCAGAAAAAACTCCTGCGGCCAGATCTCGATGAAGAAGAAGTAGAAGCGGCGGTTGGCGATATCGACCAGAACCGCCTGATCCGGCGCATGCGGCCCGCGGTCCCAGCGAATCCACGGCGTCAGATAGTAGATGCCGAGGGTGATGGCCATGACCAGCCACTTGAAGTTGCGAAATGAGCCGTTGGCGCGCTTGGGAAATATCTTCTTGCGCGCGGCATAGAGCGGCTGACGCAGCTTCGCTGAGTTGACCGCCTCCGCATCGTGGCGCTCGAACTCGACTGTGCCGGACATGCTGTTCTCCTGACCGCGTGGTACCACGGACGAAAACATGCCTCCTATAACCCCGAAGCGGCTTGATTTAGGTCAAGCCCGGGGTGCGGCACAGTGACCGCGCCGTCCGCGGCCAGAAGGCCCGGCATCGCTGCCGGGCCCTCCGGCCCCCCGGCTATTCGCCCGGCCCTTCTCAGGTGGGGCCGATGGTTGGGGTCAGCGGCCCCCGCCGAGCGAATGGACGTAAACGGTCAGTTCCTTCACGGTGGTCTCGCCCAGCCGCGCCTGCCAGGCCGGCATCACGCCGTGACGCGGCTGGCGCACCTGCGCGGTAATCTCGGCGGGGCTCGAACCGTAGAGCCAGATTGCATCGGTCAGGTCCGGCGCCCCGAACTCGGCGCCGCCCTTGCCGGCCTCGCCATGGCAGGCCGCGCAGTTGTTGGCGAAGACCTCGGCGCCCGGCCCGGTGAGATCGCCGCCGCTCGACAGGGCCACGACGTGCTTCACGACGTCGCCGGTCTCCTCGCGGCTGAGAATGTCGCCATAGGCGGGCATTTCGGAAATGCGCGTGTCCTCGTCGCCGGCGAAGCGGATGCCGTGGGCGATGGTGGTGCGGATGTCCTCGGGCGCGCCGCCCCACAGCCATTCGTCGTCGTTGAGGTTGGGATAGCCGGGCGAGCCCGCGGCGCCGGAGCCGTGGCACTGCACGCAGTTCACCTTGAAGGCAGCCGAGCCGGCCGAAATGGCGAACTGGCGCAGGGTGTCGTCGGCCAGGATCTCTTCGACCGAAGCCTTTTCGATGGCGGCCACGTAATCGCCCTTGGCAGCTTCCGCAGCGGTCAGTTCAGTGCGCAGGTCGGCGCGGCTCGACCAGCCGAGCATGCCGGAGGTGGCGGAACTGACCAGCGGCCAGGCCGGGTAGGCGATGGTGTAGACGAGCGCCCACACGATGGTGGCGTAGAAGGTCCACAGCCACCAGCGCGGCATGGGATTGTCGAGTTCCCTGATGCCGTCCCATTCATGGCCGGTCGTGGCGACGCCACTGATTTCGTCGATTTCCTTGTGGCTCATGTCAGTCGTCCTTGAGCGGGATGCGGGCGGCTTCGTCGGCCTGTTCGCGGCTGCCGGGGCGGAAGGCGAAGATCACGACGCCGATGAAGAACAGCGTCATGAACAGCAGCCCCCACGAATCGGCGAACTGGCGCAGCCAGGTGTAGGTTTCCATCGAAGCCTCCTAGCGCGAGCCGTCAGGCTCGTCGTAGGTCGTGAAATCGACCAGCGTGCCGAGCATCTGGAGATAGGCGACCAGCGCATCCATTTCGGTCAGGCGGTTGGGATTGCCGTCGAAATCGCCGAGCTTGGCCTTGGGGTAGCGGGCCTCGACGCCGGAAGTGTCGGCGTTGGGGTCGGCCTGCGCCTCGATGTCGGCCACGGCGTTCCCGATCATCTCGTCGGTGTAGGGCACGCCGACGCGCCGGTTGGCGACCAGATGCGTCTCGAAATTGCGGATGTCGAGATCCTTGTCCTTCAGGAAGGCATAGCTCGGCATCACCGATTCCGGCACCACCGAGCGCGGCTCGATCAGGTGCTGCACGTGCCATTCGTTGGAATAGCGGTCGCCGACGCGGGCAAGGTCCGGCCCGGTGCGCTTCGACCCCCACTGGAAGGGATGGTCGTACATCGATTCCGCCGCCAGGCTGTAATGGCCGTAGCGCTCGACCTCGTCGCGGAACGGGCGGATCATCTGCGAGTGGCAGACATAGCAGCCCTCGCGGACATAGATGTTGCGCCCGGCCAGCTCCAGCGGCGAATAGGGCCGCATGCCGTCCACCTTCTCGATGGTGTTCTCGAGGTAGAACAGCGGCGCGATCTCGACGATGCCGCCGATGGAGACCACGAAAAGCGAGCCGACCAGCAGAAGGGTGGCGTTCTTTTCGATGGTCCTGTGCTTGTCCAGAAGTGCCATTCGGTCAAACTCCTATTCGGCCGGCACGGCGGCGGGGCGGGGAGCGGCGGACTTGCCGCCGATCGGCTCTTCCTCGCGCTCATGGCCCAGAATGGTCATGGTGAGGTTGTAGGCCATGATGATCGCGCCGGCGAGGTAGAGGGCGCCGCCGAGTGCGCGCATCAGGTAGTAGGGGAACATGGCCTGCACGGTTTCCGCGAAGGAATAGACCAGGAAGCCCTGCTCGTCGTATTCGCGCCACATCAGGCCCTGCATGATGCCCGACACCCACATCACGGCCGCGTAGACCACGATGCCGATCATGGCGAGCCAGAAGTGCCACACCACGAGGCGCTCGGAGTAGAGCCGCGCGCGGCCCCACAGCCTCGGCACCATGAAGTAGAGGGCGGCGAAGGTGATCAGCCCGTTCCAGCCGAGTGCGCCGGAGTGGACGTGCCCGATGGTCCAGTCGGTGTAGTGCGACAGCGAGTTGACCGCCTTGATCGACATCATCGGACCCTCGAAGGTGGCCATGCCGTAGAAGGCGATGGCCGCGACCATCATGCGGATGACGGGGTCGGTGCGGATCTTGTCCCAGGCGCCCGAGAGCGTCATCAGGCCGTTGATCATGCCGCCCCAGGAGGGCATCCACAGCATGATGGAGAACACCATGCCCAGCGTCTGCGCCCAGTCGGGCAGGGCGGTGTAGTGCAGGTGGTGGGGACCTGCCCAGATGTAGAGGAAGATCAGCGCCCAGAAGTGGATGATCGACAGCCGGTAGGAATAGACCGGGCGGCCGGCCTGCTTCGGCACGAAGTAGTACATCATGCCGAGGAACCCGGCGGTGAGGAAGAAGCCGACCGCGTTATGGCCGTACCACCACTGCGTCAGCGCATCCTGCACGCCGGCGAACAGCGAATAGGAGCGCGAGCCCACGAAGGATGCCGGCACCGCCAGATTGTTGACGATGTGCAGCATGGCGATGGTGACGATGAAGGCGAGGTAGAACCAGTTGGCGACGTAGATGTGCGGTTCCTTGCGCTTCAGGATGGTGCCGAGGAACACCAGCAGGTAAGCGACCCACACGATGGTCAGCCAGATGTCGACATACCACTCGGGCTCTGCGTATTCGCGGCTCTGGGTGATGCCCAGCAGGTAGCCGGTGGCGGCCATGACGATGAAGAGCTGGTAGCCCCAGAACACGAACCAGGCGAGGTCGCCGCCGAACATGCGCGCGCGCGAGGTGCGCTGGACGACATAGAAGGACGTCGCGATCAGCGCGTTGCCGCCGAAGGCGAAGATCACGGCCGAGGTGTGCAGCGGCCGCATCCGGCCGAAATTGAACCAGGGCTCGATGTTGAGATCGGGGAAGGCGAGTTGCAGGGCGGCGACGACGCCGACGGTCAGGCCGATCACGCCCCAGAAGATGGTGGCGATGGCCCCGTAGCGGATCGGTCCGTCCATATAGGCGTCCGGATCGGGCGCCTGCACGGGCGCGAACTGCGCGCGGCGTATCAGCACGAAGGTCGCGCCGACGAGTACGAAGAACAGCACCCACATGTGCTGGGCGAAGAGCTGATCTGCCGCGAAGCCCGCCCCCATGAGGGCGACGAACGCGAACAGGCCCAGGCCGACGATATATGATCCGTTGGTCATCCAGAGTCCCCGATCCTTGCCCGGCCGGGCTCATGACACCCGCCGGCGTACCTCTCATTGAGTGGTTCGGGTGCACTGCGCATTGATCCATGTCAACGCCGTGACGCGTCGTCGCATCCATTGTTGGCGCGGTCGATCGGGTCATGAAAAATGAAAACCATACAGATAACGGCCCTTCCGGGAGATGAGACGTCGCGCCAGCGCTGCCAGACGAGCGTGCTGGCCATCGTGGAACTGGCCCATGCCCAGATGCTGCGGCTTTGCGCCCTGCTGGAAGAGGTGGCCGATTCGCTTCCCGCCAGCATCGACCGCCGCAAATGCATGATGATCGCCTGCGAGCTGGAACCGCTGGTGCGGGGCATCCACCGATTCGAGGAGGAAACGCTGCTGCCGGCCTATGAGCGCGTTCTGGAGCAGCGGGGAAGGGGGCGCGGCTCGGTGGAGAGGCTGCGCGCCGAACATATCGAGGACGAATGCTTCGCCGGCGAGCTGACGGAAGCGCTGCTGGTGCTCGGGCGCGACGGGTCGGTCGACAATCCGGAAGCGCTGGGCTTCATGCTGCGCGGCTTCTTCGAGGCGCAGCGCCGCCATGTCGCCTTCGAGCGCGAGCATGTGCTGCCGGAAATCGGCTGCGTCGAAGCCTGAGGGTCAGTTGCCCGCCCGCGCTTCCAGGCGGCTGAGGCTGGGGACGACGATATGGCGGTTGTTCTCGATGCTGATGACCTTGTCGGCACGCAGGCGGGTGAGCTGCCGGCTCACCGTCTCGATGGTCAGCCCGAGGAAATCGGCGATGTCGGCGCGCGTCAGGGGCAGGTCGAAGGCCGCCGCATCCCCGTCCGGATTGTCCGTCGGATCGATATGGCGCGCGATCATCAGCAGGAAGGAGGCGATCTTCTCGGCTGCCGTCTTGCGCCCCAGCGTCACCATCCAGTCGCGCGCCTCGTCCAGCTCGTCCAGCGCCTGGCGGTACAGCCGGCGCTCCAGTTCAGGCGACGCCTGCATCATGCGCTCGACGGCTGCCTTGGGGAAGGCGCACAGCGACACGTCGGTCGCCGCTTCCGCGTTGAGATCGCTCTCGGTCTTGAACGGGCGGCCGAGGAAATCCGGTGCGAATTGCAGGCCGACGATCTGCTGGCGCCCGTCCGAAAGGGTCTTGGTCAGCTTCACGACGCCCGACAGCACATTGGCATAGGTGTCGATCCGCTCGGCATCGCCCAGAAGCTCGGTGCCGCTTTGCGCCTGCTGCTTGTGCGAGCTTTTGGCCAGCGAAACGAGCTGTTCCGGCTCGAGCGCCCCGCAAACGCCCCTGTGGCGCGCCTCGCAGGACACGCACAGCACGGGTATACCGTCGGTATGAATGTCCTTGCGCACGATTCAGCCACCTTTCGGTTCTCCGATAGCACCTTAGCGCAATTGACGCGCCGCGTCAGTTTGTCTTGCTCTCATGACGTTTGATCGAGGTCAACGCGGCCTTGCCCGCAAAACGGCAGAGCTTTTGCGCAAACAAGGAGGCATCATGTCCGCGCAGGCAGCTTTCAGGTTCGCCGACACCGCTCCGCGCTATACGAGCTACCCCACGGCCCCGCATTTCCACGAGGGCGTGAAAGACGCCACCGTGCGCGGCTGGATGGCGGCCGTGAAGGACGGCGAGGCCGTATCGCTCTACATCCACATCCCGTTCTGCGACCGGCTGTGCTGGTTCTGCGCCTGCCATACGCGCCACACGCTGCGTTACGAGCCGGTGGCGGCCTATCTGGAAACGCTGTATCGCGAGATCGCGCTGGCGGCGGCCTCCCTGCCGGATTCGGTGCAGGTGGGCGCGGTGCATCTCGGCGGCGGCTCGCCCACGCTGCTCACGCCGCAGGATTTCCGGCACCTGATGGATACGCTGCGGGCAACCTTCCGCTTCACGGCCAATGCCTCCGTCAGCGTCGAGATCGACCCGACCGACATGGACGAGGCGCGCCTCGACGCCATCGCCGCCGCCGGCGTCACCCGAGCCAGCCTCGGCGTGCAGGATTTCCGCATCGAGGTGCAGAAGGCCATCAACCGCGAACAGAGCTTCGAAGACACGAAGGCCGTCGTGGAGGGCCTGCGGGCGCGTGGCGTTTCGGCCATCAATCTCGACCTCGTCTACGGCCTGCCGCACCAGAGCGTCGCCTCCATCGCCGATACGGTCGCCCTGTCGCTGTCGCTCAGGCCGAGCCGTCTGGCGCTGTTCGGCTACGCCCATGTGCCGTGGTTCAAGAAGCACCAGAAGCTGATCGACGAGGCCGCCCTTCCGGACCGCGAGGCGCGCATGGCCCAGTCGGCGCGGGCCGCCGCCCTCATCCGCGAAGCCGGCTACGAGGCGATCGGCCTCGACCACTTCGCCCTGCCGGACGACAGCCTGGCGCTGGCAGCACGGCGCGGCGCGCTGCGCCGCAATTTCCAGGGCTACACCGACGACGGATGCGAAACGCTGATCGGCCTCGGCCCGTCCTCGATCAGCGGTTTTCGCGAAGGCTATGCCCAGAACGCGCCGGCCATGGGCATCTACCGGCGCGCCATCGAGAAGGGCATGCTGCCGGTGGCGCGCGGCTTCGAGCTGTCGGGCGAGGATCGCGTTCGCGCCTGGGTGATCGAGCGGCTGATGTGCGATTTCGGCTTCTCCGCGGACGAGGCGTCGGGACGTTTCGGGGAAGATGCCGAGGCCGTCGTCGACGAGGCGCGCCAGATGTGCGACCGCTTCCCCGACGTCCTGTCGCGGCAGGGCGACAGCTTCACGGTCCAGCCGCAGGCGCGCGCCCATGTGCGGTCCGTGGCGGCCGGCTTCGACAGCTACATCGGGCGCGGCACCGCCCGCCACTCCATAGCGGTCTGAGGAACGGGCTGTTCCCGGCCTCGTGAGCGTCTATATGCATCGTCATGGACGCACTTCCGGTGGCCAGCCTGGCCCGCAACATCCCCGATGAAACGCTGCTGGACGACATCCAGCGGCGGTCGTCCGGTTTTTTCCTGAATGCGGTGAACCGGGCCAACGGCCTTGTCGCGGACAGCACGCGGCCGGGCGCGCCATGCTCCATCGCGGCGCTGGGGCTGGCGCTCAGCCTGTGGCCGGCGGGCGTGGAGCGCGGCTGGATGAGCCGCGGGGAGGCACAGGCGCTGACGCTTGCGGCGCTGCGCTGCCTGTGGCGCGCGCCGCAGGGGCCGCAGCCGGATGCGGCCGGCCACAAGGGCTTCTTCTATCATTTCCTCGACATGCATACGGGCCGCCGCGCGTGGAAAAGCGAGCTTTCCACCATCGACACGGCCCTGCTGATGGCGGGCGTGCTGGCCGCCGCCCAATATTTCGCCCATGACGATGCGGCGGAGGCCGAAATCCGCAGTCTTGCCCATGCGCTCTACACCCGCGTCGACTGGCGCTGGGCGCTGAACGGCGGGGCGACCTTCAGCCATGGCTGGCGGTCGGGGCGCGGCTTCCTGCGCTTTCGCTGGGAAGGCTACAACGAGGCGCTGATCCTCTATATTCTGGGCCTCGGCTCGCCGAGCTTCCCGGTCCCGCCGGAAAGCTATAAGGCGTGGCTTTCCACCCTGCGCTGGCGGCGGGTCTACGGGCGCGAGATGCTCCATGCCGGCCCGCTGTTCGTGCATCAGCTTTCGCACATCTGGATCGATTTCCGCGACATACGCGACGGTTTCATGCGCGCAAGGGGCTTCGACTATTTCGGCAACAGCCGTGCCGCCACCCGGCTCCAGCGCGACTACGCCATCCGCAACCCGAAGGGATTGCGGGCCTATGGCGAAAACTGCTGGGGCTTTTCCGCAGGCGACGGGCCGGGACCGGCACGCCGGACCATCGGCGGCGTCGAGCGCCGTTTCCATGGCTATGCCGCGCGCGGCGTGCCCCACGGCCCCGACGACGGCACGCTGTCGCCATGGGCGGCGATGGCCTCGCTGCCCTTCGCACCGGAGATCGTGATGCCGCTGGCGCGCCATGTCCACCGCGCGGGGGCGGGTGCGGGGGCAGGGGCGGACGAAGGAGCCCGCTGCCGCTTCACCGCCAGCTATAACCCGACATGGGCCGGGACCGACGATCTGGACGGCGGCTGGGTGTCGCCCGCCCTCATCGGCATCAATCAGGGGCCGGTGGTGCTGATGATCGAGAACCACCGCAGCGGTTTTCTGTGGCGCCTGATGCGCGACTGCGCGCCAATCGTCACCGGCCTGCGCCGCGCCGGCTTCAGCGGCGGCTGGCTTCAGGGTCCATAGACGCCGGCGACGGCTTCTTCGGCGGCGCGTTCGTCCGTGGCAAATCCGGCACGGTTCAGAATGTGCCCGACGGCGCGCACTCCTTGCAGAACCGTCTCGCGGCCGGCGCGGGGGCCGGTGTGATCGAGGCGCAGCAGCTTCGAGGCCACAGCGCCGACGCCGGCCGTCAGGCCCGCCGCAATCGCCGCCTCATCCTGCGCGAGCCGGTGCGCGTCGAGCCCTTCCGGTAGCAGGATGGTGGTGACGAGGCGCGAAGCCTCGCGTTCGTCGCCGATCCACAGGCGCGCACCGAGCGCTTCCAGTCCGGCGCGGGTGGCGCGCTGCGCGCGGACATGACGGGCGATGGTGCCGGCCATCCCTTCGGCCTCCACCCGGTCGAGCGCGGCTTCCAGCGCGTGGAACTCCAGCGCCGAAGGCATGCCGGAAAGCGCGCCGCGCCCGGCATCCAGCCAGTTGCGCTTTATGTCGATGAGCGACAGCACCGAACGCTGCGGCGCGTCCGGCCGGTCGATGGCCTGCCATGCCCGCTGGCTGACGCAGAGCGCGGAAATGCCGGCCGGACCGCCCAGCCCCTTCTGCGGGCCGATGACGGCGATGTCGATGCCAAGCGCATCCACGTCCAGTTCGTGCCCGCCGGCCGACGCCACCGCATCGACCAGCAGCAATGCACCCTTTTCGCGCGCCAGCCTGGCGATTGCGGGCAGCGGGTTGAGGATGCCGGACGCCGATTCCGCATGGACCAGCGCCACCAGATCAACACCGCCCGCGCCGGCCAGCGCCTGCGCCACGGCTTCGACGGTGACCGGCAGGCCGGGTTCGGCCCTGAGTTCGACGACGTCCACGCCGGCACGCGTCAGCCATCCGCCGAACAATTCGCCATAGGGGCTGGTGACGATGTTGAGCGCGCGCATGCCCGCCGTGCCGAGGCTTGTGGCTGCCGCCTCCAGCGCCACGACCGCTTCCGCCTGCACGAACACCACATCGTTGCCGGTAGCGATGAGGGTGGCGATGCGGTCGGCAAGCCTTGCGTAGCCCGCTGCCGGGTAGGGCGGCAGGTCGAGCAGCGAATGGCGGGCGAAATCAGGCATTTTGGGATGCTTCCCGGTTAAGGTGGGAAATATGAAGGCGGGGAATGGCCGCGACCAGCGCGCGCCCGGTTTCCGATTGGGGATCGGCGACGACCGTGCCCGCCGGCCCCGTCTCGACGATGCGGCCGCGATCCATGATGGCGATGCGGTGCGAGACGGCGCGCACCACCGCCAGATCGTGCGAGACGAACAGATAGGCAAGGCCGCGCTCGCGTTGCAGGCGAACAAGCAGGTCGAGGACCTGGCCGCGCACGGTGACGTCGAGCGCCGACACCGCCTCGTCCAGCACGATCAGCTCCGGCTCGGTGGCCAGCGCGCGGGCAATGGCCACGCGCTGGCGCTGGCCGCCGGAAACGGCATGGACGGGCCGCGCGGCGAGATTTGCGGAAAGGCCGACGCTGTCCAGCAATTGCGCGATCCGGCGGGGACGTTCTGCGGGGGAGGCCAGCCCGTGGATGCGTAGCGGATCGGCCAGCACATCGGCCACCGTGGCGCGCGGGTTGAAGGCGGCGGAGGGGTCCTGGAACACCATCTGGATGCGCTTGCGGACGGTGCGCAGCGCCTTGCCGTTCAGCGCGCCGAGATTCTCGCCTCCAAAGGCTATGGTGCCGGCATCCGGCTCGATCAGCCGCATCACCACCCGCGCCAGCGTGGACTTGCCGCTGCCCGAAGGCCCGACGAGGCCGATGGTTTCGCCGGCTGCCACCGACAGCGACACGTCATCGAGCCCCTTCACCTCGCGGCCGCCCGAACGGTAGGTCTTGGTGAGGCCCTGAACCGCCAGCAGCGGCGCCCTCATGGCTGCTCCTCCGCGATCAGCGGCGGGGTGTCGAGCCCGATATGGCTGGCAAGCAGCCTTGCCGTATAGGCTTGCCCGGGCGCGCCGAGCAGTTCGGCGGCCGGGCGGGCCTCCACCAGCCGTGCATCGTGCAGCACGGCGATGCGGTCGGCGAAGCCGGAGGCAAGCGCAATGTCGTGGGTGATGAAGATGAGCGTCATGCCTTCGGCGTGAACCAGCTCATCGAGCAGCGCCACAATTTCCGCCTGAACGATGGTGTCGAGGGCGCTTGTCGCCTCGTCGGCGATCAGCAGCGACGGCTCGCCCGCGATGGCCGCCGCAATCGCCACACGCTGGCGCTGGCCGCCGGAAAGCTGGTGCGGATAGGCGGCAAGCGCGCTGTCCGGGTCGGGAATGCGCACCCTTGCAAGCAGAGCGCGGGCGCGGTCACGCGCCTCGGGGCGCGACAGGCCAAGATGCAGGCGCGCGACTTCCGCGATCTGCCTGCCGACGGGGATGACCGGATTGAGGCTTGCGCCCGCATCCTGAAACACGAAGCCGATGTCGCGGCCCGCGCGCGGCGGCGCGGCAAAGCCGGGCCAGTCGATGCGGCCATCGATGCGCGCTTCCGGGGGCAGCAGCCCGCCCAGCGCCAGCGCCAGCGTCGACTTGCCCGAGCCGCTTTCGCCGATGACGGCCAGCCGCTCGCCTTTGAGAATGTCGAGGTCGAGGCCCTGAAGGGCCATATGCGCGGCTTCTCCGCTGCCATAGGTGACGGTCAGGCCGCGCAGGCTGGTCAGAACACCACTCATGGCCGCGCCTTTCTGCTCGCCAGCGCATCGGAAAGCCCTTCGGCCAGCAGATAGACGCCGAGCACGGTGACGACGAGGCCGATGCCCGGCACGATGGACAGGAACGGCGCCGAGCGCAGCACGTTGCGCCCTTCGGCGATCATCGAGCCCCATGTGACGATGTTGGGGTCGCCGAGGCCGAGGAAGGAAAGCGCGGATTCGATCAGCACCGCATTGCCGACGATCACCGCCGCCAGCGCCAGCACCGGCGGCAGCGCATTGGGCAGCACTTCGCGCAGCGCGATTTCGGCCGGATGCATGCCGATGACGCGCGCCGCCGCCACATAGTCGCGCTCGCGGATCGACAGCACCTCGGCGCGCGCCAGCCGCGCCGGGCCGGTCCATGCGCCGAGCGCGATGGCGAGGATGACGACCGGCAGCGATGCGCCCGCGACGCTGACGAAAGCCAGCGCCAGAAGGAAACCGGGCACGGTCTGGAAGGCGTCCACCACGCGCATCAGCGCCTCGTCGGCCAGCCCGCCGGCGAAGCCGGCTATGGTGCCGACCAGCGCGCCGGCGACGATGGAAACCGCCGCCGCCGCCAGCCCCACCGCAAGCGACGCCTGCGCGCCATGGAACAGGCCGGCCAGCACGTTGCGGCCGAGCCGGTCGGTGCCGAGCGGAAAGGCGGGATCGGTGAAGGGCGGCGTCAGCGGCGCGCCGGCAATGGCCAGCGGGTCGCCGGGAAACAGCAAGGGCGCGCTGAGCGCGGCCAGCGCCAGCAGGGCCAGCAGCGCCAGACCTGCAACGCCGGCGGGCGAGCGCAGCAGCCGCCCCAAGATATTTATGGGGGCATTTATGGGGGCATTCATGCCGCAACCTCGTTCGCGCCGACGCGCGGGTCGAGCAGCGCATAGGCCATGTCGACGGCGAGATTGACGAGGATGACCAGCACGGCGCTGACCAGGATGATGCCGGTGAGCAGCGGCGCGTCGCGCCCCGCCACGGCCTCTTGCGCCAGCCGCCCGAAGCCGGGAATGGCGAACACGCTTTCGATGACGACGCTGCCGCCCAGCATGGAGGCGGCCTGAAGGCCGAGCATGGTGACGAGCGGCAACAGCGCGTTGCGGGCAATGTGGAACACCGCGATGCGGCGGTGGCCGAGCCCGCGCGCGCGGGCCGCAAGCGCATAGTCCTGCCGCCATGCCTCGGCCATGCCGGTGCGCATCATGCGCAGGAACAGCGCCAGATAGATGAGGCCCAGTGCCGCCACCGGCAGGGCCAGATGCCAGGCGATGTCGCGCGCCCGCGCCAGACCGTGCCTGCCCGAGGCGATGGTTTCGATGCCGGCGGTGGGGAACCAGCGCAACTGCACCGAGAAGACGACGATCAGCACCAGCCCGAGCCAGAAGCTCGGCACCGCATAGAGCGCCAGCGAGCCGGTGGAGAGCATCCGGTCGCGCCAGCTTCCCGGTTTCGAGCCGGCGACGATGCCGAGCGCCGACCCCACGGTGAAGGAAAGCGCGACGGCGCTGCCCATCAGCCACAGCGTGTTGGGCAGGCGCTCAAGGATGAGGCCGGAAATCGGCCGGTTGAAGATGACGGACCAGCCGAGATCGAGCCGGACAAGCGACGTCAGGTAGAGCCACAGCCGCGACAGGGCGGAGCCTTCGAGGCCGTAGCTCTGGCGCAGCGCCTGCACCAGCGCCGGATCGCCGCCGCCGATGGAAAGCAGATAGGCGTCCGCCGCGTCGCCGGGGGCCAGCTCCAGCAGGAAGAACGACCCGACGATGACGATCAGCAGCACCGGAATGCTGCTGACCAGCCTGCGCCGGAGAAGGCGAAGCGCACGGTTCATGCCTGAAACTCTGCTGTGGCGCCCGCCTCAGTCTCTCACGATTCCAGTTCGGTGTCGGCCCAGTTCGAAACCGCCCAGCGCGGATTGTTGGAAACGTTCTTCACCTGCGAGCTGGCCACGGTGATGAAGCCCCAGTCGGCCACGTTGATGATCGGCAGGTCCTGCGCCACCAGCACCTGAAGCTGCTTGTAGAGTTCCGTGCGCTGTTTGGTGTCCACCGTCTCGCCGGCCTTGTCGATCAGCGCGTCGATGTCCTTGTTCTCATAGCCGCCCTGATTGGAGAAGGGCACGCCGGCCGGCGTGCCGGAGCGCACGAGGATGGTGGTGGAGATGGCCGGGTCGCCGCGGAACACGGTGGGCGCGACGGCGAGGTCGAACTCGTGATCGGTGTAGACCGCCTTCTGGTGCGCGGCGGCATCGTTGTTCACCACCGTGGCGTCGATGCCGACGGCGGCCAGCGCCTGCCGCAGATAGTCGCCGAACTGGCGCGTCTCGGTGAAGTAGGGCGCGGGCAGCAGCCGCAGCCTGAAACGGGTGCCGCCGTCCTGCCTCGGATAGCCGGCCTCGTCGAGCAGCGCGTTGGCCTTGTCCACGTCGAAGGGATAGGCCGGAACGTCGCCATTGTAGAACTCGGGCGCGTTCTTCGGCACGATGCCGGTGGCCGTTTCCGCATAGCCGAGGAAGATGGTGCGCACCACGAAATCGCGGTCGATGGCGTGCGCGATGGCCTGCCGCACCTTGACGTTGGCCAGCTCCGCGCGGCGGTGGTTGATCTCGACCGCGAGCTGGTAGGTCAGCGCCTCGTAGCCCTTCGAATAGACCTCGATGCCCGGCACCTTCGAGATGCGGTCGAGGTCGGTGAGCGGCACCTGGCTGAAGGCGGCAAGCTGGATCTCGCCGGCTTCCAGCGCACCCGCCGCCGCCGCGCGGTCTGGCAGCACGCGGAAGATGATCTCGTCGAGCTTCGGCTCGCCTTCGCCCCAATAGTCCGGGTTGCGTTCCAGCCGGTAATATTCGCCCGGACGGTGCTCGGCGAAGCGGAACGGGCCGGTGCCGACCAGATTCGCCGTGCTTGCCGCAATGTCGGCCTCGCCCTCGTAGATGTGCTTCGCCACCACGCTCGACACCACCGGCAGCGCGTTGCGGACAAGCTGGAACGGCGTCGGTCTGGCGAAGCGGAACACGGCGGTGTGGTCGTCGGGCGTGTCGACGGCTTCGAGATTGGCGAACACCAGCCGGCCGAGATTTTGCAGCGGCTTCCACACCTGAAGGGCCGAGAAGGCGACGTCTGCCGAGGTGAAGGGCTGGCCGTCGTGCCATTTCACGCCCTCGCGCAGTTTGAAGGTGGCCGAAAGCCCGTCGTCCGAGCCTTCCCATGCGATGGCGAGGCGGGGCGCCAGCCCGCCCTCTCCGTCGAACGAGGCTTCCGCCAGAGGCTCGATCACCTTGGAGGCGATGAAGAAGACGCCGTTCGAGGCGACGATGGCCGGGTTGAGGTTGCGCGGTTCGGAATCGGCGGCGACGACGAGGCGGCCGCCGCTCTGGCCAAACGCAACCGGCGGCAGGGCCGTAGAGGCCAGCAGAAGCGCCGAGCCCCTGATGAGGGTGCGCCGGGAAAGGGATATGGTGTTCATCTTCTGCTCCGCCAGACTTGCGTGGAAGGGTGGATCGAATGTCCGGATTCTTCCGGAATTGGCGGCATTCTCCTGCAAGGCCAATGGCGCTTACAGGGATGGATTCCTGCCGGTCGCCCGAAGATTAGAATTATCTCTTCGATATCCCGCGTCAACGGGAACAACATGCTCTGGCCCCAGAGGAAATGCCTTGTGGCCTTCTGTAAGCGTTCAGCCGGCCGGGGACAGCGTCTGCACGATCCGGTCGATGCGCGCGGCCGTGCGCGCCACGCCTTCCTCGATGCGCGAGGCGGGGATCGACGAATAGCCCATGCGGAAGAAGCGGCACGGCCCGTCCAGGTCGGGGAAAAAGGGCGAGCCGGTCTCGATCAGCACGCCGTCCTGCCGCAGCTCGCCCATCAGCCGGTCGGCGTCGAGCCCTTCCGGCCCCTCGATCCAGAACGCGGTGCCGCCAAAGTCGGATGCGCCGGCGATCTTCAGGCCGTTTCGCTCCAGCGCCGCCGCCATCACCTCATGGCGCTTGCGGTATTCCAGGCGCATGCGGCGGATCACCGCGTCATAATGGCCGAGCGCGAGGAAATAGGAGACGGTGCGTTGCAGATGGCCGGGCGGATGCCGCAGCATGAGGGCGCGCAGGGCGCGCGCCTCGCGGATGACAGGGGCCGGGGCGGCGAGGTAGCCGAGTCGCAGGCCGGGAAACAGCGACTTGGAGAAGGAGCCGACATAGAGCACGCGCCCATTGCGGTCGAGCGACTTGAGCGCCGGCGAAGGCGGCTTCAGGAAGCTCATCTCGAACTCGTAGTCGTCTTCCACGATGATGAAGTCGCGCTTCTCCGCCTCGGCCAGAAGGTCGAGGCGGCGCTCCATCGGCATGGTGGCGGCGGTCGGCGAATGGTGGCTCGGGGTGACGAACACCACGTCCGGCTTTGCCGGCAAAAGGTCCAGCCGCAACCCGCCCTCATCGACATCGACGGCGGTGACCTCCGCCCCGCTCAGATGCAGCGAGGCGCTGAGATCGGGATGGCAGGGGTTTTCGCACACCGCGCTCGCGCCCTGCCTGAGCATGAGCTGGATGATCAGCCACAGCGCATTCTGCGCCCCCACCGTCACCAGAATCTCGTCGGGGCTGGCCTTGATGCCACGGCTGGGCAGGGACCTGCTGCATATGTAGTTGACGAGCTGCACATCGTCGGCCGCGGCGAAATCGCCCGCCATCAGCTCGAAATCCTCGCGCGCCAGCGCACGCCGCGCGCAGTCGCGCCAGGCCGAGAGATCGAACAGGGTCGGGTCCATCTGGCCGTAGAGGAAGGGAAAGGGAAAGCGGTGCCAGTCCAGCGGCTTGCGGATGGGCTTGGCGATGGAGAAGCTCGCCCTGATCTTGCTCTGCCAGTTCACCGTGCCGCAGCCGGCAGGGGCGGCGTCCGCCGAAAGCCCCGCCTGCGGCTGGCTGTCGGAGACGAAATAGGCGCTGCGCCCCCGCGCCTCCAGATAGCCCTGCGAGGCGAGCTCCTGATAGGCCAGCGTCACCGTGATGCGCGAGATGTTGAGGTAATCGGCCAGCTTGCGCGTCGATGGAAGCCGCGCGCCCGGCACCAGACGCCCCGACAGTATGGCCGAGACCAGCGTCTCGCGAAGCTGGTTCTGCAAGCCCGTCCGGCTGTCGCGGTCGATGAAGAAGATGGTCTCCGAAACGGTATGCTGGCTCACGCGTCCCGCCTTGTCAAAACTGGACTCATTGAAGTTCCCATTTGGATATAAGGCAAGAGCCCTTCCTCCCATAGCATCGCCTCATTCGCAAAAGTGAACATCGGAAGCTGGCGCGACGGCTCCCGCCCTGGCGGGACGCATCCGGCAACTTCCGCCGACATGAGCGACGGACGCGCTGCGTCCGGCCGATGACGCACGACTTCAAGGCAGGCCGCCGGCCCGCCGGCCTGAACGGGAGGACATGGCATGACGACGGGGCAAATGACCGCGGAGGATCTGGCGGCGCTGTTCGACGCCTTCAACCGGCATGACATCGAAGGGATCATGGCCTGGTTCGCGCCCGACTGCGTGTTCGACACCGTCGGCGGCGCGCAGGCATGGGGTACGCGCATCGAGGGCGCGCCGGCCATCGCGGCGGCGTTTTCGGGCGTATGGGCGGCGATGAAGGATGCGCGCTGGGACCATCACAGCCACTTCGTCCATGGCGACCGCGCCGTTTCGGAATGGACCTTCACCGGCACCAGCGAAGATGGCAGCCGGGTCGAGGCCGAGGGCTGCGACCTGTTCACGCTGCGCGGCGGCAGGATCGTGAAGAAACAGGCATTCCGCAAGCAGCGGCCGCTTATCGCCGCGTGAAAGCAAGCCCGTCCGGGCGCAGGATTTCCAGCCATGCAGCATCAGGCAATCGAAAGCGGGCAAGCCCGCAAGCCCTACGATCCCACTTA
This sequence comes from Aquamicrobium defluvii, assembly GCF_004363725.1. Classification (GTDB taxonomy): domain Bacteria; phylum Pseudomonadota; class Alphaproteobacteria; order Rhizobiales; family Rhizobiaceae; genus Mesorhizobium; species Mesorhizobium defluvii. The sequence continues at coordinate 133,248 of NZ_SNZF01000007.1, read as the reverse complement.
CGATCCGGTGGTGGCGCCCGATCCCGGCCACGGCCGCGACTATGCACCGACCTACTGGATCGGCACGGCAGGCGGGCCGCCGGCCGACGACGGGCCGGTGCGGGCCGACATCGATGCCGATGTGGTGGTGGTGGGCTCTGGCTATACGGGGCTTTCCTGCGCCATTCATCTGGCCCGCGAGCACGGCATCAAGGCCGCCGTTCTGGAGGCGAACGGCGTGGCCTGGGGCTGTTCCACCCGCAATGGCGGGCAGGCGCAGATTTCGGCCGGCCGCCTCAAGCGCTCGCAATGGATCGAGCGCTGGGGCGTCGAGGTCGCGAAGAAGCTGCACCGGGAGATCGCCGAGGGTTTCGACCTGTTCCGCGCGCTGATCGCCGAGCCGGAGATCGACTGCCAGCCGCAGGATGGCGGCCATCTCTACATCGCCCATCGCGACAAGATGATGCCGGGGCTGGAGAAGGAATCGAGGCTGCTCAACGAAGTGTTCGGCTATCCCACCCGCATTCTCGGCCGCGACGAGATCCACCGCGATTTCGTGCGCGACGCGGAAGCGCGGGGCGCGATGTACGAGCCGGACGGCATGGGTGTCCATGCCGGCAGGCTCGCCTTCGGCTACCTGAAGCTGGCGCGCAGGCTGGGCGCGAAAGTCCACACCGACAGCCCGGTGATCGGCTACAGCCGGCGGGATGGCTTCCATTATCTGGCGACGCCCGGCGGCACGGTGCGCGCCCGCGCCGTTGCCTTCGCCACAGCCGGCTACACCTCGCCCGGCCTGCATCCGCTGACGAGGCACCGGCTGATGCCGGTCCTGTCCAACTCCATCGTCACAAGGCCGCTGAGCGAGCAGCAAGTCGCCGCGCTGAACTTCCGCACGAAGATCCCGCTCACCGACACGCGCACGCTGCGCCATTATTACCGGCTGATGCCCGACAACCGCTTCCAGATCGGCTCGCGCAGCGCCATCACCGGGGCGGATGCGACCAACCAAAAACACCTCGACCTGCTGCTGGCCGGCATGGCGCGAAAATTCCCGTCGCTGAAGGGCATCGAGGTCGATTATTCGTGGTGGGGCTGGGTCGACGTCAGCCACGACATGATGCCGCGCATCGCGCAGCCCGACCCGGCGCAAAGCCTGTTCTACGCCATGGGCTATGGCGGCAACGGCGTGATGTATTCCGCGCAGGCCGGCCGCCGGCTCGCGCAGATGGTCGCCGGCAAGGGGAAGGGGCTGGACCTGCCGATCTTCACCTCGGCGCTGCCCCATCACGGGCTGCTGACGCCGTTCCGGCGCATCGGCCAGCGCGCCCTCTACCGCTGGTATCACCTCCGCGACGAATTGCTGTGAGTGCGGGATTTCAACCCGCGTCACCAATGACATGAAAGGGAACACGACAATGAAGATGACGACCGAGGAAGCCTTCGTGAAGGTTTTGCAGATGCATGGGATCGAACATGCGTTCGGCATCATCGGCTCCGCCATGATGCCTGTATCGGACCTGTTTCCGAAGGCCGGCATCAGCTTCTGGGACTGCGCGCACGAGACCAATGCGGGCCTGATCGCGGACGGCTATGCGCGCGCCACCGGCAGGATGGCGATGGCCATCGCCCAGAACGGGCCGGGCGTGACCGGCTTCGTCACGGCGGTCAAGACGGCTTACTGGAACCACACGCCCATGCTTCTGGTGACGCCGCAGGCGGCCAACCGCACCATGGGCCAGGGCGGCTTTCAGGAAGTGCCGCAGATGGCGCTGTTCGAGGACATGGTGTGCTACCAGGAGGAGGTGCGCGATCCCGCCCGCATCCCCGAAGTGCTCAACCGGGTGATCGAGAAGGCGTGGCGCGGCTCCGCGCCGGCCCAGATCAACATCCCGCGCGACTACTGGACCCATGTCATCGACGTGGAGCTGCCGCAGATCGTGCGGCTGGAGCGCCCGGCCGGCGGCCGGGAGGCGATCGCGGCTGCGGCGAAGCTTCTGTCGGAAGCGAAGTTCCCGGTCATCCTCAACGGGGCCGGCGTGGTCATCGGCGGGGCGATCGGGGAGTCGGTGGCGCTGGCCGAGCGGCTCGACGCGCCGGTGTGCTGCGGCTACCAGCACAACGACGCCTTCCCCGGCGACCATCGCCTCGCCGTCGGCCCGCTCGGCTACAACGGCTCCAAGGCGGCGATGGAGCTGATCTCGAAGGCCGATGTGGTGCTGGCGCTCGGCACCCGCCTCAACCCGTTCTCGACGCTGCCCGGCTACGGCATCGACTACTGGCCGAAGGATGCGCAGATCATCCAGGTCGACATCAACCCCGACCGCATCGGCCTGACCAGGAAGATCGGCGTCGGCATCTGCGGCGATGCCAGACAGGTGGCGCGCCAGATCCTCGAACAGCTTTCGGCCACGGCCGGCGACGAGGGCCGCGAGGCGCGCAAGGCGGCCATCCACCAGACCCGCTCGGCCTGGCTCCAGCTGCTGTCGTCCATGGACCATGAGGACGACGATCCGGGCACCAGCTGGAACGAGGAAGCGCGGGCGCGCGATGCGGGGCTGATGTCGCCGCGCCAGGCATGGCGGGCCATTCAGGCGGGCATGCCGAAGAACGCGATCATGTCCACCGACATCGGCAACAACTGCGCCATCGGCAATGCCTATCCCTCCTTCGGGGAGGGGCGCAAATATCTGGCGCCGGGCATGTTCGGCCCGTGCGGCTACGCCTTCCCGTCGATCATCGGGGCCAAGATCGGCTGTCCGGACGTGCCGGTGGTGGGCTTTGCCGGCGACGGCGCCTTCGGCATCTCCATGAACGAGATGACCTCCATCGGGCGCGAGGAATGGCCGGCCATCACCATGGTGGTGTTCCGCAACTACCAGTGGGGCGCGGAGAAGCGCAACACCACGCTGTGGTACGACAACAATTTCGTCGGCACCGAGCTGAACCGCAACTTCAGCTACGCGAAGGTGGCGGAAGCCTGCGGCTTCAGGGGCGTGGTGGCCGATACGCCGCAGAAGCTGACCGACGCCATCCGCGCCGCCTGCGCGGCGCAGGCGCAGGGCGCGACCACCTTCATCGAAGTGGTGCTCAACCAGGAGCTGGGCGAACCCTTCCGCCGCGACGCCATGAAGAAGCCGGCGCCTGTCGCCGGCGTCGACAAGGCCGACATGCAGCGCCAGAACCCGCTCTGAGGGGCGGGGAGCCGGGACGATGAAGCCGCTCGAACGCATCATCGAGGCCGCGAAGCGGGCGCGCAGGCGCATCGTGCTGTCCGAGGGCGAGGACCCGCGCATCGCCGAGGCCGCCGTCCGTGCCGCGAATGACGGCATCGCCGACATCGTGCTCGTCGGCAACCGCGCGGCGGTGGAGGCGCAGCTCGCCGCCTGCGGGGCCGATCCCGCCCGCCTGCGCATCGAGGACCCGCTCACCTCGGCGCTCACGCCGCGCCTTGCCGCCGGCTGGCATGAATTGCGCAGGGACAAGGGCGTCGACGCGCAGGCGGCGATGCAGGCGCTGCGCTCGCCGCTGCTGTTCGCCGCCATGATGGTGCGCGAGGGCGAGGCCGACGGCACGGTGGGCGGGGCGGTGGCCACCACCGCCGACACGGTGCGCGCCGCCTTGCAGGCCATCGGCCGCGCGCCGGGCGTCGCCATCGTCTCCTCGTTCTTCCTGATGATGCTGTGCCAGCCGCACCATCAGAAGAAGGGCGCCTTCGTGTTCGCCGATTGCGGGCTGGTCGTCGATCCGGATGCCGCAGCACTCGCCGGCATCGCGCTGGCGTCCGCCCGTTCCTGCGCGGCGCTGACCGGCGAGGAGGCGCGCGTGGCCATGCTGTCCTTCTCCACCGGTGGCAGTGCAGCGCATGAGCGGGTGTCGAAGGTGGTGGAGGCCACAAGGCTGGCCCGCGCCGCCGCGCCCGATCTGCTCATCGACGGCGAATTGCAGTTCGATGCCGCCTTCGTGGAAGCGGTCAGCGCCGCCAAGGCGCCCCACTCCGCCCTGCACGGGCAGGCCAACGTCTTCGTCTTCCCCAATCTGGACGCCGCCAATATCGGCTACAAGATCGCCCAGCGCATCGGCGGCGCCGAGGCCATCGGCCCCATCCTCCAGGGGCTGGCCAAGCCCGCCAACGACCTCTCGCGGGGATGCAGCGCGACCGACGCCTATCACATGATCGCCATCACGGCGTTGCAGGCGGCGCACGGGGAAGCGGGGCAGGCCGCGGCTCACTCCCCGTCAGGGCTGGCGCGGTAGCAGTTCTTGCCGATGACCGCCGCCGAACGGCCCTGCGACCGGCATCGGGGTGCGGCACGAACTGTCCGCTGCCTTGCCGCTCTGCCTGCCAGGGGGCAGACGGGAATGGCGGCGAGCGGCAGCTCCTACAGCTTCGCCATCACCCTGCGATAGTCGGCCATGATCTTCTCCTCGCCGGCATGGCGGCCTTCACGGATGACCCATTGCCCGGCGACCATGACGTCGCGCACCGGATTGCGGGTGCCGCCCAGTATCCATGCATCGAGCGCGGTGCGCGGGCCATGGCCGAGCAGGACCGGGCTGTCGGCGTCCAGCATGACCAGATCGGCGCGGCGGCCGGCCAGCAGCGCGCCGCCGCCCTGCGCCGAGCACTGCTCGCCGCCGGCCAGCGCCGTGTCGAACAGCAGGCGGCCGGTGTGGACCTCGCCGCCGTCTTCCCGGGGCCGGGCGATCACATTGCGCCGGCGCAGCTCCAGACGCTTTCCGCATTCGAGGATCCGCAGCTCCTCCGCCGTCGAGGTGGAGTAGTGGCTGTCCGTGCCGATGCCCCAGGCGCCGCCGGCCTCGTGCCACTCGACCAGCGGAAAGAAGCCGTCGCCCATGGTCGCCTCGGTCAGCGGGCAGATGCCGGCCACCGCCCCGCTGGCGGCCGCGCCGGCAATCTCGGCGGCGTCGAGATGCGTCGCATGGACAAGGCACCACTGCGGCCCGAGGCCGACATTGTCCAGCAGCCACTGCACCGGCCGCGCGCCGAGCCCGGCCTCCACTTCCCGCACTTCATGTGTGGTCTCGGAGACATGGATGTGAAGCCGCGCCTGCGGGTCGATGGCGCGCATGCCCGCCAGCGCGGCCTTCGCTTCATCGGGCGTGACCGCGCGCAGGGAATGGAGGGCGAGGCCGACCTCCAGATTGCGATGCGCGCCGCGCCGGCTGCGCAGGGTTTCGATCAGCGACAAATAATCGTCGACGGAATGGACGAAGCGCTTCTGCGTTTCCTCCACCGGCTTGCCGATGCCGCCATGGGCGTAGAGCACCGGCAGCAGGGTCAGGCCGAGCCCCGTCGCCGAAGCCGCGGCGATGAGCCTGTCCGACATTTCGGCGGGATTGGCATAGGGCCGGCCTCCCGGCTGGTGGTGGACATAGTGGAACTCGCACACCGCCGTCATGCCGAAATGCAGCATTTCCAGATAGACCAGCGCCGCGATGGCCTCATAGTCTTCCGGCGTCAGCCGGTCGACCATGCGATACATTTCCTTGCGCCAGGTCCACAAATTGTCCTCGGCGCGCGCGCCGGTCACGAACTCTGTGCGGCCCGCCAGCGCCCGCTGGAAGGTGTGCGAATGCAGGTTGGACAGGCCCGGCACCCCATATCCCGCAAGGCGCTCGACCTCTCCTTCCGGCCGGTCGGCGGATATGGACAGGATGATGCCGTCGTCACCGACCTCGACGTAGCCGGGGGAGAGCCAGCCATCGGGCCGATGCAGGTGCTCGACTTCATAGATCGTCGTCATTGCGGGTTCCTCCGGTCGGCGAGCACGCCCGAACGGGCAATGCGGTCCAGTTCGACAAGAATGGGTTGAAGCGCGTTGCGCAGCCGCCCGGCGCGGCCGGCGTCATATGTCCACGGTGCGGCCTCGGCGGCGAGATAGGCGCGCTGGGCAAGTTCCATCTGGATTGCGTGGACGCCTTCCCCGGGGCGGCCATAGTGACGCGTCGTCCAGCCGCCGCGAAAACGGCCGTTGAGGACGGTGTCGAAGCCGGGCGCGCGCAGGCAGGCATCGTGCGCGGCGCCCTCGATTGCAGGAGAGCACGAGGCGCCGCCGTTGGTGCCGATGGAGAAAACCGGCAGGGTTCCCGGAAACAGGAACGGAATCCGCGAACGGATCGAATGGCAGTCATAGAGGATGGCGACGCCGTGGCGGGCGCGCACGCGATCGATTTCGGCAGCCAGCGTCTCGTGGTAGGGACGGTGGAACGCTCCGCAGCGCGCGGCCACCTCATCCTGCGACGGTTCCTGACCGGGGTTCCAGATCGCCTCGCCGTCGAAGTCGGTCAGCGGGCACAGGTCCGTGGTGTTCTGCCCCGGATAGAGGGAGGTTCCTTCCGGGCTGCGATTGGCGTCGATGACATAGCGGTGGAAGGTGGCGCGCACCACCGTCGCCCCGGGCAGGAGCCCGTCATAGAGCTGTCCGATATGCCAGTCGGTGTCGGCGAGCGCGCGGCCCGTGGAGTTCAGCCGCCCAAGAAGGGCGTCCGGCACATGGGTGCCGCCATGCGGCTGGCCGAGGATGACCGGGCTGTCGCCCGAAAGGACCTCGACGGGGCTCATGCGGTTTCCCGGTCGTCGGCGAACACGATCCGCCCGGCCTTGAGCACCGTGCGCGCCCGGCCGCGCCCGAGACGGTAGGCCATGTCCTCGTAGCGCTCATAGGGGAAGATGGCGATGTCGGCCTGCTTGCCGGCTTCGAGCGAGCCGATGCGGTCGGCGCGATCGAGCGCCCTTGCCGCATGCAGCGTTCCCGCCCGGATCGCCTCCGCCGGACCGAAGCGATAGAGCCGGCAGGCGAGCTGAACCACGAAAGGCATGGATTCCAGCCAGCAGCCCGGACACATGTCGGTCGCCAGCGCGAGCGTCAGGCCCGCATCCATCATGGCGCGCGCATCGAAGGGGCGCGAATGCCCGACCGCGAAGTCGAGCGCGGGCATGACCACGCACACCACGCCGGCCTTGCGCAGCGCCTCATATTCCTCCGGCGCGGTGTAGTTCATGTGGTCGGCGGAAACTGCCTGGAGGTCGGCCGCAAGGGTCGAGCCGCCGATATGGGAATAGGCGTCGGTGTGGATCTTCACCTTGAGCCCGTATTCGAGACCGCGTTCGAGGATCGCGCGGGATTCGGCGACCGTATAATAGCCGTCGTCGCAATAGACGTCGTTGAACTCGGCCAGTCCGCGCCGGGCGACCTCGGGTATCATCTCGTCGAGAATCTCGGCGATGTACGCCTCGCGGCTGCGGTCCTCGGGAAATTCATGGGCGCCGAGGAAGGTGGAAACGACCTCGATCGGCTGGCGCATGTTCAGCGCACGGTTGACCTCGAGCATCTTGATCTCGGTCGCGGTGTTGAGGCCGTAGCCGCTCTTGCTTTCGACCGTGGTGGTGCCGAAGGAGAGCATATGCGCCAGCCGCTCGGCGGCGCTTTCGGCAAGCTGCTCCTCGCTGGCCTCGCGCATCATCCGCGCGGTGGCCGATATGCCCATGGGAATGCCCATGGCGCGGATTTCGGCAGGGCTGCGGCCCTGCACGCGCTGCGCATATTCCTCCACCCGCGAGCGGTGGAAGACGAGATGGGTGTGGCAATCGACGAAACCGGGCATGACCAGCCCGCCGCCCGCGTCGATGCGCTGCGCGTCGCCCAGATCGTGGGCGGCGGCGATCTCGGCCGGGGTGCCGACGGCGGCGATGACGTCATCGCTGATCGCCACCGCCGCATCGGTCCGGACGCCGACAAGGTCCGGGGCATCGGCCGCGCAGGTCAGAACCTGCCCTGCGTTTTCGATAAGCGCCGTGATCCGTGCCATGTCGGTGTCCTCCCGTCTTTTGCCTTTGGAGCAGCGGGCGTTCTGACGAACGCTGCTTCCGCTGCTCCATTTTTACCTGGCCGCATTTCTGCGACGTCAGACGATTCCCTCTGACTGCAAAATGCTCTAGCGCTTCAGGTCGTCGGGCCCGAAGGTCGCCGTCGGGGTCCACCACAGCGGAACCTGGACGCCATCCTTGGCAAAGCGCTCGGAAGCGGCCTTGCGGGCGATGTCGTAGCCGGCCTGCGCATGGCGAACCACGCCGATGCCGGAGTCCGTGGTGAGGCAGGCGGCGAGCCGCACGTCTGCCTCGTCGGAGCCGTCGGCGATCATGGTCACGCCGGTGTGGACGGCCTCGCCCATCGAGTAGTTCTCCTGAATGGCGACCAGATCGGCACCCGCCGCGACGTTGAGCAGCGCGTTGAGATAGGGCCAGTCGGAGATCAGGTCGCTGCCATCCTTCATCCGCTCGGATTCGAAGGTCGGGTTGACGATCGAGCCGGAGTCGAGATTGTCGCGGGAGAAGGCCACCGGGCCCTTGAGCTCGCCCGAACGCACCAGCTCGTTGACGCGCATGCCGAACGCCTTGCGCTGGCCGAAGCCCAGATAGCAGATGCGCGCCGGCAGACCCTCGATCGGGATATGCTTGCGGGCAAGGCGGATCCAGCCGGTGACCAGCTCGTCATCCGCGAACATTTCCTCGACCAGATCGTCGAGACGGGCGAGATCCTGCGGATCGCGCGACAGGCAGATCCAGCGGAACGGTCCGCGACCCTCGCAGAACAGCGGACGGATATAGGCCGCCACGAAGCCGGGGATCTTCATGGCCTCGTCCACCGGCATGCCCGCGTCGCGGCTTTCCTTGCGCAGCGAGTTGCCGTACTCGAACACCTGCACGCCACGGTCGTAGAACTCGTTCATGATCGAAAGCTGCTCGATCATCGAAGCGCCGGCGCGGCGGAAATATTCGTCGCGGTCGGCCTTGCGCAGCTCTCTCGCCTCTTCGACGGTCAGGCCCTCGGGGATGTAGGACAGCGGATCGTGCGCCGGGGTCATGTCGGTGATGATGTCGGGGGCGAAACCGGTGTCGCGCGCCTTGCGCAGAACCTCGGCCGCGTTGCCCATCAGGGCGATGCCCAGCGGGCGCTTTTCCGCCGCCGCTTCCTTCGCCATGCGCACGGCTTCGTCGAAGTCGTGGACGATCACGTCGCAATAGCCGACCTCCAGCCGGTGCTTGACGACCTTCTCGTCGACGTCGGCGCAGATGCACACGCCGCCCAGCATCGTCATGGCGCGCGGCTGGTTGCCGCCCATGCCGCCCATGCCGGCGGTGAGCAGGATGCGGCCGCGCATGTCGCCGCCGAACTTCTGGTCGCGGATCGCGACGAGGGTCTGGAAGGTGCCCTGGATCACGCCCTGCGTGCCGATATATTCCCACGGCGCCGCCGTGTACTGGGCGTAGATCGTCAGGTTCTTGTCCTGGAGGTCGTAGAAGACCGGCCAGGTGGCCTTCATGATGTTGGTGGTGGCCATGACCACGCGCGGGGCGAGCGTATTGGTGCGGAACACCGCCACCGGCATGCCCGACTGCACGACCAGCGTTTCGTCGTTTTCAAGCTCCTGCAACGACTTTACGATGGCGTGATAGCTTTCCCAGTTGCGGGCGCATTTTCCGATGCCGCCGTAGATCACCAGCTCCTCCGGGTGCTCGGCGTTCTCCATGTTGTTTTCAAGCATCCGCAGGATGCCTTCCTGCTTCCAGCCCTTGCAGCGCAGATTGTTCCCACCCATGGCGCGGACGGAATACAGAATTTCAGGCTTTCCCATCGAGGTCTCCTCTCTTGGTTATCATATATTGGTATATACAAGTTTGTATAATTGGAACCGCCAACCCTTGTCAAGACGAGGGGCAGGGTCTTTTTTATGCAACTTCTGGATTATCGGGCCAGTCGGCTTTAACGTGTTATGACAAGTCGCAGACAGCCACAGGCGAGTGAGACATGAACAAACGGACTAGAGCAGTCGGATTTGGCAACGCCACGGATGCGGACGGCATTGCGCTGTCGCTGGGCCAGCAGGTCCGCAACTATGTGCTGCAGAAGATCGATTCGGGCGAATGGCCGGAAGGCACCCGGATCCCGTCGGAGGCGCAGCTTGTGGAGCAGCTCGGCGCGTCGCGCATGACGATCCACATCGCCCTGCGCGACCTCTCGGCGGCCGGCGTGCTGATGCGCAAGCAGGGCGCGGGCACCTTCGTCGCCCCCAGGAGCAGCCAGTCGACCTTTCTGGAGCTGCGCAATATCCATGCCGAGATCGAGGCCCGCGGCAATCGCCACACCACCGATGTGCATGTCATGGAGGCTATAAATTGCGATCTTTCGCTGGCAACGGAGATGAATGTCGTGCCGGGATCGACCGTTTTCCACTCGCTCCTCGTGCACCGGGAGAACGGGCGGCCGCTGCAGATCGAGGATCGCTACGTCAATCCGCTGTTTGCGCCGGACTATCTGGAACAGGATTTCACCCGCATCACCCCCAACGAGCACCTGATGGCCATGGGCCCGCTTAAAGAGGTCGAGCACGTGATCCAGGCCGTGACCGCCGACGAGCAGTCGCGTGCCCTGCTCGAGATGCAGCCCGGCGAACCGCTGCTGCTCCTGCGCCGCCGCACATGGTCGCGCGGCCTGATCGCCACCAGCGCGCGGCTGCTCCACCCCGGAACCCGGTTCAGCCTTGCCGGACGCATGACCGTTCCGCACTGAGCGCCGCCAAAAAAATCATACAGGATAATCCGGCTTTACAAACTTGCTCCTTGCGCACGTCATTTTTGTCTTGACACATTCGCAAATCGCGATTGATACTGATTGATATATACAACTAAACATAAATGGGAGAACGCACTGTGCACAGGAGAAATTTCCTTAGCGGAGCGGCTGTTGCCGCGACTGGAGCGGGCCTGGCTGCGCCAGCGATCGCGCAGAGCCGGATCGAGTGGGACATGGTCACGTCCTGGCCGACCGGGGCCCCCGGCCTCGACGACAGCGCAAGGCGCATCGCCAAGCGCATCACCGACCTTTCGGGCGGAAGGCTGGTCATCAACGTGCATGGCGCGGGCGAGATCGTTCCGGCCTTCGGCGTCTTCGATGCCGTCTCGCAGGGCGTGGCGCAGATCTACCATTCGGTTCCGGCCTACTGGATTTCCAAGAACAAGGCGATCGGCCTGTTCGGCTCCTTCCCCTTCGGCCTCACCATGTTCGAGCAGCTGGGCTGGATGTACTGGGGCGGCGGCCAGGAGCTCTACGACAACATCTATGACGGCTTCGGCCTCAAGGGCTTCCTCGCCGGCGGCACGGGCCCGCAGTGGTTCGGCTGGTTCCGCAACGAGATCCACACGCTCGATGACCTGCGCGGCCTGCGCATCCGCACCACCGGCTTCGCGGGCGAGATGCTGCGCCGTGTCGGCGTCGCGGTGGTCACGCTGCCGGGCGGCGAGGTATTCCAGGCGCTTCAGTCCGGCACCATCGACGCGGGAGAGTTCGTGGGCCCGTGGAACGACTTCTCCTTCGGCTTCCATCAGATCGCCAAGAACTATTACGGCCCCGGCCCCGGCGAGCCCTCCTCCACGGAGGAGATCGTGATGAACGCTTCCGCCTACAATGCGCTGCCGGACGATCTGAAACTCATCGTCAAGACAGTGGCGATGTCGGCGGCGGACGAGACCACCATGGACTACGAGATCAACAACGCCAAGACGGTGCGCATCCTCAAGGCCGAGCATGGCGTCAATGTCCGCCTCGTGCCGCAACCCATCGTCGAGGGTCTGGCCGTCGCCGCCAACGAGATGGTCGAGGAACTGCTGGCCGATCCCGATCCGGTGGTGCGCGAGGTCATGGGAAGCTATGCCAAGTTCCGCAACCTGATGGCGGAATACGCACCCTATGCCTTCGCCGGCGAGATGAACGCGCGCACCCTTCCTTTCGCCGAAGGCTGAGGATGGCGCGATCATGAACCGACTTGTCGCCATCAGCCGTGTGCTGGACTGGCCGTCTCGCGTACTGGGGCAAACGCTCCCGTGGCTGGTGGCGGCGGTCGTCCTGCTGAAATTCTCGACGGTGGGACTGCGCTACGTGTTCCACTCCACCAACAGCATGCTCCAGGATTCGGTAACCTACGCCCACGCCACGCTGTTCATGCTCATGGTGGGCTATTCCTATCTCTGCGACGATCATGTGCGTGTAGACATGTTCTACGCGAAGGCATCGGCCCGGGCCAGAGCCTGGGTCGACCTTGGCTGCGTGCTGTTCGGCATCATGCCGTTGTGCATCATACTGGGCTGGTTCGGCTGGCCTTACGTTCGCGCCGCCTGGGCCATCCGCGAGGGTGCGCTCTTCTTCGGCGGTTTGCCCGCCATCTATCTGCTCAAGACGGTTATCCTGGCCTTCGTCGCGCTGCTGGTGATCCAGTCGCTGGCCATATTGCTGCGCGCCATCGCCGTGATCGGCGGCAGCGACGTCGCCGTCTTCGACAACCGGACCGGAAGCGCCTGACATGGAAAGCCTGCCGCTTGATCTTCTCATGTTCGCGGCGCTGTGCGTCGCGGTAATGACCGGAGCCCCGATCGCCTTCGTGCTGGCCGGCACCGCCGCCGTCTTCGCCGTCATCGGCTGGTATCTGGGCGTTCTCAACTTCAACCTGATCGGCGCCCTGCCGACACGCGTCTTCAACACGATGATCTCCGAGACGCTCATCGCCATTCCGCTCTTCATCTTCATGGGAATGGTGCTCGAACGCTCGCGCATAGCCGAGGATCTTCTGCGCACCATGGGCGCGCTGTTCGGCGGCGTGCGCGGAGGGCTGGGAATCTCGGTGACGCTGGTTGGCGCGCTTCTGGCCGCCTCGACCGGAATCGTCGGAGCCACCACCGTGACGATGGGGCTCATGGCGCTTCCCGTGATGCTGCGCTATGGCTACGGCCCCGCCTATTCGAGCGGCGTCATCTGCTCGGCCGGCACGCTCGGCCAGATCATCCCGCCCTCGACGGTGATCATCATCATGGGTGAGGTTCTCGCCTCGGCCTATCAGCAGGCACAGCACAAGATGGGCAATTTCGCCGCCAAGACAGTCAGTGTCGGCGAACTGTTCTCCGGTGCGCTGTTGCCGGGCCTGATGCTCGTCGGCATCTATATCCTCTATCAGCTCTTCATCGGCTACATCCGCCCCGAGCTCTGCCCTGCCCTGCCGCGCGAGGCGGCGGCGGTGGACGAGCGGGACGGGAATGGCAGGCTGGGCGCAAAAGACGTGTTCAAAGTGCTGTTTCCGCCGCTGGCCCTAATCATCGCCGTGCTGGGCTCCATCCTCGGCGGCGTGGCCACCGCGACCGAAGGGGCGGCTGTAGGCGCCGTGGGCGCGACCATCCTTGCGGGAATGCGCAGCGGGCGCAACCGCTGGGCAACCTGGGTGGCGGTCGCCGGCGTGGCGCTGCTGTTCTTTCTGGCGGCGCGCTACGATCTGCGCCTCGGACGTCCCAATGCCAGCGCCTTTGACCAGAACATGCTGAAGTTCGCCGGTGTCGTGGCCCTCATCTCATTCCTTTCGCTTGCGGTGATCTGGGTCGAACTGTTCCGTGACCGCATCCTGTGGGCTTCCATGAGCTCGACGGCACGCACCACCGCGATGATCTTCACCATCGTGATCGGAGCCACGCTGTTTTCCCTGGTATTCCGGGGGCTGGGCGGCGACGTGCGCATCGAGCGGATGCTGGACGCCGTTCCCGGCGGCCCGAACGGCGCGCTGATCGCGGTTCTGGTTCTGATGTTCTTCCTCGGCATGTTCCTCGATTATGTCGAGATCACCATCATTGCCATTCCGGTGGTGGGACCTCCGATCCTCGCAGGTGGCGTGGACCCGATCTGGTTCGGCACGCTGGTGGCCATGGTGATGCAGACCTCATTCCTCACCCCGCCCGTAGGCTACACGCTGGCCTATCTTCGCTCCGTCGCTCCCGCTTCCGTGACGACGCAGGCGATCTGGCTGGGCGCGGTACCTTTCGTGGGTCTGCAACTGCTGGCCGTCATGATCGTCTACTTCATGCCGGGCATCGCCACCTGGCTGCCTTCCAGGCTCTTCTGAGATCCGGCGATGACAGATGTCGATACACGGGTGCCGCCTGCCAGCGGCAGGCTCGACGGCCTGCCGGGCTACGGCAGGGGGCGGGCGGGGCAGGGGCAGGCGTTCCGCCACCGTCTCGGCTCCAACGAGGCCCCGGAAGGGCCGTCGCCCGCCGTGGTGGAGGCAGCGATGGCCGCATTGTCGGGAGGCAACCGCTATCCCGACCTGCGCGGCGAGGCGCTGGCCGAAGCTCTGGCGCGCCGCCATGGCGTCGGCGCGGACATGGTCGCGGTCGCCGCCGGCTCGATCGTCCTGCTCGACCAGATCGTGCGCGCATGGTGCGATCCGGGCGACGAGATCGTCGTGCCGTGGCGCTCCTACGAAGCCTATCCGATCATTGCCGGCCTGGCCGGCGCGCGACTGGTCGAGGTGCCGCTCGACAACGAGCACCGCGCCGATCCGGCGGCGATATGCAACGCCGTGGGGGCCGGCTGCCGGGTGGCGATCCTGTGCAACCCCAACAATCCGACCGGCACGGCGCTCGATGCCGACGAACTGGACGCCCTGATCGCGGCCTTGCCGGCCCATGTGCTCGTGGTGCTCGACGAAGCCTATGCCGACTATGCCGATGACGCCGGCACCGTCGCGGTCTCGCCGGCCCGGCGTCTCACGCGCCATGGCAATCTCGTGATCCTGCGCACCTTCTCCAAGGCGTGGGGCCTTGCCGGGTTGCGTGCAGGCTACTGTCTGGCCGACCCGCGGATCGTCAACGCCCTGCATGCCGTGGCCCCGCCGTTCCCGCTGCCCGCCCCGGTGGTTGCCGCGGCACTGGCCGCCCTGGAGGCTCCCGAAGCGGTGGAGGCGCGGGCGCAGAACAACGCCAGTCAGCGCGGGCGCATGGCGTCCGGCCTGTGCGCGCTGGGTTTCCCGGTCGCGCAATCGCGGGCCAATTTCCTGTGGCTTGCCGTTGGCGGGCAGGCCGCGGCGCTCACCGCGCATTTCAGGGATGCGGGCATCGCGGTGCGCTGCTTCGCCGACGAAGGCGTGCGCATCACCACCGGCAACGATGCCGATACGGCCGCCGTTCTCGCCGCAGCGGCGGCATGGCGTGAAATTCAGGAGAGGACATAGAAATGGGCAAGGCGCTGCAACTCGGCCCGGAAGCCGTAACCCTCGACGACCTCATGGCGGTGGCGCGTCACGGCCGGCCTGTGGACCTCTCCGACGCGGCGCGCGCCGCGATGCGGCCGAGCGCGGACTGGGTGGCGGAGCTGTCGGCCCGGATGGACCGGGGCGAGCCGGCGCAGGCGATCTATTCCATCAATACCGGGTTCGGCTCGCTTTCCGGCCGGCAGGCGTTCAGGACCTCGGCGCAGGCGCGCGACCTGTCGCGGCGGCTGGTGATCTCGAACGCCGCCGGCGTCGGCCGGCATCTCGATGACGAGGTGGTGCGCGCGGCCATGCTGATCCGCGCCGCCAGCCTCACGCGCGGCTATTCCGCCGTGCGCGACGTGGTGGTCGAGACCATTCTCGACATGCTGGCGCGTGACGTGATCCCCGCTGTGCCCGAATATGGCTCGCTCGGCGCCAGCGGCGATCTCATCCCGCTTGCCCATGTGGCGCTGGTCATGTCCCGTGACGAGGCCGGCGAGGAAGTGCTCGACAGCGGCATGGCGCGCCATCGCGGCGAACTGATGTCCGGCGTCGCCGCGATGGAAGCGGCCGGCATCGGGCGCATCGTGCTCGGCGCCAAGGAAGGGCTGGCGCTGCTCAACGGCACGTCCTTCTCCACCGCGCAGACGGCGCTGGCGCTGGCCGATGCCGAGAACCTGCTGGCCACGGCCGAGGTTGCGGCAGCCATGTCGATCGAGGCGCTGATGGGCTTCGGCGACGCCTTCATTCCCGAACTGCACGAGGCGCGCGGCCATGCCGGCCAGATCGAAAGTGCTGCCAACATCCGCGCGCTGCTCGACGGCAGCACCCTCATCGACGGCGGCATCGGCCGCGATCCCGAACGCCAGCCGCCGCAGGATGCCTATTCGCTGCGCTGCACGCCGCAGGTGCTGGGTCCGGTGCGCGACACGCTGCGTTTCGTGCGCGGGATAGTGGAAACGGAGATCAACGCCGCGACCGACAACCCGCTCATCTTCGCCGACAAGCTGCCCGGACGAAGCCTGAAAGCCGTTTCCGGCGGCAATTTCCATGCCGAGTACATCGCCTTCGCCGCCGACTTCCTGTCCATCGTCGTCACCGAGATCGGCAACATCGCCGAACGGCGGCTGTTCCGCCTGAACGACGGCACGCTGAACCGGGGGCTGCCGGACATGCTGGTTGCAAGCGAGCATGTGGGCATGGATTGCGGCTACATGCTGCCGCAATATCTGGCGGCCGCGCTCGTCTCGGACTGCAAGACGCTGGCGCATCCCGACAGCGTCGATTCCATCCCCACCTGTTCCAACCAGGAAGACCACGTGTCGATGGCCAACAATGCCGGCAGGCACGCCAGGCAGGTGGTGAAGAACATCGAGAACGTCGTGGCCATCGAGGTGCTGATGGCGGCGCAGGCCCTGGAGCTGCGGCTGGCTGAACGCAAGCTGGGCGCCGACGCGCTCGCCCCCGCCAGCCGCGCGGTGCTGGAGCTGCTGCGCGCCAGCGCAGCCACCGACGGCCGCCCGATCGATCACCTCGAGCGCGACAAGGTGCTTTATCCGCGCCTGCATGCGGTGACGGATCTGCTGCACTCCGGCGCGGTTCTGAAGGCGGCGCGGGAAGCCATGCGGTGACGGCGGGCAACCGGCTGGCGCGGTTCGCGTCCTGCGAGGATTTTCGCCGCGCCGCCCAACGACGCCTGCCGCGCATCCTCTTCGACTATCTGGATGGGGGTGCCAGCGGCGAAACCACCATGGCCGCCAATATCGCCGATCTGGCGCAAACCGGCCTCGAACCGCGCGCGCTGCGCGACGTCTCCTCCCGCTCGCTTGACGCCACTTTTCTCGGCGTCCGCCATGCCATGCCGGTCATGCTCGGCCCCGTCGGCTCGCTCGGCCTGTTCCGCGCCGGCAGCGAAGCGGCCGCCTTTCGCGCCGGCGTTTCCGCATGCCTCTCTTCCTTTGCCGTGACCCGGCCGGAAGACCTTCCGCACGGATCGGGCAGCGACGCCTTCCAGCTTTACGTGCTGAAGGACAGGGGACGCACCGGGGCGATACTGGAGCGCGTTGCAGGCGCCGGCTTCGGCACGCTGTTCGTGACCGTGGACACCGCCGTTTCCGGCATCCGCGAGCGCGACCTGCGCAACGGGCTGCGGCGCATCACCCGGCCGGACCTGCGCATCCTGGCCGATCTCGCCAGCCATCCGCACTGGTGCGTGGAACGGCTGCGCCACGGCCTGCCGGCCATGATGCTGGCCGAGGGCTGGCCCGAGGCCGGCGGCACCTATCTCGAGCAGGCCGCCTTCCTCGCCGGGCAGATCGACCCGGCCTTCGACCGCAGCGGCCTCGGCTGGCTGCGCGCCCGCTGGCGCGGGCGGCTGGTGGTGAAGGGCATACTGTGTGCGCAGGACGCCCGCATCGCCGTGGATTGCGGCGCGGATGCCGTGGTCGTGTCGAACCACGGCGGCCGCCAGCTCGACGGCGCCCGCTCCACGATCCGCGCGCTGCCCGAAGTCGCGGAAGCCGTTTCCGGCAGGGCCGACATCCTGTTCGACGGCGGCATCCGGCGCGGCGGCGACGTGCTGAAGGCGCTGCAGAACGGCGCGGATGCCTGCCTGCTCGGGCGCGCCTACGCCTATGCCCTGGCCGCAGACGGGGAGGAAGGGCTGGCCGTCTTCCTGCGGCTGCTCGCTGCCGAGCTGGATGCCGCCGCGGCGCTGTGCGGCATCACCAGCCTCGACGGCATCGCGAAGGACAGAGGCAACGGCCTGAAGCCGCCCGTTGCCGGGACGACCGGCAGCGTCGGCGCCTGATCCGCGCTAGTTGCTCAGTCCCGGCATTTGGTGGGTTGGATCGATGCTGAACCGATCCGGCTCCGAAGTCCATCGCTTGCAGATGAATTCATAAAGTGTGAGGCCCTTCAGCGCCTTGAGCCTGCGGCCGAAGTTGCAGGCTGCGATAAATCAGTCCATCGGTGGCGTGATCATCACCGGCATGCCACAGCCGAAGAATCCTGCTGGCAACAATCAGGTGTTGCGCCAGTATCCCTTTCAATCTTTGGCAATTCCGTCAGGAGTGTGGACGGCATCGGGAACGACGACCAGCTTGCCGACGAATGCCTTCTTCATGAAATCCGATTGGGCGCGGTGGAAATCCGACAGCCGGTAAACACCGCCCACCAGAGGCCGGATCTTGCCTTCCTCGATATAGCGCACCAGACGCCGGAAATCCTTGCGCGTCCCTTGAGAGGAGCCATGAAGCTGCAACTGCTTCAGATACATGGTTCGCAGGTCGAGCTGCACGACCGGCCCGGCGATGGCGCCGGCGGTGGTGTAGCGCCCTTCCGGGCGCAGGATGCGCAACAGGTCGTTGAACATCGGCCCGCCGACCAGATCGGCCACCACGTCGATCGGCCGCCCCCCGGTGGCTTCGGCAACCGCTTCCGGCAGGTCGGCAA
This sequence comes from Aquamicrobium defluvii, assembly GCF_004363725.1. GTDB lineage: Bacteria > Pseudomonadota > Alphaproteobacteria > Rhizobiales > Rhizobiaceae > Mesorhizobium > Mesorhizobium defluvii. Next base: position 114,726 of record NZ_SNZF01000007.1, on the reverse strand, counting down.
CGCCGCGCGTGACGACCTTTTCCGCGCCGATGTCGAGAATGGCCTGTTCCTTTCCCTTGCCGGCCACGGCATAGGGAATGGCGCCACGGGCGCGGGCAAGCTGCACGATGCCCGAGCCGACACCGCCGGACGCGCCCGTCACCAGCACGCGCTCGCCCTGCTTCAGCCCGGCACGCTCCAGCATGTGCTCGCCGGTAAGGTAGGCGCAGCAGAAGGTGGCCAGTTCGATGTCGGTCAGATCGGTGTCGACGGCATGGGCGTTCTCGGCCGGCACCGCCTGATACTCTGCATAGCCGCCGTCGCGGCCATGGCCCATATAGTCGATGTCGGCCAGAGAATCGTCGTCGCGGTTGTAGATGGAGAAGTCCACCATCACCCGCTCTCCGATGCGGTGCGAAGGAACGCCTTCGCCTGTGGCGACGATGGTCCCCACGGTGTCGGCGCCCTGTATGCGCGGGAAGGTCAGCGTGTTGCCCTGCCGGCGCCATGTGGAGACGGCGGCGGCATCCTCCTCCGTGCCATAGGCGCCTTCACGCACCCACACGTCGGTGTTGTTCATGCCGCAGGCGGTGACTTTCACCAGCACCTCGCCGGGCGCGGGTTTCGGCACGGGAACATCGGTGCGGTAGACGAGCTTGCCGAGCCCGCCATGGCCGGTCAGCAGGACGGCCGCCATGGTCTGGGGGAGGGGAGGTTTTGTCATTTCGGTCATGCCCGTTTGCCGCAAGGGATATTGTCGGAGTCGGAAACTCAGCCCAGCACGCTCTTCACCGCATCCGCTGTCTTTGCGACGATGGTGTCGGCCTCCTCCTTCGTCAGGCAGAGCGGCGGGGCGAAGCCAAGGATGTCGCCCTGCGGCATCGCCCGGCCGAGGACGCCGCGCTCGGCCAAGGCCGCCGCCACCTGCGGGCCGATCTTGTCGGCGGCATCGAAGAAGGTACGGTCGTCACGATCCTTGACGAATTCGACCGCCGCCAGCAGACCTTCGCCGCGTACCTCGCCGACATTCGGGTGCCCGCCGAGAGCCTGTTGCAGCGCATCCCTGAACCAGTGGCCGACTTCGCCGGCGTTGGTCACCAGATCGAGTTCGTCGATCAGTTCCAGATTGGCGACGCCGGCCGCGGCACAGATCGGATGGGCGGAATAGGTCCAGCCATGGCCGATGGGGCCGAGCGCGTCGGAACCCTTGACCAGTCCTTCCCACATCTTCTCGCCGACGACGACGCCGGAGAGCGGCGCATAGGCCGAGGTCAGCCCCTTGGCGATGGTGATGAGGTCGGGCCTCATGCCGTAATGGTCGGACCCGAACATCGAGCCCAGCCGCCCGAAGCCGGTCACCACCTCGTCGGCGACGAGCAGGATGTCGTATTTGTCGAGCACCGCCTGAATCTTCGGCCAGTAGCCGGCAGGCGGCGGCACGATGCCGCCGGTGCCCAGAACCGGCTCGCCGATGAAGGCGGCGACGGTGTCCGGCCCTTCGGCGAGGATCAGCTCTTCCAGCCTGTCGGCGCAATATTGCGAGAATTGTTCTTGCGACAGCGAGCGATCCTCACGGCGGAAATAATAGGGCGCTTCGGTATGCAGGATCGGGGCGCGCGGCAGGTCGAAGGCGTTGTGGAATGCGGCGAGACCGGTCAGCGAGCCGGTCATGACGCCCGAGCCGTGATAGCCGCGCCAGCGCGAGATGATCTTCTTCTTCTCGGGCCGGCCGAGCACATTGTTGTAGTACCAGATCAGCTTGATGTTGGTTTCGTTGGCGTCCGAGCCCGACAGGCCGAAATAGACGCGGCTCATGCCTTGCGGCGCACGGTCGATGATCATCTTGGCCAGCCGTATCGAGGCATCGGTGCCGTGGCCGACATAGGCGTGATAATAGGCGAGCTCCTTGGCCTGCCCGGCAATGGCGTCGGCGATCTTCTGGCGGCCATAGCCGACATTGACGCAATAGAGCCCGGCAAAGGCATCGATGCTCTTCCTGCCGTCGGTGTCCCACACCGTCACGCCCTCGCCGCCGGCCATGATGCGGTTCGGCGTCTCGCCGCGCGCGTGCATGCCCATATGGGTGGACGGGTGGAAGAAGTGGTCGCGATCCCAGGCGGCGAGTTCGTTGGACTTGTCGAGCATCATGTTCTCCTTTGCAGATTGCGCCGGCCGGCTCATGCCAGGTCGAGGCAGATATATTTGAGGTCCGTGAAGACCTCGATCCCGTGGCGGGAGCCTTCACGGCCGAGCCCGGATTGCTTGACGCCGCCGAAGGGAACCGGCGCGCCGGTGATCCTGACGCGGTTGATGGCGACCATGCCATAGTCCAGCGCATTGGCCATGCGGCGCTGCCGGGCGCCGTTCTCCGTCACCACATAGGCAACGAGGCCATATTCGGTGTCATTGGCGCGCGCGACGACCTCGTCCTCGTGATCGAAAGCGGTGACGGCGGCGACCGGCCCGAAGGTTTCCTCGCGCATGATGAGCGCATCGTCGGGCACGCCGGCCAGCAGCGTCGGCTGGAAGAACAGCGGCCCGGCCTCATGGCGTGATCCGCCGCAGACAAGCTGCGCCCCGCGCGCCAGTGCGTCGGCGACCTGCTCCTCGACCTTGGCGATGGCCCGCTCATGCATCAGCGGGCCGATGTCCGCGCCGGGGGCAAGCCCCTCCGCCACCTTCAGCGCCGCGATGCGGCGGGCGAAAGCCGCGCAGAAGGCGTCGTACAGAGGCCGCTCCACATAGATGCGGTTGGCGGCAAGGCAGTCCTGCCCGGACGTGGCGAATTTGGCGTCGAGCGCGATCTGCGCGGCGCGCTCCGGATCGGCATCCGCGAAGACGATCAGCGGCGCATGGCCGCCCAGTTCCATCACCAGCCGCTTCACGGTTGGCGCGCATTGGGCCGCGATCCTCCGCCCGATCTCGGTCGAGCCGGTGAAGCTCAGCGCCCGCACGCGGCTGTCCGCGCACAGCGTGCCGACAACCGGCGCCGCCGCGCCGGTGAGGATGTTGAACACGCCCGCCGGCAGACCGGCACGTTCGCCAAGCTCGGCCAGCGCCAGCGCCGACAGCGGCGTTTGCGAGGAGGGATGCGCCACGATGGTGCAGCCGGCGGCCAACGCTGCGGCGGCCTTGCGCGTCAGCATGGCGGACGGGAAGTTCCACGGCGTCACCACGCCGACGACGCCGAGCGGCTCGCGCCGCACCGCCATCTCCGCGCCGGGCAGATGGCTGGTCACGCCTTCCACGTTCAGCCGTTTGGCTTCTTCCGCATACCATTCGACGAAGGAAGCGGCATAGTCGATCTCGCCCCGCGCCTCCCTGAGCGGCTTGCCCTGTTCGAGCGTCATCAGCAAGGCGAGGTCTTCCCTGGCGGCGACGATCAGTTCGTACCAGGCGCGCAGCAGGCGCGAGCGCTCCTGCGGCAGCAGGGCGCGCCATGAGGGAAAAGCCCGGTGCGCCGCCGATATGGCGTCTGCGGTCTGCCCTTCGTCCAGCGCCGCCACGAAGGCCAGTGTCGCGCCGCTGGCCGGGTCCGTGACCTCGAAGCTGCGGGCCGCCGCGCTGGCCGTCCAGTGGCCGCCGACATAGGCGAGTTCGCGGTAAAGCCGCCGGTCGACGAGACGGTCGAGCGCCTCGTGGCGCTGCTGGCGGGAAAAATGCGCGGACATGGCGGGGCCTCCCTGTGACGGGAGCAGTCTAGGCAGGGAGAGGGGAGAAAGGGTCCGTTCCGGCCGGGCGGCATGGAGAAAGTCTCTATTTCATGCCCGGATGACGCGCGATGTCTCTGCCAGCGCTTAGAGCGGCGGACGTCCGGATAAATCCGGGCGTCCGCTCCATCTGTTTGTCTCAGCCGCATTTATGCGACGTCGGACGATTCCGTCTGACTGCAAAATGCTCTAGCCGGCCGGGCCGGCCAGTTCAGCCAGGGGCAGCACCGTGTCGTCCTTGACGGTCTTGGTGACGATGTAGGTGAAATAGCGGTCGATGCCGATTTCGCGTTCGAGCAGCGAATCGATCAGGCGCTGATAGGCGTCGATGTCGCGTGTCATCACCTTGAGCAGGTAGTCGACGCCACCGCCGACCGACCAGCAGGCGACGATTTCGGGCGTATCGCGCACCACCCGTTCGAAACGGTCGAAGTCCGCCTGCCGGTGATTGGCGAGCGTCACTTCCACCAGAACGCTGGTGACGGGCGCGATCGCGCGCACGGCGATGCGGGCGTGATAACCGGTGACGATGCCGGCCTTTTCCAGCCGCGCCAGCCGCATCCAGCACGGTGTTGGCGACAGCCCTGCCTGCTCGGCGAGCTTCAGCTTGGTGATGCGCCCGTCGCGCTGGATCGCGTCGAGGATCTTCAGGTCTGTGGCGTCTAGCTTCGTGGCGGCCATGGCGTTCCGGTTTCGTGCTGCGACCGCACCATGATGGCGAATGATTTCGATTGTCAATTGAACTGATTTCGATCTCTAATGAAGTCATGACACAATGGCGCCCCGACCCGGCCCTGATCCGCCGCCCTGCCTATCTGTCGCTGGCCGACCAGTTCGCTCGCGCCATCCATGACGGCCGGCTCAGAAATGGCGAGCGCCTGCCCACCCACAGGGCGCTGGCCGACGAGCTGGGGCTTTCGGTGCAGACGGTGAGCCGCGCCTATGAGGAGCTGATCAGGCGCGACCTCGTCGTCGGGGAAATCGGCCGCGGCAGCTTCGTGCAGACCCAGCGCCGCGAACCCGACCCGCCCTATCTGCCCGAGCGGCCCGGTGAGGTCATCGATCTGTCGATCCTCAAGCCGGTGTGCGAGCCGATGCATCTGGAACGGCTGAAACAGGGGCTGGCCTGGCTGGCGGGGGAACTGCCGGCCAGCTCGGCGCTGTCGTTCCGCCCCAACATGGTGTTTCCCCGCCACCGCGCCGTCGCAGTGGAATGGCTGCGCGCCTGCGGACTGGAGGTCTCGCCGCAGAACGTCACGCTGACCAACGGCGCCACCGGGGGCATGACTGTGGCCTTGATGAGCGTCGCCCCGCCCGGTTCCACCGTGGCCGCCGAGGCCATCGGTCATCACACGCTGGTGCCGCTGGCGCGCTATCTCGGCTTCAACCTGGAAGGGCTGCCCATCGACGACGAGGGCATCGTGCCCGAGGCGCTCGATGCGGCCTGCCGCCAGAGCAGCATCCGCGCCGTGTTCGTGCAGCCTTCGGTCATCAATCCCACGGCATCGCTGATGGGTTCGGTGCGCCGCTCGCAACTGGCCGAAGTGGCGCGCCGGCACGACATCGCCATCATCGAGAACGACGTGCTCGGCCCGCTGGTCGAGGATCGCGCCCCGCCCGTCGCCCATTTCGCGCCGGAGCGCACGCTCTACGTCACCTCGTTCAGCAAGATCACCGTGCCGGGCCTGCGCATCGGCTATCTGGCCGTGCCGGACCGCTACGTCACGGCCGCCGCCAACCGGCATCTGGTGACGAACTGGATGGCGACACCCATGGTGGCCGAGATCGCCACCAAATGGGTGAGCGACGGCACCGCCATGGAGCTGGTGCGCTGGCAGCGCGAGGCCGTGCGCCGCCGCCTCGCCATCGCCGCCGAGGCGCTGGAGGGGATTGCCTTCCGCGCCCATCGCGATGGCCTGCATATCTGGCTGCCGCTGCCGGATGGCCGCGCCGAGGAAGGATTCGTCGCGCAGGCGCGCCTGCAAAGCGTGGCCATCGCGCCCGGCGCTTCCTTCCGCATCGCGGAGGGACCATGGCAACCGGCGGTGCGCATTTCGCTCGGCTCGACCACCGAAAGCGAGTTGCGCACCGGGCTCGGAGTCGTCACCCGGCTGCTGCTGGCCGATCCGGAGCATCTGCTGCTGGCGATCTAGGAGCGCAGGTTTCCGCTCGGAAAATGACGATCCCGCAAATATTGTCATGATATTATTTTGGCAATTGACATGATTTGAAGTCGTCCGCATCGTAAAGGCCGGAACATCCTCTTGAGCGGGGAAGACATTGGCCGAACCCATCGTCAGGATCGATTCAATCTCCAAGAGCTTCGGTGCCTTCAAGGTGCTGGACGGCTTGTCGATGCAGGTCATGCCCGGCGAGAAGCTGGCGCTGATCGGCCCCTCGGGTTCGGGCAAGACCACGATCCTGCGCATCCTCATGACGCTGGAACGCATCGACGGCGGCCATATCGAGGTCGAGGGGGAGCAGCTTTACCACATGGAGCGCGGGGGCAAGCTGGTGCCGGCCGACGAGCGGCATCTGGCCAGGATGCGCCAGAAGATCGGCATGGTGTTCCAGCTCTTCAACCTGTTTCCGCACAAATGCGTGCTCGACAACGTGACGCTGGCGCCGATGCTGACCAAGGGCGTGCCGAAGGCGCAGGCACAGAAGCGCGCCATGGAACTGCTCGACATGGTCGGCATGGCCGACAAGGCCAGGGCGATGCCCGCGCAGCTTTCCGGCGGCCAGAAGCAGCGCGTGGCGATTGCGCGGGCGCTGGCACTGTCGCCCAGGATCATGCTGTTCGACGAGGTCACCTCGGCGCTCGATCCGGAACTGGTCGAAGAGGTGCTGAACGTCATGCGACGGCTGGCCGACGAGACCGACATGACCATGCTTCTGGTCACCCACGAAATGGGTTTCGCCCATGACTTCGCCGACCGCGTGCTGTTCTTCGACCGCGGCCGCATCGTGGAAGAGGGCAGGCCTGAGGAGATCTTCCGCAATCCGAAGCAGGAACGCACGCAAAGCTTCCTGAAGAAGATCATCGCGGCCGGACATCGGGTTTGAAACCGGGTCTGACCGCACGGAGCGGCTTGCCGCGCCGAATGCCGCAGAAACCGCAAGACAGAAAACAGAAGAGGAACCGGGAACAATGAGGAAAATGGGAATTCTTGCAGGCGCCGCCGGGCTGGCCTTCGCTGCCGTTCTGGCCGTCTCCGCCACCGCGAAAGCCGACGACGCCAAGCTGGAGCAGTTGAAGGAGCAGGGTTTCGCCCGCCTCGCCATCGCCAACGAGCCGCCCTATACGGCTGTCGCGGCAGACGGCAAGGTGTCGGGCGCCGCGCCCGATGTGGCGCGCGAGGTGTTCAAGCGCCTCGGCGTGGATGACGTGGTCGCCTCCATCTCCGAATACGGGGCGATGATCCCCGGCCTTCAGGCGGGCCGCTTCGATGTCGTCACCGCCGGCCTGTTCATGAAGCCGGAGCGCTGCGCGGCGGTCGCCTATTCGGAGCCGGTGCTGTGCGATGCCGAGGCGATGCTGGTGAAGAAGGGCAACCCCAAGGGCTTCAAGAGCTATGAGGACGTCGCCAGGGATCCGTCCGCCAGGATCGGCGCGCCGGGCGGCGGCACCGAGGAGAAGCTGGCGCTCAACGCCGGCGTGCCGCGCGACCGCGTGATCGTGGTGCCGGACGGACAGAGCGGGCTCAAGATGGTGCAGGACGGCCGCATCGACGCCTATTCGCTGCCGGTGCTGTCGATCAACGATCTGGTCCAGAAGGCGAACGATCCGAACCTCGAGGTCATCGCGCCGGTCGAGGGCGCGCCCGTCTATTGCGACGGCGCGGCCTTCAACAAGAAGGATACCGCGCTGCGCGATGCCTTCGACGTCGAACTGGCGAAGATGAAGGAGTCCGGTGACTTCGCGAAGATCATCGAGCCCTATGGCTTCTCGGCCGCCGCGGCGATCTCGACGACCCGCGAGAAGCAGTGCGCTGCCCAGTAAATCCTGACCCCTCATCCGCCCTCGGCCCGAGCAGGGCAAAGGGCGGGTGAGAGGATATTCGGAAATCGAACTCGACAGGGCTCCATGATCGACTGGTCCGGATATGTCGGCCTGATGCTGCAAGGCGCGCTGGTCACCATCGAACTGACGCTGATGGGATCGGCGCTGGCGCTCTTCATGGCCTTTGTGGCGGGGCTTGGCCGGCTGTCGCGCTTCTTCGCCGTCAGGGCGCTGGCCACCGCCTATATCGAGTTCTTCCGCGGCACCTCGATCTTCGTGCAGCTGTTCTGGGCCTATTTCGTGCTGCCGTTCCTCGGCATCGAGCTGACGCCCTTGCAGGCGGGTGTGCTGGCGCTCGGGCTCAATGTCGGCGCCTACGGGGCCGAGGTGGTGCGCGGTGCGGTGCAATCCATCGGCAAGGAGCAATATGAGGCCTGCGTGGCGCTCAACCTCGGCCGCTGGCAGGGCATGCGCCATGTCATCCTGCCGCAGGCTTTCCTTCTCATGCTGCCGACCTTCGGCAACAACGCCATCGAGCTCCTGAAGGCGACCTCGATCGTGTCGCTGATCTCGCTGGCCGACCTCACCTTCCAGGCGCAGGTGGTGCGCGCCCAGACCGGCAACACGCTGGTGCCGTTCAGCACCATCCTGATCGGCTATTTCGCGCTGGCGCTGGTCATCTCCTGGGGCGTGCGCAGCCTCGAGCGCCGGCTGGCGCGCGGCATCGACGGGGTGCGTGTGTGATGGAGTGGGCCCGATAATGGAATGGGACTGGAACTTCGTCCGCGAGATCATGCCCACCCTCATCGAGGGGGTGAAGATCACCATTCTCGCCACCATCCTCGGCTCGGCGCTGGCGGCGGTGGTCGGTCTTGCTATCGCGCTGCTGCGCCGGTCCTCCAACCGGCTGGTGTCGCGGCCGGTCGGCTTCTTCGCCGAGTTCATCCGCGGCACGCCGCTTCTGGTGCAGCTCTATTTCATTTTCTACATCCTGCCCGATTTCGGCATCCTTCTGCCGCCGCTGCTGGCCGGTGTCATCGGGCTCGGCCTGCACTATGGCACCTATACGGCCGAGGTTTACCGGGCCGGTATCGACAATGTGCCACGCGGGCAGTGGGAAGCGGCCAAAGCCTGCAACCTCGATGCGCGCCAGACATGGATGCACATCATCCTGCCGCAGGCCATCCCGCCGATGATCCCGGCGCTGGCCAACTATTTCATCGCCATGTTCAAGGAAACGCCGCTGCTGTCGGCCATCACCGTGCTGGAACTGATGAACCAGGCCAAGAGCGTCGCCAACAGCTACTATCGCTATATCGAGCCGATGACGCTGGTGGGCGCGTTCTTCCTCGTCATCAGCCTGTTTTCGGTGGTGCTGCTGCGCTGGCTGGAACGGCGTTTCGGGCGAGTGGGGGAATAGGCCATGGATGCTCCCGTCGCTATCCGACTCCACGGCAAGCGCCCGCCGCTCGATGCGCGCCCGCTGGAAAGGCGCGTCGGCCTCATCATACTGGCCACGGACCACACGACCGAGCCGGATTTCCGCCGCATGGTGGCGAGCGACCGCATCGGCGTCTATGTGGCGCGCATTGCCTATGCCAATCCGACCACGCCGCAGAACCTGCGCCGCATGCAGCCGGCGCTGACCGAAGGAGCCTCCCTCATCCTGCCCGGCGAGCCGCTCGATGCCATCTGCTATTCCTGCACCTCGGCCTCGGTGGTGATCGGCGACAACGAGATCGAGGCGGCGATCTCGCGGGCCAAGCCCGGCGTGCCGGTGGTGACGCCCACCATGGCCGCCATGCGCGGCCTGAAGGCGCTGGGAGCACGCCGCATCAGCGTGCTCACCCCCTATGTGGCGGAGACCGGTCGGCCGATGGCCGACTATTTCCGCCGGCACGGGTTCGAACTGGCAAGCTTCGCCTGCCTCGGTCTGGACGACGACCGGGAGATGGCACGCATAAAGCCCTCCGCACTGGTCGACCTGGCGCGCGAGGCGACAGCCGACGATGCGGAGGCGCTGTTCATTTCCTGCACGGCGCTGCGTTCGGCTGGCGTCGCCGCCGAGATCGAGGCGGCCATCGGTCGTCCGGTGGTGACGTCCAATCAGGCGACGGCGTGGAACTGCCTGCGCCTGTGCGGCGATGCCGAACCGCGCCCGCAATGGGGGCGGCTGATGACCCTGCCGCTTGCCCGTGATTGATCGCCATGCAGACAGTCTCTCTCCATGACATCGAAGCCGCGCGCCGACGCATCGCCGACCGCATCGTGCCGACACCGACGGTTTCCTCCCCATCGCTGAGCGAACGGTTCGGCGTGCCCGTGCATCTCAAGCTGGAGCAGCGCCAGACCACCGGCAGCTTCAAGCTGCGCGGCGCGTCCAATGCGGTCGCCTCATTGAGCCGGCAGGAAAAGGCGCGCGGCGTGGTGGCCGCCTCCACCGGCAATCATGGCAGGGCGCTGGCCCATGCCGCGCGGCTGGAAGGCATACGCGCCGTGATCTGCATGTCGAGACTGGTGCCGGCCAACAAGGTGGAGGAAATCCGCCGGCTCGGCGCGGAAATCCGCATCGTCGGCAACAGTCAGGACGACGCCCAGATCGAAGTGGACCGGCTGGTGGCGCAGGAGGGGCTGGCGGTGGTGCCGCCCTTCGACGATCCCGCCATCATCGCGGGACAGGGCACGCTCGGGCTGGAAATCGTGGAAGGCGTGCCGGATGTCGCCACGGTGCTGGTGCCGCTGTCCGGCGGCGGGCTGGCGGCGGGCGTGGCCGCGGCGGTCAAGGGCCTGAAGCCGTCGGCAAAAATCATCGGCATTTCCATGGAGCGCGGAGCGGCGATGAAGGCCAGCCTCGATGCCGGCCGGCCGGTGCAGGTGGAGGAGATGCCGACACTGGCGGATTCGCTCGGCGGCGGCGTCGGGCTCGACAACCGGCTGACCTTCGCCATGTGCCGCGATCTTCTCGACGATGTGGTGCTGCTGTCCGAAGCCGAGATCGCCGCCGGCATCGTCCATGCCTATGAGCAGGAACGCGAGATCGTGGAGGGCGCAGGCGCGGTCGGAATCGCGGCACTGCTGGCTGGTGAGGTGGAGCCGTTCGGACCGACCGTCCTCATCCTGTCCGGCCGCAACATCGACATGGGCCTGCATCGAAACATCCTGTGCGGGTCAGCGGAAGCGGAGCGCGTGGCATGAGGTCGATGACCATCCTCACCGAAGCCGAACTGCGGCAGATCGTGAAGCTCGATCTCGACGCCGTGGCCTGCGTCGAGAACGCATTCCGTGCGCTCGCCACGCAGAAGGTGGCCATGCCGCCGATCCTGCGGCTCGACATTCCCGAACATCGCGGCGAGGTCGACGTCAAGACCGCCTATGTGCCGGGCATCGACGGCTTCGCCATCAAGATCAGCCCCGGTTTCTTCGACAATCCGAAGCTCGGCCTGCCCAGCACCAACGGGCTGATGGTTCTGCTTTCGGCCAAAACCGGGCTGACCGAAGCGCTGCTGCTCGACAATGGCTATCTCACCGACATCCGCACCGCCGCTGCGGGTGCCGTCGCGGCCAAACATCTGGCGCGCGAGGATGCATCCGTCGCCGCCATCTTTGGCGCCGGCATGCAGGCGAAGCTGCAACTGGAAGCGCTGAAGCTGGTGCGTCCGATCACGCAGGCGCGCATATGGGCCCGCGACCCGGCCAGTGCCGAACGAACCGCCGGCGAATTGCGCGAACATCTCGGCATCGAGGTGCGCGCCGAGCCGGACGCGGCAAGCGCCGCCGCCGCTGCCGACGTGATCGTGACCACGACGCCCGCGACCGAACCGCTCATCCATGCCGGCTTCGTCTGCGCCGGCCAGCATATCACCGCCATGGGCTCGGATGCGGAACACAAGAACGAGATCGCGCCGGCGATCATCCGCATGGCGGATCTTTATGTCGCCGACAGCGCCGTGCAGACGCGCCGGCTGGGCGAGTTGCACCATGCCATCGATGCCGGGCTGGTAGCCGCCGATGCCGCGGTCACGGAACTCGGCCAGATCGTCGCCGGCCTCAGGCCCGGCCGCCGCGCTGCCTCCGACATCACGCTGGCCGATCTCACCGGCACCGGCGTGCAGGACACGGCTATCGCCACGCTGGCGCGCGACCGCGCCCGGACAGCCGGGGCGGGGACCCTTCTGGAAAGCTGATGCCGGCCGCAAGGCCCTAACGAGGAACGTCGAGAATGCAGCCCAACCTGAAATTCAGCGAACAGGAATATGCCGTGCGTCTGGACAAGACGCGCCGGGCCATGGAGGCGAAAGGCATCGATCTCCTGATCTGCTCCGATCCTTCAAACATGGCCTGGCTGACCGGCTATGACGGCTGGTCGTTCTATGTGCATCAGGCCGTCATCGTGCCGCCGCAGGGCGAGCCGATCTGGTTCGGGCGCGGGCAGGACGCCAACGGGGCAAGGCGTACGGCCTACCTCAGCCCACAGAACATCATCGGCTATCCCGATCACTATGTGCAGTCCACCGAGCGCCACCCGATGGATTATCTGGCCGGCATTCTCGCCGACAGTGGGTGGGGGGCGAAGCGCATCGGCGTCGAGATGGACAATTACTGGTTCTCGGCCAAGGCTTTTGCCTCGCTGCAACAGCACCTGCCCAATGCGCGCTTCGAGGATGCGACGGCGCTGGTGAACTGGCAGCGGGCGGTCAAGAGCCCGACCGAGATCGGCTATATGAAGAAGGCCGCCCGCATCGTGGAGGCCATGCACGAGCGCATCTTCGACAAGGTCGGGGTGGGCATGCGCAAATGCGATCTGGTGGCCGAGATCTACGATGCCGGTATTCGCGGAGTGGACGGTCCCGATGGACGCTTCGGGGGCGACTACCCTGCCATCGTGCCGCTGCTGCCGTCCGGCGCCGACGCTTCCGCACCGCATCTCACCTGGGACGACAGGCCGATGAAGGCGGGCGAGGGCACCTTCTTCGAGATCGCCGGCTGCTATCACCGCTACCACTGCCCGCTTTCCCGCACGGTCTTCCTCGGCCGGCCGACGCAGGCGTTCCTCGATGCCGAGAAGGCGACGCTGGAGGGCATGGAGGCCGGGCTGGCGGCGGCAAGGCCCGGAAATGCCTGCGAGGACATCGCCAATGCCTTCTTCGCGGTGCTGAAGAAATACGGCATCGTCAAGGACAACCGCACCGGCTATCCGATCGGGCTTTCCTACCCGCCGGACTGGGGCGAGCGCACGATGAGCCTGCGCCCCGGCGACCGCACTGAACTGAAACCCGGCATGACCTTCCATTTCATGACCGGCCTGTGGCTTCAGGACATGGGGCTGGAAATCACCGAATCCATCCTGATCACCGAGACCGGCGTCGAATGCCTCGCCAATGTGCCGCGCAAGCTGGTGGTGAAGGACTAGGACATGCCGAAGCCTTCCCCCATTTCCCCAACCGTCGATTTCGACCGCGACGGGGTGCAGCACGGTTTCCTGCGCCTGCCCTACAGCCGCGACGATTCCGCCTGGGGCTCGGTGATGATCCCGATCTGTGTGGTCAGGAACGGTGAAGGCCCGACGGCGTTGCTGACCGGGGCCAATCATGGCGACGAATATGAGGGGCCGCTGGCGCTCTACGAGCTGGCGCGCACGCTGGAGCCGGGCCAGGTTTCCGGCACGGTCATCATCGTGCCGGCCATGAATTATCCCGCCTTCCGGGCCGGAACGCGCACCTCGCCCATCGACAAGGGCAACATGAACCGCTCGTTTCCGGGCAGGCCGGACGGGACGGTGACGGAAAAGATCGCCGACTATTTCCAGCGCGAACTGCTGCCGCGCGCCGACCTCGTCTTCGATTTCCATTCCGGTGGCCGCACGCTCGATTTCCTGCCCTATTGCGCGGCCCACATACTGCCGGACAAGGCGCAGGAAGCGAAAGCCTTCGCGGCGGTGGAAGCCTTTTCAGCCCCTTACTCCATGAAGATGCGCGAGATCGATGCCGTGGGCATGTACGACACGGCGGCGGAGGAAATGGGCAAGGTCTTCATCACCACCGAGCTTGGCGGCGGCGGCACGGCGCGTGCCGAAACCGTGCGCATCGCAAGGCGCGGCATCGCCAACGTGCTGCGCCATGCCGGCATTCTGGATGGTGCGGTCGAGAAGACGCCAACCCGCTGGCTCGACATGCCCTCCGGCGATTGCTTCATCTTCGCCGAGGAAGACGGCATGTTCGAGACGATGGCGGACCTTGGCGAGGATGTGCACGAAGGCATGGTCATCGCCCGCATCCATTCCATCGGTCGCACCGGCGGCCCGCCTCAGGAAATCCGCGCCAAGATGTCCGGGCTGCTTGCGGCACGGCATTTTCCTGGCCTGATCAAGACAGGCGACTGCATGTGCGTGGTGGCTCGATGACAATGCTTCCGGCGCTTTTCATGCGCCGCAGAAGGCTTTTCTCCACCATCGGGCCAAAGGCTCAAACGGCAACCAGCTGCGCAGCATCTCGCAGACTGGCCGCAAGCAATCTGGCCCAGTCCGCCACGGCCTGCCTGCCTGTCGTCAGGTCGTTGCGGATCTCGAACTCGACACACGGATAGCCGCGTTTCTCACCATGGACGGGAATGGCATAATCTGTGTCATCGCCCACCGCATAAGGCTGGTTCACACCCACCTCGTAATCGGTGTTGGCCTGAAGGTAACGAACGATCTGCGGCGATAGCACCGTATCCCGGTTGAACAGCACGCCGATCTGCCATGGGCGGGAAACGCCCTTGTAGACCGGCGTGAAGGAATGCACCGTGGCCAGTATCGTCCTGCGTCCCGCAGCATCGCGAGCATCGAGCGCCTGGGTGACCGCATCGTGGAACGGCTGGAATATCTCCTCAACCCGCGCCCCGATTTCCCCGGGAGACAGGTTCGCGTTGCCCGGAATGACGGTGGTCTCGCTGATACCGGGAATGAATGACGCTACGGTGGGCTGGCGATTGCAGTCGCAAACCAGTCGCGAATAGCGTTGCATATAGAGCGGCGCGTCCAGCAGCGCGGCAAGCTCCATGGCGATGTCGCGGGCGCCGATGTCCCACGCGATATGCCGTGAACGGTCCGCCTCGTCGAGCCCCAGCGTGCCGAGGCTGGCCGGAAGGAGACGTCCGGCATGCTCGCAGATCAGGAAGAAATCCGATCCGCCCTGCGGGTTGAACACCTCCAGCGGATGCGGCTCGTCCGCGCCCAGAAGACGGTACGGCGAGACGGCGGAAGGCTGAAGCGACATGAATGTCCTCCGATGTACGAAATTGTACAAAATCGCTATTCTCCTTCTACTTGTATCTTTTGGTTGACGCAAACGCCTATTCACGAATACGCTTGCTCCGGTCGCAAACGGGGAACGATAGCGAGCGTGTCGGCGCCGGAAGTCATCACTGCGGACAACCTGTCCCGCCGCTTCGGCGGGCTGGTGGCGGTCGAGGATTATTCGCTGGTATTGCGCAAGGACGAACTCGTCGGCCTGATCGGCCCCAATGGAGCCGGTAAGACCACGGCGTTCAACCTGTTGACCGGCATCATCCGCCCGACCTCCGGGCGCATACGCATTGCTGGCGAGGATCTTACGGGAAAGGCGCCCAACGTTCTGGCGCGCCGCGGCGTCGCCCGCACGTTCCAGAACATCCGCCTGTTCAGCGACCTTTCCGTCCTGGAAAACATCATGTGCGGCGCGCATATGCGCTATGGCGCTTCCTTGTTCCCCACCTTGTTTCAATTACCGGCCTTCCGCCGTGCGGAGCGCGTGATCGAAAAGCGGGCAATGGAGATATCGGAGCTGACCGGGCTTACCCATCTGACGGGACAGCGCGCCGGCGATCTTTCCTATGGCGACCAGCGTCGGGTCGAGATCGCGCGCGCGCTCGCCAGCGAGCCGGCCGCGCTGCTGCTCGACGAGCCTGCCGCCGGCCTCAACCCGTCGGAGACCGAAACGCTGGTCGCCCTGATACGCGGGATCAACCGGCAGCTTGGCACCGCCGTGATGGTCGTCGAGCACGACATGCGCCTGGTCATGGGTCTGTGCCAGCGCATTCAGGTGCTCAATCGCGGCAGGCTGGTGGCGGATGGAACCCCGACGGAAGTGCAGAACGATCCCGGCGTCATCGAAGCCTATCTCGGCACGAGGCGAAATGGCGGTGCAAATGCTTGAAGTGCATGACCTGCATGTGTTTCGCGGCGCCACCCACGTGCTCAAGGGCATCTCGCTCGACGTGCGCGAGGGCGAGATGGCGGCGCTGATCGGCGCCAACGGGGCCGGCAAGTCGACCACCTTGCAGACGCTTTCGGGGCTGCTGCGGCCACGGTCGGGAACCGCTGTCTTCAGGGGAACCTCGGGGCCCGTCGATCTCACCCGCGCGGCGCCCGAGCGGATCGTCGGCGAAGGGCTGGTGCAATCGCCGGAGGGGCGGCAGATCTTCCAGTCGCTCAGCGTGGCGGAAAACCTTGCCATGGGCGCTTATCTGCGGACCGACCGCAACGAGGTGCGCCGGACGCTGGAGCGTGTCCACGACCTGTTCCCGATCCTGAAAGAGCGCGCGAGCGCGGCCGGCGGCACCCTGTCGGGAGGCGAACAGATGATGCTGGCCATCGGCCGTGCGCTCCTGGCGCAACCCCGGCTCCTGCTGCTTGATGAGCCCTCGCTCGGACTGGCTCCGCAGATGATCGAGCGCATCTTCGATGTGATCGCCACCCTGAAGCAACAGGGCACGACGATCCTGCTGGTCGAGCAGAACGCCGCCATGGCGCTCGACATCGCCGACCGGGCCTATGTGCTGGAAAACGGCGTCATCACCTTGTCGGGGACCGGACCGGAACTCGCCGGCAACGACCGCGTGCGGCGGGCCTATCTGGGGATGGCGCAATGAGCCAGTATGTCTTCCAGCAGATCATCAACGGGCTGGCGCTGGGCAGCCTCTACGCGCTGGTGGCCATCGGTTTCTCGATGATCTACGGCATCGTGCGGCTGATCAATTTCGCCCATGGCGATCTGGTGATGATCGGCGCTTTCACCACGCTCGCCCTCGTCGGCTACGGGGTGCCATGGCCCCTGATCCTGATGTTCGTGCTGCTGGTCGGCGCGCTGGCCGGCATGACCATCGAGGCGACTGTATTTCGTCCCATGCGCGGCGCCCAGCAGGTCACGGGCTTCATCGCCACGCTGGCGGTTTCGATCGTCATCCAGAACACCGGCCTGATGATCCTGTCGGGCCAGCCGCGCAACTTCCTGTTCCCCGCCTTCATGCGCCAGCGCGTGCAGATCGGCACGGTCAGCGCCTCGCTCACCGATCTCACCATCATTGGCCTTACGGTGGTGCTGATCGCGCTGCTGCTCGTCATCGTCTATCGCACGCGGCTTGGCACCGCCATGCGCGCAACCGCCGACAATCTGGCGGCGGCGCGGCTGATGGGCATCGCCGTCAACCGCACGATCCTGACCGCCTTCGCCATCGGCTCGGCTCTCGCCGCGGCGGCGGGCCTGCTGTGGGGCGGCAAGTTCGGCCAGATCGATCCGCTGCTCGGCTTCGCGCCGGGGCTGAAGGCCTTCATCGCCTGCGTCATCGGCGGCGTGGGCTCGATCGGCGGCGCCATGCTGGGCGGCTATCTGCTGGGGCTGGCCGAAGTGCTGTTCGTCGGCCTGCTGCCGCCTCAATTCGCGGGCTATCGCGACGTGTTCGTGTTCACGCTGCTGATTGTCATCCTGCTTCTCAAGCCATCGGGACTGTTCGTGCGCCATGTCGAAGAAAGAGCCTGACATGGCGGTGGACCGTGGTTTCACAGGTCCGCTCGCCGGCATCGCCATCCTTGGTGCCGGGGCGGCTCTGGTGTATGGCGCACAGATGGCGCTCAGCCCCTATCTGGTGACGCTGCTCGCCATCATGCTCATCAATGTGGCGCTGGCCGTTTCGCTCAACATCGGCAACGGGCTGGCCGGCCTGTTCTCGCTCGGTCACCCGGCCTTCATGACCATCGGCGCCTATGCCTCGGCGATCCTGACCTTCCCGCCCGGGCGCAAGGACTTCATGCTGCCGGACCTGCCATCCTTCCTGATGACGACCCAGCTTCCGCTGCTGCCGGCACTGGCGGTGGCCGGCATGATCGGCGCGGTCGTCGCCTTCCTCGTCGGCCTGCCGGTGCTGCGCCTGAAAGGGCACTATCTGGCCGTGGCGACGCTCGGCCTGATCGTCATCGTGCAGGGGCTGGCGACCAACTGGACCGGCCTGACAAGGGGCGGCTCGGGCCTCAACGGCATTCCGAGGCTGACCGGCATCTGGTGGTGCTTCGGCTTCGCCGTCCTGGTCGTCTATACGGCGCTGCGCCTGAAATTCTCCTCGCTGGGCCGGGCGATGATGGCCACGCGCGAAAATGCGCTGGCGGCCGAAAGCGCCGGCGTCAGCACCTATCGCATCCGCATGCTGGCCTTTGTGCTGGGCGCTTTCTTCGCCGCCGTCGCCGGCGGCCTGATGGTCCACCTGATCACCGTGGTGACGCCCAGATCCTACTCTGTTGTGCTGGCATTCAACCTCGTCGCCATGGTGGTGATCGGCGGCACCGGCAGCATCACCGGCTCGATCGTCGCCGCCGTCGCGCTGACCGGGCTGTCGGAAGCCGTGCGCCCGCTGGAGGAAAGGCTCGGCCTCTACGGCCTCAGCCAGGTCATCGTGGCGCTCGGCCTGCTCCTCGTTCTCTTCTTCCGCCCGAACGGTTTGCTGGGTTCCGGCGAGCCGCGTTTCGTGCGCCGCATCTTCGGAGGTTCCCTGGCATGAACGCACCGCGCCCGCGCGACATCTACACCTCGCGCGCCCGGCCGATCGTGCCCGAACGCACCGGCCTGCTGATCATCGACGCCCAGAACTGGGTGATGGACGAACCCAGCCGCCAGCCCCGGCCGACCTTCTACCGGCAGGCGCGCGAAACCGTCATCCCGAACCTGCAAAGGCTGGCGGCGGCCTGCCGCCGGTACGGCATCGAGGTGATCTATACGGTGATGGAGAATTTCACGCAGGACGGCCGCGACCGCAGCCTCGACTACAAGCTGTCGAACTTCTTCATCGCCAGAGGTTCGCATGACGCCAGGGTGATCGACGAACTCGCCCCGGCCGGCGACGAGATGGTCATCCCCAAGACCTCGTCCAGCCTCTTCAACTCGACCAATTTCGAATATCTGGTGCGCAATATCGGGCTCGACACCATCATCGTCACCGGCTTTCTTACCGACCAATGCGTCGACCACACCATCCGCGACGGTGCCGATCGAGGCTTCCACATGATCTGCGTCAGCGATGGCTGCGCCACCGATACGCAGGAGCGCCATGTCGCGGCGCTCAACGCCTTCAGGGGCTATTGCCGCACCGAAACCACCGACAGCCTGCTTGGACAGATCGGCTCCTGACCGGCCTTCAATAGGCAGCGCGGTAGCGGCTGCACTGGTCCTCGTCGGACAGGTCGCGCATCAGGCTGGCCTCGAAGCGCTTGTGGGCGAGGTAAGCCTGCTTGAGTTCCGCGCCGATCATTCCGTCCATGTCGGCGTCCGCCTCGAACAGATCGAGTGCCGCGTCGAGCGATTGCGGCAGGCGGGTGATGCCGAGCCGTTCGAGGTCCCGCGCGGGCAGGCTTTGCGGCGCGCCTTCGCATACCTGGGCGATCGGCAATCCGCGATCGAGCCCATGAAGCCCGGAGGCAAGGATGGCGCCCAGCACCAGATAAGGGCTTGCGGCCGCGTCGGCGGCGCGGAATTCGAAATGGTACTGACGTGAAATGTCGGCGCCATTGCCGGCGAAGACCGGACAGATGCGAACGCCGGCCTCGCGGTCGCGATAGCCGAGATTGTTGTAAGCGGCGCTCCAGCGATTGGGCGTCAGCCTCAGATAGGAAATGGTCGAGGCGGCGGTCAGCGCGGTGATCGAGGGCATCTTGGCCAATATGCCGGAAATGAACGCCCCGGCTGTGTCCGACAATCCGTCCTTGTGATCCGGATCGTGGTTCACGGGTTGGCCGGTCCCGGCCTCGAACAGGCTGAAATGGACATGCACCCCGTTGCCCACGGCGTCGGGCCGCAGGATCGGAGTGAAGCTGACCCGCCCGCCAAGTCGGGTGGCCACGGCGCGTGCGGTCTCGCGCACCGCGACCGCCTGGTCCGCTGCCTTCAAGCCAACCGCAGGGCCGACCGTGACCTCGTATTGCATCGGGCCGTATTCGGGCATGAAGGTATCGAGTTCCAGACCCGCCTGCTGCAACGCGCCGAGATAGGTTTCGGCGAACAGGTCCTGCCGGCGGAAGGCGTCGAGCGCATAGCTGGCATTGGGCCGCTCGTCGACACCGTCATAGATGAATTCGTGCTCGAAGGCGGCGCGCACGCACAGGCCGTGCCGTTCCTCCAGCGCCGCCACCACGCGCTTGAGGAAGGAGCGCGGACATACCGGCCAGGGCGTGCCGTCGAGCAGGCAGATGTCGCCCATGATGAAGTTTTCGGCGGCATGATCCGGGCCGAAATCCACCCGGACATGGGTGTCGGGATCGGGGACCAGCACCGTGTCGCCGAAGGGGCCCCATGGGCTGGGCGCGATCGGGCCATGGGCTGTGATCATGCTGTTGGTGGGTGTCCAGCCGATGCCCTTGCGCAGCCGCGTCTCGTAGTCGCGTGCGGGAAACCCTTTTCCCCGCACCTGACCGCCAAGATCGCTGGTGCACAGCATGACGATTTCTTCGCGCTTCATTCAGCCTGCTCCGGTCGACTCATCGCTTTTTTGCGGTGAGCGGTTGAATTCCGATTCACGAGGCGCGAACGGTTTGCGCAGCGCCTCCAGCGTCTCCATACGTTTGCGGCCCGCGTCGCCGCGCCTCAGCGCCACCGCGCCCACCAGCGCCTCCGCAAGCGCCAGGCCGATGGTCAGCACGTCGAAGATCGACGGCGACGACACCGGAAAGCGCAGCACATGGCGGGCCGAGCGGGCGGCGGGCGACTGCCAGTTATCCGTCAGCAGCACCACCGTGGCCCCACGCCGTGCCGCGGCCGCGGTGAACTCGATCACATCCTGCTGGTAGCGGCGTACGTCTATGGCGACGAGCACGCTCGACTTGCCCATGTCGAGCAGGTTCTGCGGCCAGGTCTGCGTCTGACCGTCGATGACCGTCACGCGACCGCGCAAGGCTGTCAGGAGATCCGCGAAATAGCGTATGAGATTGAACGAGTAGCGCCCGCCGACCAGATGGATGTCGCGCCGCTCATTGGCCAGCAGTGCCGCCACCTCGTCGAACTCCGAAAGGGTGTTGGTCTGGCGCAGCGTCTTGAGGTGTTCTTCCATGGTGAGCACGAAGCGATCGAGAAAACCGCCCTGTTCGCTTTCCGGCGGCCCAGGCTGGGTTTCGAAGCGCAGCAGCGGCGATTGCAGGGTCTGCTCGATGTGCTGGTGGAGCGCTGCCTGGAAATCGGCATAGACGGAAAAGCCCAGACGCTTGATCAGGCGCAGCACCGTCGCCGTCGAAACCCCGCTTTCGTGGGCGAACTCGGCCACGGTGCGCAGGCCGGCCATCGGATAGTTGTCCATCAGATGCCGTGCCGCGCGGGCCTCGCGTGCGCCGAGCGAGGGCAGTTCGTCGCGCAGGCGTTTCACCAGATCGGCAGTGTCGGAATGTATCATACGTCCTCACCCATATTTGTATCAAACCAGACAAATCGTCAGAGAGAAAGAAAAATGTACGATTCGATTGACTCTTCCCGACGCCTCTGTTGATCTAGACGAAAGACACAGGCCCTGCATGTCGGTTTGTGGGTTCAACGAAAAGCAGCAAGGGGAAGACGGCAATGAAAAAGTTTCTCATCGCGTCCGTCGCGCTGGCGGCAATGGTGGGCAGTGCGCTGGCTCAGGAGACGATCAGGATCGGCGCGCTCTACAACGTCACGGGCGGCATGTCCTCGCTGGACGGGCCCTCGCTCTATGGTGCCCAGCTTGCGGTCAAGCAGGTCAATGCCGATGGCGGACTCCTCGGCAAGCAGGTGGAGCTGATCGCGCCCGACGGCAAGACGGACCAGCAGGAGACCGCCAAGGCCGCGCAGCGCGTGCTGTCGGAAGGCGTGGTGGCAGGCATCGGCCAATCCGACACCACCTTCGTGATGGCCGGGGCTCCGCTATTCCAGGAAAAGGGTGTGCCTTTCGTGACATCCGGCGCCACCCATCCCAAGCTTCCCGAATGGGTCGGCGACTACATGTTCATGGCGCCATTCGGCGACGACGACCAGTCCTATGCCATCGCCGACTACGCCTATGACAAGCTGGGCGCCCGCAAGGTGGTGGTGTGGACCGACAACTCCATGGATTTCACCAAGGCCCTCAGCGCCTTTTTCACCGAACGCTTCACCGAAAAGGGTGGTGAGGTGGTGGGCACCGATTCCTTCATGATGGGCGACACCGATTTCTCGGCGCAGATCGCGCGCCTGGCCTCGATCGATCCGAAGCCCGACGCGGTTTTCGTCTCCGCCATTCCCTCCGAGGCCGGCATATCGGTCAAGCAGATCCGCGAGCAGGGCATCACCATGCCGATCATTTCCGGCGACGGCTTCGACACCGAGCTGGTGACGACGGTGCCGGGACCGGAGCTTGCAAACGACGTCTATTTCTCGACCCATACCTATCGCGCCGACGACCGGCCCGAGGTCAGGAAGTTCATCGAGGACTACAAGGCCGAATATGGCCGCGATCCCGAGAACGCCTTCGCCCCGCTCGGCTATGACGCGCTGATGCTGGTGGCCGACGCCATCAGGCGCGCCAATTCCGCCGAGCCTGCCGATATTCAGAAGGCGCTCAAGGAAACCCGCGGCTTCAAGGGCGTTACCGGCGAGATCAGCTATACCCGTGCCACAATGGTGCCGCCGAAGCCGGTTTCGATCATCAGCGTCAAGCAGGGCGAGTACAAGGTCGAGGAAATCTGGAAGCCCGAACAGCAGTAGTCCTTCGCTTCGCGAAAGACACGCTCATAGCCGGCGGGGCCTGAATGGCCCCGCTTTCATTGCAGGAAAGGGAAAAGGATGACGCAGGGCAGCACGCTGGCTTCCTATAGCGGAAGAGACCGCAAGCTGGACGGCCGGCGCACCGTGGTGCTTATCGTGGATGCGCAGAACGCGGAGATCTCGCAGGAGGTGCGGGCGCAGCATCCCGAATTCCACGAGCAGGTCCGCACGCGTGCATTGCCCAACATGCGCAGGCTCATCGACGGCGCGCGCCGTCACGGTGCGGAGATCGTCTACACGGTGATCGAGTCGCTGACCCGCGACGGCCGCGATCGCTCGCTGGACCACAAGCTTTCCAATATCCACATCCCCCGCGGCTCGCCGCTGGCCAGCGTGATCGACGAGGTGGCTCCGGCGCAGGACGACATCATCCTGCCCAAGACCTCTTCCGGCGTCTTCAATTCGACCAATATCGACTATGTGCTGCGTAATCTCGGCGCCGAGAACGTCGTCGTGGCCGGCTTCCTCACCGATCAATGCGTGGACATGGCCATCCGCGACGGCGCCGACCGGGGCTACTACATGGTCTGCGCCACCGATGCCTGCGCCTCCTATTCGCAGGAGCGGCATGAAGGAGCCCTGCGCGCCTTCGCCGGCTATTGCCGCCTGCAGCAGGTTGACGAAGTTCTGGCCGATTTCGAAAGCCGGGACTGATCGCAACATCGCCCCTGACGATCCTCGGCGGATTGCCTGCAACTGAAAGCGATCATGTGTGATCGCTTTCACATTGCCGGAGGATATTGCCGGTTATGGTGTCTGTGCGGCTTCGAGGAGGCCGTGGCCGGTGCTCTCCTCCCGCCCTTCATGAGGGCGCACCGGCCCTTTCAAGCCTTACGGGGGCAAAGTCATGGAAATATACGTCGAACCCGCCAGGAGACCCGGCAAACGAAAGCTGATCAGAAGATCGTCCTTGTCACCAGCCGAGATCGATCCGGAAAACGGCGGGCTACGCCTTACACTTGAAGCGGAAGGCATCTACGACAAATCCACCTACCGCTACACGCTGAAGCTGTCACCCGAAACGCTGGCGACCATGTTTGTGGCGTGGAACGACTTGCAGGGCACCGCCCGCCAACATTGCCGGGATGCTTTCCTTGGTTAATCCAAAAACCCGCGCACGTCGTGTCGCTGCCGGCCGATCGGCAATTTAGCCAGGAGAAGGCATCTGCACCTTAAAGCAATTCCAGCAAAAGCACGAAGCGCTCTTGCGTTCGGAATTGCGTAAAAACAAAGGGTTAGAGTGCTTCTGCAATTCGAGGAAAAGCGGAAATGCTCTAGTCGCGCCCTGTCTTGAACGTGACGATGAAGCGGGCTCCGCCATCGGCGGGTGTCTCCTGTCGCACCATCGCGCCGTGATGTTGCGCGATCTGCCGCACCAGCGCCAGGCCCAGCCCCCAGCCGCCGGTCTGCTCGCTGCGGCCCGAGGGACGGTAGAACGGCTCGAACACCCGCTCGCGCTCCGCATCCGCTATGCCCGGTCCGTGGTCGCGCACGGCAAGCTCGACCATGCCGCCATGGCGATGAACCCCGGCGCAAACCGGCGGCGCACCGTGGCGCAGCGCGTTCTGCATGAGGTTGCGCACGAGACGGGCAAGCAGCCGCGCATCGCCCTTTACCGTAGCGGTTTCGCCCGTTACCTCGACGCCATAACGTGCGCCTTCCTCCGCCACCAGCGCCAGAAGGTCGATATTGTCACCAGGCCCTATCGTATCGGCGTGATCGAGGCGGCTCGCCAGCAATATCTCCTCCACCAGATCATCCAGTTCCGACAGGTTGCGCAGGATTTCGCGGCGGCGTGCCTCACTCGGCGCCACCTCGTACAACTCGCTTGCCATGCGCAGGCGCGCCAGCGGCGAGCGCAATTCATGGCTGGCGTTGGCAAGCAGCGACCGGTGAGATGCAACCAGGCCCTCGATCCGTGCCGCAGCGCGGTTGAAGCTCGCCGCGACCGCCGCCACCTCGTCCCTGCCCTCGACCGGAACGCGCAAGGTAAGGTCACCGCCGCCCCACAGCTCGACGCCGCGACGCAGCCTTTCCAGCCTTCCGGTCAGGTGCCGCACAACCGGCCAGGCGACCAGGCCGGTGACGCCCGCGATCAGCGCCAGCCAGACGAGCGGGTTTGCGCGCGGCGGCCCGAAGTAGAAATCGCCGCCCGGCCGGGCGACGACGACGCGCCCGTCCGGCAACCGCGCCGATAAAAGGCGGCGATGTTCGCCACGCCCGAAGTCGCCCCTGTCGTCGGATGAGGCGAAGGGAAGGGAGGCGCCCACGCTCGCGAGCGGGTCTCCGTCGGCGCTGAAGATGGCGATGTCGGCGTCGAAGGCTTCGTGAAGCCGCGCCAGTACGATCCGCGTCTCCTGCATGTCGGCATCGGCGGGCAACATGGCCGCGAGGAATGCATCCCGCCGCGCGCGCCAGCCACGATCCTCCTCGACATGGGAAAGCCGCACGAAGACGGCGCTGGCCAGCGCCACCACGACCAGAGTTGCAAGCAGCGTGAGATAGATCTTCAGGAACAGGCTGTTGCGCATGTGCGCCTATCTTTCCTCGTCCTGCCGGCGGGCGAACACATAGCCAGCCCCGCGCACGGTGATGATGCGTTTCGGATGTCTGGGATCGTCCTCTATCGCCGCGCGTATGCGCGACACATGGACATCGACGGAGCGATCGAATGCCTCGAAACCCTCGCCTTTCAGCCTGTCCATCAACCGTTCCCGCGACAGCGTGCGCCCGGCGTTCTCCGCGAGCGCCACAAGCAGGTCGAACTGGTGGCCGGTCATCGCGCAGTCACGGCCGTCCACCCTGGCCACGCGCGAGGCCGGATCGATCTCCAGCCGGCCGAAACGCATGACGCGGTCGGCATTGCCGCCGCTCCCACGCCGGCGCAGGATGGCGCGCAGGCGTGCCAGCAGTTCGCGGGGGTTGAAGGGCTTCGGCAGATAATCGTCTGCCCCCAGCTCCAGCCCCACGATGCGGTCCGTCTCCTCCCCCTTGGCGGTCAGCATCAGGATCGGAACATCCGATCCCGCACGGATGCGCCGGCAGGTTTCAAAGCCGTCGAGGTCGGGCAGCATCACATCGAGGATCACCGCATCGGGTGCCTTGCGCCTGATCTCGTCCAGACCCGCAAGGGCGGATGCAGCCGTTCGCGCTGCAAAGCCATTGTCGGAAAGGTAGTCGCACAGCATGGCGGAAAGCCGCGTGTCGTCGTCGACGATCAGGATTTGTTCCGCCATGCCCCGTGTGCTCCCCTGGTGTCAGGCTGGCGATCCTACCATCGGCCGAAGCCTTTGCGCTCCTTCATATTTTCGACCAGTCTGGCACGCTGCTCCGGTGTCAGAACCTCGGCCGCTTCAAGTGCTGCTGCGGTCATCTTCTTCGATGCCTCGTCGATTGCCGCGATACGCCCGGCCCTCAGTTTCTCGGCGGCGGCACGGTCGATGGTCGGGGCAGCGATCAGATCCATCACGGCCGAACGCGTATCGCGGAATTCGCGCATCACCGGCCTCAACTCGGCACGGGCGCCGTCGATGATCGCCCAGATGCGGTCTTCCTGCTCGGCGGTGGCGTCCACCGCATCGAGCGCGCTGCCAAGGCCGCGTCCGGCGAAGGGACCGCCATGCTTCATGCCGATCTGCACCATGTGGCGTCCCATACTGTCAGCGCCACCCATAGCGCCGGCCGCGCCGATGCCGGCCAGCGCCAGCACGGCAACGCCGCCGGCGACGATCCACCCGGTGCTGCGCTTGCCGTTGTTCGGGGCATTGGCGCTGCCAGTTTGCTGCTTGTCCTGTTCCATCGTGAAGCTCCTTGTCCATGCGACCCGATTGCCGCGATGAAGCAAGACTAGGAACGGACTGTTGCGGCCATTGCAGGCCAATGTGAAGAAATGTGAAGCTGTCGCAAGATATAGGATGGCGCGCTGATCTTCCCTCCCCAGCAAAGGAAGGGACAAGTTGCCCATCGCTCCACATAAGAAGGAAGGCATCCGGCCTCGCCTCCGCAACCGGGTGATCCATTGCTCGGAAAGCTCGGGGCAAGGAGAATTACTGGTTACCTGGAGAATACAATTTTGACGAATATCGATGAGAAGCCTGAGCTTGTTCTTGCCCAGGTCGCGCGACGCAATGCCGGTCAAAGGTCTCCTGCTCGGCCGCGGCTTTGCGATGGCCAAGACTGTCGGGCTTCGGCACTGATGGGAGCGAATCGGCTTGGCCGGGACCGGGGGATTTCCGGTTCATCGTAGCCTTTCAAAGGAACGAAGATGAGACGGAAATCCGGAACCGGGAAAGCGCCGGCAGATCACGTCATCAAGGACATCTGCCGTGCGACCCGCAAGCAGTATTTTGCCGAGGAGAAGATCCGCATCGTGCCGGAGGGCCTGCGCTGCGAGGAGTCGATTGCGGCGCTGTGCCGGTGCGAGGGGATCGCCGAGAGCCATTATTGCAGCGGGTCGAAGGAATTCCCGGAGGCCGGCAAGAAGCGGCTGGCAGGCGATACAGCGCGTGCGGCCATCGGCGACGAGGTGAAAGTGCTGCGCAAGGAGGTCGTCGCCGAACTGGCGCTGGACAAGCCGGCGATGTTGCCGGCACGCCGACCATGGCGCTGTCGCAGGCTTGCGGCTGCGACAGCGCCGGGGTCGTGCACAGGCCACGGCTGCTCTCCGGCAAGGGGCCGTCCTGCGCCTCGTCCGACCTCGCCGCCCGGTATCCGGCGGAGGCATGGAGCACACCCGTGGAGCGCCCTGTCATCCCCGGACCCGGCGCAAGATCGAGCGCTGGCACCAGCCGCCCAGGCACCGGAGCCTGCTCGAAAACTACTTCCTGCCGGGCGATCCCGAGCGGCAGATCGCGGCCTTCGTCGACCACTGCAACCATCGCCGTTACCACAAGAGCCGCGGCAACCTCACATCCACCGATCTCTCCTTCGGACGCGGCGACATCATCAGGCCGGAAAGGAAAAGGATCAAACGCGAAACCATCGCACAGCGCCGCTTGCTTCATCGAGAAGCGTCCGCTTCATGCGAAAACCCTGACAGGCCAGAGCCTCCGTTAGAGCATTTCCGCTTTTCCTCGAATCGCAGAAAGGCTCTGACTTCTTATTTTTACGCAATCCCGAACGCAAAACCGCTTCGCACCTTTGCTGGAATCGCTCTGGCTCAGCCTGCCAATGGTCCCAAAATCCTTCACGACGGACACGGACTTGCCGGTCGTCAACAAGACCGCCCTCGTCTCCTATATCGGAGCAGACCTCGAGATGATGCACGCCGCTACCGAAAGGGTGCGCGAGGGGCGCCCCTACGTGATGAGCGACCTGTCGCGGCAGGTCGGCCTCGACCGGATCGTCGCCTTCATTGCGCGGGTTCGGCCAAGGTTGACGATCTGCCCTGGCAACCGTGCGGAAACAGAATTGCTCGACCATCTTCCCGGAAAGACCCCTTACGGCGCGGCCGGGGAGTGGCTATTGTGGCCATCCCGGCATTTTGAATGCCACAGCATCGCGGGAGGATCATGCGCGGCTTTGTTGCAATCGGCGAGGCGATGGTGGAGCTTTCCTCGCGTGTCGGCGCGGACGGTGAAAGCTGGCGCATGGCCGTGGCCGGCGACACCTTGAATACGGCATGGTACGCCCGCGCCCTGCTCGATGGCGACTGGACGGTGTCCTATTTCACCGCGCTGGGAACCGACCGCTATTCTCGGAGAATCCGGGACTTCATAACCGCAAGCGGCATCGAAACGGGCCTCATTCGCACCGTGCCGGACCGGCGGCCGGGCCTCTATATGATCCATCAGCAGGATGGCGACCGGCATTTTACCTACTGGCGGGACATGTCCGCCGCAAGACTGCTGGCCGACGATACCGATGCGCTGAGGAGGGCGGTACTGGGTGCTGATATCGTCTATTTTTCCGGCATCACCCTCGCCATCCTCCAGGCAGACAGGCGCGCCGCCCTTATTGCCGAAGTTGCGGCGGCGCGCGCTGCCGGTGCCAGGGTGGCTTTCGATCCGAACATCCGGCCGGCGCTATGGTCCGGCGGCGACGGGTTGAAGGCGTCGCTCGCCGCCGCCGCTGCGGTATCGGATGTGGTGCTGCCGACCTTCGGCGACGAACTGCCGTTGTTCGGGGATAAGGACCTGCTTGCGACGGCGCGGCGCTATTGCGCTTACGGGGCGCGGGAGGTGGTCGTGAAGAATGGCGCTGAGGCGACCCTTGTGCTTCATCACGGCGGCCAATTCGAGAGCCTGCCGCCACGGGTCGGGGAGGTGGTCGATGCGACCGGGGCCGGCGACAGCTTCAATGGCGCCTATCTGGCGCGCCGCGCCATGGGCGACCCGCCGGAAGCGGCGGTGAGGATGGCACATCGCGTGGCCGGAATCTGCATCCGCCATCCCGGCGCACTCGTCCCGCCGCACACGCTTGCGCCGGAGCAGGTCCCCTGAACCGACAGACGATTTCACCGCAGGCATGAAAGCACGGATGCCGGGCGGTTCGGAAGGACCGCGCCGCACGTCAGCCTGCTTGGCCAGACTCCGTGTTCATCAGGGAGAGCTCTCCCGAAGCCTTGACCAGCCGCGCCTCGAGCGCGCGCTTCTTTTCCGCCGGAACGTCGATCGGCAGCACGAAGCATATGGTGGCCTCCACCAGCCCGTATGCATTGGTGACAGGGGCCGCCAGACATTGCGTGAAATTGTTTATCATGCCCACGGTTTTCACCAGCGGCATGTTTCGCGACGCCTGGCATTCGGCGGCGAATTTCCCGATATCGACGGGTGAGCCATCCGGCATCGCGCGGTCCTCCGGCCCCAGTATGGAGTCGATTTCCGCCAGCGACATGTGCGACAGCATCAGCCGGCCGGACGCCGTCCAGGGCAAGGGAATCCGTGAGCCGATCTCCGAGCTTATGCGCAGCGGCCGCGAGCCGGGGCGGGCGTGGATGATGACCTGCTTGCCGCGATGGCGAATGCAGAATTCGCTCGTTTCGCCGGTTTCGCGGGCAAGCACGTCCACCATCTCGCGTCCGCGCGCCATGATCTCGTTGGCCTGCAGATAGCTCGTGCCGTAAAGGTGCATCATCTTGCCGAAATAGATCTGGCTGTCCTTGCCCCGGATTTCGAGCAATCCCGCCTCGGCCAGGATGTTCACAAGATCGTAGATCGTCGATTTCGGCGCATCCAGCATATGCGGCAGCTCTGCGAGGCGCACCGGCCCCCCTTTGGCCTGAAGGCAGGAAAACAGCTTCAGGACGCGGTCGACGCCGCGCTCGCGCGGGCGTCGCGCAATGCGTGTTTTCAAAGCGCGGCTCGCAGTTCCATCCATGCCTCGACCGGTCCTTTTCCCGCGCGACGCTTGCCAATCCGGGGAGGTTGCTGTATCGTCTTCAATATAAGAACATAGTCCAAAATATAAGACTATGCAAGCAAAGATCGGATATTGAGGGATACCGGAAATGTGGAGGCATCAAATGACATCAGGCAATGAACGCCGTGATTTTCTCAAGCTCGGAATGGGTGCTGTGGCGATCGGAGCCGCCGCTTCGATGGCGCTGGATCCGAAGGCGGCTGCGGCGCAGGCCGCAAGCGACAGCCTCTTGCGCACCGTGCTCGACAGGGGGCACCTGATCGTGGGCACTGGAAGCACCAACGCGCCCTGGCATTTCGAGAACGACGCCGGCGAGCTTGTCGGCATGGACATAACCATGGGACGCATCATAGCTCAGGCCCTGTTCGACGACCCTGCCAAGGTCGAATTCGTCAAGCAGGACGCACAGCAGCGCATTCCCAACATCGTCACCGGCAAGGTGGACATCACCTTGCAGTTCATGACGATTTCGGGCGTTCGCGCGCAACTCATCAACTTCACCCGCCCCTACTATGTGGAGGGCGTGGCGTTGCTGACCAAGCCGGATTCGGCGGCCAAGACCTATGACGAACTGAAGGCGAAGAGCTCCGGCGCGCGGGTCGCGATCCTGCAGAACGTCGACGCCGAGACCACCGTCCATGCAGTGCTGCCGGAGGCGCAGGTGATGCAGATCGATACGCAGGCCAACGTCTTCCAGGCACTCGATTCCAACCGCGCCGACGCTTCCGCCGTCGACCTGTCCAACGTCAGGTGGCTGGTGGCGAAGAACCCGGACCGCTATTTCGACGCCGGCAAACAGTGGAACAGCATGCTCTATGGCGGGGGCGTCCGCCAGGGCGATCTGGACTGGCTGCAATTCGTCAACACCGCGTTCTCCATCGCGATGTTCGGCCACCAGAACCAGCTCTATGACCAGGGCTTCAAGGACTTCTTCGGTCTGGAGCCGCCGGTGCGCCAGCCGGGCTTTCCCACCATCTGATCGCGATCGTCCGATCGTGGTGTGCCCGGCTGCAAGAGACCGGGCACGATCCCGCCGGGGCGGATCGGGAGAAGCCTGAATGAACTACCATCTGAATTTCAATCTGATCTGGCGGCATTTCGACAAGCTGTGGCAGGGGCTCGTGCTGAGCCTCGAACTGGCTGTCCTGTCGATCCTGATCGGGGCCATCATCGGGCTGGTGCTGGCCATCTGGTATGTTTCGGCCGGCAAGCTGGTGCGCGCGATCATATCGGCCTATGTCGAATTCATCCGCAACGTTCCCCTCATCCTGCTTGTCTATATCGTCTTCTACGGCATCCCGACGGTTGTCGATTTCGCCTACAGCGCGACCGTGTCCTTCGTCGGCACGTTGTCGCTCTATGCGGGAGCCTACCTCGTGGAGGTGTTTCGCTCCGGTCTGGAGGCGGTGCCGCGCGGGCAGATCGACGCCGGCAAGGCCATCGGCCTGACACCGCTGCAACGCCTGCTTCACGTGCGGCTGCCGACCATGGCTCGCATAACCTTGCCGGCGCTCTCCAACACCTTCATCTCCCTGTTCAAGGATACGTCCGTGGCGTCCGTGATTTCCGTGCCGGAACTGACCTATGGCGCGCAATGGATCAACTTCAACACGTTCCGGATCGTTGAAGTCTACATCGTCACGACGATCATGTATCTGATCACCGGATACAGCATCCTGTTTGGCCTGCGCGGTCTGGAGCGCCGGTTCAGGGCGGAGCGCTGAACCATGGATGCGATGCTCTACGCGCTTCCGTTCCTGATGAAGGGTTTTTCGATAACCCTGTGGGTTTCGGCGCTTGTGGTGGTCTTTTCGCTGGCGGCCGGTCTGGTGCTGGGTGTTGCGCTGGTCTATGGTCCGCGCCCCCTGCAATGGATCGTGCGGCTGTTCAGCGACTGCATTCGCGGCATTCCGATCCTGGTGCTGATCTTCGTGGTCTACTACGGCTTTCCGCCGCTGGGCATTTCCATCAATTCCTTCTGGGCTGGTGTCGTGGCGCTGACGCTGTTCAAGGCTGCGCAGGTCATCGAATATGTCAGGGGCGCGATTTCCTCGATTCCCAGGGGTCAGATGGAGGCCGGCAAGGCGATCGGGCTCACCTTCGTCCAGCGTCTGCAATCCGTCATCTTCCCGCAGGCTGTGCGCCGCTTCCTGCCGCCATGGATCAACGGAGTGACGGATGCAGTGAAGGGCAGCGCGCTGATCTCGCTGCTTGGCGTCGTCGATCTCATGCAATCGATCAACGAAGTCATCGGGCGCACCTATGAGGCGATGCCTCTCTACCTGCTGGGCGCGTTCATCTACTTCGCTATCAACTATTCCCTGTCGTTGACCAGCCGGTTCGTGGAACGGCGCTACGCATATATTCGGGATTGAATCATGGGTGAAAACCGGCGGCCGCTTCTTGGCATCGAGAGCCTGCGCAAGTCATTCGGGAAGGTCGAGGTCCTCAAGGGTATCGACATGGCCGTGCACAAGGGCGAGGTCGTGTCGGTGATCGGCCCGTCCGGCAGCGGCAAGACCACCTTGCTGCGGTGCGTGAACTTCCTCGAAATCTATGAGCGCGGCTCGATACGGATCGATGGCCAGGAGGTCGGCTATCGCGACGGCGACAACCGTCAGCGGCGCGGCGAAACCGATCTGGCCCGCATGCGCGCGGAAACCGGCATGGTGTTCCAGAGCTTCAACCTGTTCCCGCACCTGACGGCGGTGCAGAACGTGATGCTGGGGCTGGTGAAGGTTCGCAGGAAGCCGAAGCAGGAAGCGCGCGAGATTGCCGAGCACTGGCTGAAGCGGGTCGGCCTAGGCCACCGCATCGACAGCCTGCCGGCGGAATTGTCGGGCGGCCAGCAGCAGCGGGTCGGGATCGCCCGGGCCGTCGCCATGGAGCCCAAGATCCTCCTGCTTGACGAAATCACCTCCGCCCTCGACCCGGAGCTGGTCACCGAGGTGCTCGATGTCGTGCGACAACTGGCGGAGGACGGCATGACCATGCTGATGGTGACCCATGAGATCGCCTTCGCCCGTGACGCCAGCGATCGCATCGTCTTCATGGATGATGGCAGGGTGTCGGCCGAGGGTCCGCCGGGGGAATTGATGGCGCAGGCCGGGTCGAACGAGCGGCTGGACGCCTTCCTGTCACGTTTCAGAACCAGCCATCTGTAGCGATGGATCGAGCCACCATGCCTTCAAACGACCGGTTTCCAGCGCATCACCTCGAACTTCTGCCGGTGCCGGTTCCCATCGGCACCTTCCGTAACGTCCTGCAGGTCGGCAACATCCTCTATGTGTCCGGACAGGGGCCGCTCGACCGCGACGGCGCGCTGTGCAAGGGAAAGGTCGGCCGCGACGTCAGCACCGAGACGGCCTACGAGCATGCGCGGCTGACGGGGCTGAATATCCTTTCGGTGCTGTCGGCTCATCTGGGCAATCTCGCCCGCGTGAAGCGGTTCGTGAAGCTGCTGGGATTCGTCAACGCCACAGACGATTTTACGGAGCATCCGCGCGTCATCAACGGCTGCTCCGATCTGCTGGTCGAAATCTTCGGGGAAGGCGGCGTGCATGCGCGCTCGTCGATCGGCGTCGCGTCACTGCCCAACAACATCACCGTCGAGGTCGAGGCCATCGTCGAGATTTTCCCGGAAGGAAACAGCCATGAATAGCTTGGACGACGTGTTCGCAGCCGGACACAATCAAACGATCCGCGAACGTCTGGGCCTGCGTCCAATCATCAACGTGTCGGGCACCATGACGGCGCTCGGCGCGTCGATCATGGTGCCGGAAGCCGTGCGCGCCATGGCCGAGATCGCGCCTCAGTTCGTTGAGATGGACGATCTGCATCGCACGGCGAGCGCTGTTGTCGCCCGCCTGACCGGCGCCGAGGCGGGCTTCATCACGGCCTCCTGCGCCAGTGGCATCACGCTCGCGATCGCCGGCGCCATGACCGGCGACAATCTGCTGGCGATCGAGCGCCTGCCGGATGTGACGGCCGGCCTCAAGGACGAGGTGATCGTGCAGATTGGCCACATGGTCAGCTTCGGTGGCAATATCGATCAGGCGATCCGGCTTTGCGGCGGCAAGGTCGTTCCCGCCGGCACGGTCAGCGTCGTCAACGACTACCATGTCGCCGAGGCGATCAATGAAAGAACGGCGGCGGGCCTCTATGTCGTGTCGCACCACACGGTTCAGTACGGCATGCTTTCGCTTCCCGAATTTGCCGCAATCTGCCATGCCGCCGGCGTTCCGGTCATTGTCGATGCCGCATCGGAATATGATCTGCGGCGGTTCCTGGAGCAGGGCGCCGATATCGTCATCTACAGCGGACACAAGTTCCTCGGTGGGCCGACGACCGGCATCGTGGCCGGCCGCAAGACCCTTGTCCGGGCGGCGTTCCTGCAAAACCGCGGCATCGGACGGGGCATGAAGGTCGGCAAGGAAAGCATCGCGGGCGTGATCGCCGCGCTTGAGGCATGGGAAAAGCGCGATCACGAGGGCATCAGAAAGCGGGAGCGCGCCGCGCTGGACCTGTGGCAAACGGCGCTTGCGGACGCTCCCGGCATCAGGGCGGAACGCGTCCCGGACCCGACGGACAATCCGCTGGACCGGCTGCTGGTCGTCGTGTCGCCGGAAAGCGGCTATACGGCGGCCGGGCTCGCCAGGGCGCTGTCGCAAGCCGAACCGCCGGTCATCGTGCGCAACCATGAGGTCGAGCGTGGCCATTTCTACCTCGATCCCTGCAACCTGCACGAAGGAGAAGCGCAGATTGTGGCCGGAGTCCTGAAGCGCGTCCTCGACGCCGATCCCAGGCCGGACTATGCGCTGGCGAACCCGCGAAAAAGCAGCCGCTCCGCCCTGGAATGGCCCGACTGAAGCCTGTCTCCCGAAAGCGGAAGACGGTTTCAACGCAGGAGGCGCGCCTTCGCCGCCTGAGCCGGAGCTCAGCCTCTCTGCTGGCCGGGCAAATGCTTGCCCAATGGACAATTGCTTCAAAGATTGCATAGTAAGGCGCGTAACAGGGAACGCATCGTGCCCGAGCGAGGATCAGGAACATAATGTACAACCGCCCTGAAAGCGGTGGCGGCAGGCTGGATGATGCCGCGCGCGCCGGCTGGCTCTATTACGTGGCCGGCAACACGCAGGACCAGATCGCCGCCAAGCTCGGCATTTCGCGCCAGACCGCGCAGCGCCTGGTGTCCCTGGCCGTTTCGGAACGGCTCATCAAGGTGCGCGTGGATCATCCGATCGCCAACTGCCTCGAACTGGCCGAACGGCTCAGAACCCGCTTTGCGCTGGATCTGGTGGAAGTCGCACCGAGCGATCCCGCCTCGCCATCGACCACCATCGGCATCGCCGAGGCGGCAGCGGCGGAGATCGAGCGGCGCCTGCGCTCGGCGGAACCGATCGTCATGGCGATCGGCACGGGGCGCACGCTGAAGGCCGCCATTGAGCAACTGCCGTCCATGGACTGCCCCCGTCACAAGGTCGTGTCCCTGACCGGCAACATCTCGCCGGACGGCTCGGCCGCGTTCTACAACGTGATCTTCACCATGTCGGACCGCGTCAAGGCGCGTTCCTTCCCCATGCCGCTGCCCGTCATTGCGTCATCGCCGCAGGAGCGGGAAATGCTGCTTAGCCAGCCGATGATCCAGCCGACGCTTGAGCTGGCGGCAAGGGCGGACGTTACATTCGTGGGCATCGGCGACCTTGGCCCCAACGCGCCGCTCTATGAGGATGGCTTCATTACGAAGGCGGAGCTGAAAGCGCTGCAAAAGGCGGGAGGCGTGGCCGAAATCGTCGGCTGGGCCTTCGACCACGAGGGGCGGCTGATCGAGGGCATCACCAACGAGCGTGTCTCGTCGGCCCCGATCCCCTCACGGGAAAGCTCGCTGGTGGTCGCATTGGCCATGGGAGAGCGCAAGCTGCCCGGCATAGTGGCGGCGATGAACCGGCGCCTGATCAATGGCCTGATAACCGACGAACGGACCGCCGCCGCCATTCTGGCGAAATAGACCACCTTCCCGACCCGTGATGATCCGGGCGCTGGCGTGCCTGCGCCAGCGAGACCGCCGTTTGCGTCGTGTTCCGGTGCACGGGGTGAATCCGGCTTGACATAAATCACTTTAAATGAATAATTGCCCAATGCCAAGGCAAATGCTCATCTTGGCTTGGGAGGATTTTTTTGATGAGACTTCACACGATCATTCTCGGATTGTGTTCGGCCAGCGCCATCGCCTTTGGCGCGCATGCCGAATCCATCACCATCGCCACGGTCAACAATGGCGACATGGTCCGCATGCAGAAGCTGACGGACGACTTCACCGCCAAGAACCCGGACATCCAGCTCCAGTGGGTCACGCTGGAGGAGAACGTCCTGCGGGAGCGCGTGACCACCGACATCGCCACCAGGGGCGGGCAGTATGATGTGATGACCATCGGCACATATGAGGTGCCGATCTGGGCGAAGCAGGACTGGCTCCTGCCGCTCGACAATCTCGGCGACACCTACGATGCGGGCGACATCATCCCGGCAATCGCGGGGGGCCTGTCGCTGGACGGCAAGCTCTATGCCGCGCCATTCTACGGCGAAAGCTCGTTCGTGATGTATCGCAAGGACCTCATGGACAAGGCGGGGCTCACCATGCCCGAAGCGCCGACCTGGGAGTTCATCGCCGACGCGGCGCGGAAGATGACCGACCGCGCCAGCGACATCAACGGCATCTGCCTGCGCGGCAAGGCGGGCTGGGGTGAGAACATCGCCTTCCTGACCGCCATGGCGAACTCCTTCGGCGCGCGCTGGTTCGACGAGAACTGGCAGCCGCAGTTCGACCAGCCCGAATGGAAGAACACCTTGCAGTTCTACATCGACCTGATGAAGGATGCCGGGCCGCAAGGCGCCTCCTCCAACGGCTTCAACGAGAACCTGGCGCTGTTCCAGCAGGGCAAGTGCGGCATGTGGATCGACGCCACCGTGGCGGCTTCCTTCGTGTCGAACCCGACCGACTCCACCGTCGCCGACAAGGTCGGCTATGCGCTCGCGCCCGACAACGGGCTGGGCAAGCGCGGCAACTGGCTCTGGGCCTGGTCGCTGGCCATTCCCGCAGGCACGCAGAAGGCGGAAGCCGCCCGGAAGTTCGTCGCCTGGGCCACCAGCAAGGCGTATCTCGAACTGGTGGCATCGAAGGAAGGCTGGGCCAACGTTCCGCCCGGCACACGCACCTCGCTCTACGAAAATCCCGAGTACCAGCAGGCCGCGCCTTTTGCCAGGATGACGCTGGATTCGATCAACTCGGCCGATCCCACGCATCCGACCGTCAAGCCGGTGCCCTATGTCGGTGTCCAGTTCGTCGCCATTCCGGAGTTCCAAGGATTGGGCACGACCGTCGGCCAGCTCTTCTCGGCCGCCCTGGCCGGCCAGTCGGGCGTGGACGATGCGCTGGCCGCCGCCCAGGCCGCGGCCGTGCGGGAAATGACCCGCGCCGGCTATATCAAATAGGGCCGCCTCCCAGCGCCCTGGCCGCCCGGTTCCCAGTCCGGGCGGCCGCCTTCGACCGTATCGAAACTGTTCGACGCAGCGGTGATCCCATGGCCACCCGACAGACCCGCACGCTTGCCCGCTTCATGATGGTGCCATCGGTCATCCTGCTGCTGGTCTGGATGGTCGTGCCGCTGGCCATGACGCTGTGGTTCTCGTTCCAGAACTACAACCTTCTGAACCCGGCGAATGTCAGCTTCGGCGGCCTGTTCAACTATCGCTTCTTCTATACCGACCCGGCCTTCTTCCAGTCGATCTGGAACACGCTGGTCATCGTGCTGGGCGTGCTGCTGATCACGGTGATCGGCGGCATAGCGCTAGCGCTGCTGCTCGACCAGCCGATCTTCGGACAGGGCATCGTGCGCATCCTGGTCATATCGCCGTTCTTCGTCATGCCGCCGGTGGCCGCACTGGTGTGGAAGAACATGCTCATGCACCCCGGATATGGCGTGTTTGCCGACATCGCCCGCTTCGTCGGACTGCGGCCGATCGACTGGTTCGCGCAATATCCGCTGTTTTCGATCATCCTGATCGTCGCCTGGCAATGGCTGCCCTTCGCCACGCTGATCCTGCTTACGTCCTTGCAGTCGCTCGACGGCGAGCAGAAGGAGGCGGCCGAGATGGACGGCGCCGGGGCGCTCAGCCGGTTCATCCACCTCACGCTGCCGCACATGGCGCGCGCGATCACGGTTGTGATCCTGATCCAGACCATCTTCCTGCTCGGCATCTACGCGGAAATCCTGGTCACCACCAATGGCGGTCCGGGCTACGCCTCGACCAACCTGCCGTTCCTGATCTATCGCACCGCGCTGCTCGGCTACGACGTCGGCGGGGCCTCCGCCGGCGGCATCATCGCCGTGGTTCTCGCCAACATCGTCGCCCTCTTCCTGATGCGCGCGGTGGGCAGGAACCTGGACAAATAGGGAGGACAGAAATGGCCCGTACCGTTCCCACCGGCACGAAACTCGGCTGGACGATCGCGGCATGGGTGGTCGCCCTGCTGATCTTCTTCCCGATCCTCTACACCATCGTCACCAGCTTCAAATCCGAAACGGAAGCGATTGCCGGGTTCAACCTTGTGCCCTCGGGCACGCTGGAAAGCTATCGCGAGGTCCAGTCGCAATACAATTATTTCAAGCCGTTCATGAACTCGGTGATCATCGCCGTCGGCTCGACCATCCTTGCCTTGCTCGTGGCCATACCGGCGGCCTGGTCGATGGCCTTTTCGCCGACAAGGCGCACCAGGGACATCCTGATGTGGATGCTGTCCACCAAGATGATGCCGGCGGTGGCCGTTCTCGTTCCCATGTATCTGATCTTTCGCGACTGGGGCCTGCTCGACAGCCGCATCGGGCTCACGGTGATGCTGATGCTCATCAACCTGCCGATCGTGGTGTGGATGCTCTACACCTATTTCCGCGAGATCCCCGGCGAGATCCTCGAGGCCGCGCGCATGGACGGTGCGACGCTGTGGGGCGAGATCGTCTACGTGCTGACGCCGATGGCCGTGCCCGGCATCGCCTCGACGCTGCTCCTCAACATCATCCTCGCCTGGAACGAGGCGTTCTGGACGATCCGGCTCACCACCACGAATGCGGCGCCGCTGACGGCTTTCATCGTCTCGTTCTCAAGCCCTCAGGGCCTGTTCTGGGCCAAGCTGTCGGCCGCCTCCACGCTGGCCATCGCGCCGATCCTGGTGCTGGGCTGGTTCAGCCAGAAGCAACTGGTGCGGGGGCTGACCTTCGGCGCCGTCAAATAGTCCAGCACTGCTCGGAGTCGTTTCATGGGCAATATTACGCTTAGACAGGTCAGCAAGTCGTTCGGAGCGGCGACCATCATCCCCAACATCGACCTCACCATAGAGGACGGGGAGTTCGTCGTCTTCGTCGGCCCGTCCGGCTGCGGGAAATCCACGCTGCTGCGCCTGATCGCCGGGCTGGAGGACGTCAGCGGCGGCACGATCAGCATCGACGGACGCGACGTCACCAGCGAGGCGCCGGCCAGGCGCAAGCTGGCGATGGTGTTCCAGTCCTACGCGCTCTATCCGCACATGACGGTGGCAAAGAACATCGCCTTCCCGCTGAAGATGGCCGGTGAAAACCGGGAAACCATCGACCTCAAGGTCAGGGAAGCGGCGCGCGTGCTCAACCTCACCGACTATCTCGACCGGCGGCCGGGGCAACTGTCCGGCGGCCAGCGCCAGCGCGTCGCCATCGGCCGCGCCATCGTGCGCCAGCCCACGGCCTTCCTGTTCGACGAACCGCTGTCCAACCTCGATGCGGCGCTGCGCGGCACGATGCGGCTCGAAATCAGCGAACTGCACCATCAGCTCAAGACCACCATGATCTACGTCACCCACGACCAGATCGAGGCCATGACCATGGCCGACAAGATCGTTGTGCTGAACGCCGGCAGGGTCGAGCAGGTCGGTTCGCCCATGGAGCTTTACAGGAGCCCGCAGAACCTGTTCGTCGCCGGCTTCATCGGCTCCCCGCGAATGAACCTGGTCGAGGGGGAGGCCGCCGGCAAGCATGGCGTCCACACCATCGGCATCAGGCCCGAGCATTTGACGCTATCGACCAGCGAAGGGGCATGGAAGGCAACTGTCGGCGTGGCCGAGCATCTTGGCTCCGACACCTTCCTGCACGTCCAGGCCGAAGGCGTCGGCCCGCTCACCGTGCGGGCGGACGGCGAGTTCGCCGTCCGGCATGGCGACACCATCTATCTGAGCCCCATCTCCTCGAAGGTGCATCGCTTCGACCAGAACGGAAAGGCGATCTGAATGCGTCTGCAAGGCAAGTCGGCGCTCATCACAGGTTCCGCCCGCGGCATCGGCCGGGCTTTCGCCGAAGCCTATATCCGTGAAGGGGCGACGGTCGCCATCGCCGACATCGACCATCAGGCTGCCGAAACCACCGCGGCGGAGCTTGGTCCTGCCGCTTACGCGATCCATCTCGACGTGACCGACCAGGATTCAATCGACGCCGCGATCGGGGCGGTCGAGCGGAAGACCGGCGGCATCGACATTCTCGTCAACAATGCCGCGCTGTTCGACCTCGCGCCCATCGTGGAGATCAGCCGGGCGAGTTACCAGAAACTTTTTTCCGTCAACGTCGCCGGAACCCTGTTCATGCTTCAGGCGGCGGCGCGCTCGATGATCGTGCGGGCCAAGGGCGGCAAGATCATCAACATGGCAAGTCAGGCGGGGCGGCGCGGCGAGCCGCTGGTGGCGGTGTACTGCGCCACCAAGGCGGCGGTCATCTCCCTCACCCAGTCGGCGGGTCTCGACCTGATCAGGCACGGCATCAACGTCAACGCCATCGCGCCCGGCGTGGTCGATGGAGAGCACTGGGATCACGTCGATTCCCTGTTCGCCAGATATGAGAACCGTCCGCTCGGCGAGAAGAAGCGTCTGGTCGGCGAGGCCGTGCCCTAT
Organism: Aquamicrobium defluvii; assembly: GCF_004363725.1. Classification (GTDB taxonomy): domain Bacteria; phylum Pseudomonadota; class Alphaproteobacteria; order Rhizobiales; family Rhizobiaceae; genus Mesorhizobium; species Mesorhizobium defluvii. The sequence goes on along the minus strand of NZ_SNZF01000007.1, from coordinate 73,680 downwards.
GGGCGCATGGGCACGGCGCAGGATCTGGCCGGCATGGCCGTGTTCCTCGCCAGCGCCGAGGCCGACTACGTCGTCTCCCAGACCTACAACGTCGATGGCGGCAACTGGATGAGCTGAGGGTCTTCCCGGCCCGTGGCCGGCTTTTGGCCCTCGGCCCGTAGCCGGCTTTTGAAAGGAAACGCAGTCATGACCGTCAAGCTGGCGCTGAAAACCCTCGCAGCACTTCCCGCCGGGGTGGCAAGGCCGCGCTACGCGCGCGACAGCCTGAGCCCAGGCATCCTGCATTTCGGCGTCGGCAATTTCCACCGTTCGCATCAGGCCGTCTATCTGGACGATCTGTTCAACGCCGGCATCGGCCATGACTGGGCGCTGGTCGGGGCCGGCGTGTTCGAAGGCGAAAGGGCGAACCGCGACAAGCTCGGGGCACAGGACTGGCTGACGACGGTGGTCGAGCAGGACGAGAACCATATCGACGCGCGCGTTACCGGCGCCATGGTCGATTTCATCGTGCCGGGAGATACCGCCGCCATCGTCGGGCGGCTGGCCGATCCTGCAATCCGCATCGTTTCCCTGACCATTACCGAGGGCGGTTATTTCATCGATCCGGCGTCCGGCCATTTCGACCCCGCCCATCCAGGCATCATGGCCGACGCCGGGAACATCGCCAGCCCGAAAACCGTGTTCGGACTCATGCTGGCCGGGCTTATGCGGCGCAGGGCCGCCGGCATCGTGCCCTTCACGGTGATGTCCTGCGACAACATCCCCCACAATGGCCGGGTGACCGCCGACGGCGTGATCGGGCTCGCCCGTCTGGTCGATGACGAGCTTGCCGACTGGGTGGCGCGGACCGTCGCGTTCCCGAACAGCATGGTCGACCGCATCACGCCCGCGACCACGGATCGGGAGCGCGCGATATTGGCGGACGATTTCGGGGTCGGGGACAACTGGCCGGTTTTTTGCGAGCCCTTCCGGCAATGGGTGCTGGAAGACCGCTTCACCGCCGGACGTCCGCCGCTGGAGCAGGCCGGCGTGCAGTTCGTCGCCGACGTGGCGCCCTACGAGCTGATGAAGATACGCATCCTCAATGGCGGGCACGCGGCCATCGCCTATCCCGCCGGGCTGATGGACATCCACTTCGTCCACGAGGCTATGCAGGAGAAGCTGGTGCGCGACTTCCTGGCCAGGGTCGAGCACGAGGAAATCATCCCGACCGTGCCGCCGGTGCCCGATACCAGCATCGAGGACTACTACCGGCTTATCGAGAAGCGCTTTTCCAACCCGAAGATCGGCGACACGGTGCGCCGGCTGTGCCTCGACGGCTCCAACCGCCAGCCCAAATTCATCATCCCCACCATTGCCGACCGGCTGAAGGCCGGCGAGCGTATTGCCGGGCTGGCGCTCGAATCCGCCCTGTGGTGCCGCTACTGCTTCGGCACCACGGATTCCGGCGCCGTCATCGAGCCGAACGATCCGAACTGGGATCGCATGCAGGCAACCGCCAAAGCCGCACGCAGCGACCCCGGCGCATGGCTGGCGATGGAAGACATCTACGGCGATGTCAGGCGCTCGCCCGTTTTCTCGGCGGCCTTCGCCACGGCCTTGCAGGACCTGTGGGCAAACGGGGCGCGCGAGACGCTGCGCCGCTATTTGTCGAGCCCATGAAGCCGCCCTTGCCGTAGCGCCGGCCTCGCTCCGATCCGCCTTCACCGCTTGCGTCGCCCGGTGCGGCCTCTATAGTCGCCGGCAGTTGCGATGGCCGGCCTTGCAGGCGTGTGATCAAGAGAGCGGCGTGTTGAAGAGCGGATATGTCTGTGCTGTCGATGTTGGCACGGGCAGCGCGCGGGCCGGAATATTCGACCGCGATGGCGTCCTGCTCGGCCGCGCCACCTGTCCCATCGCCTTGCACCAGCCCCTGCCCAATCATGCCGAGCACGATTCGGAAGACATCTGGCGGGCCGTCTGCAAGGCCGTGCGCGCGGCGCGCGAAAAGGCCGAAATCGCCCCGCAGGAAATCGTCGGGCTGGCCTTCGACGCCACCTGCTCGCTGGTGGCGCGGGACCGGCAAGGCGGGCAGGTCAGCGTTTCAGCCGGCGGCGAGCGGCGCTGGGACACCATTGTCTGGCTCGACCATCGCGCCATCGCCGAAGCCGATGAATGCACGCATACGGGCCACGCCGTGCTGGACTTCATCGGGGGCGTCATGTCGCCCGAGATGGCGACGCCGAAGCTGATGTGGCTGAAACGCCACCTGCCGCAAAGCTGGGCGCAGGCCGGCTATTTCTTCGACCTCGCCGACTTCCTGTCGTGGAAGGCGACCGGATCGGCGGCGCGCTCGCAATGCACGCTCACCGCGAAATGGACCTATCTCGCCCACGAAGACGAGCCATGGCGTCCCGATTTCTTCGACCAGATCGGCCTCGGCGATCTGTTCGGGCGGGCGAACCTGCCGCAGCGCGCCAGCCCGGTGGGGACCAGTCTCGGCGCGTTGTCGGCCGAAGCCGCCGATGAGCTTGGCCTGACGCGGGGCTGCGTCGTCGGCACCGGGGTCATCGACGCCTATGCCGGCGCGCTGGGCGTGCTCGGGCGCTTCGCCGGCGACGCGTCCGGCATCGGCCGTCACCTTGCGCTGATTGCCGGCACGTCGAGCTGCGTCATGGCCCTGTCGCCCGAACCGCAGCCCTTCGCCGGCTTCTGGGGCCCTTACTTCGGCGCGGCGTTGCCGGGCCTGTGGCTGACGGAAGGCGGCCAGTCGGCCACCGGCGCGCTGCTCGACCATATCATACGCTGTCACGGCGCGGGCGGTGAGCCGGATGTCGCCATGCATGCGCGGATCGTGGACCGCATCATGGAGTTGCGCGCCGTCGAAGGTCCCGATCTTGCCGGCCGCCTTCATGTGCTGCCGGATTTCCACGGCAACCGCTCGCCACTGGCCGATCCGCACGCGCTCGGCGTCATCAGCGGCCTGACGCTCGACGCCTCGTTCGACGGGCTGTGCCGGCTTTATTGGCGCACCGCCGTCTCCATAGCGCTCGGCGTTCGCCACATACTCGAAACGATGAACGACAACGGCTATCTGATCGACACGCTGCATGTGACCGGGGGCCATACGAGGAACCCGTTGCTGATGGAGCTCTACGCCGACGCCACCGGCTGTACCGTGGTCGAGCCGCTGTCGGACGATTCCGTGCTCAACGGCACGGCCAGCCTGGCGGCAACGGCGGCCGGCCTTTATCCCGGCCTCGCCGCTGCCTGCATCGGCATGCAGCAGAACGGAACGCACAGGTTACCGAACAGGCAAGCCGCCGCGCGTTTCGACCGCGACTATCGCATCTTCCTGGAAATGCACCGGCACAGGCGCGCCCTCGACGCCATCGAATAGAGCCGGACGGTCAGCCGGCCTGCCGGCGCTTGGAAACCCGTGGCTCCATGATCTGGCCGATGCGCCTGGCCATGCGGGCGGCACCTTCCCCGACGCGGGTGCTGGGGATCGACGAATAGTTCATCCTCCAACCAACGTTACCGTCCGATTTGCGACAAAGACGGACGGTAACGTTGGTTGGAGCATAAAGGCTCTTCCACTTCAGAGAACTCGTCGATGTTCAATGGCTGCCACTTTTCAGAAGCTTTGCGAGCAGTTCACGGTCTTTCATGAACGGATGTTGTCCATTGCGAAGGATGATGCCGTTTTCGGGAGGCTGATGACAGTTCCGGGCGTGGGGCCTGTCGTCGCCCCGGTCTTTGCCATCACCATAGACTTTCCGTCCCGCTTCCGAAGTTCGAAAGCTGCTGGCCCCTTTCCCGGGTTAACCCCACACCTGCATCAATCCGGTGAGGACAGTCGTGTGAGCCTGTCTTTCTCAGCAGCGACCCTATGATGCGAACGCTGCTTTATGAAGTTGGCTCCGTCACTTGAGATACCCGCTCGATGTGGACGAACCTCCTTCGCGGGACGGAGGATGAAGAGAGGGCGTGGACGCAGGGAATGGTCCGCAAGCCAATCCGGCTTGCGGACGATCTGATTTGCCGGTCGGGCTCTAGCCCCAATGGCGGCGCAGGGGGGCGGCGTGCGGCAGTTCGCGCGGCAGGTCTTCCGCCGCCACCACATCCGCATCCAGTTCGCGGGCGAAACGGTGGCCCCAATAGGTCGCAGCCTGAATTGTGGAAGGCGCATAGACGTCGCCGATGCGGCGCAGCGTCGAGATGCCGGCTTCCTCCAGCTTTTCGGGAGCCGCCGCCAGTTCCTCATAAAGCCCTTCGCGCGGCAGACGTGCAGTAACGGTCACGATGCCGCCGGCCTTCAGCTTGCGGGCGGTGCCGGGCAGATAGTCGAATATCTCGACGCAGTCGGTACCGAATGAGGTGACCGTCGCCGAGGTGACGATGGCGACGCCCTGGCGCGCCAGCCGCTTTGCGATATGGCCCTGCTCCAGCGTGTTCACGGTCCAGGCGGAGGGAATGTTGGCGGGCGTCACCAGCGTCACGTCCAGCCCCCACGAGCGGCACAGTTCCGCCAGAACGCCGCCCATATAATAGTGATCGTCGTCGAAGACCACGACCGGACCTTCGGGGCGCTTGCCGTCCATCAGATCGTCGGGCGTGAACACGCGCGGATCGTCGAAGCCGGGAATGGGTGCGCCATGGTCGCGACCGACGCCGTCGCGCCGCCAGTCGGCTCCCGTGGCGATGGCGACATGGCCGGCACCGAAGGCCAGCACATCCTCGGCCGTCAGCGGGCTGTCGCGGTAGATATGTACATTCGGCATGACGGAAAGCTGGGTGACGCGCCAGTCGCGCACGCGACCCCATTCGGAAAGGCCGGGCAGGCGCGCTTCGCGGCTCACCCGCCCGCCAAGCTCGGTGCCGGCTTCGGCCAGATGCACCTCATAGCCCCGGCGGCCGGCCGCAAGCGCCGCCTCAAGGCCGGCAGGGCCTGCGCCCACCACCAGCACGGTCCGGTCCGATCCCTTCGGCGCGATGCGCTCCGGGTGCCAGCCACGCCGCCACTCCTCGCCCATGGTCGGGTTCTGGGTGCAGCGCAGATTGGTGTTGGTGTAGTCCGAGGACACGCACATGTTGCAGCCGATGCATTCGCGGATTTCGTCGAGGCGGCCTTCCTCGATCTTCTTCGGCAGGAAGGGGTCGGCAATGGAAGGACGCGCGGCGCCGATGAAATCGAGCACGCCGGACTTCACCAGGCTGACCATGCGGTCCGGCGAGGTATAGCGGCCGACGCCGACCACCGGCTTCGTGGTGACCGACTTCACCCAGCGGGTGAAATCCTCCTGATAGCCTTCCTTCTGGAAGCGCGAGGTGGCGCTGTCGTTCGACCATGTCGACACATTGACGTCCCACAGGTCCGGCAGTTCGGCCAGCCGCTCGACCACGTCGCGGCCCTCGCCGTCGCTGGTGATGCCGTCGGCGCCGATCATTTCATCGACGGCGAAGCGCAGCGCCACCGCGCAGCGGTCGCCCACCGCTTCCTTCGTGTCTTCCAGCACCTCGCGCAGCAGGCGCACGCGGTTTTCGAAATTGCCGCCATACTCGTCGATGCGGTCGTTCTTGCGGGCTTGCAGGAAGTGCATGGGCAGGCTGAGGTCATGCGAGGCATAGACATAGATCACGTCGAAATCCGCCTTCTTGGCACGCAGCGCCGCCTCGCGGTGCCAGCGGCGGAAATCGGCGATGTCGGATTTGTCCATGCGCCGCGCCTGAACCGGCGCGTAGTAAATGATCGGCCGGTGCGACGGCGCCAGCGGCATCTCGCGCGACGACCAGTTGGCGGAGGACGCGCCGTGATGCATGATCTCGACGGCGGCCAGCGAATTGTGCGCATGAACCGCCTCGGCCATCAGCGCCAGCGCCGGCACGTCGGCATCCGACCACAGACGGCCTTCGTGGAAAGGCTCGCAATCGCCGGTCGGGTGGATTTCCACCTCTTCGGTGCTGACCACCGCCCAGCCGCCTTCGGCCTTCACGCCCCGCAGTTCCGCCAGCGCCTGCGGCTGCGTCCAGCCCATGCCGTTACAGTGCGGCACCTGATAGAAGCGGTTGCGGGCGGTGACGGGTCCGATGCGGACGGGTTCAAACAGGATATCGAAGCGGGGATCGCGCGCCATCTTACTGCCTTGTATCGTACTGGGTTTCAGTTCACTGCCACGAGTGCGGCATCCACGGCCTCGCCGAGGCGCGAGACGATCTCTTCGATGTCCGCCGGGGTGACGATGTAGGGCGGCGCCAGCAGGATGTGGTCGCCGGCGCGGCCATCGGCGCAGCCCGCGCCGGGATAGACCATCAGCCCACGCGCAAAGGCTTCCGCCTTGATGCGCTGGCTGAGTTTCAGCGCCGGATCGAACGGGGTTTTCCCGCCGCGATCGCGCACCAGCTCGATGGCCTGGATGAGGCCGCGCCCGCGAATGTCGCCGACATTGTGGTTGTTGCCGAAGCGGCCATGCAGGGCGCGCGTCAGATCCTCGCCGCGCGCCCGCACATTGGCCAGAAGATTGTCGCGGACGATCACCTCCTGCACGGCGAGCGAGGCCGCGCAGGCAACCGGATGGGCGGAATATGTCAGGCCGTGCTGGAACACGCCTGAGCCGTTGTAGAAGCCTTCATAGACCTTGTCGGAACACACGACGGCGGCGATTGCCTGATAGCCGCCGCCAAGCCCCTTGGCGAGCGTGACGATATCGGCGGCGACACCTTCGGCATGGGCGGCGAGAAAGGTGCCGGTGCGCCCCGTGCCGCACATCACCTCGTCGAGGATGAGAAGCACGCCGTAGCGGTCGCAGATCTCGCGGACGCGCTTGAGATAACCGGGTGCAGGTGTGACCGCGCCGGTTGTGGCACCGACGACCGTTTCGGCGATGAAGGCCATGACGGTTTCAGGGCCGAGCTCCAGGATCTGCTTCTCGAGCGCCGCGGCGGCGCGCTCGCCATACGCTTCCGGCGTTTCGCCGGGCTCGGCGTGGCGATAGAAGAAGCAGGGCTCGATGAACGAGGCATCCGCCAGCAGCGGCGCATAGGGCTCGCGCCGCCAGCGGTTGCCGCTCACCGAGAGCGCGCCCAGCGTGTTGCCGTGGTAGCTGAAATGGCGGGAGATGACTTTTGCGCGCTGCGGCTGGCCGCGTTCCAGCCAGTACTGGCGCGCCATCTTCAGCGCAGTTTCGGTGGCTTCCGAGCCGCTGTCGACGAAATAGACGTGGTTGAGGTCGCCGCCGCAATTTTCCGCCACGCGCGCGGCCAGCTTCTCAGCGGCTTGCGAGGTGAAGAAGGAGGTGTGGATATAGGCCGCCTGCCTGGCCTGCGCGGCCATGGCTTCCAGAACCGCCGGGTGGCCATGACCGAGGCAGGAAACGGCAGCGCCGCCACAGGCGTCGATATAGGTCCTGCCCTCCGCATCCCTGAGCGTGATGCCGTCTCCGCCCGCCACACAGGGCAAGGCGGATTTCAGGGCGCGGTGAAAGACATGCGTGGTCATGAGTTGTTTCCGGTGGTGGGGGGAGGACTTGATTTCGATGCGGGGACGGCGCCGGGGCCGGGACTGGAGCTGCGGGCATTGGCCGCCACATAGGTGTCGGCGGCGTAGAGGCTTTGCTCCACGCGGGTCAAATGCTCGGTCGCCTTCACGCCCAGATGGCGCATCATGCCGGCCGTCAGCGCTTCGACCAGCGCCGTGGCCGCGGCGATGGTGGGGAAGAAGGAGGGGCTTGCCGTCTCGAACAGCAGCACATGCTCGGCCACGTCTGTCAAAGGCGTTACGCGGCTGTCGGCCAGCGAGATCAGACCTGCGCCCGAACGCTTGACCGCGCCGGCAACAAGAAGGGAGTCGCGCGAATAGGGGCTGAAATTGATCGACAGCACCACATCCTTTTCGTCGAGCGTGGCAAGCTCGGTAACCAGCGAGGATCCCGACGCCTCGCTCAGATGCACCCCGTCGCGGAACAGGCGCGAGATGTAGGTGAAGGTCAGCCCCGGCGCGCGGCACGACAGGAAGGCGGCCACATAGATGCGCGGCGCTTCGGCCAGCCGGCGCACGGCCGCATCGAATGTCGCCGCGTCGTTGATGAAGCCGAGTCGCGTGGTGTGCGCCGCAAGCGTATCGGCCATGCGGGCAAGCAGGCTTTCCCCGCTCCCGGCCTCCACGAGCGCAGATGCGCCACGCGCATAAAGCCCTGGAGTGCCGCGATAGGCGGCGACGTAGATTTCGCGCAGGGACGACCAGTCCTGGAAGTCCAGCGCCCGCGCCAGCCGCACCAGCGTTGCCGGGGCCACGCCGATCGACATGGCGATGTCGCGCATCGAGGACGACACCACCACGTCGGGGTGGTCGAGGATGAAGCGGGCTCCGGCGGCAAGCTGCGCCGGCATCGCCCCTATCCGCTCGTGAATGGCAGCGGTCAGTTCATCCATCGACATTGCCGTCGACTGCTCCCGATCAATGTTGTTCCTTGCCATTTCCTGCCTGCTCCTCGTCATGATGCGCCGGGGAGGTGGCGTGACAGGTGTCTTTCCAGCTGGCCGAACAGCCGCGCCATGATGGCCACGACGATGAGATAGATCACCGCGATCGCGATATAGGCCGTGACGTCGTAAGTGCGGGAAAAGATCCTGTTGCCTACTCCCATCAGGTCGAGCAGGGTAACGGTGGAAGCAATCGCAGTCGCCTTGAAAGTGAAGATCACCTCATTGAACAGGGCAGGCAGAGCCTGCCGGAAGGCGAGCGGCAGAACGATGCGGCGCTGGATCAGCCAGTAGCCCATGCCCTGCGCCAGTGCGGCTTCCTGCAATCCACGCGGCACCGACTGCAATCCCCCCCGCAGATCCTCGGCCATGTAGGCGGCATTGTTGAGGGTGAAGGCGACCAGAACCAGCAGGAACGGTGACGACAGAAGCGGCCACCACATGCTCTGCCTGAGCGCGCCGACATTGCCGCCATAGAGCTCCAGCATGGCTGCCGGCAGGCCGAAATAGACGAGAAAGACCTGCACGTAGAGCGGCGAGCCGCGAAACACCACCGAGAACGCCTGAGCGGGCCAGCGCAGCCATTTGCTTTCAGACGAGCAGCCGAGCGAGATGGGCAATGCCGCCAGAAAGCCAAGGCCGCAGGAGGCGGCGACCAGTGCGAGCGCCAACCACAGGCCGCTGAGAAGTTCGCGCCAGTGCTCCCCATACATGCCGGCAAGGGTGGAGAAGAAAGCCATGTCCGTTCCCTCCCTATGCCGCCAGCCCACGCCGCGAACGGCGTTCCATAGCCTGCAGGCCGGCCGAGGACACAATCGAGATCACGACATAGAGCAGGGCCGCCGTGCCGTAGAAGGTGAACGGGTCCTTGGTCACGGAGGTCGCCATCTGTGCCTTGCGCATCAGCTCCTGAAGACCGATCACCGCCACCAGCGAAGTATCCTTCAAAAGGACCAGCCACAGATTGCCGAGACTGGGCAGCGACAGGCGCACGATCTGCGGGAACCGGATGCGCCGCAGGATCAGCCATGGACCCATGCCGCTGGCCATTGCCGCTTCGACCTGACCTTTCGGAATCCCGCGCCATGCGCCACGGAACACTTCCGAGGAATAGGCCGAGAAGATCAGCGACAGGGCGATGACGCCGGCCACGAACGGGCCGATCTCCACACGCTGTCCGCTCAGCGCCATCAGCATCTGCGGCAGGCCGAAATAGACGATCAGGATGACGAGCAGTTCAGGCAGCGCCCGGAACAGATTGGCGAAGCCGAAGCCGGCAGCGCGCAGCAGGCGGCTGTCGGAAATTTTCGCCAGCATCGTTGCGAAGCCCAGCGCGCTGCCGAGCAGTGCGGCGCAGTCAGCCACGCGCCGGCGAGAAGCTGCGCGCCGAAGCCCTGCAAATCCATCCGAAGCCTCCTTGCCTGCTGTGGTCCCGCGGTTGTGGCGCTGCGCCTTCCTGGCGCAGGGCGGACGGTCACCCGATGCGATGGGCGATGCGGGGTGCGACCGAGCCAGTGATGGCCGCCCCTCGCTTCGCTTTCCTCCCGGCTGTCAGCGCAGCGGGAAGTCGAAATATTTCTGGCTGATGGTTTCGAAGGTGCCATCGGCGACGATGGCATCGAGCGCCTTGTTCAGTTCGGCCAGAAGCTCGCTGTCGCCCTTGCGCACGCCGATGCCGATGCCTTCGCCCAGCAGCGGATCGCTGACTGTCTCGCCGATCTGCACGAATTCATCGCCGCCATGATCCTTCAGCCACGGGCTCAGCTCCGTCGCATCACCGAAGGCGGCATCGAGGCGGCCGTTCTTCAGATCGAGGAACAGGTCGTCGGAAGACACATAGGTCTGAATGGTGGCGACATCGGCGAATTTGGCATCGACATAGATGGCGTTCACCGTCTCGCGCACCGCGCCCAGCATCTTGCCCTTCAGGCCCTCGGGGCTGAATTCCAGACTGGCATCGGCGCGGCCGATCAGCATGCCCTTGGACATGTAGTAGGGCTGGGTGAAGTCGATCTGCTGGCGGCGCGCCTCGGTGATGGTCATGGATGACATCAGCACGTCGAACTTGCCGCCCTGAAGCGCAGGGATGATGCCCTGCCAGTCCTGCGTGGTCCATTCGCAGGTGCGGTTCATCTTTTCACAAAGTGCATTGCCAACGTCCACGTCGAAGCCTGCGACCTTGCCGTCGGCCTGAACGTAGTTGAACGGCGCATAGGCGCCCTCGACGCCCATCTTCAGCACTTCCTGTGCATGGGAGGCCGAAGCCATCAGGGCGGTTATGGCGAGTACGATAAGTTTTTTCATGTTGCTCCTCTCCAAAAAATCTTCACGCGGAAACGCGGGCCAGAAACTGCGCCAGACGTTCCGAACGCGGCGCGCCGAACAGTTCGGCCGGCGCACCCTCTTCCTCCACAAGGCCCTGGCTGAAGAACAGGACCTTGCTGGATACCTCACGGGCAAAGGCCATTTCATGGGTCACGACGATCATCGTGCGGCCTTCCTCGGCCAGCATGCGCATGACGCGCAGCACCTCGCCCACCAGTTCCGGATCGAGAGCCGAGGTCGGCTCGTCGAACAGCAGAAGCTCAGGGTCCACGCACAGGGTACGGGCTATGGCCACACGCTGCTGCTGCCCGCCCGAAAGCTGCGAGGGGTAGTGGCCGTGCTTGTCGGCCAGTCCCACCCGCTCCAGCAGCGCCATGCCCTTGTCGGTCGTTTCGGCACGCGCGCGCTTCAGCACATGGATCGAAGCTTCGATGACGTTTTGCAGAACCGTCATGTGCGGCCACAGATTGAAGTTCTGGAACACCATGCCGACCCGGGTGCGCATGCGCCGCAGCTGGGCCTTGTCGGCCGGCTCCGCGCCGCGTGCCGTCTGCTTTAGCCGCACCGGCTCGCCAAAGAGGCTGATTTCACCCGCCGAGGGTGTTTCCAGAAAATTGATGCAGCGCAGGAAGGTGCTCTTGCCGGAGCCCGATCCGCCGATGATGGCGACGACATCGCCCTTGCTGGCGGTCAGGCTGACACCCTTGAGCACTTCAAGGCTGGCGTAGCTCTTGCGCAGGTCGCGGACGACCAGAGGTGTGGCGCAGCTCATCGCGGGGTCAGGCGTTTGCCGGCTGACCGAACACGGTCAGGCTCTGCTCGCGCATGAACTGGGGCAGGTACCAGCGTCCGAGGCCGCCCTTGCCGGTCGTACCCGAGCCCTTCCAGCCGCAGAAGGTCTGGATACCCGGCCATGCGCCGGTGGTCGCGCCGGTGGCACGGTTGGCGTAGAGCACGCCAGCCTGAATCGTGTCGAGAAAGGTTTCCAGCATGGCCTTGCTCTCGGTGTAGATGCCGCTGGTCAGGCCATAGGCGTCGCGGTTGGCGTCGGCGATGGCCGCATCGAGCGACGCGAACTCCTGCACGGACAGGAACGGCAGGAACAGTTCCTCGCGGTTGATGGCATGATCGGCGTCGAGACCCGCCACCAGCGTCGGTTCCACGAACAGGCCGCGCGCCATAAAGCCTTCGCTCAGGCGCTTGCCGCCGGCCAGAACCTGCCCATCGCGCGCGGCTTGCGCCGCGGCCTTCTCGAAGCGCGCCACGGCCTTTTCGTTGATCACCGGCCCCATATAGACATCCTGCCGGCGCGGATCGCCGATGACGATGGTCGCCATCTGGGCCAGCAGCTTTTCAACGAAGGCATCGCGCACGGTGCTGGCCACATAGACCTTGGAGAGCGCGCTGCACTTCTGGCCCTGAAGGCCGAAGGCGGAACGCATGACACCGGCAGCGGCGACATCGAGATCGGCGTCGGCGGCGACAAAGGTGGAGTTCTTGCCGCCCATCTCGGCCAGAACCGGCTTTGCGGCGCGGCCGCAGGTGTAGCGGCGCAACAATTCCATGCCGACGCCATTGGAGCCGGTGAACGCGATGCCATCGACGCCCGGATGCTCCGCCAGCGCCTTGCCGACCTCGGCGCCGCCATAGACGAGATTGAAGGCGCCGGCCGGCAGACCCGCCGCGAGGAAGCATTCGGCGAGCAGACGGCCCGTCAGTGCGCTCATTTCATTCGGCTTGAACACCACCGCATTGCCGCCGAGCAGGGCAGCCGTGGACATGCCGATGGACAACGCCACCGGGAAATTGAAGGGCGCGATAACGGCGAAGACGCCGTAGGGGCGCAGGCGCGACCAGCTGCGCTCCTGCGGCAGGGCCTTGTCGCCCTCGGCCTCATAGCCGTCGTTGCGCTCCAGTTCGCCGCTGTAATAGCGGATCAGGTCTATTGCTTCCTCAACCTCACCCACCGCTTCCATCCGCGACTTGCCAACCTCGACAAGGCAGGCGGCGGAGACAGCATACTTGCGCTCCTCCAGAATGTCGGCAGCGCGGCGCAGCTTCGCAACGCGCTCCTGCCAGGGCAGCGCCGACCAATCGGCTGCGCCTGAACGGGCCGCTGCAACCGCGCGCTCCACCGTTGCGGCGCCGCAGGAAGCGAAATTGCCAAGCACGATGCCGCGGTCGATGGGCGAAGATATGGAGAATGTCGAGGAGCCCGCCTCATCCTTGCCGCCGATGGAGGCGGCATGTGTGCGGCCCAGCGTTTCCGCTGCCAGCTTTTCAAGCTCGGCGTCGAGGCGCGCATGCACGCCGGAAAAATCCTCGCCCAGATTTGTGTAGGTAACACGCGGCAATGACATCGGTGCCCTTCTCCCTGCAGTTTCCGGCAGCCGGCCGTCCGCCGGGCTTATGTAGAACAACTGTTTTTCTGATAGCATCTGAAAAACGATTGTTCAATATCCCTTTTATGTGACGCCTTTGTTTCGGGTATTCCCCTGCCGTTGTCCGGCCTTCTCCCATGCGCGAGGTGCTTTCGCTGTAGCCACCTGTGTTCTGATCGCCTGCGCCTCCCTTGCAACAGCCCACATGAAGCCGGCCAGTTCACTGGCAATTGCAACGCAAGGCACCGTCGTTCGTTTTCCCCGTGGAGCCAGCAACCGATATCGAGCTGTCAATCGGCCCCGAGCTTTCCGCGCGATTTCTCGCACTCTCGGCAGCGACTCCTCCAGGCGGTACAGCTTCCTTACGCCCAGCCGACGACACGGCGACATCGAACCGGGCCGCGACCGATCGGCAGCTTTCCCCGGAACCCACCGCGGCAACAACCCGCTCGCGAAGATCATTGGATAGAGGTGCTGTCATCAGATGATGGCCTCCGTTCCAGCCAGCATCTTGAGTCACGAAAGCATCAAACACGGAAGCCCATCGATTCCCTCAGTCAGTGAACCGATCTAACGCTTCCTGAAGGAGACTGCGGCCCCGTTGGATTGCCCCTCCTGATGACTGGCCACGGCGCGTTTGAGGGCTTCCGCCGAGAACTCGATGTCGGCGGCGATCGCCTGCGCGGCCACGGAGGCATTGCGCGTGCGCAGCGCCCCGATCAGCCTCTCATGATGCGGCAGGCCGTCCGCCGGCGTGGCGAAGTCCGGATAGATGGTGACGAGGTAGGAGCCCACCGTCAGCCACAGGCTCTCGATCATCTTCAGGAGCGTCGGCATTCCCGCGGCCTCGTAGAGAGTGAAATGGACTCTCCAGTTCGCCTCGATCATGGCCGTGTAGTCCTTGCGGGCGAAGCAGTCGACAAGCTCGTTGTGGAAAGCCTCGATGCGGTCGACGGTCTCGTCGTCGATGATCGTGGTTGCCGCCTCGGTGGCGAGCTTCTCCAGCGACAGGCGGATGGCCGTGATTTCGGCCACGCGCTCCGGCGTCAGGGCCGGAATGCGTACCGTGCGGTTGTGGTCGAGCTCCAGAATGCCCTCGGCCACGAGGTTGAAAAGCGCCTCGCGCGCCGGCGTCATGCTGACATTGAGCACGGCGGCGACAGCCCGGATGGTGATCTTCTCGCCAGGGCGGAAATTGCCGGCCATCAGCGCGCTGCGCAGGCTGCGATGGGCCATCCCGCCCAGCGTTTCCTGCCGATCGATCGGATCGATAGCCTTCAAGCCGGACACTGCATTCTCCGTCAGCCCCTCACCGCGATCGCGCTGATCTCAACCAGAACACCAGGCACCGGGAACCCTGCGACCACAACCGTATTGGCCGGCCGGATGTCCCCGAATGCCTCGCCGAGCGCCGCCCCCACCACCGGCATCAGCTCTGCGCCGGCAATATAGGTGGTGAGCTGGACGATGTCAGCCCGCCCGAAATCCGCCTGCGCAAGCGCGGCCTCGATATTGGCGACGATCTGGCCCACCTGCATGGCCGCGTCGGGATCGATCGTGCCGGTGGCGTAATTCATGCCCACCGTGCCGGAAACGAAGGCCTGGCTCCCGGTCACCACCGCTCTGGAATATCCATAGGCCGCCTCGAAGTGCGAGCCGGAGGAGATGTTACGACGCGTCATTGCCAGCCTCGTGTTCGTCGGGATCCATGCCGAGATAGGCGATGCCTATGCGGCGGTCGTTGAGGATATCGGCCGCGGAGCCGGAAAATTCGTTCTGGCCCATGGCCAGCACATAGCCGCGGTCGGAGATTTCGAGCGCGCCATAGACATCCTGCTCGACCATCAGCACGGTGATGCCGAGCCTGGCGGGAAGTTCCTTCACGCTTGCGAACATATCGGAAGTGGCCGAGGGCGACAGCCCGGCGGACGGCTCGTCGAGCAGCAGCAGTCGGGGCCCCGCCATGAGCGCGGAAGCGAGCGCCACGGTCTGGCGTTCGCCGCCGCTCATGGTGCCCGCCTTCTGGCGCATGCGTGGAGCCAGTATGGGGAAAATGCCGACCAGTTCCTCGATGCGCCGCGACACCGCCGCCCGGTCGAGCGTATAGCCGCCCAGCTCCAGATTCTCGCGAACTGTCATGCCTTTGAACGTGTTGGCAAGCTGGGGAACGAACCCCAGCCCGAGCCCGACCAGCTCTTCCGTCTGCCTGCCAAGGATGCTGTGGCCTTCGAGGCGCATTTCCCCCTTCGACCATGGCACGTAACCCATGATCGATTTGAGCAGCGTGGACTTGCCGCAGCCGTTCGGCCCGATGATCGACACGATCTCGCCGGCCGAAACGGACAGGCCCACCCCGTGCAGCACCTGGGCCGGACCGTATCCGGCGCGCAGCTTCGCGACTTCAAGCAACGGCTGCATGGCGCTTCCCCAGATAGACCTCCAGCACGCGCGGATCGCGCTGCACCTGCGCCGGCGTGCCGGAGGAAAGGTTGCGGCCGGCGCTCAGCACGAACACATGGTCGCAGGCCCCGCTGATGAACTTCATGTCGTGCTCGATGATCAGGAAGGTCTTGCCCGACCGGTCGCGCAGATCGCGCACCATGGAGACGAACTCGCGCACCAGCGTGGGGTTCACGCCGGCCGCCGGCTCGTCCAGCATGATGAGATCCGCGTCGCACATCACCGCGCGGCCAAGCGCCAGAAGCTTCTGCTGGCCACCGGACAGGTTGCCGGCATATTCGTTGGCGACCCGCGTCAGCTTCAGCGTTTCGAGGATTTCGCGCGCCCGCCCGAGCAGAGCCGTCTGCTGCATCCTGATCGCGGGACGGCGCAACAGCGCCTGCAACGGCAGCTCGCCGGTCTGGCCGCCAGCCGCCATCAGCATGTTCTCCAGAACCGTCATGCGTTTCGTGGCATGGCCGTTCTGGAAGGTGCGCACCAGCCCGAGGCGCGCGATCCGGTGGGGAGCCATGCCGCCGACCGGCGTGCCCCTGAAGCGGACCTGCCCGGCGTCGAACGGCAGGAAGCCGCTGACGCAGTTGAACAGCGTGGACTTGCCGCAGCCATTGGGGCCGACCAGCCCCACGATGCTGCCCTCCCCCACCTCCAGCGAAACGTCCTGAAGCGCGTGGAAGCCGGAAAAGCTCTTGGACAGGCGCTCAACGGCCAGCAGGGGTGTCGCCATCTGCGAACTCCTTCTTGCGTTCGGGGAACAGGCCGTCGGGGCGGTAAACCACGATCGCCATGATCAGCAGGCCGATCACCACCATGCGCAGGCTGGCGATCATCTGCGGGTCGAGCGCGATGACGTCCTTGAGGAAGCGCGTGCTGTTGAGGAACACGGTGACGACCGCCACGCCGACGACCGAGGCCGCAAGGTTGCCGCGACCTCCGATCATGACCATGGCCCACATGATGATGGTGACCGTTGGCAGGAAGTCCGCCGGCGAAATGAAGGTCAGGTAATGCGCATAAAGCGCGCCTGCGAGCCCGATCAGCAGGCCGCCGATGGCAAGCGCCCGCACCTTGATGGAGAAGACGGGCTTGCCGAGGGACAGGGCCAGATCGTTCTCCTCGCGCACCGCCTTGAGCACGCGCCCGAACGGCGAGGACACCAGCAGGCGCAACGCCAGATAGCAGATGACCGCCAGCGCCCACACCAGCGCGCAGAAGGCTGCCGTCTGATATCCGGCCGGCACAATGGCATCGAGCGGGCGCGGTATGCCGACCAGCCCGAACGAGCCGCGCGTCAGCCAGTCCTCGTTGAGCAGGATCAGCCGGATGACCTCGGCCAGCCCCACGGTGGTGATCGCCCAGTAGTGGACGTTGAGCCGCTGTGTCGGCAGCGCGATCAGCGCCGAGACCATGCCGGCCACTAGCGAGCCGGCGAGCAGGCCCGCCCAGACCGGCGCGCCGGCAAGGGTGAGCAGGCCGGACGTGTAGGCGCCGATGGCGAAGAAGCCGACGACGCCGAAATTGATCAGCCCGGCGATGCCGTACTGGAAATTGAGGCCGATGGCGGCAATCGTGTAGATGCCGATCATGGTCGCGAAATAAAGAACGATATCGGTCATCAGTCGCCACTCGTTCCCTGGAAGAGGCCGCGCGGCCGCAGGATGAGCACCGCCACCATCACCAGGAAGGCGACGGCCAGCTTGTAGCCCGTATCGATGTAGAGCGGCCCGGAGGTGGCCGGAAGGAACGACCAGTCGATGGCCAGCACGATGTTCTCGGCCAGGCCGATGATCAGCGCGCCCAGCATCGCGCCATGCACGGAACCGATGCCGCCCAGCACGGCCGCCGCGAAGGCGGGCAGGATGACGCTGTAGCCCAGCTCCAGCGAGATCACCGTTTCCAGCCCGATCAGCGCGCCGCCGAGTGCTGCATAGCTGCCGACAATGAACCAGACCTTCGAGATGATCGCCTCGACGCGGATGCCCCGCGCCCGCGCCAGCTCGCTGTCGTCGGCCAGCGCGCGCATCGCCCGGCCCAGCCGCGTGTGGGAAAGCAACAGGTGGAAGCACAGCATGGCGATGACGCTGACGACGAGGATGATCACCTGCGTGGAGGTGACGAAGCCGCCGGCAAAGGAGAAGCTGCGCGCCAGCGAGCCCTCGAACGAGTAGGATTTCGTGCCCCAGATCGCGCCTACGACGTTCTTGAGAAACAGCGAAAGCCCCATGGACGCGACCAGCAGCACAAGGCCCGGCGCGGTGCGCACGCGGGCGAACAGCGCCTTGTCGATGGCGACCGCGATGAAGCCGGTGGCGACCGCGCCAAGCGGAATGGCCAGCCACAGGTCGAGCCCCGCCGCCGACAGGGCATAGGCGAGATAGGCGCCGATGAGGGCCAGCTCGCCATGCGCGAAATTGGCGAACCGCAACAGCGAGAACACCAGGGTGACGCCCATGGCGATCAGCCCGAGTTCGCTGGCGCGCACCAGCGAATTGATGAGTATCTGGGTGAGATTCATGTCGACGTCATTTTCCCGTTACGTCTTCCCGGTACGTCCGGCACCGTGCAGGAGGTCCCGTGCGGGCGGCCTTTGTGCAAGACCGCCCGCAACCGTTCAGTTGGCCGTATAGGGTTCGAGCTTGCCGGCCTTGATGACGAAGCTGCCATACTCCTGATTGCGCTGGATTCCGTCGGCATCGACGGACATGTCCGCATCCGAGACGCCGCGATAGATCTCGAAAGCCTTCGGCAGCGCGGCGGAAATGGCCGCGGGTTCGGCGGAGTTCGCCAGATCCACGGCAAGCGCGGTCACCCATACGGCATCGTAGCCGACGCCGATGAACCAGTCGATGACCACATCGGAGCCCACACGGGTCTCGAGCGCGGCCCTGAGCTGCTGGAAGCGTTCGCCGCGATCGGCAGCGATATCGAGCCCCTTCACGTCCTCGCACGCCTCGGCGATGCAGGCGTTCACGATCTCGGCCGGATAGGGCTGATACCATGCGCCCTGCACGGTCTGCATGAGGCCCAGTTCATGGGCTTGCTTGGTCAGCAGGCGGGCATTGTCGCCCCAGCTCACCGCAAGCACGATCTCGGGCCTGGGCGAGAACAGGCGCTGCAACTCGGCACGGTAGTCCGGCTGGCCCGCCTCATAGCGGACTTCGGAGACCACCTCGCCGCCATTGGCTGCGACCGCTTCCTGCATGCGTTTGGCAAGGCCCACACCATAGGCGTCGTTGGCCACGATGATGCCGACCTTCTTCTTGCCGGTGTCTTCCATGGCGAACTTTGCCAGGGCCGCGCCCATCACCTCGTCGGTGGCGATGATCGAGAAGTAGCCCTTGCCGAGCGAACGCACGTCCGGCGACGAGGCGGTGAGGCCGACATGGGCAATGTTCTTCGACAGGGAGTAGGACGCGGTCGGAATGGTGGTGGCGCTGCCCACCGTTCCGAGCACGACCGGAACCTTGTCGACGTCGACAAGCTTGCGGATGCCGTCCATGGCGGCCTGCGGGCTGGACTCGTCGTCCTCGATGACGAGCCGGAACTGCCGCGATGGCGACAGCGCGTTCACTTCTTCCAGCGCCGTCTGCATGCCGAGCACGACGTTGTTGCCGCCGCGGCCGAGGCTGCCGGTCATGGAAAGAAGCACGCCGATGTCGACCGTCTGCGCGTCCTGCGCCTGAACGGCCGGTGTCGTCAGAAACATCGGCAGCGAGATGGCTGAGAGGGCAAATGCCTTCAAAATGGATCGTCTGATCATGTCAGTGTTCCCTCATGGGTTCGATATCTGGCAGTGCGGTCCGTTACGGACTTCTTGTTGCCTGCGCCTAGAGCACGCTCTCGGCAGTCAGGAAGTATTTCTTCTCGAAACGATCGAGCGAAAAATCCGCCCTCGGCAGGGAGCAGGCGCCGGTCTCGGCAAGTTCGGCCGCCATTTCGCCAAGCGCCGGGCCCGCGCCGAAGCCATGGCCGCTCAGGCCGGAGATCAGCACGATGCCCGGATGCTGCGGCAGGTGGTCGACGACCGGCAGCGCATCGGGCGTGACGTCGATGCGGCCCGCCCAGCGCCGCGCGATGCGCAGTTCCGCACCGTAGCCGAAGCGCCGGCGCAAGGCGGCCACGCAGCGGTCTATGATGGCGGCGGTCGGTTCCGGCTCGGGCACGCGGATCGCATCGTAGCGCGATGCGTCGTCGCCGCGATAGGCGCTGCGCCGGCGCGGATCGTCGATGAAATGACGGCCAAGGTTGATGCGCACGCCGGAAGGCCGCTTCAGCAGCGCGGGCACGAAGCGGGGCGCCAGCCTGATGCCGCGCGGGCTGATGTCGAAATCGAAAGGCCCGTCCGTGCCCGGACCGATGGTGAGCCCGCCATCCTTGCGCGGCCGCGCCAGCACGTCGGGCAGCCAGATCGGATGCGTCAGCCCATGGTCGAAGGGTTCGGTGCAGGCAAGCGAAACGCGCAGATCGTTGAGCGGAAGCGAAACCCTGAACGGGGCGAGAAGGTCGGCGGCCCACACGCCCGCCGTCACGATCACGCGCCCGGCCCCGATGAAGCCGGCCTCCGTCTCGATGCCGCTGACATGCGCGCCCTGCGTGACGATGCGCTTCGCAACGCAACGCTCATGGACGACAACGCCGCGCGCCCGTACCAGGTCGGCCAGCGCCTCGGTGGCTAGGTCGGGCTCGGCCCAGGCATCGTCGGCCGTGAACAAACCGCCCTCGTAATCGCCAATCAGCCGCGGCACGAAAGCCGACACCTCCTCCCGCGAGATCACCCGCGAGTGGAGCCCGGCTTGCGCGGCAAGCACTGCCCAGCGGCGCATCTTTTCAAGCTGTACGGCATCGGATGTGGGAGCGAGGACACCATCGTCGCGGAAACCGATATCGGTCGCGACCTCGGCGCTGATCTGTCGCCACAGCGCCAGCGCGCGCCGTGCCATCGGGATTTCCCGCAGATCGCGGCCCTGCTGGCGGATGAAGCCCGCATTCCGGCTCGACTGCTCGCCGCCGACACGGCCCTTCTCCAGCACGGCAACCCGCAGGCCGCGCCTGTTGAGCACCCATGCTGCCGAGCAGCCGACAATTCCTGCGCCAATGATTGCGACGTCGTAGCTCGACATGACCATTCTGTGACTTGTTGCTTGTTATAACAAATTGCAGCGTAGCCGATTGCTGTCAAGACGGATTCCGCCGCGTCACTTCCGCAAGGACAGGAAAAACGGAAACCGCGGCATGACCGCAGGCGCCTGCGGAACCGGAAACAGGCCCCAAAAGCCGGGATGCGCAAAAAGCCCGGATGCGAAGGTGGCGGCGGCTGCCGGGGGGGAACGGCCGAGCCGGCCAATGTCGCCTGCGAAGCCGCGCCAGGGCTGCCGTTTCCCGAAGCCGGCAGCGAAGCAGGCGGGAGCGGCCCGTTACACCTTCTGCGACCGGATGCCTTGCTCCAGCATCTCGCCCAGCCTGAGGGCGCGGCAGGCATTGTCGAGTTCCTGCGCCATTGCCACCGCCACCCCGCCCACGGCCGGCCACCCGGCCGGCGTATCGATTTCGGCCCAGTTGATGTGGCTGGACGCCTCTATGCCGGCCTCGACGCCCATGTCGGCGTAGAGTGCGTTGATGGCTTCGGCCGCCGCGACATGGTCGAGGCTTGCGAACATGGCCAGATGCGCCAGCACGGCATGCTCGCCCGGCCGCTCGCGGCCGAGGCTGCGCCAGCGCTGCGCGGTTCCGGCAAGCTTGCGGTTGCCGACAACGATATTGTAGATGCCGTCGCACATGGTGCCGGGAATGGCACGGTAGGTGCCGTGGATGCCCCGGTGCCGCAGCATGGTCATGACCGGCTCGCACAATATCCGGTAGCTGGTGCCGATACGGTCGCGCAGGGCCGCGCCGATGGAAAACACCATCGACAGATTGACCACGCCATCCCCCTGCACCACCGCGCCGCCGCCCGTATCGCGGGTGTGGACCGGCCAGCCGCGCGCGGCCGAGGTCGCGACCGCCGCTTCGAAACCGGAACGGTTCACATGGCTGCGCGGCACAACGATGCAGGGTTCGGTCTGCCACAGGTTCCATGTCAGGCCGGGGCTGCCGTCGGCGGACGCCAGCATCGCCCGCTCGCGCGCCAGCGCCTCGCCATACGCCAGATGCAGCAGGACGCCCCGCCCATCCGGCCCGCCCTGCGCCAGATTTTCCTTCGCCATTACCCGGACCGCGCCTCAATCGACTCGCACAGGTCCGACAGGAACGCCGCCGCCGGCGCGCCGTCAACAGCCTGATGATCGAAGGTGAGCGACAATCCCATGGATGTTCGCCATACAGGCCCGTCATCTTCGCCCCGGCAGGCGACCTCCTCCATGCGTCCGATGCCGAGTATGGCGATCTGCGGCGTGTTGAGGATGGGCGTGAAGTAGCGCACGCGCGACAGGCCGAGATTGCTGACCGTGAACGTGCCGCCCGTCATTTCCGGCACGGTCAGCCTGTTCGTCCTTGCCCGTTCGGCCAGGTCGCGCCGGGCCGCGGCGCGCGACTGGAGGTCCATGGCCCCGGCGTTGAAGATGGCCGGGGCCACCAGCAGGTTTCCCGGCAGCGCGATCGCCACGCCAAGGTGAACGGCCGCCGAAAGATGCACCGCACCTTCCGACAGGGTGCCGTTCATATGCGGATGGCGCGCAAGCGCCGTCACCACGGCATCGAGGATCAGGTCCTCGACCGAGACCCGGACGCCATCCTTCTGCAAGGCCGCCTTGCGCGCCAGCAGGGCGTCGGCGAAGCAATCGGCATGGTGGGTGAGCTGCGCCGTCTCGCCCAGGCTGCTGCGCATCTTCTGCGCGATCATGGCGCGCGCCCCGCGCAGCGGCACCACGCGGTCGGCGAGGCCCTGCGGATCGGATGGCGTCTGTGTCATGGCCCTATCCGATCCTGCCTATGACATCGCCTTTGGAGACGACGTCGTCGACCTTGCTGGCGATGGTGAGGACGCCGTCGGCCGGCGCCCTCACCTCATACTGGATCTTGGCCACCATGATCTCGGCCAGCAGCATGTCCTTCGCCACCGCGGCCCCGTCCGAGGCGAACCAGTTGGTCACCACGGCCTGCTCGTCGCCGTCCCACATGTCGTCGGCGATAACGATGTCCGTTGCCATGCTCAGGCTCCCGCGATGCTGTCGAATGCGGCGACGATCTTGTCGGGGTTGGGCAGGCAGAACTGCTCCATCGGCCGCGAGAACGGGATCGGCACGTCGGGATAGGCGACGCGGCGCGGCGCGGCCTTCAGCACCGAGACGTCGCGCTCGCACACCGAGGCGATGATTTCTCCCGAAACGCCGAAGCTGTGATAGTCCTCGTCCACGACGATCAGCCGGCCGGTCTTCTTCACCGAGTTGAACACGGTGTCGCGGTCGAGCGGCACCAGCGTGCGCAGGTCGACCACCTCGGCGCTGACACCCTTCTTCGCCAGCAGATCGGCCGCCTTGAGCGCATTGTGCACGCCCATGGCGAGCCCCACGATGGTCACGTCCGTGCCTTCGCGCACCACGGCCGCCTTGCCGAAGGGCACTTCGTAGCTCTCTTCAGGGACATTCACGGTCGCGCCCGGCTCGGTGCCCAGCCAGCCCATGCCCTGAAGGCCCTTGTGGTACATGAAGATGACCGGGTTCTCGTCGCGGATCGCCGCCGTCATCATGCCCTTGGCGTCATAGGCGTTGGAAGGCGACACTACCTTCATGCCCGGCAGATGGGCGAAGGTGCCGTAAAGGCACTGCGAGTGCTGGCCGGCATCCGAATAGCCGCCGCCGGTCGAGGTCATCAGCACCAGCGGAACCTTGACGGACCCGCCGGAGAAATAGGTGTTCTTGGCCATCAGATTGTAGATGGCGTCCATGCACACGCCGAAGAAATCGACGAACATCAGCTCGACCACCGGCCGCATGCCGTCGGATGCCGCGCCCACCGCCGCGCCGATGAAGCCCGTTTCGGAAATGGGCGTGTCGCGCACGCGCAGCTTGCCGAACTCCTCGACCAGGCCGCGCGTGTTGCCGAACACGCCGCCCAGCGTGCCGATGTCCTCGCCCATGACGAAGACGCGCTCGTCGACGCGCATTTCCTGCGCGATCGCCTCGGCCATGGCGCGCGCTATGGTGAGGCGCCGTTCATTGGTGACGGAAACCTTGTCGTTCATTGTCTCTCTCCCGAAAAATCCGTGACTGGAAGCCGGACGCAGCCGGCGGTCATGCGAAAACCCGCTCCAGCGCCTCTTCGGCGGCCGGGTAGTCGCTCTCGCGGGCAAAGGCGATTGCCGTATCGACGCGCGCCCGTGCCTTTGCGGCAAGGGCGGCGTCGTCCCCGGCGGTGAGGTCGCCGGCGGCGATCAGCCTTTCGCGCATGCGCGGGATCGGGTCCTTTGCGAACAGCGCGTCCTTCTCGCCCTTCGGACGGTAGCCTTCGGCATCGCCCATGAAATGGCCGGCGAGCCGCCAGGTCTCGATCTCGATCAGCGTCGGCCCGCCGCCTGCGCGCGCCCGCGCAATGGCCTCGCCCGCCGCATCGAAGATGGCGAAGGGGTCGTTGTCGGTCACGTAAACGCCCGGCATGCCGTAGGCGGCGGCACGCACATCGTTGCGCGGCACGGCGGTGGCGTCGGCCTTCGGCACGGAAATGCCCCAGGAATTGTCCTCGATCACGAAGACGACCGGCAGTTCCCACACCGCCGCAAGGTTGAGAGATTCATGGAAGGCCCCCTGATTGGCCGCGCCCTCGCCGAGAAAGGCGACCGCGACACCCTCCCTGTTCGACATCTTGCGCGACAGGGCCGCGCCGACAGCGGGCGCCATGCCCTGTGCGATGATGCCGGAACAGGAGAAGTTCACGGCCGGGTCGAAGATGTGCATGTGGCCGCCGCGTCCGCCGCTCAAGCCGGTCTTCTTGCCGAATATCTCGGCCGCCATGCGGTCGAGATCGACGCCCTTGGCGATGGCGACGTGATGCGGACGGTGCGTGGACGTGACGATGTCGCCGGCGTTCAGATGCGCACAGACCCCGACCGCACACGGCTCCTGGCCGTTCGACAGGTGCATCTCGCCGGGGATCGGGCCGTTGGCCATGTTGAAGGCCGGCGTCTTGCCCTCAAGATAGATCTTCTCGATGGTCTCCTCGAAATAGCGGCTGACGAGCATGTGCTCGTACATCCACAAACGCTGTTCCCTGTTCGGCTGCATATCGCTCTCCTCCAACAAACCGCACCCTGCCGCGGATGCGCTGCCTGTCGGAAAGCGAGATGCGTGCCAGTTCGAGAAAAGCCGGAACCCTTGCGGTTTTTCCCCGGGCACCATCCATGGCAGGCGCAATCCTGCGACCTGTGTCGCGGAACTGAGACAGGACTGGCGCAACCCTGCGACGCTGGCCCGGGAGCGGACCTGAACCCTTGGGCGGTCAGCCGTTCGGGCGTGCCAGTTCGTATTCCTTCATGCGGCGATGCAGGGTCGCCCGGCTGATGCCGAGGTGCCGCGCAGCCTCCGAAACCGCCCAGTTGCACTCGCGCAGCGCCTGAAGGATGCGCAGGCGCTGCGCCATGTCGCTGGCGTTGCGCAGGCTGTCCCGGTTCGCGTCGGCCGTGTCGGCGGGGCCGTCCCTGCCCGGAGAGGCCGGCTGCCTCCCCGCCCGGATTTCTTCCGGCAGGTCGTGCACCCTGACGATCCCGTCGTCGCAGGTCAGCGCCAGCAGGCGAAGCACGTTGGACAATTGCCTGATGTTGCCCGGCCAGGGATGCGACACCAGCCATTCCAGCGCTTCGGCCGACAGCGACAATGGCCCGGCACTGCACTTCTGCCCGGCGGCCAGCGACAGGATGAGATCGCAAAGATCGCCACGCTCGCGCAGCGGCGGCAGCGCGATGCGCACGCCGTGGATGCGATAGTAGAGGTCCTGCCGGAAGCTGCCTTCCGCGACCATGCGTTCCAGATCGCGATGGGTGGCGCAGACGAGGCTGAGTGCGACCGGAACCGGCTCGACCGCCCCCAGCGGCGTCACCTCGCGCTCGGAAAGCACCCGCAGCAGACGGGTCTGCAATTCCAGCGGCATGTCGCCGATCTCGTCGAGGAACAGCGTGCCGCCGCTCGAGGCCAGAACCTTGCCGGTCTTGCCCTGCTTCAGCCCGCCGGTGAAGGTGCCGGGTTCGTATCCGAACAGCTCGCTGTCGAGCAGGGATTCGGGGATCGCCGCGCAGTTGACCGCCACAAACGGCCGGTCGCTGCGCGACGAGTGCATATGGATGGCGCGGGCGAAGGCTTCCTTGCCGGTGCCCGTCTCGCCCTGCAGCAGGATGGGCAGGTCGGCATCCGCGACCCGGCGCGCCAGCTCGACATTGCGCTGCATGCGCGGCTCACCGCCCGCGAGGCGCTCGAAGCCGGGACCGGCCGGCTGCCGCGCCGGCCCGCGCACCCTGACGCTGGATGCCGCGGGCGGCTGGACGACGACGCTGCTGCGCCGGCCATTCGGAAACGCGTAGGCATATTGCGCATCGCCACCTTGCGCGTCGAGCCGCTGGAGGCGTCCCATGCCGCCCTCCAGCGCCCGCAGGGGAACGCCGAGCAGTTCGCTGACGGGCTGGCGCAGCACATCCGCGCGCGCAGCGCCCAGAAGCCGCAATGCGCTTTCGGACGCGCCCGCGACGAAGCCGCCGTCGTCCACGGCCAGCAGGGACTGGAAAACCTCGCCGTTGATGTCGGGCGCCTGTGCCAGCCCGATCAGGAAATGGCTGCGGAAGCGGTTGCGGAACAGGGCCGTCTCGATCCATCCGGCCGAGTCCCTCACCAGCCGGTGCAGCAGCCTCGCCTCGCCCGGCTGGATGCCGGCATTGCCCGCAAGCGTCAGCACGCCGAGAATGTCGCCTTCGGGATCGACCATGGGCGTGGACACGCAGACGAATTCCTTGAGCCGGTTGTGATAGTGATCGGAGCCGATCACGAAGGTGCCGTGGCGCTCGACGAGCGTGGTGCCGATGCCGTTGGTGCCGACGACGGATTCGTTCCACACCGACCCTTGCGCCAATCCCTTGTCGCGCAGGCGATGCGCGGTCTCGGAATCGCAGAAATCCTTGACGACGACACCGAGCCGGTCCGCGAACAGCACGCTGTAGCCGGTGTCGCGGACCACCTTGCGCATATGGATCATGGCGCCCGAGCCGAACTCCACCCGGTCGAGCGTGCGCTCGAACCGCTGGCGGATCTCGCTGTCGGTCAGCCGCATCGGGGGGAACGCCCCGTTCGGATCGAGATTGTAGTCATCCCGGCAACGCCGCCACGATGCGGCAAGCGCCGGGGCCGTTTCCACAGAAGCCATGATGCCTCCCAACAGCAAGCTCCCAACCCGGACAGTGTGCGCCACCCTTGCCGCATCGGCAAGGGGACTCGGCACCGGGCCGGCATCAGCCCCGCAACGCCGGCTCCCGTCCCTGATCGTAGAGCACAACCATCAAGGCGCGCGCCGGCTCGTCGCCGGTATTGGCGATCCCATGGGCGACATCGGCCCGGTAGCGGGCGGTCTCGCCCTTTCCGAGCGGCTGCCTGCCATGTTCGGTCTCAACCACCAGCCCATCGGTCCAGGCGGTGAGATGCTCCACCGTGCGCGGCGCATGCGGGGCGCTTTGCAGCCTGCATCCCGGCGCGATCTCCGTCTCGTACCATTCGATGCTGCCGGCCAGCGCCGGGGAACTGAGGATACGCAGCCGCCAGGCGCCGTCCGGGCTCCTGATTTCCGGGGTCAGCGCAACCGTTACCAGATCGATCGCGTCCGTCCTGCCGTTCCCGGCGATCTCTCCGGCTATGAGCTGCGAGAAATCGATGCCGAGCGCCTGCGTCAGCGCCCACAAGACGGCGAAGGTCGGATTGGCCTCGCCGCGCTCGATCTGCGACAGCATGGAGCGCGAGACGCCGGAGAGCGCGGCCAGACGGTCCAGCGTCAGGCGGCGCTGCTTGCGCTCGCGCTGCAGGGCCGGGCCGATCTCGGGGGCCTCATTCAACTCCATGTCATATCTCCCGCGCCAATCTCACGGATGCCTGAAACGGCGGATATCCATATCGGGCGGGTTTCGCAACGTTTCCACTGGACCTGCCTTAGAATCCGATATATTGGAATTTCCATCATAATGGATGCGCTGCCGATGAAACAGGATTTTCTTTCCCATATCGCGGATACGCTTTCCGCCATCGAGCGCGACGGCCTCTACAAGCGCGAACGGCTGATCACCGGGCCGCAATCCGGCCGCATCACCGTCGGGGGTCCGGAGGGCGAGCGGCAGATGGTCAATCTGTGCGCCAACAACTATCTTGGCCTCGCCGACCATCCCGAAATCCGGCAGGCCGCCCGCGAGGCGCTGGACGAATACGGGTTCGGCATGGCCTCGGTGCGCTTCATCTGCGGCACGCAGACCCTGCACCGCGAGCTTGAGCAGGCAATCGCCTCCTATCTCGGCAAGGACGACGCGATCCTGTTCGCCGCCTGCTTCGACGCCAATGGCGGGCTGTTCGAGCCGCTGCTCGGCGAGGAGGATGCCATCGTCTCCGACAGCCTCAACCATGCCTCGATCATCGACGGGGTCAGGCTGAGCAAGGCCCGGCGCCTGCGCTATGCCCAGGGAGACATGGACGAGCTGGAGACCCGGCTCAGGGAAGCCGATGCCGGCGGCGCGCGCTTCAAGCTCATCGTCACCGACGGCGTGTTCTCCATGGACGGCCACATCGCCAGACTGCCGGACATCTGCGCGCTTGCCGACCGCTACGGCGCGCTGGTCGCCGTCGACGACTGCCATGCCACCGGCCATCTGGGCCCGGAGGGGCGCGGCACGCCGGCGCTGACGGGCACGGCCGGGCGCGTCGACATCGTCACCGGCACGCTCGGCAAGACGCTGGGCGGGGCCATGGGCGGCTTCATCGCGGCCGCGCAGCCGGTGGTGGACCTTCTGCGCCAGCGCGCGCGGCCCTACCTGTTCTCCAACAGCCTTGCGCCCGCCGTCGCGGCCGGGTCGCTGAAGGCCATCGGCATCGCCCGCAAGGCCGACGACCGCCGCGCCCGGCTGTCCTCCCATGCCGCCCGCTTCCGCGCTGGCCTCGGCAAGGCCGGC
This sequence comes from Aquamicrobium defluvii, assembly GCF_004363725.1. Taxonomy (GTDB): domain Bacteria; phylum Pseudomonadota; class Alphaproteobacteria; order Rhizobiales; family Rhizobiaceae; genus Mesorhizobium; species Mesorhizobium defluvii. The sequence continues at coordinate 44,940 of NZ_SNZF01000007.1, read as the reverse complement.
TTCACGCTTCTTCCGGGCGAGACGCCGATCATTCCGGTGATGCTGGGCGATGCGGTTCTGGCGCAGCGCATGGCGGCGGCGCTGGACGAGCGCGGCATCTATGTCGCCGGCTTCTTCTATCCCGTCGTGCCGCAGGGCAAGGCCCGCATCCGCACCCAGATGTCGGCCGCGCTTGACGGGCGCGACATCGAATTCGCCATCGATGCCTTCACCGATGCCGGCCGTTCGCTCGGCATCATCTGACACCGTCGTCTGAAAGCGGGGAGTTCGCCATGCGCGCATTGGTCAAGGCCAGATCCGAGGCCGGCATCTGGATGGAAGAGCGCCCCATGCCCGAAATCGGGCCGGACGACGTGCTGGTGAAGGTTCACAAGACCGGCATCTGCGGCACCGACATCCACATCTACAAATGGGACGAGTGGGCCGCGCGCACCGTGCCCGTGCCGATGGTCATCGGACACGAATATGCCGGCGAGATCGTGGAACTGGGCGCCAATGTGCGCGACCTCAGGGTCGGGCAGCGCGTCTCCGGCGAAGGCCATGTCATCGGCATGCGCAGCCGCGCCGCCCGCGCCGGCCGCTACCATCTCGACCCCGAAACGCGCGGCATCGGCGTCAACCTGCCGGGCGCCTTCGCCGACTATGTGTCCATTCCGGCCTTCAACGTGGTTGCGCTGCCGGATTCGATCGACGACGAGCTCGGCGCAATCCTCGATCCGCTCGGCAACGCCGTGCACACCGCGCTGTCCTTCGACGTCGCGGGCGAGGACGTGCTGGTCACCGGCGCCGGGCCTATCGGCATCATGGGCGCGTCGGTGGCGCGCCATTGCGGCGCACGCCATGTGGTCATCACCGACATCAACCCGACACGCCTCGACCTCGCCGCGCAGGTCACGGACGTGGTGCCGGTCGACGTCTCGCGCGAGGACCTGCGCGACGTGATGCACCGCCTCGGCATGCGCGAGGGCTTCGACGTCGGCTTCGAGATGAGCGGCGCGCCCCCGGCCTTCGACCAGCTTCTCGACAACATGGTCATGGGCGGCCGCATCGCCCTGCTCGGGCTGCCCGCGAAACCTTTTCCCCTCGACCTCACCAGGGTCGTGTTCAGGATGATCACGCTCAAGGGCATCTATGGCCGCGAGATGTTCGAGACCTGGCACAAGATGCTGGCCATGCTGGAAAGCGGGCTCGACATCCGCAAGGTCATCACCGCCCGCATGAAGGCCGACGACTACGAGAGCGCCTTCGCCAGGGCCGCGGGCGGCGAGCCCGGCAAGATCATTCTGGAATGGTCGTGAGCCTTCCCCGCCCGCGCGGCATCGCCTGACATCGCGCAGGCGCAGCGAAAGCGCGCGCACACAGCGCCGGACCGGGTTTGTAGGAACATTCGCCGCTGCGGCCGACCTTGATCATGTGGAAATCGAGTGCGTTCGAGGCATTGCGGCCGTTCACGATGCCTGAGTCGCCCTGGTGGCCGGTCGTGACAGTCCCGTAATCCGGCCTTTCACAGGGCCCGCGGGAGCTCGGATCGATGTCGCACAACCACGCCATGTCGGGGTCCTGCGAAGGATCGCCGTTTCATGGGCGCCGATGGCGGGCGGGCGTCGGCTACAGTCTCAACCGCTCGGAACGGATGCCGAGCCCGACGAGACGGCCGGCGAGATGGGCAAGGACAGGCCAGCGGGCGATGCCCTTCACGAAGGCTGGCGGACCGCTGCGCCTGGCCGCGTTGTCCCGACGCTTCCTGCTGCTCGACTGCATCATGAGCTGTATTTTCTGCATGACCCTCGTCGGGAAGGCGCGGCGCTTTTCCACCGCGGCAAGATGGCGGTCGGCCAGCCTGCCCTCGCGCAGCGGCGCGGTCAGGATGTTGGCGGCCGCCACCGCATCCTGGATGGCGAGGTTCACGCCGAACCCGCCGATCGGCGACATGGCGTGCGCCGCGTCGCCGATGCACAGCAGGCCCGGCCGCCACCAGCGCCTGAGGCGGTCGATGCGGATCGACAGCAGGTGGACGTCGTCCCACGAGCGGATTTCCCCGACGCGGTCGGCCGACAGCGGCGAGACGGCGGCGACCGCCTCGCGAAACGCCTCGATACCCTTTTCCTTCACCCCGGCAAAGCTGCCCTTGCGCACCACATAGCCACACTGCCAGTAGTCGCCGCGATCCACCATCACGAAACCCTGGCGCGGCCCGCCATGGCCCATCGTGTAGGGCGGATCGTCCGGCTGGTGCGAGAGCTTCATCCACAACACGTCGCTCGGCGCGCCGAAGCTTTCGACCTCCAGCCCCGCCTTCGCGCGCACCACGGAGTTGCGGCCGTCCGCCCCGACGACCAGCGCCGCCCGGATCGCGACGGAACCGTCCGGCGTGCGGGCGACGAGCCCGGCAACGCGTCCGCCTTCCTCGATGAGGTCGGTGACCTGCGCCGACATGACGAGGTGAAAATTCGGCAGCCTGCCGGCTTCGCGCGCCAAGAAGTCGAGGAAGTCCCATTGCGGCATGAAGGCGATGAAGCGGCATCTGGTCGGCAGCCGGGAGAAATCGGCGATGGTGACGTCCTTGCCGCCGATCTCGGCATGAAGGCGCGGCGCCTGCGTGTGCGGCACCTTGAGCAGCTCGTCCAGAAGCCCGAGCTGGTCGATGATGTCGAGGGTCGAGGGATGCACCGTGTCGCCCCGGAAGTCGCGCAGGAAATCGGCGTGCTTCTCCACGACGGCGACATCCACCCCGGCGCGCGCGAGCAGCAGGCCGAGCATGAGCCCGCCGGGGCCGGAGCCCGCGATCACGCATTGCGTGTCGATGGTCTGGGATGTTGCGGGCTGGTCCATCGTCGCTCTCCCGTCTTTCCGCTCAGAACCGCGCCGCGATGCCGAATTTCAGCGTGCGGCCGGGGCCGTTCATCGAATCCGCGGTCATGCCCGGCTTGTATACCTTATCGGTCAGGTTTTCTGCGGTGAAATTGAGGTCGAGATTGTCGCTGACCTTGCAGGAGGCGAATGCATCGTAAAGCCGGCAGGGCTCGACGCCGGAGGGTGGCGTTCCGGTCGATGCCTGACCGCCATAGACGCTTTTGGAAACATCGCGAAGACGGCCGCCCTGACCGCCGGCGTGCGGGCTCAAGGAAGGGATTGGGGTAGAAGCGGACGAAATTGCCGACGAAGCCGGGCTGGCGGTTGGCCATCAGGGTGACGCTGGCCGGGCTGTTGCCGGAGCCCGACAGCGAGAAACGGTCGATGCGGGCGGCGGCGGTCAGGTCGATCAGCTCGCTTTCGGGATCGTAGCGGTGCTTCGCCGTCAGCGTGGTGACGCCGGCATCGAATTCGGCCGAGTTGAGCGCGAATGCGTTGCGGTAGCGGATGAAACCCGGATCGAGGCTCTGGTCGTCGGTGAGCTGGATGCCGACCTTGGCCAGCCCCGAGACAAGATCCTGCCCGCTCTGGCCGGCGTAGACGCCGTTGCCGTCCCTGTAGCGTCCGGAATTGCGGAAGCTGAGCGCCCCGAGCGCGGAAATGCGGTCGTTGCGGCGCCGGCCGCAAGCGTGCCGGGGCCGGACGGCGTTTCCCGGTACAAGCCGCGCCCCCGGAAAAGGAAACGGCTCCGGGCCAACGACATGCATGAAAACGTCAACCCGACGCGCGGGGAAGCGAAACCGGAAGCTCGCCACGCGTGCGAGTGTCATTCCGCTGTCATCGCCGGATGTTGAAAGCGTTCATGTCAACGCAGCACACGGGCGATTCTCCAGCCATGCAGCAGCAACCGCAACGTTTCCGCACCCTGTTCATCTCCGACCTGCACCTTGGCACCAAGGGTGCGCAGGCCGAGGCGCTTCTGGAATTCCTGAAGCAGCATGAGGCCGACACCATCTATCTCGTCGGCGATATCATCGACGGCTGGCGGCTGCGCTCGTCCTGGTACTGGCCGCAGCATCACAACGACGTGGTGCAGAAATTGCTGCGGCAGGCGCGCAAGGGCGCGCGCATCGTCTATGTGCCCGGCAATCACGACGAATTCCTGCGCGAATTCTGCGGCAATCTCTTCGGCAGCATCGAGGTGTGCGACAGCCTCGTCCACGAAGCCGCCGACGGCCGCCGCTACCTCGTCATCCATGGCGACGCCTTCGACATGGTGGTGCGCCACGCCAGATGGCTCGCCTTCCTCGGCGACTGGGCCTATGTGATGGCGCTGGCGCTGTCCACCCGCATCAACGTCGTGCGGCGCAAGATGGGCTTCACCTACTGGTCGCTCTCCGCATGGGCCAAGGCGCGGGTGAAGAACGCCGTCAACTACATCGGCAACTTCGAGGAGACGCTGGCCGCCGAGGCCGCGCGCCACGAGGTGGACGGCGTGATCTGCGGCCACATTCACAGCGCCGCGATCCGCGACTTCGAAGGCTTCGCCTACATCAACACCGGCGACTGGGTGGAAAGCTGCACCGCCGTCGTGGAGCACGAGAACGGACGCATGGAGCTCATCCACTGGGCGCCGTTCAGCACGGTGCTCAATGCCGGGCGCGTTCCGGCGGTGCGCCTGCCCTCCCGGCACGCTGCGTGAAGGGAACCGGTGTGAACACGAACATGCGCATCCTCATCGTCACCGACGCCTGGCGTCCGCAGGTGAACGGCGTGGTGATGACGCTGGAACGGCTGGCGCAGTCGCTTGAGCATATGGGCGTCGGAACCGTGTTCCTGACGCCGGAAGGGTTCCGCACCGTGGCCCTGCCCGGCTATACGGAAATCCGCATGGCGCTGACCACGCCCGCGCAGGTGGCGCAGCGTATGGACGCGGCGAATGCCGACCGCATCCACATCGCCACCGAAGGGCCGCTGGGATTGCTGGCGCGGCGCATCTGCATCGCGCGGGGCCTGCCCTTCACCACCAGCTACCACACGCGCTTTCCCGAATTCCTGCGCGCCCGCCTACCGGTGCCGCAGGAGTGGACCTATCGCTGGCTGCGCCGCTTCCACAATGCCGGCAACGCCATGATGGTCGCCACGCCCTCGCTTGCGGCCGAGCTCGGCGAGCGCGGCTTCACCAATATCCGCCTGTGGTCGCGCGGGGTGGACACGGCACAGTTCAACCCCGCGCGCAGAACCGATCCCGGCCTCGGAGGCCCGGTGTTCCTCTATGTCGGGCGCGTCGCGGTGGAAAAGAACCTGCCGGCCTTTCTGGACCTCGACCTGCCGGGAACGAAAGTGGTAGTGGGCGACGGCCCCGCATTGCCGGACCTGAAGGCGCGCTACCCGCAGGCGGTTTTCATGGGCCTGAAACGCGGCGACGAGCTTGCCGCCATCTACGCTTCGGCGGACGTCTTCGTTTTCCCCAGCCGCACCGACACCTTCGGCAACGTCATCATCGAGGCGCTGGCCTCGGGCACGCCGGTCGCGGCCTATCCCGTCACCGGCCCGCTCGACATCCTGGCCGAAGGCGGCGGCGTGCTCGACGAGGACCTGCGCGCGGCCGCGCTGGCCGCGCTGCGCATTCCGCGCGGCGAGGCGCACCGGCGCGCAGGCGGCTACGACTGGAACGAAAGCGCCCGCCAGTTCCTCGCCCACGTCACCACGGCAATTCCGCAACACAGCCACACATGGAGCGCGGCATAATGACGGCACTCGAGCGTCGGATATCCGAAGGTGGGGCCAATCCGGGCCGGCGGCTGCGTGAGGCGGTGCGCCGCAGCGCGCCGCTCACCCGCGAGGGGCTGGCCGAATATGTCTTCGCCCGCCTGTTCCAGAAGCTGGTCTACGCCCAGATCTGGGAAGATCCGGAAATCGACATGGAAGCGCTGGCGATGGAGCCGGGGCAGACGGTCGTCGCCATCGCCTCCGGCGGCTGCAACGCGTTTTCCTACCTGCTGGCGAACCCCGGCCGCATCGAGGCCGTGGACCTCAACCCGGCCCACGTCGCCTTCAACCGGCTGAAGCTGGCCGCGCTCCAGACGCTGCCCGGCTATGAAAGCTTCCACCGCTTCTACGCCATGGCCGACGATCCGGAGAACGTCGAGGACTACCGGCGCTTCATCCGCCCGGTTCTGGATGACCGGAGCCGCGCCTACTGGGAGGGCCGCACGCTCAGCGGGCGACGCCGCATCTCCATGTTCCGCCGCCATCTCTACCGCCATGGGCTGCTCGGCCACTTCATCGGCTGGGGGCATCGCGTGGCGCGGCTCTACGGCGTCGATCCGCGCATCCTGCTCGAAGCGCGCAGCCAGGACGAGCAGCGCCAGCTTTTCGACACCATGATCGCGCCGCTGTTCGACAAGCGCTTCGTACGCTGGATGACGAACCGCAAGTCGTCGCTGTTCGGGCTCGGCATCCCCCCGCAGCAATATGACGTTCTGGCCGGCGGCAACGGCATGGCCGGCGTTCTGCGCCAGCGGCTGGAGCGGCTGGCCTGCGACTTCCCGCTGTCGGAGAACTATTTCGCATGGCAGGCGTTCGGGCGCGGCTATGGCCGGGACGGGCGCGCCCCGCTGCCGCCCTATCTGCGCCGCGAAAATTTCGAGACCGTGCGGGCGCGCGCCTCCCGTTTCAGCGTGGAGAACATCTCGATCACCGAGCTGCTGGCGGCGAAGCCCGACGGCTGTGTCGACCGCGCGGTGCTGCTCGATGCGCAGGACTGGATGAGCGACGATCAGCTCAACAGCCTGTGGCGCGAGATCACCCGCACCGCCGCGCCCGGCGCGCGCGTCATCTTCCGCACGGCGGCGCAAGCGAACCTGCTGGAAGGCCGCGTCGCGCCGGACCTGCTGGCGCGCTGGGACTACCGTCGCGAGGAATCGCGCGCACTTCACGCCCGCGACCGTTCCTCCATCTATGGCGGCTTCCACCTGCTGGTTCTGAAGGGCTGACCGATGACGGCGACCCTCGAGCATGGCGCGTTGATGGACCGCATCTACCGCCTGCAACGCCGCTTCGGCTTCTACGACGCGACGCGCAAATATTATCTGCTGGGCCGCGACCAGATGCTTCAGGGGCTGAGGCCGCCCACGGGCGGCACGGTGCTGGAAATCGGCTGCGGCACGGGCCGCAATCTGGTGAAGGCGGCGCGGACCTATCCCGAGGCGCAGTTCCACGGCATCGACATTTCCGGCGAAATGCTGGCCGCCGCCGGCAGCGTCGTGGCGCGCGCAGAGCTTGCGGGCCGGGTGCGCCTTGCCCGCGCCGACGCGGTGACCTTCGACCCGCAGGCAAGCTTCGGCGTCCCGGCGGGCAGCGGCTATGACCGCATCTTCATTTCCTATGCGGTGTCGATGATCCCGCAATGGCAGGCCGCCATGGCGAACGCCGCGCGGCTTCTGGCGCCGGGCGGCGAGCTGCACGTCGTCGACTTCGGCGACATGGCCGCCCTGCCTTCATGGACGAAGCGCGCCCTCCACACATGGCTGCGCTGGTATCATGTCAGCGCCCGCCCCGACCTGTTCGACGTGGCGGCAGGCATCGCCGCACCGCTCGGCGCCTCCAGCGAGGCGAAGCGCCTGCATCGCGGCTTTTCATGGATCGCCATCGTCCGCCGCCCCTGAAGCGGCCGGCCACCGAAGCAGCCGTAGGCGTCAGGCGTCGCCGGCCCGGTCTTTCTGGCTCACGTCCAGCAAGGTGCCCTCGCCGCTGTCGAGGAAGGTTTCTATGCGGCTGCGCCAGCCGGAAATGTCGATGCTCTGCGCTTTCAGCCATTCATCGTTGAAATAGGTGGCGCTGTAGCGGTCGCCGCTGTCGCAGATCAGCGTGACCAATGAGCCTGCCTCGCCTTGTTTCCTCATCAGGGATGCAATGCACAGCACGCCCATGAAATTGGTGCCGGTGGAACCGCCGACCCGCCGGAACAGCCGCTCCGACAGCACATGGGCGGCGGCGATCGAGGCCGCGTCGGGAATGCGGATCATCTCGTCGATCACGCCCGGAACGAACGACGGCTCCACGCGCGGGCGCCCGATGCCTTCGATGCGCGATCCGCTGGCGGTCGTCGTCATGTCGCCGCTCTGCCACGCATCGTAGAAGGCGGAGCCTTCGACATCGACCACGCACAGGCGCGTATCGAGATTTCGATAGCGGATGAACCGGCCGATGGTGGCGGAGGTGCCGCCGGTGCCGGCGCTCATCACCACCCATTTCGGCACCGGATGCTCTTCGCCCGTCATCTGCCGGAAGATGCTGTCGGCGATGTTGTTGTTGCCGCGCCAGTCGGTGGCGCGCTCGGCATGGGTGAACTGGTCGAGATAGTAGCCGCACTTCGAATCCGCGATTTCCTGCGCGGCCTGATAGACATCGCCCGCCCGGTCCACGAGATGGCACACGCCACCGAAGCATTCGATGGCCTCGATCTTCTGGCGGCTGGTGGAGCGGGGCATGACGGCGATGAAGGGCAGGCCCAGAAGCCGCGCGAAATAGGCTTCCGAAACGGCGGTGGAGCCGGACGATGCCTCGACCAGCACGGTGCCCTTGCGGATGCGCCCGTTGCAGATGCCGTAGAGGAACAGGGACCGCGCCAGCCGGTGCTTGAGGCTGCCGGTGGGATGGGTGCTCTCGTCCTTGAGGTAGATCGAGATTCCCTTCAGGCCGGGAAAGTCCGGCTTGACGAGATGGGTGTCGGCGGAGCGCCGGCCGTCAGCTTCGAGGATGTCGATGGCGCGGCGCGTCCAGCCACGATCCTCTTCGGACAGGGAGCGCGATGCCTTTGCACAATCCTGCATGGGTTCAGTCCTCCCGGCCGGAAGCGGGGACGAGCGGATTGCAGGCAGCGGCTGGCGTCATCGGCGGGCCTTTCCGGGAAAGCATTCAATGGACTTCGACAGGAAAGACGAAGGCCACGGCAGGCCGCCATAGTCAATGGTCAAGGCGGCGCAAGGCCGACCCTTGCGCCTCATCCGCAGTGGAAAGGCAAGGGCCGGGAGCTCCATGGCCACCATGGTCGCCGAAACCGGCGGGGAGACCGCCGCCGCCGGATCGCCCGCAGGTCTGGCCAGCGGGCGGCCGCCTCACCCTCAGAACGCGGCGCGATAGAGCGCCAGCGCATCCGCTTGCGTGACCTCGACCGGGTTGTTGCCGAGAAGCCGGGTTTGCAGCATGGCGTCGGCGGCGAGCTGCGGCAGCATCTCCTGCGCAACGCCCGCATCGCGCAGACGGCGCGGCGCGCCGGAGGCGTCCATCAGCGCGATCAGCCGTTCGACGAAGGCTTTCGCCTTTTCGGCCGTGCCGGCATCGGGCGCCACGTCGGCTCCGGCAGGGCCGGCCAGCTCGGCATAGAGCGCCTCGGCGGCCTGCATGTTGAACTCCAGCACCGGCTGCAGCATCAGCGCGTTGGAGAGACCGTGCGGGATGTGGTAGCGCCCGCCCAGCGGATAGGCCAGCGCATGCACCGCCGCCACCGGCGCATTGGCGAAAGCCTGCCCGGCAAGCATGGCGCCCAGCAGCATGGATTCGCGCGCCGCCCGGTCCTTGCCGTCCCTGCAGGCGGCAACGAGATTGGACGACAACAGCCGCAGCGCCTCGCGCGCCGCCGCATCGGAAAGCGGATTCTTCTTGTGGCGGCTGGTATAGGCCTCGATGGCGTGGACCATGGCGTCGATGCCGGTGGCGGCCGTGTGCAGCGCCGGCAGGCCGGTGGTCAGCTCCGCATCGAGCAGCACGCGGTCGGCATAGAGCTGGTCGGCCACCACGCCCATCTTGGAATCGTCCGGCGTGGTCAGGATGGTGATGTTGGTGACCTCGGAGCCGGTTCCCGCCGTGGTCGGCACCTGCACCAGCGGCAGGCGCGCGCCCTGCACCTTGCCGATGCCGTAGAGCGCCGACAGCTCCTGTTCGCTGGCCAGCATGACGGCGGCAAGCTTGGCGACATCCATGGACGATCCGCCGCCGAGGCCCAGAACGATGTCCGCGCCGGCTTCGCGGCCCAGCGCCACGCAGTCGAGCAGCACCGCCTCGGGCGGATCGGCCACCACGTCGTCGAACACGGTGACGGAAAAGCCCGCGGCAGCCAGAGACGCCCTGGCGGGCTCCAGCACGCCGGCCTTGTGCAAGCCCTTGTCCGTCACCAGCAGCAGCCTGCGCGCGGGGAACCATTGGCCAAGCAGCGCGCCGAGCCGTGCGGCCGCGCCCCATTCGACGTGGATCTGCCCGACCGTGGTGAAGGAGAAAGGCGTGAAGCTCATGGCTGCTTTCCTTATGCGCTGTACCGGCGCGGCGGCACCGGATGGGATATGGATGTGCGATCCGGCGGAGGCGTCAGGCGACGCCTCCGACCTGAAGGGCGGCCAGCTCACGCGCGATCTTCTGCTTGTCGGCAAGCGTCTCGTTCGCACGCGGGCGATACCAGATCGCGGTCCAGTTCACCGCGCCCAGCATGCCCTTGACCGCGATGGAGGCATTTTCGGCGCGGATGCTGCCATCGGCCTGCCCACGGCGGAAGACATCGGAAAACAGTTTCTCGAAGTCCCGGCGGATCGCCATGATCTCGTCCAGCACCTGCCGCTGCGCCAGCGTGGTGGCGCCCAGCCGGTGCATGTGCACGCCCTGCACCACGACGGCCAGATAGGCGATGTTCTGCAACATGGTGAGCGCGTGCGCCTCCAGCATGGCGCGCAGCGTCTCGCGCCCGTTGGCGCCGCTGCCCATCACCGCGATGACCGCCTCGTTCAGCCGCCGCATGCCCTCGCGGTGGACGTCGAAGAACAGATCGGTCTTCGACGCGTAATAGTGATAGATCCGGCCCTTGGTCGCGCCGAGCCTGCGCGCCACATCGTCGATGCTGGTACCCTGGAACCCCATCTCCATGAAGCATTGCGCGGCGCAGTCGAGAATGTCGATATTGTTGTCGGCCCCGGCGACGTCCCCGGCCTTGCGGCGCGAGCGTGTCGGACGTCGCGGGCGCCCGGCCTCCACCACGGCCGCGTCGGCGCCAAGATCGCGCTGCCCTTCGGCTTCGTGATCCGATCTGGCCATGGAACGTCCTCCGAATTTCACCTGTCCCGGCATATGAGCGGATTTGGATAACCGGCGCAATTATCCGCGCGGCGGCACCCGTTCCAAGGCGATATGCGCTGGACGGATCCAATTAAACATACTACTGAGTATGTTGCAATTGCCGACAGGGCGAAAACACACATCGAACCAAAGGAAAGACCGGATGAATGACCGGACGATCACTCACGGCGCGCCGCTGATCTCCGACTGGATCGAGATCGACCAGCCCTTTGTGGACAGGTTCGCGGATGCGATCCTGGATCATCAGTTCATCCATGTCGATCCGGTGCGCGCAAAGGCGGAAGGCCCCTATGGCGGCACCATAGCACACGGCTTCCTGTCGCTGTCGCTGCTGACCCATTTCACCCATTCCGCCCTGCCGCTGCCCCCTCCCGGCGTGGTCGAGATCAATTACGGGTTCGAGAAGGTGCGTTTCCTGGCCCCCGTTGCGGTGGGCGCGCGGGTGCGCGGCCGGTTCACGCTGCTTTCCGAAGAGCCCAGGGGGGCGGGGAAGCTGCGGCGCCTCGGCGTCGAGGTCGAGATCGAGGGAAATGAAAAGCCCGCCATGATAGCCGAATGGCTGGTGCTGGTTATCGAAGGAGAGAATTGATGTCGGTGAGCTTCAGGGATCAGGTCGCAATCGTCACCGGCGCGGGCGGCGGGCTCGGACGCGCGCACGCGCTGATGCTGGCCGCGCACGGCGCAGCCGTGGTGATCAACGATTTCGGCGGTGCGCGCGACGGTTCGGGCGGCTCTACCGAGGCTGCCGAGGCCGTGGTGCGTGAAATCACCGGGGCAGGCGGACGCGCCATCGCCGACGGCGGCAACGTCACCTCCGAAGCCGACATGGAGGCCATGGTCGCGCGCACGCTTTCGGCTTTCGGCCGTGTCGACGTGCTGGTCAACAATGCCGGCATCCTGCGCGACAAGACCTTCGCCAAGATGACGACCGACGATTTCCGCGCCGTGGTCGAGGTGCATCTCATGGGCACGGCCATCGCCACCCGGGCGGTGTGGGCCACCATGCGCGAGCAGAATTACGGCCGCGTGCTCGTCACCTCCTCCACCTCCGGCGCCTATGGCAATTTCGGCCAGTCGAACTACGGCGCGGCCAAGATGGCGGTGCTCGGCCTCATGAACACGCTGCATCTGGAGGGGGCGAAATACGGCATCCATGTCAACGCCATCCTGCCGACCGCCGCCACGCGCATGACCGGCGACATGATGAGCGGGGAGATGCTGGAACTGCTGGCGCCCGAACTGGTGTCGCCCGCCGCCGTGTGGCTGGTCAGCCGCGAGGCGCCTTCGCGCACCGCCCTGCTGGCCGGCGCCGGCACGGTGGCGCGCCTTGCCGTGGTCGAAAGCCAGGGCGTATGCTTCACGGGCAAGTCGTTCACGCCCGACGATGTGGGCGCGAATTTCGACCGCATCGCCGACATTTCCGATCCGGTGGAACCGCCGGAGGGTCTGCGCCACGTCGACCGCATCCTCGCCAATGCGCGTGCCGCCCTCGGCAGGAACTGAGCCATGAGCGAGCGCCTCAGCCCCCTGCCCCGCGGCGCCTATCCCTGGCATCAGGAAACGGTGCTGCAATGGGAGGATTCGGATATCTACGGCCACCTCAACAACGTGGCCTATCTGAAATATTTCGACACGGCGCTGAACATGGCGCTGATCGGACACAAGGCGCTGGACCTGTCGCCCGGCGCCACCGATCCCATCGGCCTCGTCGTGCAGAACGGCGCGCAGTTCTTCAGCGAAATCACCTTCCCGACGAAACTGTGGGTCGGGGCGCGGGTGGAGAAGGTCGGGCGCACCAGCCTCACCTGGGGTTTCGGGCTGTTTGCCGCCGGAGCGGAGCTGTGCGCCGCGCGCGGCGTTTATGTCCATGTCTATGTAGACCGCACCACGCGCCGTCCTGTACCATTGACCGGACCGCTCCTGGCGTGCGCCCGCGCGCTGGCGGCCCCAACCGACATTTGAGGATCAGAAAAAGCAGATGAAAGAAGCCGTAATTGTCTCGACCGCGCGCACGCCCATCGGCAAGGCCTATCGCGGCGCATTCAATGCCACCACCGCGCCACGCCTTATCGGCCACGCCATCGAACATGCCGTTGCGCGCGCCGGCGTCGATCCGGCGGAGGTCGAGGACGTGGTGGTCGGCGCCGCTCTCCAGCAGGGCACCACCTATGCCAACATCGCCCGTACCGGCCTGCTGCGCGCCGGCCTTCCAGTGTCGGTTCCCGGCCAGAGCGTCGACCGCCAGTGCGCGTCGGGCCTGATGGCCATCGCCATCGCCGCCAGGCAGATCCTCGTCGACGGCATGAAGATCACGGTCGGAGGCGGCGTCGAGCAGATTTCGCTGGTGCAGAACGCCCAGATGAACCTCTCGCACTGGCGCGATCCGTGGATCGACACCCATCTGCCGGAGACCTACATGTCGATGGTGGAGACGGCCGAGATCGTGGCGGAGCGCTATGGCGTGAGCCGCGAGGCGCAGGACGAATACGCCCTGCGTTCGCAGGCCCGCACCGCCGCCGCGCAGGCCGCCGGCCGGCTCGACGCCGAGGTCGTGCCCCTCACCACCGTCATGCAGGTGACGGACAAGGCGACCGGCGCGGTTTCCGAAAAGGAAGTGACGCTGGCGAAGGACGAAGGCAACCGCCCCGAAACCACGCTCGAAGGTCTTTCCAGCCTGAAGCCGGTCTTCCGGGACGGCCAGCGCATCGCCGAAGGCCGCTTCATCACCGCCGGCAACGCCTCGCAGCTTTCCGACGGCGCTTCCGCCTCGGTGCTGATGGAGCGCAGCGAAGCCGAAAAGCGCGGCCTTGCCCCGCTCGGCCTCTATCGCGGTATTGCGGTGGCAGGCGTCGGCCCCGAGGAAATGGGCATCGGCCCGGTTCCGGCCGTTCGCAGGCTGCTGGCGCTGCACGGCCTGAAGGTCGAGGACATCGGCCTGTGGGAGCTGAACGAGGCGTTCGCCGCTCAGGTCATCCCCTCGCGCGACCAGCTCGGCATTCCCGACGAGCTTCTCAACGTCAATGGCGGCGCGATCTCCATCGGCCACCCCTACGGCATGTCCGGCGCGCGCATGGTGGGCCACGCCCTCATCGAGGGCAAGCGCCGCGGCGTGCGCTATGTGGTCGTGACCATGTGCATCGGCGGCGGCATGGGCGCTGCCGGCCTGTTCGAAGTGCTCTGAGCGCGGGAAACCGAAACACGAAAAAGGGGCGGTGGACATTTCCACCGCCCCTTTTTTCATCCCGGTCCGCTCAGCTCCGGGAAAGACCGATCCGCCGTTCGATATGGGGAAGCGGCAGGATTTCGGCACTGTCGCTGACGGCAAGCGCCAGCAGTGCCGCAACCTCCGCCGGGAAGGCGGCGGCCTTCGGCTGCCCGCCCGCCTGCGAGACATGCAGCAGAACCTGCTCGTTCCAGGCGAGCAGCGTGCCGGCTGCATTGTGCATTTCCAGATAGGCGTGCAGGCGCTTTGCATCCGCCTCCAGCACATGCAGCGTCAGCGACAGGGCATCGCCCTCATGGCATTCGCGCAGATAGCCGGTGCGCATGTCCAGCGTGTAGAGCGTACTTCCCGTTGCCGCCCGACAGGCGGCATCGAGGCCGATCGCGTCCATATAGGCGGTGACGGTTTCCGAGAATGCGATGGCATAGGCGAAGTCGGCCATATGGCCGTTGTAGTCGATCCATTCCTTCCCGACCGTCGCCGCGCGGGTGAAGCTTGCCGCCGCTCGCCTGCCGGTCATGGCTTGCGGCTTTCCAGCCAGTGCGCCAGCTCGCCCACCACGCCGCGCCGGAACAGGAGCACGCAGATCATGAATGTCGCGCCCAGCACGATGGTGACCGGGAAGCCGGAGGTGGCGAAGAAGTTCTGCAGACCGACGAGGATGGCCGCGCCGACGACCGGCCCCGCCATGGTGCCGATGCCGCCGAGCAGCGTCATCAGGATCACCTCGCCCGACATGTTCCACGCCACGTCGGTCAGCGTCGCGAACTGGAACAGCAGCGCCTTGAGGCTGCCGGCGAGCCCGGCAAGCGCCGCCGACATCACGAAGGCGGCGAGCTTGTAGCGCTGCACGGAGTAGCCGAGCGAAATAGTGCGCGGCTCGTTCTCGCGGATGGCCTTCAGGATCTGGCCGAAGGGCGAATGCACGATGCGCCAGATCGCAAGCAGGCCGAGCACGGTCACCGCGGCGATGAAGTAATAGAGGTTCATCGTATCGTTGAGGTCGATCAGCCCGAACAGGCGGCCGCGCGAAAAGCCCTGTATGCCGTCCTCGCCGTTGGTGAAGGGGGCCTGTAGGCAGAAGAAATAGAACATCTGCGACAGCGCCAGCGTGATCATGGCGAAATAGATGCCCTGGCGGCGGATGGCGATGGCGCCGATGACCAGCCCCAGAACGACGGCGGTGGCGATGCCGGCGAGGATGGCCACTTCCGGCGTCACCTGCCACACCTTCATCGCGTGGGCGGTGACATAGGCCGCGCCGCCGAAGAAGGCGGCATGGCCGAAGGAAAGCAGGCCAGTATAGCCGAGCAGCAGGTTGAATGCGGCGGCGAACAGCGCGAAGCACAGAAGCTTCATCATGAAGACCGGGTAGATCCAGACGGGCGCGATCAGCAGCGCGGCCACCAGGGCCGCAAGGAGGATCAGCGCGGGTGCGGCGCTGCGGCGGGCCGGCATGCCGGCGGTATCGATGCGGGTCGCGGACATGTCAGCTGTCCTTTCCGAAGAGGCCGGCCGGACGCAGCAGGAGCACGATGGCCATGATGACGAAGACCACTATGTTGGCCGCCTCGGGATAGAACACCTTGCACAGCCCCTCGACGATGCCGAGCATGTAGCCGGTGACGATGGCGCCGAGGATCGAGCCCATGCCGCCGATCACCACCACGGCGAAGACGACGATGATCAGGTTGGAGCCCATCAGCGGGCTGACCTGGAACACGGGCGCGGCCAGAACGCCGGCGATGCCCGCCAGCGCACAGCCGAAACCGTAGGTCACGGTCAGCAGCACCGGTACGTTGACGCCGAACGCCTGGACCAGCGTGGCGTTTTCGGTTGCGGCGCGCAGATAGGCCCCGATGGAGGTCTTCTCGATCACCGCCCATGTGCCGAGGCAGATGACCAGCGATGCGGCGACGACCCAGCCGCGATAGTTGGGCAGAACCATGAAGCCCAGATTGGTGGCGCCCCTGAGGGCTTCCGGCGCCGCGTATGGCTGGCCCGAGGTTCCGAAGAAGTGGCGGAAGGTGCCCTCCAGCAGCAGGGCCAGACCGAAGGTGAAGAGCAGCCCGTAGAGATGGTCGAGGCCGTAGAGGCGGCGCAGCATCAGCCGCTCGATCGCCATGCCGGCGACGCCCACGATCAGCGGCGCCAGCATCAGCGCGCCCCAGTAGCCGATGCCGGCATAGGCGAGCAGCATCCAGGCGGCGAAGGCCCCCAGCATGTAGAAAGCGCCGTGCGCGAAGTTGATCACGCGCAGCAGGCCGAAGATGACCGCCAGGCCCAGCGACAGCAGCGCGTAAAAGGAGCCGTTGATCAGTCCGACCAGAAGCTGCCCCATCAGCGCGGGCAGCGGAACGCCAAAGATCATCGTCATCTTACACCCCCCATCTCGTCACACTCCAAGAGCCGTGTTGAGCGCCTCGGTGCGCGCCGGCAGGTCCGCCACGGAGAAGCTGTCGATCATCCTGCCGTGATCCATCACGTAGAAATGGTCGGCGATGCGCGCGGCGAAGCGGAAGTTCTGCTCGACCAGCAGCACGCTCAGGCCGTGCGACTTCAGCACTTTCAGCATCTCGCCGATGCGCTCCACGATGACCGGTGCGAGGCCCTCGGTCGGCTCGTCCAGCAGGATCATGCGCACGCCCGTGCGCAGGATGCGGGCAATGGCCAGCATCTGCTGCTCGCCGCCGGAAAGCTTGGTGCCGGGACTGGTGCGCCGCTCCAGCAGGTTCGGAAAGATGCCGTAGATTTCCTCGACGCTCATGCCGCCCTTGGCCACCACGGGAGGCAGCATCAGGTTTTCCTCGACGGAGAGGCTGGCGAAGATGCCGCGCTCCTCGGGCACGAAGCCGAGGCCGGCGCGGGCGACCCGGTGCAGGGGAAGGCGCATGATGGAACGCTGCTCGAACTCCACCTCGCCCCTGCGCTTGCGGATGATGCCCATGATGGCGCGCAGCGTCGTGGTCTTGCCGACGCCGTTGCGGCCGAGCAACGTCACCGTCTCGCCCGCGAAAACGTCGAGATCGACGCCGTGCAGGGCATGGCTTTCGCCATACCACGCCTCGAGGTTGCGCACCTGCAACTGCGCTGCCTTGCCGGCGCCACGCGGGGCGGCAGCGGAAACCGGATCAGTGCCCGCCATCTTCAGATCCCATATAGGCTTCGCGCACGCGCGGATCGGTGCTGACGGTGGCGTAGTCGCCGCGCGCCAGGACTTCGCCACGCTGCAAAACGGTGATCTCGTCGCCGATGTCGGCGACGACCTTGAGATTGTGCTCGACCATGAGCAGGGCGCAGTCGCGCGCCACCGTCGAGATCAGGGAGGCCATGTTCTCGACGTCCTCGTGGCCCATGCCGGCCAGCGGCTCGTCCAGCAGAAGCACGCGCGGCTCCAGCGCCAGCGTCGTCGCGATTTCCAGCGCGCGCTTGCGGCCATAGGAAAGATCGGCGGCGCGCCGCTGCGCCATGTCGGCGAGGCCGACGCGATCCAGCAGCTCCATGGCGCGCGGGCGCAGCCGGTCGAGGCTGGAGAGCGGCCTCCAGAACTGCACCGAAAGATGGTTCGGACGCTGCAGGGCAATGCAGACATTGTCGAGCAGCGACATGTCGCCGAAGGTGGCGGAGATCTGGAACGAGCGGACCATGCCCATGCGCGCCACGCGTGCCGGATCCATCGCGGTGATGTCGGTCCCGTCCAGCACGATGCGCCCGGCCGTTGGCGTATAGAACTTGGTCAGCAGGTTGAACACCGTGCTCTTGCCGGCGCCGTTCGGGCCGATCAGCGCATGGACCCGGCCGTGATGAATGTCGATGTCGACATTGTTCACGGCAAGGAAGGGTCCGAAGCGCCTGGTCAGCCCCCGTGCCGAGAGAACGGCACGGGTAGCGCCAGCGTCGGAACGAACCGCGGCTGGATGGATGGTCATCGTCGTCCGATCACTTCTTGACGAGCGGGCAGGCGCTGTTTTCCACGGAAGCGAAGGCTTCCTTGCCCGGAATGGTGGCAAGCACTTCATAGAGGTCGCCGGCGGCCCCGGAGTCCTCGGGGGCCTTCACGCGCACAAGGAACATGTCGTGGATGACCCGGCCGTCCTCGCGCAGATAGGCGTTGCGGTTGAAGAAGTCGTTGATGTCCATGCCGCGCATGGTTTCCATCACCTTCGAGCCGCTCCTGGCCTCGCCGGCCTTTTCGGCAGCCTTGAGATAGTTGGTGACGGCCGAGTAGACGCCGGCATGGACCATGGTCGGCTTCTTGCCGTCCATGCGCTCGCTGTAGCGGGCCGACCATTCGCGCGTCTGGTCGTCCATGTCCCAGTAGAAGGCGGTGGTCAGCGTCAGGCCCCTGGCGATATCGAGACCCACGCCCTGCACGTCGGTGAGGAAGAGCAGCATGCCGGCGATCTTCTGGCCGGCTTCGGTGATGCCGTATTCCTGCATCTGCTTCAGCGCGGTCATGGTGTCGCCGGAAGAGTTGGCGAGCGCGATCACGTCGGCGCCGGAAGCCTGCGCCTGAAGGATGTAGGACGAGAAGTCGGTGGTCTCGCGCGGATGGCGCACGGAACCCACGACCTCGCCGCCGGCCGCCAGGACAGCCTGCGTGGTGTCGGCCTCAAGCGCGTGGCCGAAGGTGTAGTCGACGGTGATGAAGTACCACTTCTTGGCGCCTTCCAGCGTCATGGCGCGGCCGGTGCCGTTGGCCATGGCGAAGGTGTCCCAGGTCCACTGCGCGGTGGAGGGCGAGCACGCCTCGCCGGTCAGCGCCGAGGAGCCGGCCGTCGAGATGAGGAAGGCGGTATCGGTCTGGCGGGTGATTTCCTGCACCGCCATGGCCACCGACGAGGTCGGCACGTCGACGACCGCGACCACGTTCTGCGAGTCGATCCAGGTGCGGGCCAGCGTCGAGCCGACATCGGGCTTGTTCTGGTGGTCACCGACGATCACCTCGACCGTCTCGCCCAGCAGCTTGCCGCCGAAATCCTCGACCGCCATCTGCGCCGCCACGACCGAACCCTGACCGGCGAGGTCGAAATTCATGCCCGACATGTCGGTGAGGACACCGATGCGGTAGGGCTCGGCGAAAGCCGCCGTCGCCGACAGCGTGAACACGGTCGACAGGATGATGGTCTTCAGGTTCTTCATTCCAATACTCCTCCATCAGGCACACGGCGTGCCAAAAACCCGGATGCGCGAACCGTCGCGCATCGCCGGAAATCATGAATGGCTGGCATCCTCAAGCACCCGGCGCGCCAGATAGAACTGATCGTTTTCGCTGGCCGCCGCCCAGTTCCGGCGAACTTCGGCGTCGATCGCGCCCTTGGTCATGCGCAGGGCGAGCGACGGAGCCTGCGCCACTTCGGCGGCCCAGCGGCGCGCCTCCGCCTCGGCCGCGCCGTCGGCGACCACGCGGTCGCACAGGCCGAGCGACAGCGCCTCGTCCGCGCCGATCTTCTCGTCGCAGAACAGGATGCGCTTGGCCCGCGACGAGCCGACACGCTCGGCCAGCAGCGGCAGGCCGCCCCAGCCGAGCGTCATGCCCAGCCGGACCTCGGGAAAGCGCAGATAGGAGGAGGAGCCCATGACGCGGAAATCCGCCGTCAGCGCCAGGATCGCGCCGCCGCCGATGACCGGTCCCTCAAGCGCGGCGATAACCGGCTGCGGCACGCGCCGCCATGCATCCGTCATGCGCCCGCCCGCATTCATGGCCTGCGCGCGCTCGACATCGCCGGCGCCCGGCTTCCACAGGGCCTCGTCCTTGAGATCGACGCCCGCGGCGAAGATCGACGGCGCGCCGGTGAGCACCACAACGGAAATGTCCGCGCGCTGCGCAAGCGCGAGCGCGCCGGCTTCCAGCCCGGCAATCAGCTCGGCATTGAGCGCATTGGCCTTGCCGCCCCTGTCGAAGCGCAGCGTTGCCACAGCGCCTTCCGACACCGTCGTCACTCCAGACATGAATCCTCCCAAAACGGGCATTCCTTGCGGCTCTGTGCAGAAACCGCTTTGACATACTACCGAGTATGTTGCATATCCGGTCTGAACTTTGCAAGGCATATTTTCATCGGGCACATTGCGACGGGAATGCACCCCACCGCCCCTGGAAAGGATATCCGGATGACGACGACCGGCCCTGCTATCGCGACCGACCCGGCGCTTGACCGCGACCGCGCGGTGCTGCGCTATCTGCTTGAAACCTATGCGCAATCGTGCCCCGATGCGCCCTTCGTCCACTTCTGGCCGGGCCCGGAATGGAGCTATGCGCAGACGCTGAAGCGGGTGCGCATACGCGCCACGACGCTCGCCCGCGCCGGCGTGAAGCGCGGCGACCATGTGCTGTGCCTGATGGGCAACGGCCCCGATCTTCTGTGCACATGGTTCGCCATCAACTATCTCGGCGCGGTCTATGTGCCGATCAACACCGGCGCGCGCGGCCGCGTGCTCGAACATATCCTGGAGGATGCCGACGCGCCGCTGCTGATCGCCGCCGCGCCGCTGGTCGGGCTCCTTGGCGAAGTATCGCCGGGCAAGGTGCGGACGGTTCTGGTGTGCGAGGGCGACGCGCCCGCCATCGAGGGCCGCGACATCCGCCCGCTGGTCGATGCGGGGGCGGAAGAGCCGGCCTTGCTGGAGCTGTCGGAACCGATCGAGCCGTGGGACCTCTACGCCATCATGTACACCTCCGGCACCACCGGAAACGCCAAGGGCGTGATGAGCAGCTACGCCCAGCTCTACACCATGGGCCCGGATGCCTTCGACTGCGTCGAGGCCGACGACCGCTGCATGATCTGCGGGCCGATCTTCCATTGCGGCTCGACGCTGTTCGTCTATGCCATGCTGGCGCGCGGGCTCTCCATCGGCATGATGCGCGAGTTCAAGACCGGCACCTTCTGGCAGGCGGTGCGCGAGACCGGCTCGACCTACTGCCTGCTGCTCGGCGTCATGGCGAGCTTCCTGCTCAAGCAGCCGCCGGCCGAAGGCGAGCGCGACCACCCGCTGCGCCGTGCCTTCATCACCCCCTTCGGCGAGGACGGACCGCTGTTTGCAAAGCGCTTCGGCGTCGATGCGTGGACCATCTACAACATGACCGAGATCGCCAGCCCCATGGTGGCCGGCCCCGGCATCACCGAGAAGGGCATCGCCGGCAAGCCGCGTCCCTGGTACGAATTGCGCATCGTGGACGAGAACGACATCGAGGTCGCGGACGGCGAGGTTGGCGAGCTGATCGTGCGCACCCACCGCCCATGGGCGCTGATGCGCGGCTACTACAACAACCCGGCCGCCACCGTAGAAGCCATGCGCAACGGCTGGTTCCACACCGGCGACGGTTTCCGCCGCGCCCCGGACGGCACCTATTTCTTCGTCGACAGGCTCAAGGACGTGATCCGCCGGCGCGGCGAGAACATTTCCTCCTTCGCCCTCGAGAGCGAGGTGCTGAACATCGCCGCGATCCGCGAATGCGCGGCTGTCGCGGTTCCGAGCGAATTCAGCGAGGACGAGGTGCTGATCGTCGTCACCCCGGTCGAAGGGGCAACCGTCGATCCCGTGGCGGTGACGGCGGAGCTGGAGAAGGCGCTGCCGCGCTTCATGGTGCCGCGCTACATCCGCGTGCTGGACGACCTGCCCAAGACCGCTTCGGGCAAGGTGCAGAAGCACATCCTGCGCAGGGAAGGCGTGACGCCCGACACCTTCGACCGCGACGTGAAGCGCTGACGCCGTCGGGGCGCAAGCGCCCGGCCGCGCCGAAAGTCCGGCACGAAGAGCGTCCTGCCGGGCTTTCGGCGCGTGCTTCGGTCGCAGGCATTTTCGCCATGCGCCATATCGATCCGCATTCCCGAAACACTACATGGTTGGAAGGCGCCCGGACACGGGCGCCCGAACCGAAGGATTCTCACCATGTCAGTTAAAGACAAGACCATACTCGTCACCGGCGCCAGCCAGGGCATCGGACGCGGCATCGCGCTGCGCCTTGCAAAGGACGGGGCGAACATCGCCCTGGTCGACATCAAGGCCGACAAGCTCGATTCGGTGCGCAGCGAAGTCGAGGCGCTGGGCGTCAGGGCCACCACATTCACGGCCGATGTCAGCAAGCGGGACGAGGTCTATGCGGCGATCGACCATGCCGAGAAGGAGCTCGGCGGCTTCGACGTGATCGTCAACAATGCCGGCATCGCCCAGGTCAAGCCGCTGGCCGATGTCGGGCCGGAGGATCTGGAACGCATCTTCCGCATCAACGTCGACGGCGTCGTCTGGGGCATCCAGGCTGCGGCGAAGAAGTTTCAGGCGCGCGGCCACAAAGGCAAGATCATCAACGCCTCCTCGATTGCCGGCCATGACGGTTTCGCCATGCTGGGCGTCTATTCGGCGACCAAGTTCGCGGTCCGCGCCCTGACGCAGGCGGCAGCGAAGGAGTATGCCAGCCACGGCATCACCGTGAACGCCTACTGTCCCGGCATCGTCGGCACCGACATGTGGGTGGAGATCGACGAGCG
The DNA here is from genome assembly GCF_004363725.1 of Aquamicrobium defluvii. GTDB lineage: Bacteria > Pseudomonadota > Alphaproteobacteria > Rhizobiales > Rhizobiaceae > Mesorhizobium > Mesorhizobium defluvii. The sequence goes on along the minus strand of NZ_SNZF01000007.1, from coordinate 22,251 downwards.
CTTCGCCGAGCTCACCGGCGCGCCGAAGGGCGAGACCTACAAGAAATATGTCGAGGGCATCGCGCTCGGCCGCGCGCAGACGCCCGAGGATGTCGCCGCCCTCGTCGCCTTCCTTTCGAGCGACGATTCCGACTACATCACCGGTCAGGCGATCCTGACCGATGGCGGCATCGTCTATCGATAGGCCGGCCAGCGCCGGGACCGGCGCCTTCCTGCGCTTTTGCGGGCTCGCCCGTCCGCAAAAGCGTTTTCAGATCGGGGCGGCCGTCATCTGCGCACAGACCTTCCTGAAATGCCGCACGAAGGTCCCGGTCAGGTCCGAACCCTTGCGGTGGGGATAGATCAGCTCGATGGTCACGTCGATGCGCGGCTCGAAAGGCCGGAACGAAAGCCTGTCCTTCGAGTGGAACCTGAGCGAGAATTCGTCCACCAGCCCGACGCCGATGCCGTTCTCGACATTGGGATAGACGGAGTTCACATTTTCCACCGTCAGCACCGGCTCCGGCGGCGCATTGCCCAGCACCTTCTCGTAGATCAGGTAGAGCCATTGATGGCTCGGCGGATAGGACACCTGCGGCCAGGCGTTCAGTTGCGCATGGGTCACGACGTCGTGCGCTTCCAGCGGATGCCCTTTCGGCATGATGCAATAGATGCGCCCGACACAGACCTGCTCCACCTCCAGCCCCTCGGCTTTCGCCTCGCCTGTGCCGAACGAGATGCCGAGATCGACGCCGTCGGATGCAACGGCCTCGTAGACAGCCTTGCGCGGCCGGATGAGCAGATGCATGCGCGCATCGACACGTTCGGCCATGAAGTCCTTGAGCGCATGGGCGATGAGGCCGCTGCTGAGCGGCTGGATGGTGGCGATGCTCATGCGCTGGGAAACGTCGCGCTGGAGATAGGTGATGGTGTCGGCGATCGCCTGGAAATGCCGGAAATTGCGTTGCAGCGCCTCGTAGAGCACGCGCCCTTCATTGCTGGGCACCAGCCGGCCCCGCTCCTTCAGGAACAGGGCGAGCCCGAGCTGGTCCTCGACGCGGCGGATCATGGTGCTGACGGTTGGCTGCGAAATCTGCAACCGTTCCGCTGCCGCCGTGATGCTGCCGGCGGAGACCACGGCATAGAACACTTCGAGCTGGCGCAGGCTTAGGGAGCGTAGGGGAGCTACCAGATTCATGACAGGCCATGTCGTTGGACCGGCGCGGGGCCGGCGCGGCTGAACAGCATGGCAACTGAATAGCACGGAGCCCGGTGGGAGCGCCACCGGGCTGTTCGTGTCGGGCAATCGTGAAGCGCGGGGCGGCGCACGACGGTTGCCGCTCCGCGGCTACTTCGCCAGATTTATGCCGGGCTTGTCGATCATGTTCCGCTCCAGACCCCACTTCGTCATGATCTTCTCATACGTGCCGTTGGCGACGAGAATCTCGAGGCTCTTCAGCATCGCCTTGCCGAGATCGGAATCCTTCGGCGCGACACTGCCCTGATAGATGTCGCCGAAGCCGTTGGGCAGGTTGGCTGCGGCCAGATCGAGCACGCCCGGCGCCTGCGACACGAAATAGGTGAGTGGCGCCTGCCCCGAGAAGAACCCGTCGGCCCGCCTGGAACGCACCGCCAGAATGGCGCCGTTCTGGTCCTGGAACGACTGCACCACGGTCGGCTTGCCCGCCGCCTCGCACTCCTCGGCCTTCTGCTTCAGCACGCGCTCGGCCGATCCGGCCGCCATGACGGCGATGTTCAGCCCGCACACGTCGTCCAGGGTCTGGATATTGCGCGGATTGCCCTTCTGGACGGCGAAGGCAACATATTCCCGCACCCAGTCGATGAAATCGATCTTTGTGCGGCGGTCGGGAAAATCGCCGATCGGGCCGACCGACATGTCGTAGCGGCCGGCGTCGAATCCGGAAAGCATCGCCGCCAGCCCGCTGACGGTCTGATGGCGGATCTCGACGCCCATGATCTGGCCCATCGCAACCGCCAGGTCGGCCGATGCGCCCTCGATCTCGTTGGGGCCGAGAACGATCTCGTAAGGCGGATAGGAGCCGTTGTTGACCGCAACCATATAGCCCCGCTCGCGGATCGTTTCCGGCACCAGCGCGCGCACATCCTCGTTCACGGACTGGGTTGCGATGTTATCTTCCGCCTGCGCCGACGACGCCATCAGCACAGCCGCCAGCACTGCCGACAATCCGGTCATTTTCATTGTCATGAGTTCCATCCTCCGTTTCAGTTTCCGTTCGCGCCCGCCGGCGCCGTTGCTGTCAGATCACCCGGTTCAGGAATGCGCGCGTGCGCGGATGCGAGGGATTCACCAGCACCCGCCCGGGCGGGCCTTCCTCGACGATGCGCCCGCCGTCCATGAAGATCACCCGGTCCGCGGCCTCGCGGGCGAAGCTGATCTCGTGGGTCACGACGATCATGGTCAGCCCGGACTGCGCCAGATCGCGCATCGTGGCCAGCACCTCGCCCACCAGCTCGGGGTCGAGCGCCGATGTCGGCTCGTCGAACAGCATCAGCCGCGGCCGGATGGCGAGGGCGCGGGCGATGGCGACGCGCTGCTGCTGGCCGCCGGAAAGCTGGCGCGGATAGGCATTCGCCTTTTCCGACAGGCCCACCCGCTTGAGGAGCATATGCGCATAGGCTTCGGCTTCGCTGCGCTTCTCGCCATACACCCCCACCGGCGCCTCGACGATGTTCTGCAACACCGTCATGTGCGGATAAAGGTTGAACTGCTGGAACACCATGCCGATGCCGCGGCGCTGGCGCGCGATCTGCGAGGGCGTGGCGCGGTAGAGGGTGCCGTTGCGCCACACATAGCCGACCTGCTCCTCGCCGACGAGGATCGAGCCCTTCTGCATCGCCTCCAGATGGTTGATGCAGCGCAGGAAGGTCGATTTTCCCGAACCCGAGGGACCGAGGATGACCACCGTCTCGCCCACCCGCACATCCATGTCGATGCCCTTCAGCACCTCATGGTCGCCATAGGCCTTGTGAACGTCGCGAGCCCTGACGAGCACCGGGTCGGGGGAAGTCTTCTCGCTGGCGGTCATCAGGCTGGCTCCGGGTCGGGGACAGTGGCCGGCCGCACCTCGCCGCGCCGGTCGCCGCGCGCATAATAGGCTTCGATATAGGATTGCCCGACATTGAGGATGGACGTGACGAACAGATACCAGACCACCGCAACCATCAGCAGCGGAATGATCTCGAACGTGCGGTTGTAGATCGCCTGCACGGAATAGAGCAGGTCATTCATGGCGATGACACTGACCAGCGAGGTGCCCTTGATCATGCTGATGAGCTGGTTTCCGGTCGGCGGAATGATCGAGCGCATCGCCTGCGGGATGATGATGCGGCGCAGCGCCCGCTGGCGCGTCATGCCGAACGCCTGCGCGGCTTCGTTCTGGCCGGGATCGACAGAGATGAGGCCGGCGCGGATGATTTCTGCCATATAGGCCGCCTCATTCAGCGCCAGCCCGACGATGGCCGCCGTCAGCGGGGTGATCAGCGCGTTGGTGTCCCAGCCGATCAGTCTTGGGCCGAAGGGGATCGTGATCGCGATTTCGGGGAACAGCGTTGCCAGATTGTACCAGAAGATGAGCTGCACCAGCATCGGGGTGCCACGGAAGAACCAGATGTAGAGGCCGGCGAAACCCGAGGCGATGCGGCTTCCCGAAAGGCGGCATATCGCCAGGACGAGGCCGATGACCGTGCCCAGCACCATGGCGACGACAGTGAGGCCGAGCGTCACCATCAGGCCCTGCATCACCGAAGGATCGAACAGCCAGTTGAAGACGACATGCCACTGGAACGCCTCGTTGGCGACGATCAGCCATGCCATATGGAGCGCCAGCAGAAGGACGATGGCGGTCAGGCCGCGGCGCACATGGTTGGCCGGCGAAACGGCAAGCGCCACATCCCGGCCCGCGGAAGGATCCGCAACCATGGCGCTGCCGGATGGGTTGATTGCCGCCATATCGTCTCCTCCACCGGGGCGCCGCAATGCGATACGCCTCTCTTTATTCGCCGCTCCGGCGATTAGAGTGATGTGAGCAGCTCTCTGAAACAGTTAAATTTTGAGCGGGGCATAGACGATGACTATAGGGGCAAGCCTCGCCCCATGCGGTGCCGTCGAAGCCCGGGCAACACCGCATTGGGCGCGCGCACGCAAAGCCATCCCGACGCGATCCCCGCGCCGGGGGATTGCATCTCCGCAGCCGGCCGCCAGATCCACGGGCGCCGGCTCCGCGGTAACCTGCGCCATCCATGGCCTGGCATGAAGGCGGGCGCCGGCCCATCATCCTCAAGGCCGACGATGTCACGGCCGGCCCCGTTGTCACGTTCGGCATCGGAAGTTGCAGAAATGGAATTGGCATTCCTGCGTGCGGCTTGCCATCACTGCCGCTTGCGCGCCTGCAACGGCGCAGGGCGATTCAGGGAGCAGCCATGATGGCGCATGTCTATTGCGATCAGCGTTTCATGCCGGAAGATCAGGCAAGGATCAGCATATTCGACCGGGGTCTGCTGTTCGCCGACGCGATCTACGAGGTCACCGCCGTCATCGGCGGGCGCATGATCGACAACGACCTGCACCTGCAACGCCTGCAACGCTCGCTCGCAGAAATCGGCATTGCGCTGCCCATGCCCATGGCCGGCATCGAAGCCATGCAGCATGAGCTCATCGCCCGCAACGGGCTGGACGAGGGAACCGTCTACATCCAGGTTTCGCGCGGCGTGGCGAAGCGCGACTTCCTGTATCCCGGCGACCTGAAGCCGAACCTGTTCGCCTTCACCACGGCCCGCAGGCTTACCGGCACCAAGGCGCAGGCCGAGGGCATTGCGGTCGAGATCGCCCCCGACCCGCGCTGGATGCGGCGCGACATCAAGACGGTGATGCTGCTCGGGCAGGTCCTGGCCAAGCAGGCGGCACACGATTCCGGCTTCGACGACGTCTGGTTCGTGGAGGACGGGCTGATCACCGAAGGCGCATCGGCAAGCGCCTTCATCGTCACGCAGGAGGGGTCCATTGTCACCCGTCCCAACTCGCACGCCATCCTGCCCGGCTGCACCCGCCGCGCGGTTCTGCGCCTGTGCAGCGAAGAAGGCATCGGGCTGGAGGAGCGCGCCTTTTCGGCACAGGAGGCCCACGAAGCCGCGGAAGCCTTCCTCACCTCGGCGTCGAGTTTCGTCACCCCTGTGGTGCGGATCGGGAACCATGTCGTCGGGGATGGCAGCCCCGGTCCATTGACACGCCGCCTCCAGCAAATTTACCTCGAAACGGCACTGGCCGTCACGGAGCGGGCGGTTCCTGCCTGAACCGGGCCATCCGGCCCGGAAGGCGCGATACGAGGCAAGACCACGACGATGAGCTCAGCACGGCATTTCGGCCTGACGGTCGGACACCTGCCCACCGGTCCCCACAACGCCCTGACCGACGTCGCCGGGGTCCTGGTCGGCCACCGGACGCTGTCCGGCGACGGGCTGGCGACGGGCGTGACCGCGATCCTGCCGCATGGCGGCGATCTTTTCCGCAACAAGGTTCGCGGCGCGGTCGACATCGTCAACGGCTTCGGCAAGTCCGCCGGGCTGATGCAGGTGGCCGAACTCGGGCTCATCGAAACCCCCATTCTGCTGACCAACACATTTTCGGTCGCTCCCTGCGTCGAAGCGCTGATCAGGCGGGCAGTCGCGGCCAATCCGGCCATCGGGCGCGAAACCTCGACGGTCAACGCGCTGGTCTGCGAATGCAACGACGGCACGATCAGCGACATTCAGGCCATGGCGGTGACGCAGCTTCATGCCTTCGAGGCGCTGGATGCGGCCGCGTCCGGCCCGGTGGAACAGGGCAATGTCGGCGCGGGCACGGGCATGACCTCCTTCGGCTTCAAGGCCGGCATCGGCACCGCATCGCGGCAGGTGGAAATCGCCGGGGCCGGGTTCATGCTGGGCGCACTCGTGCTGTCCAATTTCGGCCGCTCCGGCGATCTGGTGCTGCCCGACGGGCGGCGGCCTCATCCCCGCAATCCCGGTGAAGCCGAAAAGGGGTCGATCATCGTCGTCCTCGCCACCGACATTGCGCTCGGCGACAGGCAGTTGCAGCGCGTGGCGCGCCGGGCGGGTGCCGGAATTGCCCGGCTCGGCTCCTTCTGGGGTCACGGCAGCGGCGATCTCGCCATCGCCTTCACCACGGCCGATCCGGTGGCGCATGCGCCGCAGGAGCCGTTCCAGCCTGTCCGGCGGCTGGACGACAACCATATCGACAAGGTGTTCCAGGCAGCGGCGGAGGCGACCTCGGAGGCCGTGCTCAACGCCATGTGCGCCGCGAAGGCCACTGTCGGGCGCGGCGGCCGGCGCTTCCCGTCCCTCGGCGACTGGCTGGCGGCATTGCCCGAATCCTCATGAGCCGCCGCCCCGGCGCCGCCATGCAACTGCGAAGGAGATCTGATCGATCATGAAAATATTCATCTCGGCCGATATTGAAGGCACCGCCGGCATCCTGGCATGGAGCGAGGCAGAGCGCAGCCATGCCGACTATGCCGAGTTCCGCGCTCTTATGACTGCCGAGGTGCTGGCGGCCTGCGAAGGCGCGCGCGCCGCCGGCGCAACCGAAATCCTGATCAAGGACGCCCACGACAGCGGCCGCAACATCGTTCTCGACCGGCTGCCAGCCTGTGCCCGCATCGTCAGGGGCTGGCCCGGCCACCCCGATTCCATGATGTTCGGGCTGGATTCCAGCTTCCATGCCGCGCTCTGCACCGGCTATCATTCCAAGGCCGGCACGGAAGACAACCCGCTCGCCCATACCTCCAACCTGCGCATTTCGCGCCTCGTCCTGAACGGCGAGGTCGCCTCGGAATTCACCGTCAACGCCCTGTGCGCCGCCCGTCACGGCGTGCCCGTGGCGTTCATTTCAGGCGACGCCGGCATCTGCGCCGACGCCAGGGCCATGGTGCCCGGCATCGCAACCGTGGAGACGCTGCAAGGCTTTGGTGCGGCATCCCTTTCGCTCAGCCCCGCCGCGGCGCGGATCGCAATTGCCGAAGGCGTCGAAAAGGCGCTGGGCGCCGCCAGCCTGCCAGCGCTGCCGGCAATCCCGGAACGCTGCGAAGTGGTCATCGAGTTCAACAACCCCGTCGACGCCTACCGCGCCTCCTGGTATCCGGGCGCGAAGCCCCACGGGGCCCGCGCAGTGGCGTTCGGCTCGGCCGATTTCTTCGAGGTTCAGCGGGCGCTGCGCTTCATGAATTCCTGAGCGCCAGCTCGCCGGCGGCACGCCACAGCGCTTCCACCATGGGGCCGGATCTCGCGGCGCTGCGGTAGAGGCGGATTTCGAGATCGAGCGACCATGCGGGGTCGTCGGCGCACAGGACGAGCAGGCCCTGCGCCAGCTCCCTGCCGACAAGGCTTTGCGGCAGCCAGCACAGGCCGGCCCCGGTCAGCGCCAGTTCCTTGAGGCCGGCGCTGATCGTGCTTTCATGCACGGTCTTGCGGCGGAACGGCGCGTTCCTTGCGAACATGCGGCCAAGCGCGACGCCGAAGAACGAGCTGTAGCCGTATCCCAGATAAGGCACGGTCAGTTTCGAAGACCCCGGCCGGTCGAGCAGCCCGGTCATCGCGGTCGCCGCCTTGTCGACGCGCAGTTCCGGCGCCGCCACCGGGACCAGCCAGTCGGTGCCGATGACGAGCGAGGCGAATTTCTCGCGGTCGAGATGAAAGGGAACCTCGCGATGCGCATAGGTGAGGAAGAAATCCGTCTCGCCATCCGTCAGCGCCTGGAGATTGGCCTCGATGCCGCCACGGTCGGCGATGAAGGACGTACCGAAATGGCGTGAGCGTTCCTGAAGCTCTCGCAGCCAGCCTGGAAAGAAGGTGACGGTGAGCGTGTGCAGCGCCGCAAAGCGCACCAGCCCCTGCTCGGCCGGCGGGCGCAGCGTTTCGCGGACCGAGCTGAACATGCGGATCGTATCCTGCGCCATGGGCAGGAAATTGCGCCCGGCGGGCGTCAGCTCGGCCGGCATGGTGGCGCGGTTGATCAGCGGCGCGCCCACCCACGCCTCGAGCTGCTTGATGCGCCGGCTGAAGGCAGGCTGGGTGACGTTGCGGACTTCGGCAGCCCGCGAGAAACTGGAGACTTCCGCAAGCGCCACGAAATCCTCAAGCCATTTTATCTCCACGATACCCGCCTTTCGTCGCATCGACCCGGTCAAAGCACAGCATAATTCATTCCTTTTCCTTCATTATGCAAATTATGCATAAGTCCTTGCCAAAACCGAATTGGCCATGTCGGCTTTGAAACCGCACCTTGGAAAAAAAGACGCAGGATAAGCCCGGCGTTCCAGCGGGGCAGCATTCCAGGGCGGGGAATTTTGAATGGCATCTCTACCGGCGGCCGACCTGATCCTTCACAACGGTCGCATCTGGCGTGGCTACACCGACGGCTGGGCCGAGGCGGTCGCCGTCTGGCAGGGCAAGGTGCTGGCCACCGGCACCGATGCCGACATGCTGGCATTGAAGGGGCAGACCACGAAAACCGTCGACCTTGAAGGCCGCTTCGCCTGCCCCGGCCTCAACGACAACCACCTCCACCTGATCTCGACCGGCCTGACCATGGGCTGGGTGGACGTCACGCCCGCGGCCGCGCCGACATTGCAGGCGCTGCTCGACCGCCTTTCCGAACGGGCCGCGACCCTGCCCAAGGGCACGTGGATCCGCGCGCGCGGCTACGACCAGACCAAGCTCGACATCGGCCGCCATCCGACGCGCGAGGAGCTCGACCGCGCCGTTCCCGGCCACCCGGTCCTCGTGACGCGCGCCTGCGGCCACGTCTCGGTGGCGAATTCCATGGCGTTTTCCCTGGCGGGGGTGAGCGACGGGACGGAAGCGCCGGACGGCGGCGTCCTCGGCAAGGCCAACGGCAGGCTCGACGGCTTTCTGGCAGAGAACGCGCAGAATCTGGTCACGAACGTCATACCCCACCCCACGGTGGAGGATCTGATCGAGGCGATCGAGCGCGGCGGCCGGCACCTGCTTTCCTTCGGCATCACAAGCTGCATGGAGGCCGCGCTCGGCCATGTCACCGGCTTCGACGAGATGAAAGCCTATCAGCTGGCAAAGCTGGCGGGGCGGCTTCCGGTCCGCGTCTGGCTCACGCTGATGGGCGATCCGGGCGTCTCCATCGTGGAGGACTGCTGGCGCGCCGGCCTCGTCACCGGGGTTGGCGACGACATGATGCGCATTGGCGGCGTCAAGCTGTTCCTCGACGGCTCGGCGGGCGGGCGCACCGCATGGATGAGCCGGCCCTACAAGGATGAACCCGGCAATTTCGGCGTGCAGATGCTGCCGGCCGAAGAGGTGGAGCGGCTGGTGATGCAATGGCACCGCTGCGGCTATTCGCTTGCCTGCCACGCCATCGGCGACGCCGCAATCGACCAGCTTGTCACCGCATATGAAAAGGCGCTGGCGCAGCTTCCCGACCCGGACCGCCGCCACCGTGTCGAGCATTGCGGCTTTCTGGCCGGCGGCCTCAACGAGCGCATGAAGGCGGCAGGCATCTATCCTGCCCCGCAGCTCGCCTTCATCCACGATTTCGGCGACAGCTACATCAGCGTCATGGACGAGGCGCGCGCCCGCTCCTGCTATCCTTCGGCCACATGGAAGCGCATGGGGCTGGGTGCGTCGACCGGGTCGGATTCGCCGGTCTGCTCGCCCGACCCGTTCCCGAACATCCATGCGATGATCACCCGCCAGACATGGAAGGGCACGGTGATGGACGAAGCCGAGCGCCTCGCCCCGGACGAGGTTCTGCAAGCCTACACGGAAGGCGGCGCCTTCATGGAGAAGGCCGAGCATGTGAAGGGCCGGCTGGTGCCCGGCCAGCTCGCCGACATCGCCGTCTTCAACCACAACCTGCTGGAAGCTGCACCCGACACCATACGCGACCGGACGCATTGCGTTCTGACAATTCTGGGCGGCGAGGTGGTGCACGACGGGCGCGGCTGACGCGGCAACGGTTCAGCAACACAGAAAAACGCGCCGCAAACGGAAAAGCGGCACCAACAAAGGGGAGACCATGATGTTCAGGAGATTCACGCTCGCGGCGGTGCTCTGTGCCGGCGTATCCGGCCTTGCACTGGCAGAAGAACCGAGGCAGGGCGGCACGTTCAATTTCACCGCACCCTACGGGTCGAGCTTTGCGACGCTCGACATACAGGCGAGCCCCAACACGCAGGAAGAGTTCATCACCCAGGCCATCCACCGCTCGCTCTACGCATGGGATTCGATCAACAACGCTCCCGTTCTGGAGCTGGCGACGGGCGTCGACGTGTCCGACGACGGGCTGGTCTACACCTATCATCTGCGCAAGGACGCCAAATTTCACAACGGCAAGGCGCTGACCGCAGACGATATAATCTACAGCTACAAGCGTGTCTCCGATCCGAAGAACGCCTTTCCCGGCGCCAGCTATGTCGCCATCATCAAGGGCGTGGACGATTTCGCCGCCGGCAAGAGCGAGGACATAGCGGGCCTGAAGAAGATCGACGACAACACGCTGGAGGTCACCTTCTCCTCGCCGGTCAATCCCGGTTTCTCGCTGATGCAGAACACCACGGCCATCTATCCCTCCAACGTGGAGGACGAGGCGACCTTCGCCACCGCGCCGGTCGGTCTCGGCCCGTTCCGCTTCAGGGAGCACGTTCCGGGCTCACAGATCGTGGTGGAAAAATTCGACGAGTTCTACGAGGAGGGAAAGCCCTATCTGGACCGCGTCAACATCATCCTGATGAGCGAGGACAGCGCGCGCGACGTCGCCTTCCGCAACAAGGAAATCGACGTGTCGATCCTCGGCCCGACGCAGTACCAGGCCTACCAGCAGGACGACGCCCTGAAGGATCATCTGCTGGAGGTGGCGGAGGTCTACACGCGCAATATCGGCTTCAACCCCAAGGTCGAGGCGTTCAGGGACAAGCGCGTGCGCCAGGCCATCAACCACGCGATCAACACGCCGCTGATCGTGGAACGCCTCGTCAAGAACAAGGCCTATCCGGCAAGCGGCTGGCTGCCGATCTCCTCGCCCGCCTTCGACAAGGACAAGGCGCCCTACGCCTTCGATCCGGACAAGGCGAAGGAACTGCTCAAGGAGGCCGGCTACGAGAACGGCTTCAGCTTCGAGGTGACGGCGAGCCCCAACGAGAGCTGGGGCGTGCCGATCGTGGAGGCGATCCTGCCGATGCTCCAGAAGGTGGGCATCACGGTCAAGCCGAAGCCGGTGGAAAGCTCGGCGCTGGGCGAAGCCGTGACCACGAACAATTTCGAGGCTTTCATCTGGTCCAACCAGACCGGACCGGACCCGCTGGCCGCCATGCGCTGCTACTGGTCGAAGACCGCGCAGTCGGCCTGCAACTACACCAGCTATTCGAACCCCGAATTCGACAAGCTCTACGAGGCCGCGCGGGATGAGCGCGACCCGGCGAAGCAGACGGACCTTCTGCGGCAGGCGAACAATCTGGTGCAGGATGACGCGCCGGTGTGGTTCTTCAACTACAACAAAGCCGTGATGGCCTACCAGCCATGGGTGCACGGGCTGGTGCCGAATGCGAACGAGCTGGCGCTCCAGCCCTACGAGGACATCTGGATCGACGACACCGCGCCCGCCAGCCGCAAATAATCCTCGCGGCGGGCATATGCCCGCCCGACAAGCCGCTTCCGGACACCGCCAAGGTCTCCGGGGGCGGCCTCACTCCAATCGGGACGAGCGATGCTTCGGTTCACCATCCGCAGGATCCTGCAGATCATTCCCACCATCGTGGTCGTGGCGCTGCTGATCTTCGTCATCTTCTCCGTCGTGCCGGGCAGCTTCGCCTCCAGCCTTTTCTCCGACGGCAAGACGGCAGCCGATCCGCAGCTCATGGCGCGGCTCAACGAACAGCTCGGCCTCGACAAGCCGGTGCACCAGCGTTTCCTCACCTATGTCGGCGACCTTGCGCAGCTCGACCTCGGCACCTCGTTCCGCACCCGGCGGCCGGTGCTGGAGCTGATCAACGAACGCATCTGGGCTTCGCTCCAGCTCGCCGTCGCCGCCATGATCTTCGCCGTGGTCGTGGCCGTGCCGCTCGGCTTCCTGGCGGCGCTGCGGCCCGGCTCGATCCTCGACACCGTCACCATGGTCGGCGCGGTCTCGGGCCTGTCCATGCCTCAGTTCTGGCTTGGCCTCCTGCTGATGTACGTCTTTGCGCTGCAACTGAACTGGCTGCCGTCCTTCGGCTATGGCGACGGCTCGCTGCGCAATCTCATCCTGCCTGCCATCACGCTGGGCGTCACGCCCCTGGCGCTTCTGGCGCGCACGACGCGGGCCGGCGTGCTCGACGTGCTCAACGGCGATTTCGTGCGCACGGCCCACGCCAAGGGGCTGAGCGAGGCGCAGGTGGTGCGCCGCCACGTGGCCCGCAACGCGCTGGTGCTCATCATCACCACCGTCGGCCTGCTGTTCGGCTCGCTCATCGGCCAGGCCGTGGTGATCGAGAAGCTCTTCGCCTGGCCCGGCATCGGCTCGCTGCTGGTCGACAGCGTCGCCATGCGCGACATCCCCGTGGTTCAGGGCACCATCCTCGTCATCGTGGTGTGGTTCCTCGTCATCAACACCGCGGTCGATGTGATCTATGCGCTGGTCGATCCGCGCATCAAGCAGGAGTGAGCGGCATGAAGCTGGGCTTCAACCTCATCCTCGGCGGTGTGCTCACCGGGCTGGTCATTCTGGCGGGGCTGCTGGCGCCATGGCTGGCCCATTTCGATCCGGTTCTCGACGCGGACCTGATGAATGCGGAACTGCCGCCGGACGCCACCTACTGGTTCGGAACCGACGCGCAGGGACGCGACGTCTATTCGCGCATGCTCTACGGCGCGCAGATTTCGCTGACCGTGGGCATCGTCTCGCAGATCATCAACACCCTCATCGGCGTCGCGCTCGGCATGTCGGCGGCCTACTGGGGCGGCTGGTGGGACGACATCGTCAACGGCCTCACCAATGTCATGCTGGCCATCCCGTCGCTGATCTTCGCGCTGGCGGTGATGGCCGTGCTCGGCCCCGGCCTCGTCTCGCTGCTGATCGCGCTCGGCCTCACCAACTGGAGCTGGACCTGCCGCATCGCGCGCTCCTCCACGCTGTCGCTGAAATCGCTCGGCTACGTGCAGGCCGCGCAGACGCTCGGCTACAGCGACACACGCATCATGTTCACGCAGATCCTGCCCAACATCATGGGCCCGGTGCTGGTCATGGCCACGCTCGGCATGGGCTCGGCGGTATTGTCGGAAGCGGCCCTCTCCTTCCTCGGACTCGGCATCCAGCCGCCGTTCCCGAGCTGGGGCTCGATGCTCACCGATGCGCGCCAGATGATCCAGATCGCGCCATGGACCGCCATCTTCCCCGGCATGGCCATCTTCCTGGCCGTGCTCGGCTTCAATCTTCTGGGGGATGGTCTGCGCGACATGCTCGATCCGCATATGAGGACCCGCAAGCTGTGACACCGCTGCTCGACGTCAGGAATCTGGAGCTGGGGCTGCGTCATGGCGCTCAGGCCCACCGCATCCTCAAGGGCGTGTCGTTCCAGATCATGCCCGGCGAGACCTATGGGCTGGTCGGCGAATCCGGCTCCGGAAAATCGGTCACGTCGCTGGCCATCATCGGGCTTCTGAAGAAGCCGCTTCAGATACTGGGCGGCGAGATTTTTTTCGAAGGGCGCAACCTGCTGGCGCTGCCGCGGCGCAAGATGCGCAGCCTGCGCGGCAGCCGCATCGCCATGGTGTTCCAGGAGCCGATGAGCGCCCTCAACCCGTTGCAGACGGTGGGACGGCAGATCGCCGAGATGTATGTCCAGCATCAGGGCAAGAGCTGGGCGCAGGCGCAGAAGATGGCGGTGGAGGCGCTGGCCAGCGTGCGCGTGCCGACGCCCGAGCGCCGCGTGCACGACTATCCGCACCAGATGTCCGGCGGCCTGCGCCAGCGCGTGATGATCGCCATGGCGCTCGCCTGCGATCCGGCGCTGCTGATCGCCGACGAGCCGACCACGGCGCTCGACGTCACCGTGCAGGCGGAGGTGCTCAAGCTGATCAGGGAGCTGTGCGCGGCGCGCGGCACCGCCGTGCTGTTCATCAGCCACGACCTCGGCGTGATCGCCACCATGTGCCAGCGGGTGGGCGTGATGTATGCCGGCTGCCTGGTCGAGGAGAACGCCACGCGCGAACTGTTCGTCGATCCGCGGCACGAATACACGCGCGGGCTGCTGGGAGCGCTGCCGAAGCTCGGGTCGCGCGGGCTGCACGGACGCCAGCGGCTGGTCGACATCGACAGTTTCATCGCGGACCGTTCGCGGCTGACCGACACGCGCTTCATCGCACCCCGCACCCCGGTTTCCGGCGAGGCGGGATCATGAACGCGCCGCTGCTGTCGATCGACGACCTTCATGTGCGCTTCCCCCTTTCGGGGAGCTGGTTCGGCCGGCAGCGCAGGATGCTGCATGCCGTCAACGGGCTGAGCCTCGATCTGGCGAAGGGCGAGTGCCTGTCCATCGTCGGCGAATCCGGCTGCGGCAAGTCGACGACCGCCCTGTCGGTCATGGGCTTGCAGGAACCCACGCAGGGCTCGATCCTGTTTCGCGGCAAGCCGTTTTCGGGGCCGCAGGCGCCCTCGCGCATGGAACGCGCCATGGCCGCGCAGATGGTTTTCCAGGACCCTTACGCTTCGCTCAATCCGCGCCAGACCGTGTGGCAGTCGCTGGCCCAGCCGCTCCGGCTCCACAACGTCACCGCACGGTCGGAACTGTCGGACCGCATCGAGACGGTGATGCGCAGCGTGGGGCTGACGCCGGAACAGGCCACGCGCTATCCGCATGAGTTCTCGGGCGGCCAGCGCCAGCGCATCGGCATCGCCCGCGCGCTCATCCTGCAACCCGAGATCGTCGTGCTCGACGAGCCGGTCTCGGCGCTCGACGTCTCGATCCGCGCGCAAATCATCAACCTGCTGCTCGATCTTCAGGAGGAGTTCGGCCTTTCCTACCTGATGATCAGCCACGATCTGAGCGTGGTGGAGCATATGAGCGACCGGGTCGCGGTCATGTTCTTCGGCCAGATCGTCGAAACCGGGCCGTGGTCGGCCATCTTCTCCGATCCGGTCCACCCCTACACGCGCCGGCTGATCGCCACGATCCCCGACCCCGGCGCGGTGCTGGGCCTGAGCCGGGAGGCTGTCGTGGACGGCCCCGCGCAGGCGCCGGCCGGCTGGCGTTTCGCCGACGACGGCTCATCCGCGCCGGATGTCACGCAGGAGCCGAAGCCCTCGGAGCTGGTGGAAGTCGCACCCGGCCATTTCGTGCGGCTCTCGCGCTCATAGAGCGTTTCCACTGTTCCTCGAAGCGCTGAACCGCTTCGCACTTTTGCTGGAATTGCTCCAGCTGCCACCAAGGCAAGGGGCCGCCTCAGGCGGGCTGCACGTCGAACGACGCCTCGGTTCTGGCCCTCACCTCCTCCAGCTCAACGCCATCGGCAAGCTCGGTCAGCGTCATGCGCGCCGCCCCCTCGCGCGCCAGACGGAACACGCCGAGATCGGTGATCACGAGATCGACGACGCGCTGCCCGGTCAGCGGCAGCGTGCAGGATTTCAGCAGCTTGGGCTCGCCCCGCGCCGCGTGCTCCATCACCACCACGACGCGCTTGACCCCCGCCACGAGGTCCATGGCCCCGCCCATGCCCTTCACCATCTTGCCGGGGATCATCCAGTTGGCGATGTCGCCGCCTTGCGAAACCTGCATCGCGCCGAGGATCGACAGGTCGATATGGCCGCCGCGGATCATGGCGAAGCTGTCGGCCGAAGAGAAATAGCTGGTTTTCGGCAGCTCGGTAATGGTCTGCTTGCCGGCATTGATGAGGTCGGCGTCCTCCTCGCCCTCACAGGGGAACGGCCCCATGCCGAGCATGCCGTTCTCGCTTTGCAGGGTCACGTCGACCCCTTCGGGAATGTAATTGGCCACCAGCGTCGGGATGCCGATGCCGAGGTTGACGTAGAAACCGTCGCGGATCTCACACGCGGCGCGCGCCGCCATCTGCTCTCGCGTCCAGGCCATGTCAGGCGTCCTCCATCCGGGGGGCCGGGCGCACGGTGCGCTGCTCGATGCGCTTTTCGGGATGCGGCACGTGCACGATGCGCTGCACATAGATGCCGGGCGTATGAACGTGATCGGCATCGATCTCGCCGGCCTCGACCAGATGCTCGGCCTCGGCGACGGTGACGCGCGCGGCGGTGGCCATCACCGGGTTGAAGTTGCGGGCAGTCTTGCGGAACACCAGATTGCCCTCGCTGTCGGCCTTGTGCGCATGGACGATGGCAAGGTCGGCGAAAAGGCCGGTCTCCATCACATGGTCGAGCCCGCCGAAGCTGCGAACCTCCTTGCCTTCAGCCACCAGCGTGCCGACCCCGGTGCGGGTGAAGAAGGCGGGAATGCCTGCCCCGCCGGCGCGGATACGCTCGGCCAGCGTGCCCTGCGGATTGAACTCCAGCTCCAGTTCGCCCGCCAGATACTGCTTGGCGAACAGCCTGTTCTCGCCCACATAGGAAGAAATCATCTTCCTGATCTGGCGCGTTTCCAGAAGGATGCCGAGGCCGTGGCCGTCGACGCCGGCATTGTTGGAAATGACGGTGAGGTCGCGCACGCCGGATGCACGGATCGCCTCGATCAGGCTCATGGGAATGCCGCACAGGCCAAAGCCGCCGGCCATGATGGTCATGCCGTCGCTGAGCAGGCCGGCAAGGGCCGCCGCGGCATCAGGAAAACTCTTGTTCATGAAAGCTCCATTCAAAAAGGGGCGCGGCATTGGCCGCCGCGCCCACTCAGGAACGTGGGGCCGTCAAGCGGCTTCGGCCCGCTCGGGCAGCGGCAGCCCGAGCCATTCCTGATAGAAGGTGTCGATGTCCGGCTCGAAATCGTGGATCACCGGATACCAGGGGGTCGGGGCTTCCACGTCGAGCAGGTCGCCCGATACCGGGCAGTAATATTCGCGGATGACCTGCCAGGTGCTGGTCGGCGCCATCAGCTTCGGATAGAGCTCCTCCATCTCCTCCGGCGTCTCGCGCACCCGTATCACCGCATGCAGCTTCCAGTTCTCGCGCCAGTCGCAGAACTCGTGCCCGGCATGGCTCTTGACGACCCAGCGCTTGTCGCTGGCGCGCTGCACGATGTAGAGCCTGGGGCCGAGCGGCAGGATGATCCTGTCATCCCACGGCACCTGCTCCTGCAGGATTTCCAGATACATCTGGAAGCGTTCGCGGTCCTTCGGGGTGGACAGCATGGTGTGCAGCGTGTCGCGGTCGATCTTGCCGTCGACGAGGTCCTTGATCTTCGCTTTTGTGTAGGCCATTTGGTTCCTCCTTTGTGTGGTGCCGGGCGCCCCGCGCGGGGCGCCCGCAGCGCATCATTCGTCGACGAACTTGACGGTCCTGACGTCGGGCAGCTCGGAAATATCCATCGAATATTCGCGGCCATAGGACGGGATCGGCAGATCCGCTTCCAGAAGCTGCCAGTCCTCCGGCAGGTCCCAGAACTTGCGGAAGCCCTTCGCCCATTCCGGCCCGAGCTTGAAGGAGGCGGCGAACATCTGCTGGACGTGCACGCCCGCATCCTTGGCAAGAATGCGCTTGCGCTCCTTCGCCATCCACGCCTTCGTCGGCACGGCCTTGGCCAGACGCTCCTTGCGGATCTCCGCGCGCCTTGCCCCGGTGCGGGCCTCATCGACCCCCACCAGCCCGTCGGCCGCCTTCACCAGCACCACGCCGTAGACCGTGTCGGCGAAACGGTCGAGCAGGTAGCCGCCATTGACGTCGTCGGCCACCTTCTGCGGCTCGCGCTCCAGCGGGTCGCCGAAGCCGGGGCCGCCGCGCATGTAGTTCAGGTAGAGGTCGTAGTCCTTGAACATCGCCTCCGTGGTGATGGCCTGCTTGTCGCGCTTGATCTTCGCGTCGGGCAGCAGGGCGTCCCATGTCGGGTTCTGCGGGTCGGTGTCGCCGCCGGAGGGGATTTCGCCGCCATCGGCGATGATCTTCTCCAGATTGGTGTCATGCGCGCAGAAGCGGTAGCCGGAGGCAGCCGGATAACCGCCCATCAGGCCCCAGTCGGAGCTGATATGGCCGTTGCCCATGAAGAACATGGTCCAATCCTTGGCGTTCCACACCATGCGCAGAGACTGGAACCCGCAGCCGCCGCGATACTTGCCCGCACCGCCCGACGAAGCCTTGATCTCGCGGCCGAGATAGATGAGCGGCTCGGCCAGCTCCCAGATCTCCATGTCGCCCATGTCGCCTTCCGGGTTCCAGATGGCGGCGGCATGGCTGATGCCGTCGGCGATGGCGGAAGCGCCGACGCCGTTGGCCGCGCATTCGAACGAGTTGACGGCATGGATCTCGTCATACTGGTTGAACCCGCCGCCCTGCAGCCAGTTGGAGGTGTTGGCGTTGCCGGCATTGACCTCTTCCAGATAGCCGCGCCCGAAATAGGCCCGGCTGAGGCCGCGCCACAGTGAGGTCCACGACGAGACCAGGAAGTGCCACGAATAGCTGAAGGCCACGCGCCGGTCGTCCGGGTTCATCCAGGTGCCCTTCGGCAGGCGGAATTCCGTGCCGTAGGCGGCCCCGTCGTTGATCATCTCGGTCGGGATCAGCGTCTGCGTCATCATCACCCAGATGCCGGAGGTGAAGGAGACGGCATGGGCATTGTAGGTGTGCCAGCCCCACCGGCTCGACCCGTCGAAGTCCAGCCGCCATGTGCCGTCCTTGCGGATCGTCATCTCCGAAGGCGTGTGCATGATGGTGTCGACCTTGGCGAAGTCGGACGGAACGCGCACGTCCTCGTGCTCGTAGGGCACGTCGACGAAGCCGACCTGACGGTACTTGCCGGGAATGGTCATCGCCCGGATGCGGGCCTGAAGGCCGACACGGCCATGCTCGATGGCCTCGTAGGCGAACTTCCAGTAAGCCTCGATGCCTTCGTCGGCGATCACTTCCTCGACCAGCTTGCGGATCATGTGGCAGCCGGCGACGCGGGTGCGCTCGTCCAGCATCCAGTAGCGCGTGGTGCGCACCATGCGCTGCGATTCGTGCAGCCAGTCGCGGAACAGCGTGTCGTCGGCGCCGATCTTGCGGCAGGTGATGGAGTAGCCGTCGCCGAAGCGCTGCACCTGGCCCGTGGACATGGAGCCCGGCCCGACCGAGCCGGTGTCGATGACGTGGGTGACGCCGCCGACCCAGCCGATCAGCTTCTCCTCATGGAAGATCGGCACGATGGTGTGGATGTCGCACGGATGCACGTTTCCGATCAGCGAGTCGTTGTTGCAGAAGATGTCCTTGTCCTTGATGCCGGGATTATGCTCCCAGCCGTTCTCGATCATATACTTGATCGCCGCACCCATGGTGCCGACATGGATGATGATGCCGGTGGAGGTGAGGATGGCGTCGCCGGCCGCGTTGTAGAGGGTGAAGCAGAGTTCGCCCTCCTGCTCCACGATCGGGCTCGCCGCGATCTTCTTGGCCGTCTCGCGGGCATCGACGACGCCGGCGCGCAGCCGCGAGAACAGCTTGTTGTAGAGAATGGGCTGGCTGTCGCGCAGCTCCATCTTCTTTATCCCGCCATAGTGGCCGGTCTTCTTCGTGGCTTCCATCAGGCGGTCGCGGTGCTCTTTCAGAGTCTCCCCGCCCCGCACGATGCCGTCGAGTTTGGTGTGCATATTCATCTTGGTCTTCCTCCCTAGATTTCCTTCAGGTGGAACAGGCGGTGGCCGTCCAGACGCGTTTCGAAACCGCCGGGCACGACGAAGGTGGTGGCGTCGGATTCGATGATCGCGGGTCCCTTGATGCGGTTGCCGGGGCGCAGCGTTTCCATCTGGTAGAGCTGGGCATCCACCCATTTCCCGTGCCGGTAGAACTTGCGGGTTCCAAGCTTCGCGGATTCAGGCGGCGTTTCGCTGCCTTCCGCCTCGAACGGGATCTTGGGCTTCGGGATCGGCACGGTGCCGCGCATGATGGCCCCGGTGACCGAATAGCCGAGTTCCGGCGAGCGGGCGGAAGCGGCATAGACGCGTCCGTAGGTGTCGTTGAAGGCCCCCACCAGCGCATCCCAGTCTTCAGCCGTCGAGGCGCTCCCGATCGGGCTGTCGATTTCCAGATCGTTGAGCTGGCCGCGATACTGCATGCGGAAGCCGGGCTGGAGCACGACCTGATCGGCGGTGTAGCCGTTCAGCGCGAATTCCTCCAGAACGCGCTGCGCCAGTTCCTGCCACGCTTCGTCGAGCGAGGCGACCTGCGCGGTCTTCTGGTCGTCGGCCGCATCCTCCGGCAGGTTGATGTCGAGCGACTTGTCGTAGCGGTACTCGAAATCGGCCGCCGCGCAGCCGAAGGCCGAGAAGCCCGCCGCCCATGCCGGCACGATGACATCCTCGAAGCCCAGCCCCTCGGTGTAGCCATAGGTATGGACCGGCCCCGCACCGCCATAGGAGAAGCAGGTGAAGGAGCTGGGGCTGTAGCCCTTGCCCGAGATCATGGAGCGCAGATAGTCGCGCAGCTCGCTGTCCAGAAGCTCGATGACGCCGGCGGCGGCTTCTTCCACCGAAAGGCCGAGCGGATCGGCGATCTGCTCCTTCATCGCGTTCCATGCGCGCTCCCGGTCGAGCTTGACCTGGCCGCCGAGGAAGTTGTCCGGATTCAGATAGCCGAGGATGACGTGGCAGTCGGAGATGGTCACCGTCTCGATGCCCGATTCCGCCCAGCAGACGCCGACGCGATAGCCGGCGCTGTCCGGCCCCAGCTTGATCGCCCTGGTGTAGGGGTCGAGGCGGATATAGCTGCCCGCGCCGGAACCGACCGAGTCCATGGCCACCAGCGGCAGCGACAGCACGAGGCGGGCCATGTCGGGGTCGTTGCGGATCGACATCTCGCCCTGCGTGATGAGCGCCACGTCGAACGAGGTGCCGCCGATATCGGAGCATGCGATGTTCTTGTAGCCCAGCACCTCGCCCAGATACTTGGCGCCGATGACGCCGCCGATCGGCCCCGAAACGATGGTGCGGGCCAGCTCCTTGGCCTTCCAGGAAATGGTGCCGCCATGGGTGGCCATCACCCGCATGTCGAATTTCGAGCCATGCTCCTTGAACGAGCCGGAGATCTTCTGGAGGGTCCGGCGCGAGGGCTCCGCCGCGAAGGCTTCGAGGATGGTGGTGTTGGTGCGGTGGGTTTCCTTGCGCACCGGATAGTAGTCGGTGGAAGCGAAGACGGAGATCGTCTTGCCGGCTTTGGCGATCTCTTCCTGCACGATGTCGCGCACGCGCCGCTCATGTTCGGGATTCCTGTAGCTGTGCAGCAGGGAGATGACGATGCCTTCCACATCCTGTTCGATCAGTTCCTGCGCCGCCTTGCGCGCCATGTCCTCGCGCAGCGGGATCACCACCTTGCCGAACATGTCGACGCGCTCCATCACACCGCGGGTGAGATGGCGCGGCACCAGCGGATCGTCGAAATAGTGCGTGTTGAGGTGGATGCGATCCTCATAGGCGAAGCCCAGATAGGCCTGGATCGCGCGGCCCATGCGGTGGAAGTCCTCCATGCCGGCATTGACGATGAGGCCGGTGCGCAGGCCCTTGCGCTGCACCACGCGGTTCAGCATCGCCGTGCCGGAATAGACGCCGGTCTGGATGGTGGACAAAGCCTGGTCGAGCTCGAGGCCCCACTGGCCAAGACCCTCGCGGGAGCTTTCGATCAGCCCCAGCGCTTCGTTTTCAGGGGTCGACTGCGCCTTGCCGACCACGAACTCGCCGTCGGAATCGACGAAGAACGTATCGGTCATGGTGCCGCCGGCATCGATGCCGAGCACCTGCACCGTTCGCGTATTCTGTTTCTCCAACTGCATTCTGAATCCTCCCTTCATGACCGCACCCGCGAGATCGGGATCGGCCGCAGGGCAAATGTGGATTCAGAACGGCTTTACCGGACGTCCGATTTTCGGACGCTCCGACGGACATGTTGCGGATGCTAAGGCATGTCGCCCGAAAGTGGGAACCGGTTTCGGGACAACGACATGCGTAAAAACAGGAACCTGAAGCGCAAGGAGCGAATCGGAAAGATCGCGATGCGCTCTAGGGTCGAGACTCAATTGATCCACCATGTGATGATTGCGGCAATGAAGATTGCTGCGGCGAAGTTTGTTGCCAGCTTGTCGTACCGTGTTGCGA
>NZ_SNZF01000006.1 GCF_004363725.1 Aquamicrobium defluvii | reverse complement strand
ACGATGACTGGCGGCGCGCCCGAAAGTCGCCAAACCCGAAACTTTCCTGACCAATCCGCCGCCGTGCCATCGCTGCCCTCAATCTCTCGTTCAAGAAGAGCGAATCACAAACAGCAAATGCCGTCCACAGCTACCCGCGCACAGGTCTCCCCTTCGAGATGGCCTTCTCAAAACTGAAGACACTGCTCCGCAAGCGCGCCGCACGATCCTTCGACGCCATCTGCGATGCCCTCAAGGATATCTGTGACCTCTTCGAGCCACAGCAATGCAGAAATTTCTTCAAAGCAGATGGATATGAGGCCGATTAAACGCGACATGCGCCAGGCAAGAGACAAGGCTGACGACAGGCCGGAAAGCCAATTGTCAGCATTCGGGAAACTTCGCATGCAGGTACGCACCGCACGCATATCCATGTGTGGCGACAGGCACCGGAGGCAGCCCGACACGCCAGCAGGCTGCTCGCCCTCCTGTCGGACCGGACATCTTCCGGCTTTGACGACCGACGAGACAGAATCCTAGAAATGCACCGACAGGGAATCGATCGGCGCGGCTTTGGGCGGCGCGAATTTTGTCAGGTCGATCCCGAGGACTGCGGCCTTGTATTCGTCGGCGCTCGGCGTGCGGCCAAGGATGGCGGAAAGCACGACGACCGGCGTGGAGGCAAGCAGCGATTCGCCCTTCTTCTCCGCGGTGTCCTCGACAACGCGCCCCTGGAACAGGCGGGTCGAGGTGGCAAGCACGGTATCGCCCTTCTCTGCCTTCTCCTGATTGCCCATGCACAGGTTGCAGCCGGGGCGCTCCAGATAGAGGATGTTCTCGTATTCGGTGCGCGCCGTGCTCTTCGGCAGGACGTCGTCGAACTCGAAGCCGGAATAGCGCTGGAGGATTTCCCAGTCGCCTTCTTCCTTCAGTTCGTCGATGATGTTGTAGGTCGGGGCGGCGACGACCAGCGGCGCCTTGAACTCGACCTTGCCCTCGGCCTTCTCGATGTTCTTCAGCATCTGGGCGACGATCTTCATGTCGCCCTTGTGCACCATGCAGGAGCCGACGAAGCCGAGATCGACCTTCTTGGTTCCGCCATAGTAGGAAATCGGGCGGATCGTGTCGTGCGTATAGCGCCGCGACACATCGGCATTGTTCACGTCGGGATCGGCGATCATGGGCTCGTCTATCAGGTCGAGATCGACGACGACCTCGGCGAAGTATTTTGCGTTGTCGTCCGGGGCGAGCGCCGGCTTCTCGCCGCTGCGGATTTCGCCGATGCGGGCATCGGCCTTGGCGATCAGGCCCTTGAGGGTCTGGGCGGCATTGTCCATGCCCTTGTCGATCATGATCTGGATGCGCGACTTGGCGATCTCCAGCGACTCGATCAGCGTTTCATCCTGACTGATGCAGATCGATGCCTTGGCCTTCATCTCGGCGGTCCAGTCGGTGAAGGTGAAGGCCTGATCGGCCAGCAGCGTGCCGATATGCACCTCGATGATACGGCCCTGGAAGACGTTGTCGCCGTGCTGCCTGAGCATCTGCGCCTGGGTTGCATGAACCACGTCGCGGAAGTCCATCCACGGCTTCATCCTGCCCGTGAAAGTGACCTTGACCGATTGCGGGATCGGCATGGTCGCCTCGCCGGTGGCCAGCGCCAGCGCCACTGTGCCGGAGTCCGCGCCGAAGGCCACGCCCTTGGACATGCGGGTGTGGCTGTCGCCGCCGATGATGATGTCCCAGTCGTCCACGGTGATGTCGTTCAGCACCTTGTGGATAACGTCGGTCATCGAATGATAGATGCCCTTGGGATCGCGGGCGGTGATCACGCCGAAATTGTTCATGAAGGACATGAGCTTCGGGATATTCGCCTGCGCCTTCTTGTCCCAGACGGAGGCCGTGTGACAGCCGGACTGGTAGGCCCCGTCGACCAGCGGCGAGATGATGGTCGCCGCCATCGCCTCCAGTTCCTGCGCGGTCATCAGGCCGGTCGTATCCTGCGACCCGACGATGTTGACCTTGACGCGCACGTCCGAGCCGGCATGCAGCACCTTGCCCGGCGTGACCCCCACGGCGTTGCGATTGAAGATCTTCTCCACCGCCGTCAGGCCCTGACCCTCGACGGAGATTTCCTTGTTGGGTGCGAACACCGGCATCGGCTCGATGCCCAGCGTGGCGGCGGCGAAGGTCTGCAACTTCTTGCCGAAGACGATGGCGTAGGAACTGCCGGCCTTCATGAACTCCATCTTCTGGGGCGTGAAGGCGGAGGCGACGTCGACGAGTTCGTTGCCGTCCTCGTCGCGCAGCTTCCGGTTTTTCGTGTCGATCTTGAGCACCGTCCCCGTCTCGACCGAGAACTGCTGCTCGAGCACGGGGTTGCCGTCGTTGTTGAGGATCGGCTTGCCGTCCTCGCCGAGCTTCCTGGTCCAGTTCTTCAGGTTGATGCCGATGCCGCCGGTCACGTCGACCGTGGTCGCGAAGATCGGCGAAATGCCGTTGGTGCCGGCCACGATCGGCGCGTAATTGACGAAGGGCACATAGGGGCTGGCCTGCTTGCCCGTCCACAGCGCCACGTTGTTCACGCCCGACATGCGCGACGAGCCCACGCCCATCGTGCCCTTCTCGGCGATCATCATCACGCGCTTGTCCGGGTGCTGCTTTTGCAGGGCGACGATTTCCTGCTGCGCTTCCGGAGAGATCATGCACTGGCCGTGCAGTTCGCGGTCCGAGCGCGAATGCGCCTGATTGCCGGGGGAAAGAAGGTCGGTCGAGATGTCGCCTTCGGCGGCGATGAAGGTCACGACCTTGATCTCGTCCTCCACATCGGGAAGCTTGGTGAAGAACTCGGCCTTCGCATAGCTTTCGAGGATATCGGTGGCGACGGCATTGCCGGCCTTGTAGGCATCGCGCAGCCGGAACATGTCGGCATCGTAAAGGAAGACCTGCGTCTTCAGCACGTCGCCGGCCTTGGCGGCGATGGTCGCGTCATCGCCGAGGGCTATGTCGAGCAGCACGGCAACCGAAGGCCCTCCCTTCATGTGCGAGAGCAGTTCGAGCGCGAAGTCCGGGGTGATCTCCGGCACGATGGCTTCGCCCAGCACGATCTTTTTCAGGTAGGCCGCCTTGACGCCGGCCGCGCTGGTCGTGCCCGGCAGCGTGTTGTAGATGAAGAATTTCAGGGCGTCGTCCCTTTGCGGGTTTCCGCTATCCTCGATCAGGGCGATGATTTCGCTGGTGAGCGCCCCGTCGTCGATCGGCTTGGGGGCCAGCCCCTGATCTTTCCGGTTGCTGATTTCGGCCAGATAGTCCGCGTAGAGTTTCATCACATCCCCAATGTCATGAAGCTGGAACGCAGCACCACTCACCGGTACCGCCAGTCAGCCCAAAAATCCGATGGCCTCCGAGTACGCCAACGCAAGCCCGCGGACAAGGTCCTCCATACGCTGAAAAATAGTACTTTGGATTCGGCTTCGAGCGGTTAGAAAGGGCCTGCACGCTTGCCGGGCTGGAATTATGGAAGCCATGGATTTATCTCGCTCGGATTTTCCGATCTGACGGATGACGAGGCATTTGTCGTCGCGGTTTTTCGGCACTGGCAATCTTGCGGCGTGACTTGCGATGAAGCCGAGAGCAACCTGACCGAACTGTTGAGGGATGACCGGTTGCACAATGGTCTCCTTTCGCTGTTCGACCTTCTCGGAACGCTTCCCGATCGGCATAGACGAACGATGAAAAACGACAGCGCCGTTTTGACTTCCGTTGGGGAGGCATTGCTCGATGGGATCGGCTGGACCGATGAGATCGGAAAGCGGTGCGTTAAAGCACCCCAGCAGCTTCTGGAGGAAGCAGGCACGACAATCCGCCCCGCGCCGCAGATTCCCCGGTCCGGTTACGACCGCCTTGTCGAGACGATCGACCAGAAAGCGGCGAAAATGTACGAAGCGCTTTACTGCTAGTCTCGTGGCCGCGGGGGTTATCCGGACCTGCTTTCCCCGGAAGATAGCGTCTTCAGGGTGCTGTCACAGTCCGGCATCATCCCGCCGCCGCGTTCCGGGATGGATTGATGCCATCCCCCCATTTACGGGAATTGAAACGGTTCCGCGTGCTGTTGCAAAACTCGCGGCAGTGCTTGGCCTGGAAGAATTCGGCTCGGAATACACATGGAAAGGCTCTCGTTAGCGGGAGTTTGCATTTGTCGTTTTGATGAACTGTAGCCTTTTCCTGCCCCATTTGATGGGTGCGTGTGATTGCTTCGGATTTCTTCCTGCGCAGCAGGATGTGGGAAGGAGGCGGAATTGGCTGCTCATCATGTGACGAATTCTGCGGGACCGATCTCGGACGCAGGAAACGCAAAGGCCCGGAGTGGATCCTTCCTTGCCCGGCGTGTTCAGGAGTTGCTGCTGACCACGGCGCTGGCCTGCGTTCCCCTGTTGTCGTCCGCAGCGGCGACGATGGCAGCCAATATCGGCGATGTCATCGTCAGCCCGGACGGTACGCGGCTCACGGTCACGGAAAAAATTCCCTATGGCGTTGTCGCCCAGAGGGCGGACGGGCAGGAATACCGCATTCTGGACGTGCCGGCGGTGGGCTCGAAGATGGAGTTCCCGACAGAGCAGGGGAGTGTGGAAGAGACCGTTGCCGGCTATTGGGCGGGCAACAATCTCGTGACCAGCTTCTCGCTGGATTCGAATGGCCGGCCCGTCGCGCCGAATGGCGCGCCGATCACCGGGATCGCCTTCGGCACGCCGGCTGGCGAAAATACAGAACCCGTCATAACAAGCTCCATGGACGTCGGCACCCCGCTGGACGATCCGGGTACGGATGTGGCGAACACCGATCTTCCCGGTGATGCGGGCATCATCAACATCCGGCGGGCTGCGAACGGGAAGAACGGACGGCACGGCGCTCTGTTCGTCCCTGCCAGGTCGGGTGGAGACGGCAAGACAGGCGCGGCCATCGAGATCGACCGTGAGGTCAATGGCGCTGTGACCGGAAGCAATGCCCCCGGCATCATCATTGCCAGCATCGGCGGCAATGGCGGCAAGGGTGGCAACAGCTATGTCGGAACTGGCGGCCAGGCAGGCGGCGATGCCGGCTCCGGCGGCGACGTGACCGTCACGCTGACCGGCAGCGGCAAGGTGACCACGAACGGTGACGATGCACATGGCATCGTCGTCCAGAGCCGTGCAGGCGTGGGCGGTTCGGGCGGAAGCGGCTATGCCACCGGCGGCGGGGGTTCGGGCGGGAGCGCCGCAAATGGCGGCAGGGTGGTTCTGCGGAACAGTCTCGATGTCACCACGGCAGGCGAGGGTGCCCATGGCATATTCGGCCAGTCGCTTGGCGGTGGTGCCGGCAATGGCGGCGCGTCTTACGGGCTCTTCGGTGACGGTGGCAATTCCAGAGCCGGCGGGCATGGCGGAACGGTCGATCTCGCCAACAGCGGAACGATCCTGACGACCGGCGCCGGCTCCCATGGCATTTTCGCCCAGTCCATTGGCGGGCAGGGCGGCGACGGCGGCAGCGCCGGCGGCCTGGTCAGCCTCGGCGGCGAAGGTGCGCGCGGCGGCAATGGCGGCACGGTCATCGTTGCCAACACCGGCAAGATCACCACGCAGGGCACCGGGTCCGACGGCATATTCGCACAGTCGGTCGGCGGCGGCGGCGGCTCCGGCGGGCGCAGCAACGGTTTCGTCAGCCTCGGCGGTGACGGCGAGGCCGGCGGCGATGGCAGCTCGGTCACGGTGACCAACAGTGGCACCATCATCACCTCCGGCGCGATGGCCAGGGGCATCTTTGCGCAATCCGTCGGCGGCGGCGGCGGTTCGGGCGGCAGGGGCGGCGGTGCCTTTTCCGGCGGCGGCTCCGGCGGCTCCGGCGGCGATGCGTCGATTGGCGGCTCCTCCGAGACGCGAAGCTCCGGTGGCGCCGTTCGCGTCGAAAACACCGGCGCCGTCATCACGGGCGGAGATCTGTCCTCGGCCATCCAGGCGCAGTCGATCGGCGGCGGCGGCGGCGACGGCGGCAATGCGGGCGGGGCATTCCTGACGATCGGCGGCCGGGGTGGTGGAGGTGGCGATGCCGGCAGGGTGGAGGTGGTCCACAGCGGCAGCGCCGCCACCAGGGGAGCGGATTCCCATGGCATTTTTGCGCAGTCGGTTGGCGGCGGCGGCGGCAATGGCGGCTGGACGGTCGGCGCCGGCCTCATTGCGTCCGTCAGCCTCGGCGGCGATGGCGGCGACGGTGGCAAGGGCGGCAGGGTCGACCTGACATTCGCCGGTGCGGACGAGGAGCCCGCCTATATCTCCACCGAAGGCGAGCGGTCGCGGGGCGTGTTCGCCCAGTCCATCGGCGGCGGCGGCGGCAATGGCGGCTGGTCCGTGGCCTCGTCCGTGGGCTTCACGGGGTCCGCGGCGGTGGCTCTGGGCGGTTCTGGCGGCGATGGCGGCGCGGCAAGCGATGTCAACGCCAGCGGTTTCACCGAGATCTGGACCGGCGGCGATTTCTCGGAAGGCATGCTGCTGCAATCCATCGGCGGCGGCGGCGGCGCCGGCGGCTTCTCCATTGCGGGAACCATCGGTGTGGGAATCGGCGCTTCGGCCAGTGTCGGCATCGGCGGCAGCGGCGGCGGCGGCGGTGCCGCAGGCAATGTGATCCTGCGTAACGGCGGCGGCCTCATCAATACCGCCGGTGATTTCTCGACGGGGCTCCTGGCTCAGTCGATAGGCGGTGGCGGCGGTTCGGGCGGCTTTGCCGTGGGTGCCACCGCCTATGGCGGCGCCGGCCTTGCCGTGACCGCGACGATTGGCGGAAGCGGCGGCGGTGGCGGCGCCGGCGGCAAGGTCGATATCGATTTCGACGGAACCATCGTGACGACGGGCGCAAATGCGGCAGGCGCGCTTCTCCAGTCCATCGGCGGCGGCGGCGGAGCGGGGGGCTTCAGCGTTGCGGCGTCGGCTTCCGGCGGCGGCGGGGCGGGAGCGATCAGCGCCGGCATTGGCGGCAGCGGCGGCGACGGTGGCGATGGCGGCTCGGTTTCCGGAACCATCGGGGGTGGCGTGCACACCACGGGGGATCGGTCCGGCGGGGTCGTGGTGCAGTCGGTCGGCGGCGGCGGCGGGTCCGGAGGATATGCGCTGGCCGGCACCATATCGGGTGGCCTCGGTGCCGGTTCGGTCTCGGTCGGCATCGGCGGAGCCGGCGGCAAGGGCGGTGACGGTGGTACGGCCACTGGCCGCGTGAAGGGTCCCGTGATCACCGAAGGCGAGCAATCCAGCGCATTCCTCGTGCAATCGGTAGGCGGTGGCGGCGGCAATGGCGGGTTCTCCGTGTCCGGGTCGATTTCCGGCGGTGTCGGAGCCGCGGCGCTCTCCGTGGGTATCGGTGGCAGCGGCGGGGAAGGCGGCGCCGGCGGCAATGCATCCGGTTATGCGGAAGACACGATCCATACGACCGGCAACCAGTCGTCGGGAATGATCGTGCAATCGATCGGCGGCGGCGGCGGTGCCGGCGGTTTCAATGTTTCGGGGTCCATCGGCGGCGGGGTTGGTGCCGGTGTGGTCTCTGTCGGTCTGGGCGGCAAGGGCGATTCCGGCGGCGATGCCGGCAATGTGGTGGCGCACGCGGCCTCCATCTTTACCGGGGGGGATGACGCAACCGGTTTCCTCGCTCAATCGGTCGGCGGCGGCGGCGGTTCGGGCGGGTTCAACGTGTCCGGCTCGATCATGGGGGCGGCCACCGGCGGCGGCGCGGTCAGCGTCGGCCTTGGCGGTTCGGGTGGCGGCGGCGGCGATGGCGGCACCGTCAATGCGCTGGTCGATGGCGATGTGACGACGCTGGGCGACCGCTCGAATGCGATCGTCGCGCAGTCGCTCGGCGGCGGCGGCGGCTCGGGCGGCTTCAATGTGTCCGGAGGAATCGCGGCTGCGGGGAACGGTGCCGGCACGGTCAATGTCGGTCTTGGCGGCTCGGGCGCCGGCGGCGGCGACGGCAAGAGGGTCACCCTCGGCGTCACCGGGCGCACCGCCACGGCGGGTGCCGGCAGCACGGCCATTCTGGCGCAGTCGGTCGGCGGCGGCGGCGGCGCCGGCGGTTTCAACGTGAGCGGCGGTATTGCCGTTTCCGGCGCGGGTGCCGGCACCATCGGCGTCTCGCTGGGCGGACAGGGCGGCGCAGGCGGCGACGGCGGAACGGTCTCGCTGAGGGTCGAGGGCGCGACCGGTGCCGACGACGATCTGAAGATCGCGGCCATTACGGAAGGCGACGGATCGGTGGCCATCATCGCCCAGTCGCTCGGCGGCGGCGGCGGCGTCGGCGGCTTCAGCGTTGTGGGCGGCATCTCCGGCGCAGGTCAGGGAGCCGGAAATGTCGGCATCGGCCTTGGCGGCGGCGGCGGCGGCGGCGGAAACGCGGCCTCGGTCACGGCGAATGTGGATGGCGCTGTCATCACGCGCGGTGATAACGCCGGTGCGATCCTTGCGCAGTCTGCCGGCGGCGGCGGCGGTTCGGGCGGCTTCAGTGTCGCGGGCGGCATTTCCGCTGCCGCGCAGGGAGCCGGCAATCTGATGGTCGGCATTGGCGGTTTTGGCGGCGATGGCGGCGATGGCGCGGCCGTCAGCGGCATCGTCAAAGGCGACATCTTCACGGAAGGCGACAACAGCTACGGCCTGACCTATCAGAGCCTGGGCGGCGGCGGCGGTTCGGGCGGCTTCAATGTCACAGGCGGCATTGCGATCTCGAAGATGGCCGGCACGGCCGGCCTTGGCATCGGCGGTTTTGGCGGTGATGGCGGCGATGCCGGCTCGGTCGCGCTCATCCATGCCGGCAATATCTTCACCGGCGGCGAACAGGCCCATGCGGCGCTGATCCAGTCGGTCGGCGGCGGTGGCGGCTCGGGTGGCCTCAATGTCACTGGCGGCATCACCGGCAGTCAGAACGGCTCCGGCAATATCGGTATCGGCATTGGCGGGTTCGGCGGCGGCGGCGGCAATGCCGGCATCGTGGTGGCAAGCCTGGCCGGCAATGTCGAGACCCGTGGCACAGGTTCGTTCGGCGCTCTCATGCAGTCGGTCGGCGGCGCGGGTGGCGCAGGCGGCCTGAACGTGACGGGCGGCGCCAGCCTCACGACCGGCGACGGGCTTTCGGCCGCGGCCACCATTGGCCTTGGCCTTGGCGGTTTCGGTGGCGGCGGCGGGCACGCCGGGGGTGTCACCGGAACCGTCGTGGGCGATTATCTGACGCGTGGTGCGGACGCGTTTGGTGTGTCCGCCCAGTCCATCGGCGGCGGCGGCGGGTCCGGCGGCATCAACATTTCCGGTGCCGTCACAGTTGCCGGCGGCGAGGCAGTGGCTGTCGCGGCCGGTGTCGGCGGCTTCGGCGGCGACGGTGGCGATGGCGGCGATGTGGTGCTGACACGCAGCGGCGACACCCAGACCGAGGGCCGCAACGCGGATGGCGTGCTGGCGCAATCGGTCGGCGGCGGCGGCGGCGCGGGCGGTCTCAATGTTGCGGGTTCGCTTTCGGCGACCAACGAGCTCAGCGCGACCAGTGTCAGCCTGGGTCTCGGCGGGTTCGGGGGCGGTGGCGGCGCGGCGGGATCGGTCACCGCGACCGTGACCGGAAACGTCTGGGCGAAGGGCGCGGATGAAGACCTCATCGTCTATGACATGGACGATGACGGCGGGATACTCGCCACCCGCACACGGTCGGGCGGCTCCAATGGTGTGGTTGCGCAGTCGGTCGGCGGTGGTGGCGGCACGGGCGGCCTCAACGTGTCGGGCAGCCTGGCCCTTGGCCTGCCGGTGAACACGCAGACGCGGGCCGCGACCCTGGGTGTGGGCGGCTTTGGCGGCGCGGGCGGCAATGCGTCGACCGTCGACCTCATGGTCGCTGCGCCGGGAGCGGACCGTATCCAGATACAGGCAAATG
This sequence comes from Aquamicrobium defluvii, assembly GCF_004363725.1. Lineage (GTDB taxonomy): Bacteria > Pseudomonadota > Alphaproteobacteria > Rhizobiales > Rhizobiaceae > Mesorhizobium > Mesorhizobium defluvii. Next base: position 174,269 of record NZ_SNZF01000006.1, on the reverse strand, counting down.
GCGACAACCGTTCGGCGGTGATTGCGCAGTCGGTTGGCGGCGGCGGCGGCGCCGGCGGCATCAATGTCTCCGGCGGGCTGACGCTGGACGGCGCCGTGACTGTTGGAGTGGGTGGCTTCGGCGGCGATGGTGGCAGGGGCGATGACGTCCAGGTTGCCGTGGATGCCGATCTCTATGCGGCGGGTTCGTTCTCGCGGGGCCTTCTGGCCCAGTCGGTCGGCGGCGGCGGCGGCGCGGGCGCCATCAACATCGCTGGCGGCATTCAGGCAGACCGTTACACCAATAAGCCTTCGGTGGTGTTCGGCGTCGGAGGGTTCGGTGGAGCCGGCAACATAAGCGGCGACGTGAACGTTTCCCATAACGGCCAGATTTACGTGGAAGGCACCGACAGCATTGGCGCGCTGGTCCAGTCCGTCGCGGGCGGCGGCGGCTCCGGCGGGCTGAATGTGTCGGGCAATCTTTCGGCGGGACAGAAAAAGTCGATTGCGCTGGCGGGCGGTGTCGGCGGAACCGGCGGAACCGGTGCCGATGCCGGAGATGTGTCCTTCACCAGCACGGGCGATGTCATCGTCAATGGCCGCATCGTTGCCGATGCGGGGGCGGACGAGGACAATCTCGAAGCCACGGATTACACGGGCGGCGGCGCGGGCGTTCTCGTCCAGTCCATCGGTGGCGGCGGCGGCGTGGGTGGCATGAATGTCACCGGCGTCGTTTCGTTGCAGGGATCGCCGGTGTCGCTGGGCGTCGGCGGCTCGGGCGGTTCGGGCGGCCATGCCGGCAGTGTCACCGTCACACGCGGTTACGGGCAGGAAGGTGGTGTGGAAACAGCAGCGCCCGGTCTGATCCGCACCTTCGGTGACGGCACCAGCGGCCTTGTCGCGCAGTCCGTCGGCGGCGGCGGTGGCCAGGCCGGGGCAAATTTCGTGGCCGGCGTCAAACCCCTGGGCAGCGGGGCGCAGGGGCAGGAATTCGCAGCTCTCATCGCAGTCGGCGGCTCGGGTGCGGGTGCAGGCGCCGGCGACACGGTGGACGTGCGCCACAATGGCACCATCGTCACCGATGGCGCGGTTTCGCATGGTCTGGTCGCCCAGTCGATTGGAGGGGGCGGCGGCAACGCGAATTACAACATCGGCGCGGGCGTCATGCGTGAAGCGCACCTTGCCATGAACGTCGCCGTGGGCGGCGCGGCCGGGGCCGCGGGTGCAGGAGGCAAGGTCACCGTCGATCATGTCGGCGATATTCTGACCCAGGGTGAAAATTCCTATGGCCTTGTGGCCCAGTCCATCGGCGGCGGCGGCGGCAACACCGCAACCAGCATGGCGACCGGCATTCTGGCAAACAGTTCCGTCAGCATCGGCATCGGCCGCGAGGGCGGCATCGGCGGCGAGGGCGACGCCGTGTCCGTGTCCGCCAATGGCCGCATCCAGACGCTTGGCGACGGATCGACGGCCATTCTGGCCCAGTCCATCGGCGGCGGCGGCGGAACCTCTTCCACAACGTCGGTCGGCGTCTCGTCCAAGAATGCGGCCGGTGAAAGCACCAGTGCGAGCGTGGCGGTCGGGATCGATGGCGGCGAAGGCGCCATATCCGGTGCGGTCGAGGTCGATTTCGAAGGCGTCATTGCCACCACGGGCGGTGAGGCGCGCGGTATCGTCGCCCAGTCCATCGGCGGCGGCGGCGGCATTGCCGGCACCGCAGGATCGACCATCGTCATGGCGGCCAATTCGGCCAACATCGCGATTGGCGGCAAGGGCGGCAAGGGTGCGCGCTCCGACACGGTGCGCGTCGGCAATGCCGGTACGATCCTGACCGGGGGCGAGGCATCCGACGGCATTCTCGCCCAGTCCATCGGCGGCGGCGGCGGCCTCGGCGGTTCTGCCCGTACCATCGGCGTGCAGGTTTATACCAAGGGGTCGACGATGAATACGGCGACGCTCAGCGTCGGCGGAAACGGCGGCGAGGGAGCCGTTGCGGACTCTGTCACCGTTGCCAACAGCGGCATCATCTCCACGCAGGGAGACGGCGCCTTCGGCGTCCGCGCCCAGTCGATTGGCGGCGGCGGCGGCATCGGCGGGTCGGTGATCTCGGCGACGGTTCAGGGACCTTATCAAAGCCAGGCTGTGGAGCTTAACCTGGGAGGTTCGGGCGGCGACGGGGCCGCAAGCGGCGAGGTCGTGGTTGACAACACCGGACTGATCTACACGAAGGGCATCAACGCAGTTGGCATCGGTGCCAGCAGCATCGGTGGCGGCGGCGGCGACGCTGGCGTCATGATCAACCTCGTCCTCGACCTTGCCAGCGGCGACCAGTCGCAGCGCTACGCCGTCAATCTCGGCGGCGATGGCGGTGCCGGCGGAACCGGTGGTGACGTACGGGTAACCAACAAGCCCGCCGACGCCGATGAAACCGGCTGGATCGTCACCGAAGGCGCCGGTTCCCATGGCATCATGGCGCAGTCGATCGGCGGCGGCGGTGGCAACGGTTCGTCCATCGTGAGCGTTCAGGGCCTCGTCGCGGATACGGGCAGCACGGTCGCCGGCCTCAATGTCGGCGGCGCGGGCGGCACCGGTGAAAGCGGCGGCGATGTCACGGTCGAAAACGAGGGGATCATCCAGACCTCCGGCGATGGCGCCCATGGCATCATCGCTCAGTCGGTCGGCGGCGGCGGTGGCAATGGCGGTCTCGTTTTGGTCATGAACTCGCTGATCGCGACGGAAGGCTCCGCTCAGCTGATTTCGGTGGGTGGCCTCGGCGCCGATGGCGGCGACGGCGGAAAGGTCGTCGTCAGCAACAGCGGCAGCATCCTCACGCAGGGCGCCAATGCGCATGGCGTGGTCGCGCAGTCGATCGGCGGCGGCGGCGGCAATGCCAACATGGTCCTGACGGCTCTCGACGATGTTTCCGGTCCCGGCCTCTCGGGGGTGATCAACAGCTTGCTCGGCGCGGTCGGCGGCGGAACCGGCGGAGCGGGGGGCGAGGTCGTCGTCACCCATTCCGGCGACATCACGGTGCTGGGCGATGGATCGGTGGCCATAAAGGCTGAAAGCATCAACGGCGGCGGCGGCACGCTTGCGCTCGACCTCGACGGTGTGAAGAGCCTCCCGGGGGCGCCGGTGATCGGTGCAAGCGGAAACCCGGAAATTCCCGACACGATGGTCGTGGCCCGCGCCGGTGCGCAGGGGGCCACAGGCATGAACGCCGGCAAGGTGACGGTCAATTCCACCGGCACCTTCGGCGCTGCGGGCAATCTCTCGTTCGGCGATCTGGCTCAGGCAATCGGCGGCGGCGGCGGTACGGTGGACGTGCGTGCGCGCCTCGGCGCGGACAACGGCGATCCGGATGCGGTCCCGCTTCATTTCGAGCTGGCCCTCGGCGGTCAGGACGGCACCGGCAACAGGGGAGGCGACATCGTCGCCTCGCAGACAGGCGAGGTCGTTACGACGGGCCTTCTGTCGGCGGCTGTTCTGAGCCAGTCGATCGGCGGCGGCGGCGGCGTCGCGGTGGGCAATTTCCTCAACGACACGGATGCGGCGTTCGGCGACATTCGTCTGGAACTGGGCGCTCTCGGCAGCCAGGGCGAACAGGCCGGCGATGTCGTGCGTGAACAGATCGGGCGCATTGCGACGACCGGGGACAGGGCGACAGCCGCCCTGTTGCAGAGCATTGGGGCAGGCGGCGGCGCAGCGGTCGCCTCGGTCTCGGGTGCGGCCGGGAATCTTGGCGCGTCGCTCGGGGCGAAGGATGCTGCCGGCGGCCATGGCGGCGCGGTCGAGGGCATCTTCAGCGGTGCGGTGACGACGGGCGACGGTTCGGTCGGCCTGATGCTGCAATCCATCGGTGCGGGCGGCGGCGATGTCCGTGTCGCCGGCGCGGGGATCGCGTCGGTGTCGCTCGGCGGAAGCAACAACGCCGTGGGCGACGGCGGCATGGTTTCGCTCGTCAACGATGGCGCGATCGTGACGGCGGGCGCCGGCGCCCACGGCGTTGTGCTTCAGAGCATCGGCGGTGGCGGCGGCAGCGTCTTCGGCGCGGACAGCCAGACGACCGTTGCGCTCAACAGTGAGAACCGGGGCAACGGCGGCGCCGTGTCCTTCACCCAGTCCGACGAGATCGTGGTGTTTGGCGACGATGCCTATGGGGTGATCGCCCAGAGCCTCGGCGGCGGCGGCGGCTGGGTCGACGGCATCTTCGCCGGTTCCGCCGGCGGCGAGGGGGCCGGCGGCGCGATCGGTCTCGACATCTCGGATCTGATCTTTGCCGCAGGCGCCAATTCCATCGGCGTCTTTGCGCAGAGCAAGGGGCAGGACGGCGCGGGCGACATCGCCATGACCCTCGGCGGCATGGTGCGCGGCGGCTCGGGCCGGGGCGCGGCTGTCGTGGTGGACGGCGGTGCCGACAATCACCTGCTCGCCTCAGGCTCGCTGTCGGCGGTGTCCGGATGGGCGGTGCGTGGCGGCGACGGCAACGATACGGTCGAGAACACCGGCCTGACGATCGGCAATGTCGATCTCGGCAGCGGCGAAAACCGCTTCCTCAACCGTGCCGACGCCGTCTTCATGGCCTTCGACACGATCGGCCTGCGCGATGGCGCGGACGGGGCTCTTCCCGCCGCGGTTGCGGATGGGGTCGCGACCTTCACCAATGACGGTACGTTCCTGATGGGGCTGTCGGCGCCGCGCTGGGCCGAAGACCTGGCTTCCGGCTATGTCTTCCCCCATTACGACGGCGAGGAGGATCCCGCGACCAACATGCTGTTCGGTTCGCGGGTGGTGAGCGAGGTCGCGCTGGACGGTAATTTCGTCCAGACCGATACCGGCCACATGGAGTTCGATGTCGCCTTCGGTCCCTATGCGTCCGACCGGGTGAATGTGACCGGCGATGCGCTGGTTGCGGGCACCGGCCGCATCAACCTGATGTGGCTGGAGAACGCCCGCCCGGTGACCCTGTTCGCGACAGAGGGGCAGGGTGTCGACAACGGGCTTTCCGTTCCGGGCACGCTTGCGCTGGATTATGGCATCGTCGGCGACGAGGATGGCATCCATCTGACGGTGCAGAGCGATTTCGGGCGCGAATTCCTGCGTCCGAACGAGCGGCGGCTCGGCGCTCACATGGATTCTGCCCTGCAGGTTGGCGACGCTTCCGGGATCGGCCGGCTTATGGCCGCTCTCGGCAACATGGAGGAAGGCCAGGAAGAGCTTTACAAGACCGTCTTCGGCGAGCTCAATCCCGAGGGTCATGTCGCTCCCCTTCAGACGCAGTATCGCACGGCCGCCGGCTTCAGGGACCGGATGCTGGAATGCCGCTGGTCCGGAAGCGATGCCGAAAACTGCCTGTGGGCCGATGCCGGCGTGGCGAAGCTCGATCAGAAGGCGACGCAGGACTATTGGGGCGCAAGCAGCCGTACCCTTTCCCTGCGCACCGGCTTCGAACATCGTCTCGAAGGCGGGTGGTCGGTGTCGAGCGCCCTCGGTTACAACCGTATGGACCGGCTGTTCGTGGACGACGAGCGGTTCAACGGGCAGGGGCACGGTTTCGACGTCGGTTTCGGCGCACGCCGTGCATTCGGCAACGGCTTCGACCTCGCCTTCACCGCGACGGGTGGATGGCAGTGGTACGACACGACTCGCTCCGTCAATGTGTTCGAGCCTGGGCTGGGAACTGCCAGCGGAAACAGCGGCTATGGCCAGCTCTCCGCGGAGATCGGCTACACGGCCGAGGCGGAGAGCCTGACCCTGCGTCCTGCGCTGGCCTTCACCGGAACCGCCCTGCATACCGGCAGCTATGCCGAACATGGTCTCGGCGGAATCGGTGTGCGCATGTCCTCGCACACGCAGTATATCGGCGAGGTGGAGCCGAAGCTGTCGCTGGGATACCGCTTCGACGCGGGAGACGGCGTGGAAGGTCTCCTGTCGCTGAGCGGCGGCTGGGCCTATCGTTCGGCCGACATGATCGAAACGCCGATCAGCTTCATCGGCGCCTCGACGGCTGCCGCCCCGGCCATGATTGTGACACCGCTTGACAGGTCGAACTGGAAGATCGGTGCGTCGGCCGAACTGCAAAGCCTGAAGGGCTGGAGCGTGGAAGCAGGCTATCAGGGCCAGTTCGGCAGCTACACGGATGTGCACAGCGGCTCCGTCAGCCTGCGCTGGAAGTTCTGACGCCCCGCTTCCGCATCGACACGACCCCGGCCATCTGGTCCGGCCGGGGTTGCCTCATTTCACAGGGATGCAGATCCCGGACCACTGAAACCGGAATTTCGACATGAAGACTGCAAAATCGACATTTCTCGCGGCGCTGCTGTTCGCTACAGGTGCACTGGGCGTGCCTTCCGCCGTTTCGCAGGAAGCCGCCGTCCTGCCGGGCGGGGCGACCTCGCTGCAGGAGACGCATGAGGACTGGCAGATCAGCTGCCAGATTGCCAACGGTGCCAAGCAATGCGCGGTGTTGCAGCAGCAATACCAGCAGGGCGGCCAGCGCATTCTCGCCATTGAGGTCCAGTCCCAGTCGGAGGGCGGCATCAAGGGCGTTGCCGTTCTTCCCTTCGGGCTGAAACTACAGGAGGGGGTCGCCTTCCAGATCGATGACGAGCCAGCGCTTCCGGCAGCGCATTTCTCGACCTGTCTGCCCGCCGGCTGCATTCTTCCCGTCGAGTTCGACGCTGCGGCTCTCAAGACCCTGCGATCCGGATCGACGCTCAGGCTGAAGGTGACCAGCACCGATGAAAAGGAGCTTACCTTCTCCGTTTCCCTGAAAGGCTTCTCGTCGGCTCTGGACCGGCACGCGGATTTGTAGCGGTGCCTGTCAGTTTCCGCGCCGGCCCGGCCTGTTCCGACCATGCCTGCGCTGACCGGACCGTTCTGTCTGGCCCAAAGAATCTTGCCTTGCCGGGTCGAAAACACTTCGAACCTTGGCTATGCATGTCGCCAAGTCTGAGTATGACGACTGAAAGGCATGCGCATGGGTTCGGGATGGCGGCTGTTGTTCGCGGGGTTGTTTCTCATCATGGCCCAGACCCTTGATGCCGGTGCCATTGGCAGCCTCAGAATCGTGTCCGCCGACGGGCAGGAAACCGTTCTGACAGAAGATCGGCTGCTTGCCCTGCCACGAAGCAGGATCGCCACCAGCACCGCCTGGACGGAAGGTCCTCATCTGTTCGAAGGAGTGTCCCTTCGAACAGTACTGGAAGCGGCCGGCATCGACCCGGACGACCATCCCGATTCCGTGGTCACGGCGATTGCGCTCAACGACTACGAGGTCGAGTTCCCGCTGGCCGATGTCGCCCGTTACGATGTCCTGATCGCGGCTTATATGGATGGCGAGCGGCTGCATGTGAGCGACAAGGGACCTTACTGGGTCGTCTATCCGCGCGATGATTTCCAGGAGCTTCAGGATTCACGTTTCGATCATCGCTGGGCTTGGCAGCTCAAGGAACTTCGGATCAGATGAGAGTGCGGCGCAGCTATGCTGTTGCCGGGCTGGCGATCGTCGGCTTTGCGCTGACGCTGTCCTACGCATTTCTTCAGCTCATGAGCATCCACCGTGAACTCGGGAACTACACCGGCGAAAACATGCTGTGGAACGTGACGCAGGCCGAACGCGAAGCGCGCAAGCTGGCCAGCCATATGCTGTTGCCGGAAGAATTGCGCGACGACGATGCGATCCTGCTACAGCTGGATATTCTCATCAGCCGGCTCAGCCTGCTGAAGGACAATCCACAATACGACTATCTCACCGGGCTCGATGGGTCGACGCAGCCTCTCGACGGGCTGATCGGGAACCTTTCCGGGCTGGACAGGGGACGCATGACCGATCCCGCCTTCGGACTGGAACTCTATGACAGGATTTCCTCGTCATTCGATGAGCTCGTCCGGCTGAGCAACAAGGTGATGCTGGCCCAGCGCGATGAGGGTGGCGAGCAGCGCGACCACCAGTTGCAGACGCTCTACCTCGTCATGATTTCCATTTCCGGCATTCTGGCGGCGGGCGGCTTCATGGCATGGCAGCTGCTCGCCAACCTGCGCGCCCTCGACAAGGCGAACACGGCGCTGAACGAGCACACGCATCTCCTGGAGGAGACAGTTGAGGAGCGCACGGCCGCCTTGCGGACAGCCCTTGAGAACGAGCGTTTGACCAACGCCATCTACAAGAACTTCCTCACCACGGTGTCGCACCAGTTCAGGACGCCGATCACGATCATCGACATGATCGCGCAGCGTTTCATCCGTCGCTCGCACGACATCACCCCGGCAGTCCTGACAGAGCGGTCGCAGCGGATTCGCCATGCCGTGCAGCGTCTGACCCTCATCATCGACAGCACCATCAGCAACGATACGCTCAACGAGCAGGGCCTGCCCCTGAAAAGGGAGGTTTTCGACCTTCGCCAGCTTGTCAGGAGCGTGTGCGCCGATCATCGGGAACTCCATCCCCTGCGGCCTGTCGAGGTTGTGTTGCCGGACAGGGCGATGCAGTTCGAGGGCGACGCGATTCTGATCGAGCAGATCCTGACGAATTTTCTTTCCAACGCCGAAAAATACTCGCCGGCCGGCCAGCCGATCAGCGTTGTGCTCGAACGGCAGGGGGAGTTCTGCATCTGCGCTGTCAGCGACCGTGGCATAGGCATTCCGGCGGCGGAGCGGGCAAGGATTTTCGACCGTTTCTATCGCGCTGCCAATGTCGCCCATCTGTCGGGAACGGGGCTTGGTCTGAGTCTGTCGCAAACGCTGGCCCGGCTCCATGGCGGCGATATCCACTGCGAATCAATCGACCCGGGGGGGACACGGTTCATTCTGAAACTGCCAGGGAGCGACCTTCATCATGCCCGACAACCGCAAGGCGGATAAGATCCTCTGCATCGAGGACGAGCTGGATATCCGCACCGAGATCGGCGAGGAGCTTTCGCATTCGGGTTTTGACGTGCTTCTGGCTGCCGATGGCGGTCAGGCGCTTGATATTCTCAGGACCGAGCACCCCGCGCTCATCATCTGCGACATTCTGATGCCGGGCCTCAGCGGCCTCGATTTCTTCAGGACGATCCGCGCCAGCCATCGGCATCTGGATGGCACCCCTTTCCTGTTTCTGAGCGCATTGGCCGACAGGTCCCATATTCTGGACGGACTGCGGCTTGGAGCGGATGACTATCTGACCAAGCCGGTCGATTTCGAAATGCTGCAGATGAAGGTGCGCTCCAAGCTAAGCCTCGTCGAAAGGGTCCGGCTGCATGACGACAGTCAGCCCGCGGATTGCGACATTCATTTCAGCCCGCGCGAAAAACAGGTGCTGGCGGAACTGGCCAAAGGCCACACCAATATGCGGATCGCCGAAATTGTCGGAATATCCGAGCATACGGTCGGCGATTATCTCAAGAGCATCTACAGGAAGCTGAAGGTGACCTCGCGCGTCCAGGCAGCGCGCGTGGCGCTGGAAACCGGAATCGTCCGGCTCGGCCCCCGCTGATGGCTTTTCGGCATTTCCCGGCCGGGCGCGCGAGCGAGGCGCATCTGCCTGCCAATAGTTGCACCCCACCAGATATGATGCCTGCACGAGATGGGCTGCGTTGCAGGCGAAGATCCGTCGACCGAAAGCTTTCGGATTTGCCGTTGTGCCGGTGAGAGCCTTTCATCGCCACCGCCGGGACCCCTGAGCTTACGCCGTACGGCTTCGCCGGTCATGCGTCGGGAAGGTTTGGCGTTGTGCATGGTCCGGGCCGCGGTTGCGGTGTAATGTAGGCACGATGGCAAGCGGTCGTTTCAGGATAATTCGTTGCGGGATGAGGGGCGTGGATGCGGTTTGCGCCGATACCTCTCACACGTTTGGCCGGCATACGCACGACCAGTTCGGCATCGGGGTCATCCTGCGCGGCGCGCAAAAATCCATGAGCGGACGCGGTGTGGTGGAGGCGGAAGCCGGCGACGTCATCACCGTCAATCCCGGCGAGGTGCATGACGGCTCGCCACTCGGAGAGGGTGGCCGTTCATGGCGGATGCTCTATTTCGATCCTGCCGCCCTGGTCGAACCGATCGGCGCCCTGACGGACGGCAACGCGGGCAGTGCCGAGCTTTCGCATCCGGCGCTGCGCGACGCGGCATCGGCGGCGCAATTTCAGTCCCTGTTTCGCGCGATGACCGATCCGCGCGGCGGGCAGAGCGAAATCGAGGTTCGGGAAAATCTCCTGCTGCTTCTGGCGAGGCTGGTCGAACGCCGGAAACGGGAGCGGCCGGGAGCGCCCAGGCCCATCGAACAGGCCCGCGCGCGCATCGACGACGATCCTTGCGCGCAGGTGTCGCTTGACGAACTGGCCGCGATCGGTGGTATCAGCCAGTTTCAGCTCGTGCGCGGCTTCTCGAAGGCGACCGGCCTGACACCGCATGCCTATCTCGTCCAGCGCCGGCTTGAAAAGGCGCGCAAGATGATCGCGGAAGGCATTGCCCTTGCAGATGCGGCGCATACCGCCGGCTTCGCCGACCAGAGCCACATGACCCGGCTTTTCGTGCGCACCTACGGCATATCGCCGGGCGTCTACGCGGCCGCCATGAACTGACCCGCAATTTCCTTCAAGACAGGGCGAAGCAGGCTTGTCCATATGGCTCGAAAACAGTCGAGCCAGGAATATGCCCGCACAGTTTCGCTACGCCCCTGAAATTCCGCGCCGGTTTCCGCAACTTCGCTCCCGCGCACGGTTGCCGGGGGGAGATCGCCGCGATCCGTGCCGCCGCCGCGGTGACGGAAATGGAGCCGCTATGACGCTGGAATTTCTCCTGACCTCCCTTGTCATCGTCGCATCGCCCGGCACAGGCGCGATCTACACCGTGGCGGCCGGTCTTTCGGGAGGCGCGCGCGCGAGCCTCATTGCCGCTTTCGGCTGCACCTTGGGCATCGTTCCCCATACGCTGGCGGCGATCAGCGGGCTTGCCGCGCTGCTGCACACGAGCGCGCTGGCCTTCCAGCTTCTCAAATATCTCGGCGTCGCCTACCTGCTTTACATGGCATATGCCATGTTCCGGGATCGCGGGATGCTCAGCCTGAACGGCGAGGCGGACAAAAAGAATGTCCGGCAGATCATCGTTTCGGCCATCCTCGTAAACCTGCTGAATCCGAAACTGTCGATCTTCTTTTTCGCCTTCCTTCCGCAGTTCGTGCGCGCCGACGAAGCCTCGCCGGTGAACCGGATGCTGGAACTCAGTCTGGTCTTCATGGCGCTGACATTCGTGATCTTCGCCGCCTATGGCGTCTTTGCCGCGGCTGTCCGGCGGCATGTCATCTCCAGCGCTTCCGTCCAGACATGGATGCGCCGCGGCTTCGCCGCCGCGTTCGCCGGTCTGGCGGCGCAACTGGCATTCGCAAGCCGGTAGGCCGCCGAAGCAACGCAAAACCGCTTCGCACCTCTGCTGGAATTGCTCCACTCCGGCCGGGGCATGAGCGAGGCTGCGGCCATCGGCTGCCGGCATTCGCGCGGTGGCGAAATCCGCGCCGGCTCCATCGACAGCCCTTGCCGGGCATCGAGCCTCAGGTCGTCGACATGAAGGACCCGCAACGCGTGCTCGCATCGGGCCGAACCGGCGAGATCAGGATGCGTGGGCCCAATCTCTTCCCCGGTTGCTGGAACCGGCCGGAAGAATCCGCCGCTTCGTTCAGGGACGGCTGGTTCATGACCGGCGACGTAGGCCACATGAACAGGGACGGCTTCGCCTTCCTGACCGATCGCAAGAAGGACATGATGCTGAGCGGGTCTTCAACGTTTATCCGCGCACCATCGAGGAGGCGATCTATGAGCATCCGCACGTTGCCGAATGCATCGTCATCGGCATCCCCGACAGCTATCGGGGGCATTCACGCCGGAGGAATTGCGTGCTTTCCGCGCCAGCCGGTCTGGCCGCCATGACGCTTCAGGTTCCTGTTTTTACGCATGTCGCCCGAAACCGGTTCCCGATTTCGGGCGACATGCCTCAGAGGGGAAAACCGTGCCGGCGTGCCAGCGCCCATATTTCACGATTGGTTTGCGCCAGGCGGCTGATCGAGCGGGTGATGTTGGCGATCTCGTCGGCGTCGATGGCGTCCATCTTGCCGTATCTGAGGCTGTCGCCGGATTCGGAGACCCGCATCAGCAGGGTGGAGACATTGTCGCCCGTGTCGTCGAACGAATAGATGCAGTGGTTGTATTTGTTGCGCAGCTTCGCTTCGGCCATCATCTTGCGGGTGACTTCCAGAACGTCCCTGCGCACGGGTGAGGGCGTGCGCGCCATCTTGGCCAGCCGCTCCACCAGATCGACGCGTGCGCGTGTCGTGTTGAGGGTCAGGAAGACGATGGTGGCGGTTTCCTTGTCCACCCCGGCGAGCCCGGCGATCAGGTGGATGAGCAGGCTTTCGGTGTTGGTCCAGGTATAGTTGAGCTGCCCCAGAAGGGTCAGCACATCCCTGAAAGGCGGCACCGGTCGGTTCATCGCGAGGCTGCCCGATTGCCCACGTTCGCCGCGATCCTACCACTGCGCCCCGCCGCCGTCTAATCTTCCCGGAAAGCGCGGTTCATGCTGTCGCGGATCGGCTTCGACAGATAGTCGAAGAAGGTGCGCTCCGCTGTCTGGATCAGCACTTCGGCCGGCATGCCGGGCGTCGGCAGGAAGCCATGTACGCGCGCCAGCTCGCCGGGGGGAAGGCGCACCCGGGCGAGGTAGATCTCGCGCACCTCCTGTATGGATTGCTCGCGCAGCGCATCGGCCGAGACGTAGTAGACCGTGCCGGTCAGCACCGGCGTGGTGCGCTGATTCAGCGCGGTCAGCCGCACCGTCGCCTCCTGGCCGGTGCGCACGGCGTCGATCTTGGTGCGCGGTATCTGCGCCTCGATGATGAGCGGCACGTCCGAAGGCAGGATTTCGGCGATGCTCTTGCCGCTTTCGATGACGCCGCCGGCCGTATGGTAGTAGAGCCGCACCACGGTGCCGCTGACAGGTGCGTTGATGGTCGCGCGGCGCAGCACGTTCTCGGCGGCGCGCGATTGCTCCCGCACCGAATCCAGCTCCGCCTCGACGCTCTGCAATTCGTCCAGTGCTGCCTGTCGATAGGCGGCGAGCGTCTGCTGCTTCTGCTGGCGGTAGCGTGCCATCTGCGCCCGCGTCTCGTCGATCTCGGCCGCCAGCCGCCCGCTCTGCCCGTCCGCCTCGGCCATGGCGCGCTGGATCGCCGAAATCTCCGGCTTGCGCAGCAGCCCCTGCTCGTAGAGCTGCTTCTTGCCGGCATATTCGTCGTGCAGGAAACGGATCTGGAGCGTCAGCGCCTGCTGCTGGGCCTCATAGCCGCCGACGCGGAATTCGAGCGCGGAGATGTTGTTGTTCAGCAGTTCGATCTCGCTGTTGAGCTTGCGTTGCGAGGCTTCGAAATTGAGCCGCTGGCTGGCGAGGATTTCGGCGATCTCGGGATCGACCGCGCTGCCGGTCAGTTCGGCGGGGAAAGCGATGGCGGTCTTGACTTCGGACTGGGCGGTAAGCCGCGCGACGATGGCGTCGAGCCGCGCGCGCCGCAGGAAAAGCTGGCGTTCGTTGGCCAGCGCCGAGGTTTCGTCGAGCTGAACCAGCGGCTGGCCCTCGATCACATGGTCGCCCTCGGAAACGAGGATTTCCCTGATGACGCCGCCCTCCAGGTGCTGGACGATCTTGTTCTGGCCGGTGGCCACGAAACTGCCCTGCGCGATGACGGCGGCGGCAAGCGGCGCGAAACCGGCCCAGATGCCGAAGCCGCCGAAGCACACCACCAGCAGGATCACGCCGACGACGCTCTGTTTGGCAATGGAGCGGGGAACCTCTTCATACCAGGTGATGTCGTGGAGTTTGGCGACGTCCGTGCTGCTCATGCCACACCTGCCTTCGTCATGTTCGCGGAAGCCATGCCGGCCGGGACAGCGGGCTTGGCCATTGCCGGTTGCGCCATCGCCGGCTGGGTCATGCCGGGCTGGGCCATGCCGGGCTGGGGAAGCCGTTCGCCGAACGGGCTGTCATGCGGCTGGGTGGCGGTGTGGGCCGCCAGCGCGCGCAGAACCTCGTCGCGCCGGCCGAACATGGAAACGGTGCCGTTGGTCATCAGCAGGATCTTGTCGACATGGCGCAGCAGCGACGGCCGCTGGGTGATGACGATGACCGTGATGCGGTTTTCCTTGGCGTGGCGCAGCGCCCGCGCAAGGGCCGCGTCGCCGGATGCGTCGAGATTGGAGTTCGGTTCGTCGAGCACGATCATGCGCGGATCGCCGAAGAAGGCGCGGGCAAGCGCGATGCGCTGCTTCTGCCCGCCCGACAACGGCGAGCCGTCGGCCGCCACTTGCGTCTCGTAGCCCTGCGGGAAGGTGGCGATCATCTCGTGGACATCGGCAAGGATCGCGGCGCGGTAGATTTCGGCGTCGTCCACATCGTCGCGCATGCGCGCGATGTTGGCCTTGATCGAGCCGGGGAAGAGCTGCACGTCCTGCGGCAGATAGCCGATATTGTCGCCGAACTGGCGCTGGTCCCAGTTGCGCAGGTCCATCAGGTCGAGGCGCACGGCCCCCGAAGTCGGCAGGATGGAGCCGACCAGCATCTTGCCGAGCGTCGTCTTGCCCGCGCCGGAATTGCCGATGACGGCGAGCGAGTCGCCCGGCTGGAGCGAGAAGTTGATGCCGTTCAGCACCACGCGCTTGGTGCCCATCGGCACATAGAGCACGCGCTCCACGTCGAGCCGGCCTTCGGGATTGGGCAGCACCAGCCGTTCCAGATTGAGCGGCGAGGAGCGCAGCAGCGCACTGATGCGGCTATAGGCGCCGCGCGAGAGGATGTACTGGTTCCAGCCCTCGATTGACCCTTCGATCGGGGCGAGCGCCCGGCCGGCGATGATGGAGGCGGCGATCACCATGCCGCCGGTGATTTCGCCCTCGATGGCGAGGAACGCGCCCCAGCCGAGCAGCGCCACCTGCGTCAGCAGGCGGATGGCGCGCGAGGTGGCGGCGGAGACGATGTTGCGGTCCTGCGCCTTCACCTGCGCCTTCAGCGAGCCGGCCGTGTCCTTGCCCCATATCTTCACCGCTTCGGGGATCATCGCCAGCGCGTTGATGATCTGCGAGTTGCGGGCCATGGAATCCAGATGCAGGTTGGCGCGGCTCTGGAAGACGTTGGCCTCGCCGAACGGCGCGGCCGTCATGCGCTGGTTGATGAAGGCGACGACCAGCAGGAGCAGGCCGGACAGTATGATGATGCTGCCCAGATGCGGATGCACCAGATAGACGGCCAGAATGAACAGCGGCGCGAAGGGAATGTCGAGGAACGACAGAAGGGTTCCCGAGACGAGGAAGGAGCGCAGCTGCTGGAGGTCGCCCAGCGTCTGGTACTCGCGGCCCGAGCCGTGCAGCGAGGCGCGGGCGGCCGCGCTCAGGATCGGCGCGCCGAGCTGCGCCGCGACCTCGACGGCGGTGCGCATGAGGATGAAGCGGCGGATGGCGTCGAAGGTGGCCTGCAACAGCACGGCGCCGACGATGACGATGGTGAGCATGACCAGCGTGTCGGTCGAGCGGCTGGTCAGCACCCGGTCCGAAATCTGGAACAGATAGACCGGGATGGCCAGAACCAGGATGTTGCTGACATTGGTGAACAGGAACACCATCAGGAGGTTCTTGCGCACGGCGCCCAGCCCGGCGCTGAGGCTTTTCGACAGGTCCACCGGCCCGAGGCGGCGGTGGAAGGGGCCGGTGCCTCCTCCTGTGCCATTCTTCTGGCCGCCGGCCTTGTCGTCCGCCACGGCGTAACGGCCGGCCGGGGAGGGGGGCTGGCCCGCGCCCCGGTCCTGCGGCTGCGGCCGCGCCGCGACCGGGCCGCTCTCGCCTTCGAGGATGACCGTTGCGCCCGGCCGGACCGGCTCCGCCCCGGATTGTTGCGGTTCTCGCATCTTCGTCTCCGCCTCCGGACCGCCGCGCGTCCCTTCGGGTGCGGCCTGGCGATCCTGCTGTTCCTTCGTGCACCGGTGCTCCGAGACGGCTTCCTCGAGGGAGAGCCCGATCTCTCTTTCGAGCGCCGCCAGCACCTGCGTCAGCGGCCCGGTGTCGGGCTCGCGCGACGGCGTGTCGCCTGATGCGACGCCAAACGCCACCGTTGCCTGAAACCTTTCCATGAAGACGTGCTCCCCCGCTCCCCGCCAGCCCGCTCCGGCCCTCAACTCAGCATGGTCTGCATCACATCGGCCGAACCGGCCCCCGGCCCCGCGCCGTCATGAACCGGCGCGCCGTCGTCGGCGGCATCCGGCGCCAGCAGGTCGTCGCTGAGGAACACCACCGCCTCGTTCACGAGCGCGGTCGCGTCCTGCATGTAGAGCCCGCTGTCGTTCGAGATCAGCTCGGCCTGGATGAGCAGCTCGTCCGAATAGACGTCGCCGCCGGCATAGACCGTCGAATCGACGCCGCCGTCGACGATATGGGCATAGTTGACGAGCGCGTTGGTGCCGGTGGAGACGGTCCAGTCGGCATCGGCGTAGGCGCCCGCCTGATCCATCGCCAGAGCCACCTGATCGGCGTCGCCGAGGATGTTGGTCTGGCTGATGTACTGGAGGTCGATCACATCGCCGGAAATATAGAGCACCTTCAGGCCGGCCAGCCCGCCGAACGCTTCGTGATGGAGCAGGTCGTCGGGCGCGTCGGCGGGGCCTGACGCGAGCGTGTCCGCGGCCGCCTGGAAGGATGGCGGCAGCCCCTCGAAGCTCATCGTTCCGTACTGGGTGATCGACGCCTGGTTCCACAAGAGGTTGCCGCCGGTGGAGAGCGACGCCTCGCCCGAGGTCTGGAAGTCGCCCACGGTGCCGACGAGGTCGTCGTCGAGCAGGATGTTGGTCTGGCTGATGATGTTGCCGTGGTAGATGCTGCCGCCGACGATGATGAGGTCGTAATACACGCCCAGTTCCGCCAGCGAGGCGATGTTGACGACGGTGTTGTCGCCGAGCGTGATGGTCGTGCCGCCGCCGCAGGCCGACATCACCGTGACGTCGTTGTCCTGCACGAAGCTGACCTGCTTGATCCAGTTGGCGATCAGCAGGTCGCCGTCGATGCGCGAGACCTGCCAGTAGGACGGGAAGCCGGCGCCGCCCGCGGCTTCGCCGTAGGCCGGGTTGGCGATGGTCTCGATGGTGGCCACGTTGAAGGCTTGCGTCGGCGTATCGGTCAGCCTCTGCCAGCCGCCCAGCGCATCGGAGACCGCATCGCAGTCGCTCCACACATTCGTCTGGCTGATGGCGTTGACGTGGACGTAGTCGCCCGCCGCCGCGACCACCGGCACGCCGTACCAGTTGTTCGCCAGCACGGCCTCGTTCACCAGCAGGTTGCCGCCCGCTTCCAGCTCGATCATCGAACTGAGCGAATAGTCGACGCCGGTCGGCACGGGCGCGTCGCCGTCGCCGTCTTCGGACGTCTCCTCGGCAGGAGGTTGGAACTTGGCCGGCAGGAGGTCCTCCAGGACCGGTGCTTCCTCCACGCTTTCGCCGTTGACATGGATGCCCGCCGCGGCCGCGCCCTGCGCCACGAACAGGGTGCCGCCGGCGGGCGCGGCATCGGGCAGCGTGTCCACGGCCTGCGTGACATGCTGGATGAAGCCGCCCGCGTCGGCTTCCGTGTGCAGGCCGTCCATGTCGGCCAGCGGCTGAAGCTGCGAGGCCGCCCCCATCAGCTTTGCGAGCGCGGCGACCGGGTCGCCTACCGCTTTCATGGCAAGCCCGTGATCGCCGATCGACAGCATGTCGTTGTCGGTGAGGTGCGCCTCCTGCCGCAGGTAGAGCGCCAGCGAGCCGATCGGCTCATATTCGGGGATCATCCGCTCCGACATGCCGGGCATGTGGTGCTGATGGGGCGCGGCGAACACCTTGGTCATGTTGCCGGGCGGCATGTGCAGCGGGACCGGCTGGTGCGAAAGGAAGCTGATGGCCACCGTCGGCACGATGTCGAAGGAAGGCGGCGCATAGGTCACCTTCGGCGCGAACTGCCCCAGCGTGTAGGGGCTGGTCATGGTGAGCTTTATGTCGAGCAGGTCGCCCGTTTCGGGCGGCGCTTCGCGCTCGGCGGCGAACTTCGCATAGTCCAGCCGCAGCCGCACATCCTCGACTGTCTGGGAAAACACTCCGATGAAATGGGCGATGATCTCGGTGGTCGAGTCCATATGCATGGTGCACTACCTCGCTGGCTTGCCAGCAGAACCGTTGGTCAGGGCCGCCCGCCCCATGCGATGCCCGGCGCGCCGCTTTCGCGGGCGGCGCAGGGCTTCAGTCCAGATCTGCCTCCCCCCTTGTTCTCGCCCGGCTTTTCAAAGGCATTCCTGCCGGGGCATGAAGTGAAAAGTGCGGAGCTGTGCACGGGGACCATGCACAGCTCCAGAACCCGGCGTCCTTGGGGGGGAGAGGACGCCGGACCCGTGGACGGCTTTTATCCGTCGTCTTCGCCGACCACTGTGCTGATCAGATCGCCGCCAACCACAGTCATGTCGACCGTGTTGCCAAGGACGTTGGCGCCCATGACGATCTGCTGGTTGAACGCGCTGGTATCGACCAGGGCGTCGGAACTGGCTTGCGACAGGCCGTTGACATAGCCGTCATCGCCATTGTTCGAGCCCCACATGCCGCCTGCGCCGCCGGCCCCGCCGGCACCCGTGGTGGCGATGCCGCCCATGCCGCCGAAGCCGCCATTGCCGCCAGAAATCGGCCCGCCATAGGCCGCACCGCCGTCGCCGCCGGCCGAAAGGGCCCAGCCGCCAAGACCTGCGCCGCCATCACCGCCGGCACCGCCGATACCGCCGCCGAGTCCAAGGCCGATGCCCTGGCCAGCGCCGAAGCCGAGCCCGGCACCGCCGTCGGCATCGCCGCCGGTTCCGCCGGCCGCGCCATTGCCGCCGGTTCCGCCGGCACCACCGGCGCCACCGCCTCCGGCACCGCCGAAGCCGTCACCGCCCAGGCCGCCATTGCCGACACCGCCTGCGCCACCCATGCCGCCAGCACCGCCTGCGCCACCCGGGCCGCCAGCAGCCGCAGCAGCATCAGCCGCCGCCGCCGCATCGGCCACGCCGAGCGCTGCCGCTGCATCGGCCGCACCAGCTGCCGCCGCCGCGCCATTGCCGCCATTGCCGCCCATGGCGCCGTTGCCGGCCGTGCCACCGGAGCCGCCCGTGCCGCTGCCGCCGGAGCCGCCGCTGCCCGAACCGCCGGGGCCACCATAGCCCGCGCCGCCGGCACCACCGGCCCCGCCGCCGCCGCCATCACCGCCAGCCCCGCCAGCGCCGCCATCACCGCCGGAGCCAACACCGACGCCGAGGCCGCCAAGGCCGAGCCCGGTGCCAGTGCCGGCTCCGCCTGCGCCGCCATCGGCACCGGTGCCGTCGCCGGCGAGCGCGCCGGAGTGGCCGCCGAAGCCGCCGAAGGCATCCGCGCCGTAGGCCGAGCCGCGTCCGCCGCTGCCGCCATCGGCATCGGCGCTGCCGCCGCCGCCACCGCCGCCACCGCCAGCGTCGATGCCGTCACCGGTCTTGGCGAAGCCGCCCGAGGCGCTGCCCTGCTGCTGGAAATTGCCGTTGTTCTGGACCTGCGGGTCCTTCAGCGTGTCGTTGTCGACCAGATCGTTGACCTGGTTGAACACGAAGGCATTGTTGCCGGACCCGTTCAGCGAGCCGTTGAGGATATCCTCGAAGGACACGTCGTCGCCCGGATCGTAGGAGATCACGCCGTCGCGATTGATGAACAGCTGATCGACCTTGGCGCCGCCGTAAATATCGACGTCGGCAAAATCGTTGTCGCTGGGAATGATGCCGTCCAGGCCGACATTCACGGATGTCGACACGGACGTCGCGACATTGGTGGCCACATCCGTGGTGTTGGTCGCCACGTTCTCGGCAACGTTTCCGGCCGCGTTGGACGCTGCGTTGCTGGCCGCGTTGTTCGCGGCGTTGCCAGCCTGGTTCGATGCGCCGTTCTGGGCGGCGTTTCCGGCGGTATTCGCTGCGGTGTTGGCCGCATTGTTACCGGCGGCGTTGCTGGCCTCGTTGCTGGCCGTATTCTGCGCCGTCTGTTCCTGTCCCTGGTTCTGCCAGGAGTCCTGGTCCTGATGCTGGTCCTGACCCTGGTCCTGATGCTGGTCCTGATCCTGGCTCTGGTCCTGATCGCCGAGTGGCCAGCCAGGAAGATAAAGGCCAAACCCGCCTAACCCGTTATTGTTACCCATGATCGTGTCCTCGATTAAAGAACCGTGCGACACGATCACCCGTCATCTGTCAGGCGATATGGTGCCGGCACGGTTCCACTGGTTCGGCGACCGTAACGGGCGCCGTCTGCTCTGTGTGCATCCCCCCCACGAAGATGGACAATGCACTGCATGTTCAGGCACTGCTTGTTGGCCGGAAGCTTTCTTCCCGGAAACGCGGAACCCCCCTGGTCAGGAACCCTCGATCCCATTCCGGAAGTTCTGGCTTGTCCGGCGCCTGAACTGTCGCGCCGGGAACTTCCATTGAACAGTTGCACCTGCGTCGTAACACCATGCGCAATGGGGCAATGGGCGTGCGTTTCCTCATCCGCGAGGATGGGGATTAGGGAAGGGGATTACGACCGTCAGGCTACGCGGGTTAATCCGCCGGGGAGCCGCCGATGGTCAGGGGGTGTCCGGCGTGCGCGTCTCGCCCCGGGGCCAGCTGCTTCTTGCATAGCCGCCATCGGTGCTGATCAGGTGTCCCGGCTGGCAGGCGACCCGCACGGTGGTGATCGGCCCCAGATCGTTCCATGTCGTGCGCTGCATGATGAGCAGGGCCTGGCCCTGCCTCGTTTGCAGGAGGCGCGCTTCGCGCCTGTCCGCGTTCGCGGCTGTGAAGGCGAGTTCGGCGTGAAGATAGGGTGCGTTCTGCACCAGCCATTCATTGGCGTTGAGCTGCCAGAAATCGACCCCCTCCAGCCCCGGCGCCGAACAGGTGTTGATCCAGCGGTCCTCGAACTGGAAGGGGCGGCCATCGCCATAATGCACCGCGCGCATGTGGACCAGCAGCTTGCCTTCGGGAAGCGCGAGGCGCGCGGCGATGTCGGCGGGCACGGGACTGCGGCGCTGCGCCACCACGCGGTAGCTGTAAGCCATGCCGGCCTGCTCGACCTGCTCGCGCACGATGGAAATCGATACGGTCGCCTTGCGCGTGGGGTTGACGGTGACGCGCGTTCCGGCCCTGCGGCGACGGTCGAGGAGCCCTTCGTCGGCCAGCAGCTGCAGCGCCTTGTTGACGGTTGCGCGCGCCGCGTCGAACTCGATGGCGAGATCGGCTTCATCGGGGATGCGCTCGCCCTGCCGCCATTCGCGCTCGACGATGCGGCGGCGCACCTCCCTGGCGATGTTCAGCGCCTTGGGGGACGTCGATCCGGCCGGTCTGTCGGTCATATCCGTTTCTCCTCCCGTGGCCGACCTTCTCACGCAAATCGGCATGAGATGGCCTGATACCGCAGGAAAGCCGCCTCCTCCACAGCTTTCCGGGCAACCCGTCTAGGCTGCCGCGAACGCATCCTCGCGAACCCTTCAGGGCAATATGTCGAAATAAGTTTATACATAGACGCAAGATAAGTATAGACATAGAGGCGCCATTGTTGCTAGGGTCGCGGCGGGTGAGGAGAACGATCGCGGCGCCGGTCAGGCGGCCGGGTTATCCGGGCCCTGCCAGTATTTTCCTGCCGCATCGGGTTCGCCCCATGCGTGCCTGCGTGCCTGGAGGCTGACATGCAATCCGTTCTGGTCACATATCGGCGGATCGCCGTGCCCGCGTCGGGGGCATGCGCATGAGCCGGCCGCTGAACGGAATCAGGGTCCTCGACCTTTCGCGCGTTCTGGCTGGTCCCTATTGCACCGCGCTTCTGGCCGATCTTGGGGCTGAAATCATCAAGCTGGAGCCGCCGGCGGGCGACGATTACCGTCATATCGGCCCGTTCAGGGATGGCGAAAGCGCGCTTTTCACGCTGAACAATCGCGGCAAGAAGAGCCTCGCGCTCGACCTGAAGAAGCCTTCCCATCTGAAGCTCGCACAGGATCTGGCCGCCCGCGTCGATGTGGTGGTCGAGAATTTCCGTCCCGGCGTCGCCGCGCGGCTGGGGCTCGGCGCCGAGGCGTTGCGTGCGGCCAATCCACGCCTGATCTATTGCTCGATTTCCGGTTTCGGTCAGGAAGGGCCGTTCACGGACCTGCCCGCCTACGATCTGGTCGTGCAGGCCATGTCCGGCCTGATGGCCTCGACGGGCGAGGAGGGCGGCGCGCCGCTCAAGACCGGGGAAAGCGTGGCCGACCTGATCGCCGGCCTTTTCGCAAGCTGGTCGATCATGGCCGCGCTGGTGCAGCGCAACGCGACGGGGCAGGGTGCCACCCTCGACGTCGCCATGTACGACGCCCTGTTCTCCATGCTGACGACCAGCCATGCCCAGTATCTCTACGACGGCGTCATGCCTGGCCGCGTCGGCAACCGTCATCCGCTTTCGACGCCCTTCGGCTGCTTCGCGACGAGCGACGGGCAGGTGGTCATTGCCGTGCTGAACGGCGGCCAGTTCCAGCGTCTGGCGGCGCTGATCGGCAAGCCGGAGATCGCCGACGATCCGCGCTTTGCAAGCGACAGCAGCCGCACGCAAAACGAGCCGGCGCTGCGCGCGCTGATCGAGGAATGGTCGGGCACGCTGACGACGGAGGAAGCGGTCGCCGCCCTGTCGGCGCAGGGGCTGCCCACCGCGCCGATCTGGGACATCGCCCAGGCCGCCGGCAACGAGCACGCCGCCCGGCGCGGACTGGTGAGCGAACTGCCGCATCCCGTTCTCGGGCAGGCGCCGACGGTCGGCCAGCCCGTGCGTTTCGACGGCGTCAAGCCCGTCAGCCCGACCTCCGCGCCGCGCCTCGGCGGCGACATCGAGGCGGTTCTAAAGGAATTTGGACTGGAGTACCCGCATGACTCAGATTGATGATCCCTGGCATATGCTCTCCGGGGAAGAGCGCATGTTCTGCGAGGTGCTGGAGCGCATCTGCGCCGACAGGATCGCGCCGCTGGCCGCCGAAACCGACGAGAGCTCGCGCTTCGTGCATGAACAGCTCGCCACGCTCGGCGAGGCGGGCATGATGGGTGCCAACCTGCCGGAAGCCTATGAGGGTGGCGGCATTTCCGCGCCGGCGCTGCTGCGGGCGGTGTCCATCGTCGCCGGTGCCTGCGGCTCCACCGCCTCGGCGCTGACCGCGCATTATCTGGCCACCGATTCGATCCTGATCGGCGGCACCGACGGGCAGAAGCAGGAATGGCTGCCGAAGGCTGCTTCCGGCGAGGCGCTGGGCGCCTTCGCGCTGACCGAGCCCACCGCAGGCTCCGATCCCGCCGACATGAAGACCCGCGCGCGCCGCACGGAGAAGGGCTGGCATCTCAAGGGCAGCAAGTGCTTCATTTCCAATGGCGGCGTGGCCGATTTCCTCGTCGTCTATGCGGTGACCGACCCGGACAAGGGCCATCGCGGCATTTCGGCCTTCATCCTGCCCAGGGGCACGCCGGGCTTCGAAGCCGGTCCGCCCGAAAGGACCATGGGTCTCAGGGGCGGTCATGTCTTCACCATCAATCTCGATTGCGAGCTTCCGGCGAATGCGCTGCTGGGCGAGGAAGGCAAGGGCTTCCGCACCGCCATGCAGGTGCTGGACAACGGCCGCATCGAGGTGGCCGCGCAGTGCCTCGGCATGGCGAAAGCCGCGATGGATGCCGCCATCGGCTATGCGAAGGAGCGCGTCATCGGCGGCATCGCGCTGTCGGAGCGGCAGGGCATCCGCTGGATGATCGCCGATATGGGCCTCGCCTATCGGTCCGCGCTGCTCCTGTCGCAGGAGGCTGCACGCCAGCGCGGTCTGGCGCATGAGCATGGCGGCCGCTTCTCGCTGGCCTCGTCCATGGCCAAGCTCGGCGCTTCGGAGGCGGCCGGCAAGATCGCCGACACGGCGCTGCAACTGCATGGCGGCTATGGCTATACCCGCGACTTTCCGGTCGAGCGCATCAACCGGGATCTCCGCATCATGCGCATTTACGAGGGATCGAGCGAAATCCAGCGTATCATCATCTCGGGCAACATGCTTGCCTGAGCGAAAGGCAATACTTTGGTAGGCTTCACGCCACGGTCACTGGTGGCGCGTTGAAAAATGAACAATAACGAGGTCCAGGACTCACGGACATGAGCGCAATGGCAACCGCCCGGCAATGGCATCTTGAGGCAAATGCCGGCCCGGTATCCGCAAAACGCGGCCGTTGCGGTCAGGTCCATGAATTCGCGACATGAACCTGTCCAGCAAGGAGAACGAAATGACACTTTCCGGAATTCTGAAGTCGGCGCTCGCCGGCATCGCGCTGATGGCTCTTGCGGCTCCTGCCAGCGCCGACCAGCTCGCCGACATCAAGGCCGCGGGCAAGATCGTCACCGCGACCGACATGCACTACGCGCCCTTCGACATGCTCATCGACGGCGTTTATCAGGGCATGACCAAGGACCTGTTCGACGAGGTCGCCAAGGAAATCGGCGTCGAGCCGGTCTACCAGGACATCCCGTGGACCGCCGAACTGCCGGGCCTCGAGGTCAAGAAGTTCGACATCGTCATCGCGCCGGTCACCATCACGCCGGAGCGCCTCGAGCGCTACACCTTCACCCTGCCGATCGCCGACGCCACCGTCTCGCTGGTGCGCGCTGTCAGCAACACCGAGCTGAAGAAGCCCGAGGACATCAAGGGCAAGACCGTCGGCGTCCAGCAGGGCACCGCGCAGTTCCGCCAGCTTGAAGCCTACGGCAAGGAACTCGGCGGCGTGAACGTCAAGGAATACGGCACCACCGACGAGGCCTATGCCGACCTCGCCGCCGGCCGTCTCGACGCCGTTGCCGGCTCGCTGCCGAACCTGACCTACCTCGTCAAGAACCGTGGCGAGACCTTCGCCCTGTTCGAGCCGGCCTCCTTCGGCCAGCCGACCTATTTCGCCTGGGTTCTGCGCAAGGGCGAGGACAGCGCAAGCTTCGCCAAGGCCATCAACGACGCCATGCTGAAGATGACCGACGACGGCCGCGTCAAGGCCATCCAGGAGAAGTGGCTGGGCTCCTACACCGAGCTGCCGCGCGAAGTGCCGGCCAAGTAATCCTGTGCTGCGGGCGGGGTAAACCCGCCCGCGCTTTTCCCGGACCGCCGGAAGGACAAGCGGAGGCGCGATGTTCTCGATCCCGACCTTTCTCGACAGTTTCGGACCGCTCTTCTGGGCGGCGCGCTACACGCTGCTGATCTCCGTGCTCGGCATCGGCCTCGGGCTGGTCATCGGCGCGCTGGTCTGCGCCGCCGCGCTGTCTTCCGTCGTCTGGCTGCGCCGCATTGCCGGTCTGTGGGTCAGCTTCCTGCGCGGCGTTCCGCTGCTCGTGCAGCTCCTGCTGTTCTACTACCTGCTGCCCGTCATCGGCATCGACGTGCCGGCGATATTTGCCGCCGTGGTCACGGTCGGCATCTGCGCCAGCGCCTATATTTCGGAGATCTGGCGCGGCGCCATCAACGCCCTGCCCAAAGGGCAGACCGAGGCCGCCACCGCCATCGGCATGGCACCGCCCGACATCTGGACCCGGATCGTGCTGCCGCAGGCGATCACCCTGTCGCTGCCGGCGCTGATCAACGAGCTGATCCTGCTGGTCAAGGCGTCGTCGCTGGTCTCGGTCGTCGGCATTCTGGAGCTGACGCGCGCCAGCCAGGCGCAGGCGGCCACCACATTCCGCCCGCTCGAAGTCTATCTCGCCGCCGCCTGTATCTATCTCATCATCAATCTGTGCCTGGCGGCTTTCGGGCGCTACCTCGAACACAGGATGGCTGTCTGATGGAATGGAGCATCCTGCAACAATACGGGCCGATGCTGCTGCGCGGCTTCGGCCTCACCATACTGTGCTGGCTGCTCGGCACCGTCCTCGGCATGGTGCTGGGTCTGGTCATCGCACTCGTGCAGCGCTATGCCCCGCGCCCCGTCGGCTGGCTGGTGCAGGCGTATATCGAGGTCATTCGCGGCACGCCCTTCCTGGTCCAGCTCTTCGTGCTCTACTATGGCGGCCCGCTGGTCGGGCTGCGGCTCGACGCGCTGCCGGCGGGCATTCTGGGGCTGACGATCTATGGCAGCCCCTATTTCGCGGAAATCTTCCGCTCCGGCTTCCGCGCCGTGCCCAACGGCCAGATCGAGGCCGCGCGGGCCATCGGCATGGCCGAGCCGACGATCGTGCGCCGCATCCTGCTGCCGCTCGGTCTGGTTTCGGCGCTGCCGGCGCTGGTCAACTTTTCCATCATCCTCACCAAGGAAACGGTGATCCTGTCGATCATCACCGTGCCCGAGCTGATGTATCAGACCCAGCGCATGTCCACCGAAACCTTCCGCTATCTGGAAGCCAACCTCGTGCTGGCGCTGTTCTTCTGGGCCCTGGTCGAAACCATCTCGCGCTTCGGCCGCCGGCTGGAAAAGCGCATCACCGGTTATCTCATCGAAAGGACGTAAGATGCTCGCCGCGTCATCCGTCGAAATCCGCAAGGTCAACAAATACTACGCCAAGTTTCAGGCGCTGAAGGATGTCGACCTGTCGATCCCGCCGGGCAAGGTGACCTGCCTGATCGGCCCTTCGGGCTCCGGCAAGTCCACCCTGCTGCGCTGCATCAACTTCCTTGAGGAATACGATTCCGGCGAGGTGCTGATCGACGGCAGCCTGATCGGCTACGACACGCCGGGCGGGCGCAGGATGAGCGGGCGCAAGCTGCGCGACATGCGCCGCTCCATCGGCATGGTGTTCCAGCAGTTCAACCTGTGGCCGCACATGACCGCGCTCCAGAATGTGGCCGAGGGCCTGATCCGTGTGCGCGGCATGAAGAAGGCCGAGGCCGAGGCCCGCGCCGCCGAGGCGCTGAAGAAGGTGGGGCTGGCCGACAAGATGGCGAACCACCCCTCGCGGCTGTCGGGCGGCCAGCAGCAGCGCGTGGCGATTGCCCGCGCCATCGCCATGGAACCGCGCCTGATGCTGTTCGACGAGCCGACCTCGGCGCTCGACCCCGAACTGGTCGGCGAGGTGCTCAACGTCATGAAGGCGCTGGCGTCGGAAGGCATCACCATGGTCGTCGTCACCCATGAGATGGGCTTTGCCGCACATGTGGCCGATCAGGTGGCGTTCATGGAAAAGGGCGAGCTGGTTGGCGTCGATGCGCCTTCGGGCATTCTCCATCACCCGGAAGATCCGCGCATCCAGGCGTTCCTGAAGACCTATCACGAGCGGAACAGCTTCTGACCGCCCGGCGCAAGATGGTCCGCCCGCTATAAATTGTGCGGATCGAAACAGGCAATCTGTGACGATCCGCACGGTGCGGTTAAGCTCGCGCCATGAGAAAGCGTTCCGATTCGCTGCCGGGTTACGAGCCGGCGCTGGCGATGCCGCAGGCGGTTCCGCGCCTGCCGGGCTGGGTGAGCGCGCGCCGCGATGCAGCCGACCCCGCCACGGCGCTGTTCGTTGCCGGGGCAGCCCTTCACGCCATGGACACGCTGGTGCGCGCGGAACCGATCTGGGCCGGCGCCTGGCGCAACCGGCTGGCGCTTGCCTGCGCCGGGCGCGCCTGCCGCCTTGCCGGCCGCACCGAGACGCCGGAGGCGTTGCGCGACGCGTGGTATCTGTGCCCGAAAGGGTCCGATCCGGGTCCCGCCGGCAACCTCTTTTCCGCCTGGCGCAGGCTTGCGTCGCAGCGCCCGCATGTCGATGCCGACGGTCTGGCCGCCACGGCCGGGCTCATGGGCCTGTCGGGCGATATGGACTGGCAGGCATTGGCCGGTGCGGTCGAGGCGGAAGCGACGTCCGGCAAGCCGGCGCCGGTTGCCGCCGCAGCCGCTGCGGCGCGGATCATGGCGCTCGAGTCGCGCACGGAACTGCTGTGCTGGTGGCTGGCCGATCTGGTTCTGGCCCGCTGCCTTGGCTGGGACCGCGCGGTGCCGATGACGATGTCCATGGCCTTCGACCCGGTATTGCGGGTCGAAGGTGGCCGCTCGAAGCGTATCAGGCCGAACGATCCCGGCTTCGAACAGGCGCTGTGTCTGGCCTGTGTGGAGGGCGTGGCGTCGGCCCTTGGCGAGGCCGCGATCCTTGCGCGCCGCGCGCAGCGTCTTCTGGAGGTGGCGCCGAAGCTGAGGGCCAAGGGCGCGCGCGATGCGCTCGACCTGCTGCTGGGCGACGATGCGGTGGCCGGCACGCTGGCCACGCGCCGGCTTTCGCGCTTTGCCTCGCGGCGGCTGTTCGCACGGCTCGAGCAGTTCGAGGCGGTGCGCGAGCTCACCGGCCGTCCCGGTTTCAGGATCTACGGGCTGTGACCATGGCCGCGGATCGGGACGAGGCGGGAGAACGGGCGGCGAAGCAGTCGCCTCTCATCGACACGGAGCTGGAGCATCTTCCGCCGGAGTTGCGCTGGCGCGAATGGATGAACCGGGTCGAGGCGGTCATTTTCGCCGCTTCCGAGCCGGTCACGCGCGAGGTGCTGGCCAGGGTGGTGGGGCGCGACTGCAATCTCGACCTCATCGTCGACGACATCAGGCAGGAGTTGCGTGGCCGCCCCTATGATCTGGTCAGGGTCGCGGGAGGCTATCAGCACCGCACCCGCCCGGCCTTTGCCGATGCCATCCGCGCCGCTTCGGGACAGGCAGCCGGCAAGGCGGGCCGCCCCTTGTCGCAGACCGAGGCGCTGGTGCTGATGACCATCGCCTATTTCCAGCCCATCACCCGCGCCGAGCTTTCGTCCTTCTTTGCCCGCGAGATCAGCCGCGACCTCATCGGCGTGCTGCGCGGTCAGGACTTCATCGCTTCCGGTCCGCGCAGCCCGACGCCCGGCGCGCCCTACACCTATGTGACGACGAGGACGTTCCTGTCGCATTTCGGGCTCGATACGTTGCGCGACCTGCCCGATTTCGAGGCGCTGGAGGATGCCGGCCTGCTTTCCCGGGACAAGCTTCTGGCGGGCGAGATTCCCTTGTCGATCGCCACGGGGGACGACGCGGAGAACGCGGAAGAGTAGCGCCCGCGCCCTCTGCCCGCGCTTATGCTTCCACTGCCTCTTCTTCGTTCCGGACAGGCTCCTTCACCCGGTGCCACGCCACATAGAGGGCGGGCAGGAACAGCAGCGTGATCGCGGTGCCGGCGATGATGCCGCCCATCATGGCGAAGGCCATCGGTCCCCAGAACACCTCGCGCGAGATCGGGATCAGCGCCAGGCTGGCGGCGGCGGCGGTGAGCGCGATGGGGCGCATGCGGTGGGTGGAGGCGTCCACTACCGCATCCCACGGATGCGCGCCGTCGCGGATGTGGTCCTCCACCTGCACGATCAGGATCACCGAGTTGCGGATCAGGATGCCGATCAGCGCCAGCACGCCCAGTATGGCGACGAAGCCGAGCGGCTTGTCGGCGAGCAGCATGGCGACCGACACGCCGATGATGCCGAGCGGGGCCACCGCCACCACGAGGAACAGGCTCTGGAAGCTCTGCAATTGCAGCATCAGGATGGTCGCCATCACGAACAGCATCAGCGGCACCACGGCTGCGATCGGTCCCTGGCTGTTGGCGCTTTCCTCGACCGTGCCGGCCGTCTCCACCTTGTACCCGGCCGGCAGCCCTGCGGCGAACGCGTCCACCTCCGGCGCAATATCCGTCACGATCGTGTCGGGCATGGTCTTGTCGACGATGCCGGCGGAAATAGTGATGGTGGGGATGCGGCCGCGCCGCCACACCACGGGTTGCTCCAGCTCGTAGCGGAAGTCGGCTATGGCGGCCAGCGGCACGGAATTGCCCGTCCCGGTGGCGATCTGGAGATTTTGCAGTGTCTCGATGGAGTTGCGCTCGGCCTCGCGCGCCCTGACCACCACATTGACCAGATAGGTGGCGTCGCGCACCTGGGTGATGGGGATGCCGCCGACCACGCCGTTCAGGGTGGTGGCGATGTCCTTCGACGAGATGCCGAGCTTGCGCGCCTTGTCCTGCAACACGTCGACGCGCACGACGCGGCCGGGTTCGTTCCAGTCATAGGCGACCACGCCGAGCCGCTCGTCGGTGTCGAGAATGGCGGAGAGCTGCTGGGCGTAGCCGCGCAGCGTCTGGATATCCGGTCCCGAGACGCGATACTGGACCGGGCGGCCGACCGGCGGTCCAAGCTCCAGATATTTGACGAAGGCGTCGGTGCCGGCGAATTCGCGCCGCAGCACGTCGTTGAACTGCTGGCGCAGCCTGTCGCGCGCCGCGATATCCCTGGCGACGATCACCATCTGCCCGTAATAGGGGTTGGAGAGCTGCACGTCGAAAGCCAGCACGAACCGCACCGCGCCTTGCCCGATATAGCTGCTCCAGTGGTCTATATCGGGATTGTTCCTGAGCACCGTTTCCTCGAAACGAACCATCTGCTCGCTCGTGTCGGCGATGGAGCTGTTTTCGGGAAGCCGCCAGTCGATCACCAGTTCGGGCCGGTCGGATTCGGGAAAGAACTGACGTTCGATGAAGGTCATGCCGAAGAGCGCGACAGCGAACAGCACGACCGTGATGACGATCGTGATCCAGCGAAAGCGCATGGCGGCCAGCAGCGCGCGGCTGAAGGCGCGCATCACCCGGCCCGGTTCCTCGCTGTGGTGCTTCATGGCCGCGGGCAGCAGCGTCACGCCCAGCAGCGGCGCGAACAGCACCGCCACGATCCACGACACCAGCAGCGAAACGCCGATCACGATGAACAGCGTATAGGTATATTCGCCCGCCTGGCTGGAGTTCAGCCCGATGGGAATGAAGCCGGCGATGGTCACCAGCGTTCCCGTCAGCATCGGGAAGGCGGTGTGCGAATAGACGTAGGTGGCCGCCTTGTTGAGCGGATCGCCCTGCTCCAGCCGCGCCACCATCATTTCCACCGCGATCATCGCATCGTCGACCAGAAGGCCGAGCGCGATGATGAGCGCGCCGAGCGACACGCGCTGGAGCGATATGTCCATGTAGGACATGGTCAGGAAGGTGATGGCCAGCACCAGCGGAATGGACAGCGACACCACAAGCCCGGCGCGGAAGCCGAGACTGACGAAGCTGACGGCCAGAACGATGACGACCGCCTCGAACAGGGCTCTGGTGAAGCCGGACACCGCATGGTCGACCACCTCCGGCTGATCGGCCACCTTGGTGACGGCGATGCCGACCGGCAGGTCGTTCATGGTCTTCTGCATCAGCGCTTCGAGGGCTGTGCCGAACTCCAGCAGGTTGCCGTTCGGCTTCATGCCGATGGCCAGGCCGATTGCCGTCTCGCCATTGACCCGGAACAGCGACTTCGGCGGATCGACATAGCCGCGTGTGATGGTGGCGACGTCGGAAAGGCGGAAGAAACGGTCGTTGACGCGCAGGTTCACCGCCCGCAGATCCTCCTCGGAGGTGAACTGGCCGCTTACCTGCACGCTGATGCGCTCGGGGCCGGCCTGCACCACGCCCGAGGGGGTGATGGCGTTCTGCGCCTGAAGGCTGTCGAGGATCGCCTGCTGGTCGAGGCCGAGCGCCGCCACCTGCCGCGTCGAGAACTCCAGATAGATCGCCTCGTCCTGCGCGCCGATGAGCTCCACCTTGCCGGCATTGGCAATGGTCAGGATGCGCGAGCGCACGTCCTCGGCATAGTCGCGCAGCTGGCGCATCGACAGCCCGTCGGCGGTGAAGGCGTAGATGTTGCCGAACACGTCGCCGAAGCGGTCGTTGTAGTAGGGGCCGTAGACGCCCTCCGGCAGGGTCGAACGGATGTCGTCGAGCATGTTGCGCACGCGCACCCAGTTCGGCTCCACCTCCTTGCCCTTGATCGTGGACTTGAGGTTCACGAACACGACCGACTGGCCCGCCGTGGTGACGGAGCGGGTGAAGTCCAGCCCGTCCAGTTCTTCCAGCTTCTTCTCGATGCGGTCGGTGACCTGATTGAGCGTTTCCTCCACCGAGGCGCCGGGCCAGTTGGCCTGCACCACCATGGTCTTGATGGTGAAATGAGGGTCTTCCTCGCGCCCGAGCTTCACATAGGAAACGACGCCGGCGATCAGGAATACGGCCATGAAATACCAGACCAGCGAACGGTGGTTCAAAGCCCAGTCGGAAAGATTGAAGCCCTTCAATTCCGCGTTCCCTCGCCTTCAAGCCGCACCTTCTGGCCTTCGGTCAGTTCGCCCGCGCCGGCTGTCACCACATAGCTGCCCACCGGCACGTCGCCGGTGGAAAAACCTGCGCCGGTGCGCTGCACGACATTGACCGGCAGGCTCTTGACCTGGAGCGCCTGCGGGTCCACCAGCCAGACGGAAGTCGCGCCGTCCTTCTCCACGAGCGCGCTGGCGGGCAGGATCGCCGGCGCGGTCGCGGCCGCCCTGTGGGCGACGCGCACGGTGGCGCCCAGACGGAAGCCCGGATCGGGATCGTCGAGGGTGATGCGCAGGCGGCGAAGACGCGTCTGCGGGTCGGCCTGCGGCGCCACCTCGCGCACCGTTCCCTTGCCGGTCACGGCGGGATCGGCCTGCAACCGCACCTCGAATCCGGTGCCGGGCGTCAGCAGGCCGTTCAGCGTATCGGGCACATCGACAACCGCCTCGCGGATGTCGGGGCGGGCCACGGTCAGCACCGGCTGGCCGGCGGCGACGGTTTCGCCGACCTCGGCGTGGACAGCCGAGACGACGCCGTCGAAATCGGGGCGAAGCTGGGCGTAGCCGCGCTGGTCCTCCGCCTTGCGCAGCCCCGCGCGCGCCTTTTCAAGGCCGGCGGCAGCGCTGTCGCGCGCCTGCTTTGCGGTGTCGTAGATCGCCTGCGAAACGCTGTTGGCGGCGAGCAGCGCGCGCTGGCGCTCCTCGCTGGCCGAGGCGCTGGCGAACTGGGCTTCGGCGCTGGCGAGGTCGGCGCGCGCCGACTGCACGGCCAGATCGAGCGCCGCCGGATCGACGGTCGCGACGACCTCGCCTTTTGCGACCAGATCGCCGACGCTCACCGGGCGGCTGGTGATGCGGCCAAGCACACGGAAGGCAAGCGCGGTGCTGTAGCGGGGCTCGA
Source organism: Aquamicrobium defluvii (assembly GCF_004363725.1). Lineage (GTDB taxonomy): Bacteria > Pseudomonadota > Alphaproteobacteria > Rhizobiales > Rhizobiaceae > Mesorhizobium > Mesorhizobium defluvii. Next base: position 141,215 of record NZ_SNZF01000006.1, on the reverse strand, counting down.
TCGTTCCGGTAAAGCCGGTCTCGGCCGCGGCATGCGGTTCCACCACGGTGTAGATCACCGGGCGCGGCAGCACTTCCTGTTGCGGCGCCGGCGTTTCATTGCAGGCGGACAGGAGCAGCAGGGGCGCACAGGAAAGCAGCAGGCGCAGGCGGTTCATGCTCACTGTCCTCCGTTTTGCGTCGCTGCATCCAGAATGTCGACCACCTGCCCCCGATGCAGCATCTGGCCGCCTTTCACCACCACGGTGGTGCCTTCTTCGAGGCCGGAGCGCAGGATGAGCCTTTCGCGCTCATAGGCGAGCACCTCGACCGGGGCCAGGGACACGATGCCGGTATCCGGCTCGACCTGCCAGACCGCCGGTTTGCCGGCGTCGGAGGTCAGCGCGCTCCACGGCAGCACCACCGCCCTTTCGCCGGGCAGATGCACCGAAGCCGTCACCACCGCGCCGAGCGTCATCTGCGGCGGCGGGTCGATGATTTCGACCTTGACGCGCACCGTGCCGGTGCGGGCGTCGACGACCGGCGATACCTCGCGCACGCGCCCTTCGGCTTTCACCGCGCGGTCGGAGAGCAGGGCAAGCGTGACGCGCGTGCCCGGGGGGCCATGGCTGACAAGCGTTTCCTGCACGTCCAGCACCAGGTCGCGTCCGCCATCCTCGGCCAGTGCGAAGGCGGGCTGTGCGGCCTGCACCACCTGTCCCGCCTCGATGTCGCGCGAGGTGACGATGCCGGCCGAAGGGGCGCGCAGCTCGGTATAGGAAAGCTCGTCCCGGGCGTTCTCCAGCGCGCTTTCGGCGCTGGTCAGCGTGTTCCTGGCCGTCAGCCACTGCTGCTCGGCCTGATCGAAACGGCTTCTTGTGGTGAAACCCTGATCGAGCAATTGCCGCTGGCGCTGGTAGGCGGCCTCCGCCTCGACCAGCATCGCCTGCGCCGCATCGCGCGAGGCCCGCGCGGCGCGCAGATTGGTCTGCTGCTCGGCATCGTCCAGCCGCGCCAGAACGTCGCCGGGCTGCACATGCGTGCCGACATCGGCGCTGCGCTCCACGATCTGGCCGCTGACCCGGAAGGACAGGTCCACATTCAGCCGGGCGTGGATGTCCCCCGACAGTTCGAGCGGTGCGGCATAGCTTGCATACTCGACCTTCTGCACGGTGACGGGCAGATTTTCGGCATGGGCGCAGGGGAGGGATGCAGCCATGGCAAAAGCGCCGATCAGGGGGAGGCACAAGTTGCGAGACAATGGTCGTGAACCCATCACTGATCCTGCACTATCCGGTCCGTTCCTGCGCGCTTGCACGCGCTGCCATCATCGGGCACGGGTGACAGCACTAGCATTTCGCAGGTTAAAAATCTCAAATGAAAACAGGGTTCGGAGGTATCCGGTCCGGGGGGCGGCACCCTGCACCCATGCGGCCATATCTGGACTCATTGAAGTTTCAGATTGGATATAAGGTGAGGGCATGGGCTCACCTAAAGTCAGGCAGGCCAGAAAGAACGACCGGCAAGGTTGCAGCCTGGGGCGGACCAGGGATTTCCGCAGTTTCAATGGGAGAAAATCGATGAAACCATTTCAGGCACTGAAGGGGATTGCACGCGTCGCCACGGTCACGGCATCGGTCCTCTATGCGGGGGCTGCCTTCGCCCAGACGACCATCGTCGTGGGCTACCAGCAGATCGTCGGCCCGTTCGTCACCGCCATCGCGGACGGGCGTTTCGACGAGGCGCTGAAGGACACCGGCTTCAAGGTCGACTGGCGCCAGTTCTCATCCGCCGGCGATATTTCCACCGCGCTCGCTTCGGGCAATGTGCCCATCGGCGTCATCGGCTCGACGGGGGCCGCGGCGGCGGCCACGCGCGGCGTCGACATGCAGCTTTTCTGGATTCTCGACAATATCGGCAAATCGGAAGCGCTGGTGGCCCGCGAAGGTTCGGGAATCGAAAAGCCGGAGGACCTCAAGGGCAAGAAAGTGGGCGTGCCGTTCGTGTCGACGTCGCACTTCCATCTGCTGGTCGGGCTGGAGAAGGTGTGGAACATCGACCCGCGCGAGGTCGACATCCTCAACATGAAGCCGCCGCAGATCGTGGCCGCCTGGCAGCGCGGTGACATCGATGCCGCTTATGTGTGGCCGCCGGCGCTGACCGAAATCCTGCAGAACGGCAAGGTCATCTCGGATTCCGAGGTGATCGGCAAGGAAAGCGTTCCGACCTTCGACGGCATCGTCGTGGACCGCAAGTTCGCCGCCGACAATCCCGACTTCATGAATGCCTTCACCAGGGTTCTGGCCGACGCCTATGCCGACTATGCGCAGAACAAGGACAAGTGGACGGCGGATTCCGACGAGGTGAAGAACATCGTCAAGCTCATCGGCGGCAGTCCCGAAGGCGCGGTGGAAGCCTTGCAGCTTCTTGTCTTCCCGACTGCCGATGAGCAGGCTTCCGATGTCTGGCTCGGCGGAGGCGCCGGCAGCGGGGCGGTGCAGGCTTTCACGGAAAGTGCTAGGTTCCTTGTCGAGCAGAAGCAGATCGACCACGCGCTGGAGGACTACACCTCCTTCGTCAACGCGGATTTCGCGGCGTCGGCTGCAAAGTAGCGGTTGAGTGCCGTCCGGCGGCGGCGGCCGCCGGTTCTTCCCATACGGGCCCGCCACGGGCCCGTAGCCTCCGGCGCATGCCCGCAGGACACGACGCGAGAAGGCAGGACATGGAAACGCTCAGTGTAAGCAATGTGAACCTCACCTATCCGGGGCTTCACTCGGATGAAGCGGTGATCGCGCTGAAGGGCGTCAGCCTGACGATCGATAGCGGCGACTTCGTGGTGGCGCTGGGCGCGTCGGGCTGCGGCAAGACCACGCTGCTCAATCTGATGGCGGGCTTCATGGCGCCCACCGCCGGCGAGATCAGGCTGGGCGGCCGCCTCGTCACCGGGCCGGGAGCCGACCGTGGCGTCGTCTTCCAGAAACATGCGCTTCTGCCCTGGCTGAACGTCATCGACAACACCGAGTTCGGCCTGAAGCTGCAAGGGGTGCGCAAGGAGGAGCGCCGCGAGCGCGCGGTGCGCAATCTGGCGCTGGTCGGCCTCCAGGATTTCCACAGGCACATGATCTACCAGCTTTCGGGAGGCATGCAGCAGCGGGTCGGCATCGCGCGGGCGCTGACCTGCGACCCGGCCATGCTGCTGATGGACGAGCCGATGGCGGCGCTCGACGCGCTGACGCGCGAGACCATCCAGGAATTGCTGCTCAGGGTATGGCAGCACACCCACAAGATGTTCTTCTTCATCACCCACAGCGTCGAGGAGGCCCTGTTCCTCGGATCGCGGCTGATCGTGATGTCGCCCCGGCCGGGCCGCATCACCCACACCTACGATCTCGATTTCAACCGCCGGTTCCTCGAAAACGGGGACGCGCGCGCAATCAAGTCCAGCCCCGACTTCATCGAGATGCGGGAAACCATACTGGGGATCATCTATGGCGACGAGCGAGCATCGGGAAATCCGGAGCTGGTCAATGCTTGAAAGGCTGTCGAAGGCGAAATCCGCAAAACCCGGCAAGGTCTATGGCGCACCGGGCGAAGGCTACAGCGGACACATCAGCCTCATCACGGCGCTGGTGCTGATCGGGCTGTGGTTCCTCGTCACCTCGATGGGCTGGGTCAGGCCGCTGTTCCTGCCTTCTCCGATTGCCGTCTACAACAAGTTCATCCTTGCCATGACCGACGGCGTTGCCAATTCCACGCTCGTGGAGCACACGCTGGCCAGCCTTGGCCGCGTGTTCGGCGCCTTCGCGCTGGCCTGCCTCACGGCCATCCCGGTCGGCATCCTCATGGGCGTCAACCGCTTCGTGCGCGGCGTTCTCGACCCGATCATCGAATTCTACCGTCCCTTGCCGCCGCTGGCCTATCTGCCGCTGGTCATCATCTGGCTGGGCATCGGCGAATTTCCCAAGGTCTTCCTGATCTTCCTGGCCATCTTCGCGCCGATGGCGATTGCCGCCCGCGCCGGCGTCCGCTCCGTCTCGACCGAACAGATCCATGCCGCCTACGCGATGGGCGCGACCAGCCAGCAGGTGATCACGCAGGTCATCATGAAGGCGGCGCTGCCCGAAATCTTCACCGGCATGCGCATCGGCATCGGCGTGGGCTGGACCACGCTGGTCGCGGCCGAAATGGTCGCCGCCAGCCGCGGCCTCGGCTTCATGGTGCTGAACGCCGCCGAATATCTGGCCAGCGACACCGTCATCATGGGCATCATCGTGATCGGCGTGTTCGCCTTCGCCTTCGACCTGCTCATCCGCTATCTCGAGAAGATCTTCATTCCATGGAAAGGGCGCGTCTGACGGGCCGCGCGGGAGCGGGGAGGGGCGGAAGCCGGCGCAAATCGCCGGCTTTCGTCTTTGTGGGGATGGGACGATTTCGGTTCTGCCGTAAATTGCCCTCTCCCCGTATGCGGGAAGAAGGTCCCGGCAGGGGAAGAGGGGCAATTCGATCCGAACCTGAATCGCTTTATCGCTCGCGGCCCATGCGCCGCGCCGCCATCCGCTCAAGGGCCAGGAATCCGTCGTGGATCAGCACGGCGATGGCCGCCACGATCAGGCCGCCTTGCAGGACGAAGGCGAGGTTGTTGGAGAGCAGCCCGGCGATGATGACCTCGCCCAGCGTCTTTGCGGCAACGGTGGAGCCGATGGTCGCGGTGGCGAGGCTGATGACGACGGACAGGCGCACGCCCGCCAGCATCACCGGCAGGGCCAGCGGCAGTTCCACCTTCACGAGCCTCTGGGCCGGCGTCATGCCGGCGCCGCGCGCCGCCTCCACCACATTGGCGGGCAGGGTGGTGAGCCCGGTCAGCGCATTCTCGAAGATCGGCAGAAGCCCGTAGAGGAACAGCGCGATCAGCGTCGGTTTCTCACCGAAGCCCACCGCAGGCACGGCCAGCGCCAGCACCGCCACCGGCGGGAAGGTCTGGCCGATATTGACGAGGCTGCGCGACAGCGGCAGGAACTCGGCCCCGAACGGCCGCGTGACGAGGATCGCCAGCCCGACTGCGACGACGATGGCTGCAAGCGTGGCGATGGCCACGGTGCGCAGATGCAGCAGCGTCAGCGTCAGCAGGCTGCCCTGATTGTAGATCGCCGGCGCGTTGTTCTCGGTCAGCGGCTTCAGCAGGGGCTCGAACCAGCCGGGGCTGGTCACGAAGGCGACCAGCAGGGCCAGAAGCGCCAGCCTGGCGATCGTCGGCAGCCACTTCATGCCGGTCCTCCCGTATCCGGCCCCTTCATGCCGGCTTCCTCATGCGGGACACGCCGCCCGCCGCACCAGACCGTCCACGGTCACCTTGCCGATCAGCCTTCCGTTGGCGTTCCGCACCGGCAGGGCCGGCCGCCCGGACCACAGCAGCTCGGCCAGCGCGTCGCGCTGGCTGGCGTCGGCGGCGATGGGCTCGCCTTCGGCCGGGCCTTCCTCCACCGCGTCGCCGACCCGGCCGAGCGAGAGCAGGCGGAACGGCTTTTCGCTGGCCCCCACCAGCGTGTCGACGAAGGTGCTGGCCGGATGCGCCAGTATCCGGTCCGGCGTGTCGTATTGCAGCAGCCTGCCGCCATCCATCACGGCGATGCGGTCGCCCATATGCACGGCTTCCTCCATGTCGTGCGTGACCAGCACGATGGTGGTGCCGAGCCGCTTCTGGATCGCCAGCAGGTCCTCCTGCGCCTTGTTGCGGATGATGGGATCGAGCGCGCCGAACGGCTCGTCCATAAGAAGCACGTTCGGCCCCGCCGCCAGCGCGCGGGCAACGCCGACGCGCTGCTGCTGGCCACCCGAAAGCTCGTGCGGATAGCGGCCGGAGAACTCGCCCGGATCGAGCTGGAACAGGCTCATCAGCTCCTCGACGCGGGCCCTGATGCGCTCGTCATCCCAGCCGAGCAGCAGGGGCACGGTCGCGATGTTCTCCGCCACCGTGCGGTGCGGGAACAGGCCGTGGCCCTGGATGACGTAGCCGATGGAGCGGCGCAACTCGTAGCCCGGCAGCGAGCGGTTGTCCGCGCCGTCGAGCCGGATCGCCCCGCTTGTCGGCTCGACCAGCCGGTTGATCATGCGCAGCAGCGTCGTCTTGCCCGAGCCCGAGGTGCCGACGATGACGGTGATGCTGCGCGGCTCGATGACCATCGACACATCGTCCACGACCGTCGATTCGCCATAGCGCTTGGTGATGCCTTCGATTTCGATCACGACGGGACCTCGCTTTTCCGGATGGAGGTGAGTTCGACAACGGCGTCGAGGACGATCGCGGCCGCGAAGGCGAGCGCCACGGTCGGCAGCGCGCCCAGCAGCACGAGGTCCATCGCCATCTGGCCGATGCCCTGGAACACGAACACGCCGAACCCGCCGCCGCCGATGAGCGCGGCGATGGTGGCGAGGCCGATGTTCTGCACCAGCACGATGCGGATGCCGGTGAGGATCACCGGCAGGGCGAGCGGCAGTTCGACGCGAAGGAGCCGCTGGCGGCCGGTCATGCCCATGCCGCGCGCCGCGTCGTTGGCCGCGCGCGGCACGCCGGCCAGCCCCACCACCGTGTTGGCCACCACCGGCAGCAGCGAATAGAGAAACAGCGCGAGGAAGGCCGGCGCCGTGCCGATGCCGCGAATGCCGAGCGCCGCTGCGCCCGGCACATGGGCAGCGATCCAGCCGAGCGGCGCGATCAGCAGGCCGAAGAGCGCGATGGACGGGATCGTCTGGATGACGTTCAGCACGTTGAGCACGCCCGCCCGCAACGCGTCGACGCGGTGGCACAGGATGCCGAGCGGCAGCCCGACGATGGCCGCAGCGGCCAGCGAGCCCAGCGCAAGCGTCAGGTGCTTGCCGCCCTCGGCCCTGAAACTGTCGGCGCGGCCGGCATATTCCCTGAGGATGGAAAGGCTGTCCCAGCTGCCCGAGGCGAGCAGCAGGCCGAGGCAGGCGGCGGCGCCGGCCAGCGTCAGCATGCGCGCCCATGGCGACAGGGCAAGGCGCGTCAGCACATCGGCGAGCAGCAGGGTGAAGGCGAAGACGAGCAGCCAGAACCCGTGCGCCGGGGAGACGCGGGCGTAAGTGTTGTCCTGTGGCGTGAGGAAGCTGCCCGCCACGCCGATCAGCACGGCAAGGGCCACGAGTGCCGCGAGGCTCGCGCCGAGGCGAAGCATGAGCGGCGTGCGCAACAGGGCGACGAGCGCGGCGGCGGTCACGATGGCCATCAGCGCCCAGCCGGCGGCCGGCGGCAAGGATTCCAGCATGGAGCGCGCTTCGCCGGGCACGATGCGGTTGGCGCGGAAGGTGGCGAAGGGCGCGAAAAGGCAGGCATAGGCGGCAATCGCGGCGATCACCGCGCCGAGCTTGTCGAACCTTGTGCCCACCGCCCCGTCCTGCGCTTTATTGCAGGAAGCCGTTCTGCTTCAGGAAGTCCTCGGCCACCGCCTTCACCGGCTCGCCGCCGACCTGCACGCGGCCGTTGAGGTCCTGAAGCGTGGTGAGGTCGAGCTTCTCGAACACCGGCTTCAGCAGTTCCGCGATCTGCGGGTTCTGCTTCAGCACCGCCTCGCGGATGACGGGTGCCGGCTGGTAGACCGGCTGCACATGCTTGTCGTCGTCGAGCACGACCAGGCCGGAAGGCGCGATTCCGCCATCCGTGCCGTAGACCATGGCGGCATTGGCCCCGTTGGTCTGGTTGGCGGCGGCGGCGATGGTGGCGGCGGTGTCGCCGCCCGAGAGCGTGATGAGTTGCTCCGGCTTCAGCGTGAACCCATAGGTGGTCTGGAACGCCGGCAATGCCGCGGCCGAATTGACGAATTCGGACGACGCCGCCAGCACCACCTGCCCGCCGCCCGAGACATATTTGCCGAAGTCCGTCAGCGTGGCGAGGTTGTTGGCCTCGGCCACGTCCTTGCGCAGCGCGATGGCCCATGTGTTGTTGGCGGGCGAGGGGCTCAGCCACACGATCCTGTTGGCGTCGTAATCCAGCTTCTTCGCTTCTTCATAGGCTTGCGCGGCGTCCTTCCACACCGGCTCGTCGGCCTTCTCGAAGAAGAAGGCGGCATTGCCCGTATATTCGGGATAGATGTCGATCTCGCCGGCGAGGATGGCCTGGCGCACCACCGGCGTGCCGCCGAGCTGGATGCGGTCGCTGGTCTGGATGCCGCTGGCGTTCAGCACGAGCTGGATGATGTTGCCGAGCACGCCGCCTTCCGTGTCGATCTTGGACGACACGACGACCTGCGCGCTCGCGGATGCTGCGGAAAGGCCGAGCGACAATGCGGCCACGGCTAAGGTTCTGATCGGAAACATCGCAAGGAAACCCCTCTTCTGGACGGGTGGCTTTCACCGGTCGAGGATCTGTAACGCGTTAACCCTGCGAGGGTTTCATGAAAATCGCGCCGCCGCTCCTGTCTCCTGACAATTCGCCTGCCTCACCTGCCGGGCCGGAAGGCCAGCAGGCGCATGGCGTTCATCGTCACCAGCACGGTCGCGCCCGTATCGGCCAGCACCGCCATCCACAGACCCGACAGGCCGGTGACGGTGGTGACGAGGAACACCGCCTTGAGGCCGAGCGCGATGGCGACGTTCTGGTGGATGTTGCGCATGGTGGCGCGCGACAGGCGGATCATGCCGGCGACGTCGCGGATGCGGCTGCCCATCAGGGCGGCGTCGGCCGTTTCCATGGCCACGTCGGTGCCCGAACCGATGGCGACGCCGACGCTGGCTGCGGCAAGGGCAGGGGCGTCGTTGATGCCGTCGCCCACCATTACCACCGTGCCGTCGGTGGCGAGCTTGCGGATCTCCTCCACCTTGTTGTGCGGCAGCAGTTCGGCCCGCACCTGCATGCCGAGCTTTTTGCCGATCGCATTGCCGGTGCGGGCGTTGTCGCCGGTCAGCATCACGCTGTCGATGCCGAGCCGGGCCAGTTCGGCGATGCCCGCGGCGGCGTCCGGGCGCGGCTCGTCGCGCATGGCGACAAGGCCGGCCGCCACGCCATCGGCGACGACGACGGCCACGGTCTTGCCGTCGCTTTCCAGCGCGGTGGCGGCTCCGGCCAGTTCGGGCGGCACGCGGCCCGCTTCTCCGGCAAAGCGTGGCGCACCGATGAAGATGGCCTGCCCGCCGGCGCGGCCTTCCATGCCCCGGCCGGCAATGGCGCGGATGTCCTCGCCGGCGATGAAGGACGCCCCGGTCTCTTTCGCATGGTCGACGATGGCCGTGGCCAGCGGGTGGCTGGATTCGCGCTCTATCGCCGCCGCGACGGCGATCAGCCGCGCCGCGTCGCCATCCGCCGCGACCACGTCGGTCACCTTTGGCCTGCCAAGCGTCAGCGTGCCGGTCTTGTCGAAGGCGATGGTTTTGGTCCCGGCCAGCGTTTCGACCACGGACCCGCCCTTGATCAGCATGCCGTGGCGCGCGCCGGCGGAAAGGCCGGAGGCGATGGCTGCCGGAACGGAGATGACCAGCGCGCAGGGGCAGCCGATCAGCAGCAGGGCAAGTCCGCGATAGATCCATTCGTCCCATGCGCCAAATCCGGCCAGCGGCGGCACGATGGCGACCAGCGCCGACAGCGCCACGATGGCCGGCATGTAGACGCGCGAGAAGCGGTCGATGAAGCGCTCTGTCGGGGCCCTGGCTTCCTGTGCGTCCTCGACCAGCGCGATGATGCGGGCGATGGTGTTGTCGGACGGCGCGCGCTCCACCTTGATGCGCAGCGAGCCGTCATGGTTGATGGAGCCGGCATAGACCGCGCTGCCTTCCTGCTTGGCCACCGGCACGCTCTCGCCGGTCATCGGCGATTCGTCCACGCTCGACATGCCGGCCAGCACCACGCCGTCGGCCGGAATGCGGTCGCCGGGCCGGCACACCACTGTCTGGCCGATGGCGAGCCGGTCGGTCGGCACTTCACGCAGGCTGTTGCCGTCCTCCACCATGGCGGTGCGCGGGATGAGCGAGCCCAGCGCCTTGATGCCCGAGCGGGCGCGTGCCGCCGCAAGTCCCTCAAGCACCTCTCCGATCAGGAACAGCAGCACCACGACAGCCGCCTCCTCGACCGCCCCGATGATCAGCGCGCCGATGGAGGCGATGCTCATCAGCATCTGGATGGTGAAGGGGGCGCCCATGCGGGCGGCCGCGAAGGCACGCTTCGCGATCGGGGCGACGAGGACCAGCGTCGCCGCCGAAAACACGTAGCGGCTGCTTTGCGGCCAGAAGAACTCCGCCGCGAAGGACAGCGCCACCAGCACCACGCCGATGGCCGCATGGCGCGACTTCACGCTCTGCCACCACGGCTTTTCGCTGCGCGCCGCAGGGGATGCCGACGGGGCGGGGGAGGCCGCGACCTCCGCTGGCGCGTGGGCATGGTCGTGCCCGCAGTCCGCGCCGTGATCGTGGCTGTGCGCGTGATCGTGCTCATGGTCGCGGGTTTCGGCGGACGGCTGCAAGGGGCCGGACTTTCCATCCAGCAGGGTCGGCACGAAACCGAGGCTGCGCACGGCCTTCTCGATGGAAGCGACCGGCGTCTGCACGGCATCCAGCGACAGCGCCAGGCGCTCCCGCGTCACCGACACATTTACGTCCGAAACGCCGGGCAGATGGCCGAGCGCAGCGGTGATGGTGCCTGCGCAACTGGCGCAGTCCATGCCTTCGACACGGAAAACGAGTGCCTCCGCATTGCTCGCGCGCGATGTTCCGGGCCGGGTCATGATGCAGTTCCTTCTTCCAGTCCGGCCAATGTAGTTTCTCTAGCGACTGGAGGTTCAAGGGGTATTTTGCAAATTTTTTCAGGGTGTCTTGAAGAAATCCGGCAGGCGCACGATAGTGCGCCGCCTCGACCCGGAAGCTGCGGCTGCCGGACCTCCCGGCCGTCGCATATGCGCACAGGCCGGGCTGGCAGAGGAAAAACCGACAGGCGCCGCCGTCCTTCATCTCCCGGCAGGGAGGATGTGGTCGGGCGAAACCCATTCAATCGACGCCAGCGCGAGGAAGGATGCGGCAATGACCGACACGGCACTGCGGACTGCTGACCAGCCGCTCGGCAAGCGCGACCTGATGAAGCGCTTCGCCGCCTATTACCGGCCGCATCGCAAGCTGTTCGCGCTGGATTTCGGCAGCGCGGTCGCCGCCGGCCTGCTGGAGCTGGCCTTCCCCATGGCGGTCACCGTGTTCATCGACCGGCTGCTGCCGACCGGCAATCTCGGCGTGATCGCGCTGGCGGCGCTCGGCCTGCTGCTCGTCTATGCGCTGAGCGCCGGCCTGCATGTCATCGTCACCTACTGGGGGCACATGCTGGGCATCCGCATCGAGACCGAGATGCGCCGCAAGGCGTTCGACCATCTCCAGAAGCTGTCGTTCGGCTTCTTCGACAACATCAAGACCGGCCATCTTGTGGCGCGTCTGACCAAGGATCTGGAAGAGATCGGCGAGGTGGCCCATCACGGTCCGGAGGACGTGTTCATTGCCGTCATGACGCTGATCGGCGCGTTCCTTCTGATGCTGTGGGTGCACGTTCCGCTGGCGCTCGTCACGGCGATCATCCTGCCGCTGTCGGCGCTGATCACCATGTACTATGGTGGCCGCATGACGCGCACCTGGCGCGCGATCTACGGGCGCGTCGCCGAGTTCAACGCCCGCATCGAGGAAAATGTCGGCGGCATCCGCGTGGTGCAGGCGTTCGCCAACGAGGACCACGAGCGCAAGCTGTTCGCGGAGAACAACCGCAACTATCTGGCCACCAAGCTGGAAGCCTACAAGGTGATGGCGGCCTCCATGTCGCTCTCCTACCTCTCCATGCGTTTCGTGCAGGTGGTGGTGATGCTGGCCGGCTCGTACTTCGTGGTGCATGGCGAGCTGACGCCCGGCGGCTTCGTCGGCTTCCTTCTGCTGGTGAACGTGTTCTTCCAGCCGCTCCAGATGATCAACACGATCATCGAGATGTATCCCAAGGGTATTGCCGGCTTCCAGCACTACCTGCGCTTCCTCGACACGCGGCCCGACATCGCCGACCGTCCCGCCGCCATCGAGGCGAGCGGGCTGAAAGGCGACATCGAATACCGTCATGTCCGCTTCGGCTACGGTTCGGACAGGCCGGTGTTCGGGGACCTCAACCTGAAGGTCAATGCCGGTGAGACGGTGGCCTTCGTCGGCTCGTCCGGGGCGGGCAAGACCACGATCTGCTCGCTGCTGCCGCGCTTTTACGAGGTGGAGGCCGGCTCGATCCTGATCGACGGCATCGACATACGCGACATGACGCTGAAATCGCTGCGCTCGCATATCGGCATCGTCCAGCAGGACGTCTTCCTGTTTGCCGGCACCATCCGCGAGAACATCGCCTATGGAAGGCTCGACGCCACGGAAGCCGAGATCGCGGAGGCGGCGCGGCGCGCCCGGCTCGATCAGGTCATCGCCTCGCTGCCGGCCGGACTCGATACGGTGATCGGAGAGCGCGGCGTGAAGCTGTCGGGCGGCCAGAAGCAGCGGCTGGCGATCGCACGCATCTTCCTGAAGAATCCGCCGATCCTCATCCTCGACGAGGCGACCTCCGCGCTCGACACCGAAACCGAGCGGGCGATCCAGCAATCGCTGGCCGATCTGTCGGAAGGCCGCACCACGCTGGTCATCGCCCACCGGCTGGCGACCATCGCCAATGCCGACCGCATTCTGGTGGTCGAGGAAGGCCGCATCGTGGAAGAGGGCAGCCATGCCGAACTGCTCGCCCGCCCCGACGGGCGCTATCGCACGCTGCATGCCGTGCAGGCGGCGGCACGATGAGCCGCCGCTGGAGCAATTCCAGCAAACGTGCGAAGCGGTTTGCGTTCGGAGTTGCGTAAGAACAGGCGCTTAAGGCGCAAGGAGCGAACCTGAAGGATCGCGCCGCGCCCTGACGCCGGTCCCGCCAGCGAACCGGCATTCTGCCCAGCATCTGTTCGAGCGTGCTGCACAGCGGCTCGGGGTCGAGGCGTCCGGCCGCGATGGCGTCGTCCACCACGCCATGCATTCCATCGAACAATATGAGAGCGGCAGCCCGCGCATCCGGCAGGTCCCACGCGCCTGCCTGCTGGCCGCGGACAACAACTGGCTGAGCTGGTCGATCACCATGTCCTTGTCCTTGTCCTGTGAGCGGCGGCGGTCATGGGTGAAATCGTGGAAAACGAGGTCGTGCAGGGGAAAATTGGCGACATAGGTCGCAACCGCAGCCCTTAGCCACGCAAGGAAGCGCGCGTGATGATCGCCCTGCGGGGCGGCCTCTATGGCGATGGCGGCGCGTGCGGTGAAATCCTGCGAAAAGCGCGCCCGCAGCGCCAGCAGCACGTCCGCCTTGGTGGCGAAGTAGTGGTAGAAGGTGCCCTTCGCGACGCCGGCTTTCGCCACGATGTCATCGACGGTGGTGGCATACACGCAATTTTCGATGAACGGCACGGCTGCCGCCGGCATCAGATGGTCTGAGCGTGATCTTCATCGGCGCGCTGACCTATGCGCTGACCGGCGCCGGCAATGCGTGCCGGCGCGTGCCGGCGGTGGTGATCGCTCTCGTCGCCGCCGTCCTGTCGGGCGCTCTTCCCGGCTGATCGCCCACCCGGTTCCAATGCGTGTCGCCTTCCCCCCGGCGCCCGCATGGGAACCGGGAGGATGATCCGCCGCCTGTTACTCGGCGGGCTCGAAGGTAAAGGGTTCGGCGGCCTCGAACTTTCCGGAAACCTCGCCGCTGAAAATGTGGCGCTGGTCGGGGCCGAGATCGAGCTTGCGCACGCCGCTGCCCTCGGCGAAGTCGATCTTCTTCACATCCACCCAGAACACGTTCGGCGAATACACGGACTCGAAATAGTAGAGCATGTCCTTGTGGTCGGCCACGGTGCGCCAGCGCGTGGTCGACAGGTTGGGCTGGTCGTCGATCGAGATGCCCCATGGCGCCGAGGCGTTGCGGATGACGCTGAACACGGCGGCGGCCGCCTCGCGCATGTCGTCTGTCTTCGGAATCGCGTTGATGAGGAAGGAGGCGCGCGCGAAGCGGTCTTCCGCGCGGCTGGTGCCGGGCATGAACACGTTTCCGGGAACCTTGCCCCAGTAGCGGGTGATGGCGAGCTGGTCCTCGAAGCGGGGCTCGTTGGTCATCACCTGGTAGTCGCGGCTGTGGTGGATATCCAGCTTGCCGTCGATCCATTCGAAGATCGCGCTGTCGCCCGTCGCGTCGGACAGCGACAGGTGCAGCGTGGTGAGCTTGCCGGGACGGCCGGGCACTTCGCCGGTGGCCGGATAGAGCGGTGTGGTGCGCGCATGCTCGACCGCCTCGGCAACGGTGGCGAACTGGTCGAGGAAATATTGCGCCCAGACCGAGAGCGAGATGCGCGGCGTCTGCCCGTCATCCTCGGGATACTGCGCGTTCACAAGCCACAGCACGTTTGCCACGAGGCCCTTTTCATTGATGCCGTCCGTTGTCGAGATGTCGTAGCCCGACACGATCACGCTGCCATAGCGCGAGGTCCATTCGACCGATCGCGGGCCTGCCGCCCCGTTGCGCTTCATTCCCTGTGGAAATGCCCACAGGTTGGAGATCATCTCGTCCTTCCAGTCCATGGAGCGGGCCGTGAGGTTGCGCCCTTCGGGGCCGTGATAGACCACCCGCGTGCATGCTTCCGCGATATTCGCGGCAAGCAGCGAAGCCGCGAGAATCGTGCTGGCGATGAGCCTGAGCTTCATGTTCGTTTCTCCTGAAGGGAACCCTGGCAGACAGGGCAATGTGGGATGGAACCGTCCGGCATTGCAGGGGAGACCTGTGTGGCGCTGGACGGGCTTTGCGTCATTGATCTGGCGCAAGAACTCTGGACGAACGGTGAAACCTCCTTTTTCTGCGCCGCGCTTTCCCGTTTGTGGACTTTCAGCGTACAGCGATTTCCACTTTGGCGATACATGATCTAGTTTTGCTTGCAAGGCATGATTGTCGGAGTCGAGCGTTCATGTGGGATATCCTGCTGGCTTACTGGCCGCATTTGCTTGCTGCCCTTTCGGTGGTGGTCGCGGCGGTGGCCGGCATCCACGCGGCCATGACCAAGGACGAGGTGCGTTCGGCCATCGGCTGGGTCGGCGTCATCATCCTTTCACCCTTTGTCGGCGCGCTGATCTATGCGGTCGCCGGCGTCAACCGCATGCGGCGCGACAGCATTGCGGCGGAACGCTCCGCGGCCGGCCACGAGAAGGCGTCGCATCCGGGAGCCGATGTGAGCGAGGAACTGGTGACGGAGCGTTTCGGCGCCCGGTTCGCCGCGCTGGGGAAGGTCGGCGACAAGCTCACCCATCACCGCATGGTTGCCGGCAACACCATCGACATGCTGGGAAGCGGCGACGAGGCATATGCGGCGATGGTCGGGGCCATCGGGGGCGCGCACCGCAGCATCGTCCTCGAAACCTATATCTTCGACCGCGACCCTGTCGGCCTGCGTTTTGCCGATGCGCTGATCGCGGCCGTCAGGCGCGGGGTCGCCGTGCGTGTGCTTATCGACGCGGTGGGTGCCCGTTATTCGGTGCCCAGCATCGTCGGCTATCTGCGTGAGGGCGGTGTCGATGCCAAAGTGTTCAACGGCAGGATCATCGTCGGATTGCGCCTGCCCTATGCCAATCTGCGCACGCACCGCAAGATTCTCGTCGTGGACGGAGCGGTCGCCTTCGCTGGCGGCATGAACATCAGGCAGGGCTTTACCACCGAGTTTGCCGGCGGGGCCAGCGCGCGCGACACGCACTTCCGCATCCGGGGGCCGGTGGTGGCCGATATTTTCGCCATTGCCGCCGAGGACTGGAACTTCGCCACCGACGAGAGGCTCGATGGCGAGGCATGGCGTGTCGAGGAGGTGGCGGTCGAACCCGGAAGTCCGGTCTTCATGCGCGCGCTGCCGTCCGGTCCCGACGCCAGCCTCGAAACCAACCACAAGATGCTGATGGGCGCGTTTTCCGTCGCCAGCCGCTCCATCCGCATCATGTCGCCCTATTTCCTGCCCGACCGGGAACTGATCAGCGCGCTGACCACGGCGGCCCGCAGGGGGGTCGACATCGACATCGTGGTGCCGGCCGCTAACAATCTCGTGCTGGTCGACAGGGCCATGACCGCCCAGTTCGACCAGGTGCTGCGCAGCTATTGCCGCGTCTGGCGGGCGCAGGGTGCGTTCGACCATTCCAAGCTGCTGGCCATCGATGGCACATGGGCCTTCGTCGGTTCCTCGAATCTCGACCCGCGCTCGCTGCGGCTGAACTTCGAGATCGATCTGGAGGTGCTGGATGCCGGATTTGCCGGGAATATCGATGCGCGCATCGCCGCGGTCATCGACAGGGCGACGCCGGTTACGATGACCGAGTTGCGGGCGCGGCCGTTTCCGGTGCGTCTGGTGGATCGTCTCCTGTGGCTCGGTTCGCCCTATCTTTGACGGAAAACAGTTTCATGCACATCGGGCGTTGCATCGCGATTCGTGCTTTCCTAATTTTAGGGGAAAGCTCCGACTCGCATCGCCAGAGCGATTCCGGCAAAAGTGCGAAGCGGTTTGCGTTCGGAATTGCGTAAAACAAGAGGTTGGAGCGTTTCCGCGATTGGCAGAAAAGCGGAAATTCTCCAACCGGTCTGCGCCAGCAGCAGGGAGACGGCAAGGAACAATGCAAAAGTTCGGCAATGGGCTTCCGGCCAGCATCCTGGAGCGGCTTCGCATGCGCCGCGACCATCCGGGCCGTGTGCCGGCCGTGGAACGCGGCGGCGAGCCCGGCGTGGTCGTGGCTTCCTACAATGTGCACAAATGCATCGGCACGGACGGCCGCTTCGATCCCGAGCGCACGGGCCGCGTCATCCATGAGATCGGCGCCGATGTCATCGCCCTTCAGGAGGCCGACAAGCGCTTCGGCAACAGGGAAGGGCTTCTCGATCTGGCGCGTCTCGAACGCGAGGCGGAGCTTACGCTTGTGCCGGTCTTCGGCAAGGCCAGGGCGCATGGCTGGCACGGAAATGTCGTGCTGTTCAGGCGCGGCATGGTGCGTGACGTCCACCAGTTCAGGCTGCCGGGGCTGGAGCCGCGCGGCGCCATCATGACCGAGATCGACCTGGAAGCCGGCGGCAGCATCAGGATCGTGGCCGCCCATTTCGGCCTTCTGCGCCATTCGCGCGCATTGCAGGCGCGCGCCATCCTCGACATCATGAGCGACAGCGCCGACACGCCGACGCTGCTTATGGGCGATCTCAACGAATGGCGCCTCAACGACCGCTCGGCGCTCGCCCTGTTCGAGGAGGCGTTCGGGCCGCTGCCGCAGGCGGTGCCGAGCTTCCCGTCGCGGCTGCCCCTGCTGGCGCTCGACCGCATCATCGCCAACCGCTCGGACATCGTCTCCCCGGTCACGGTGCACGACACGCCCCTGGCGCGGGTCGCTTCCGATCACCTGCCGATCAAGGCATTCGTCAGGCTGGCCGGCGCCGATGGCGACACGGACGCGCAGGGGCGGGGCGAACGCCGCGCCGCCTGAGCCGGACCTGAATCCGCACCTGTCAGGCATCGTCAATTCCCCTTGCTATGCTGCGCGATAAGCCTTCCGGCGGTAGGCCGGAGCATGTCGTCCGAAAGCGGGAACCGGTTTCGGGGCAGCGACATGCGTAAAAACAAGAGCTTAAAGCGCAAGGAGCGAATCTGAAGGATCGCGGCGCGCTTTAACACCTTCTGGCAATCGCTAACCCAGGTTAACCGGCACCCTTTGCGACTTCGCCTATGGTCCGGCCCTGAACCGGTTCGCATCCCCTCATGCGGGGCGTGGGCCGGGCGGGGCGAAGATTCTGTCGAACAAGGTGGATCATGGGGAGCTGGTCATGGCCGAACGCATTTCGTGTTTTGTGATGAGCGGCGGGGTGGGGTCGCGTCTGTGGCCTCTTTCGCGGGAAGACAATCCCAAGCAATTCCACGATCTGTCGGGCGACGGTTCCATGCTGGTGAAGACGGTGCGGCGGCTGAAGGCGCGTGAGACCGGCCATACGCCCATCCACGTCATCGCCGCCGAGCGCAATGCGGAGCGGATCCGCACCGACCTTGCCGGGCTGGATTTCAGCGGCGGCGGCCCCGTCTTCGAGCCTGTCGGACGCAACACCGCCGCGGCGGTGGCAATCGCGGCCCTGCACACCATCGCCAGCCATGGCGACGGCATGGTGCTCATCGTTCCGTCGGACCACGTCATTTCAACCGACCGGGATTTCTGGGAAAGCGTCGAAGCCGGCGTTCCCGCAGCTCAGGCCGGGCAGGTGGTGGTGTTCGGCATGAAGCCGATGCGCCCGGAAACCGGCTACGGCTATATCGAGGCGGGCGAGGCTTTTGCCGCGCAGGATCGCGCGGGAAACGGCGTCGATTGTCCCGGCGTGCGCCGCGTGGTCCGTTTTGTCGAGAAGCCGGACGCCGAAACGGCCGCACGCTACGTGGCGACCTCGGATTTCTTCTGGAACACCGGCATCTTCCTGTTCAGGGCGAGCGTCATCCGCGCCGCCTTCCTTCGCCATCACCGCGATATCTGGCTGCATGCGGAACGCGCGCTCGACATCGCCGTGCGCGACCTGTCGGGCATCTGGCTGCCGCTGGAGGCTTATGCCTCGATCCCTTCCATCTCGGTCGACTATGCCATCATGGAGCATCTGTGCAACATCGCCATGGTGCCGGCGGGTTTCCGCTGGAGCGATCTGGGATCGTGGCAGTCGCTGCTGGAGGCGAGCCCCACCGACGAGCGCGGCAATGTGGTGACCGGCGATGTCGTCGCCATCGACTGCGAGCGTTCCTATCTGCGCAGCAGCGGCAGGCTCCTGTCGGCTGTCGGGCTGAGGGACGTCGCCGTGGTGGCGACCGACGACGCCACCTTCGTCGCCCCCGTCGCCGAGAGCCAGAATGTCAGGCATGTCGTGGAGCAGCTTGAGAAATGGGGCCGGCTGGAGGTGAAGTTCACCCCCGCCCATGACCGCGTCGTGCTGCCCGGCGCATGGCGCCAGCGCGTCGCCCACTGGCTGTTCGAGGAGACGCTGCCGCGCTGGTCGACGGCCGGCGTGGACGAGCGCCATGGCGGCTTCCACGAGGCCGTCGCCTTCGACGGCACGCCGCTCGGCAAGCCCAAGCGCATGCGCACCATGGCGCGTCAGGTCTATGCCTATTCCGTCGCAAGGCTGCGCGGCTGGGATGGGCCGGCGGACGAGCTGATCGCGCATGGCATCGCCTTCATGGAAAAGGGGCGCACGCAACGCGGCGGCTGGGCGCGCACGCTCAATGTCGACGGCTCCATCGCAGACCCTTGCGAGGACGCCTACGACCATGCCTGCGTGCTGCTGGCCTTCGCCTGGGCCCACCGCGCCGGCAACAGGGATGCGCTGGCGCGCGGCGGGGAGGCCATGGCCTTCGTCGAAACCTGGCTGGAGGACGAGCGGCTGACCGGCTTCCTCGAAACCTGCGACGGCACCGATCTGCGCCGCTCCAACCCGCATATGCACATGCTGGAAGCGTTCCTCGCCTGGCATGAGGTCACCGGCGAGCGCGGCTATCTGCGCCGTGCCGCGCGCATCGTCGACCTGTTCAGGACGCATTTCTTCGACCCCGAAAGCTGGACGCTCGGCGAATATTTCGACAATGAGTGGAAGCCGGCGCAGGGCGGGCAGGGCCTGTGGACCGAGCCCGGCCATCACTTCGAATGGGCCTCGCTGCTGGTCGATTTCGCGGCCCGCAGCAAGCAGTCCGACCTCATCCGCTATGCACGCAAGCTCTATGCCTCGGCCGTGGCCAACGGGCTGAACCGCGCCACCGGGCTGGCCTATGGCGCCGTGTCGCGCGACGGGCTGCCGCTCGACCTGATCTCGCGAAGCTGGCCGCAGACCGAAGCGATCAAGGCGGCCATCGCGCTCGACCGCGCCGACGGGCCGGACCTGAAGCCGGAGATCGAGGCCCGCGTCGCGCGCCTGTTCCGCTGGCACATCGATCCGGCGCCGACCGGCTTCTGGATCGACCGCATAGACGAGCGCGGCAGGGCCGTGGCCAGCGAGGTGCCGGCCAGCATCTTCTACCATCTGGTGACGGCGCTGATGCAGTATCTCGACAAGACCGAAGGCGCGCTCGTCCATCCGCTGCCGGTCGCGGACAAGGGGCAGGCGCAAGAGACGGCGCGCCCGGCTCTGCGCGAGATCGCCTGATGGCGCCTACCTCGATTGGCCGTGTTTTCGCACACGGGACGCGGCGCTAGTCTTGAGGCGCAGGGGCAGGAGCAGGCAGGGGGCTAGGCCATGCTGGAACGGCAATGGGCGGCGGCAGCCAGAACCGAATGGCGCGGCGGCGGTTCGGCCGATTTCGTCGACCTGTCGGACATCCTATCCTTTTTCCGCAGGTACATCGTCTCGATCCTGATGTGCGCGCTGGTCGGCGTCGCGGGAGCCAGCCTCTACCTCGCCACCTCCGACCGCATTTTCACCGCCCGCACCCAGATCCTGATCGAGCCCAAGCTGCCGCAGTTCATGCAGCAGCAGATGGTGGAGGTGCATCTCTCCCTCGACACGGCCCAGATCGAAAGCCAGCTTGCGCTGCTGCGCTCGCAGAAGATCGCCATGATGGTGATCGACCGGCTCGACCTCGCGCACAACCCGGTCTTCACGGGTCCGGGCGGCTCGCGCCTCGGGCAGAGGCTGGAGAAGCTGCGGGCGCTGGCGACCGGCACGCCCTATGTTGCGCCACGCGCCGAAGACGTCGATGACGGGCTGACCCCGCAGCAGAGGGCGGCCGAGATCTTCGCCGCCAATCTCGATGTCCAGCGCGTCGGCGTCTCCTATGCCATCGACATCCATTTCAGGTCGCGGGACCCGACGCTGGCCGCGCGCATCGCCAACGCCACGGCGGACGCCTTCGTGCGCGAGCAGATGGAAAACCGCGCCGCCTCTGCCCGCGAGGGCGTGGCATGGCTGGAAAAGCGCATCGACGAGGCCGGCGCCCAGATGAACAAGGCGACACAGATCGCGCAGGAATTCCGCGCCACCTACGACTACCGCGTCGACCGGCCGGACGAGGCGGCCGGCACGGACAGCCGCACCGACGCCCCCACGCTGGAACAGCTCGAGGTTACGGCCGAGACCTATCGCAAGATGTATGAGAGCCTTCTGGCCGCCTACACCAGCGCCGTGAACCAGCAGCCCTTCCTCATCGCCAATTCGCGTGTCATCACGCCTGCGGTGCAGCCGACGGTGCAGAGCCATCCGCGCAAGCGGCTGACCCTGATCTTCGGCGCCTTCGCCGGGCTGATGCTCGGTGTCGGGGCTGCCTTCGTGCGCCACAGTCTCGACCGGACCCTGCGCACGCCACGCCAGATCGGCGAGGAGCTGGGGCTGGTGTGCATGGGCGAGCTGCCGCATCGCGGCTTCCGCAAGGCGGCGGGCCTCTGCGACGAGGTGATCCGCCATCCGCACTCCCCCTTCAGCACCGGCCTGAGGGGCGCGCGGGCCGTCATAAGCCTGGCCGATACCGGCAGGACGCAGCTTTGCATCGGCGTCACCTCCGCCCTGCCGGGCCGGGTGAAAAGCGCGGTCGCCGGCAATCTTGCAGCGCTTTACGCCGCATCCGGTGTGCCGACCCTGCTGATCGATCTGGATACGCAAGCGGCCCTGACGCGGGCCTTGCAGGACCAGCTTTCCCCCGCCGGCCAGCTTTCCCCCGCCGGCCAGCTTTCCCCCGCCGGCCAGCTTTCCCCCGCCGGCCCCCTTTCCCCCGCCGGCAAGGGAAGCGAGACCGGCCACCCGGCGGTGGCCGCCATCCAGACCGCTGCTCTCGCGGGCTTCGACTTCCTGCCGAACGGGGAGCGCGGGGCGCACAGCCTTGCCCTGCGGCCCAACATGCAGGCGCTGCTCGACACGCTGGACCGCTACACGGTGATCGTCGTCGATCTGCCTGCCTATGAGCACGGGGCCGACGCGTTGCTTGTCTGCCCGCTTCTCGATGGCGTCATGGTGGTGGCCGAGCGCGGCCGCGCGCCGCTGGACACGCTCGCCGACCTTGCCCGCACCCTGCGTATCGCCAACGCGCCGATAATGGGCGTCCTGCTGGCGCATGCGCGGCGTCTTCCCGGATTGCGCCTGCGTCGCCGGCGCGGCGGCAACCCGCCGCTCCGGCCGGCATGAGCACGGGCGCGCGCCATTGGGCGATCAACGGCCGGTTCCTGGCGCAGCCCGTCACCGGTGTGCAGCGCTATGCGCGCGAGGTGGTGCGCGCGCTCGATGCCCGCATCGCGGCCGGCGATCCGCTGGCGCGCAACCTGAGCGTCGAGCTGCTGGTGCCGCCGGACCGCAAGGACGAGCTTGCGCTTGGCGCGATCCGCACCCGCGTCATCGGCAGCTTCGGCGGCCATGGCTGGGAGCAGGCCGTGCTTCCGGCGAAGGTCAGGGGCGGCCTCGTCAGCCTGTGCAACACCGGGCCTCTGGCGACGGGCAGGCAGATCCTGTGCATCCACGACCTCAACACGCGCGCCTGTCCGCAAAGCTATGCGCTGCCGTTCCGCCTGCTCTATCGCACGCTGGTCCCGGCACTTGCCGCAAGGGTTCGGCACGTCACGACGGTGTCCGCATGCTCGGCCGGGCAACTTGTGCGCTACGGCCTGTGCAGGGCGCAGAAGATCACGATAGCGCCGGACGGTCACGAGCACGCCCTGCGCTGGGCGTCGCGCCATTCGATCCGCACGCAGCTTGCGGCGGGTCCCGGCACCGTCGTGCTCCTGGGCAGCCGCGCTCCTCACAAGAACATCGACCTTATCCTGGGCATGGGCGAGCGCCTTGCACAGGCCGGGCTGCGGGTCGCCGTGGTCGGGCTTTCGGATGGCCGCGTCTTCGGCAAGGCGCAGGAGCGGGAAGCCGCCAACATTGGCTGGCTCGGCCGGATCGGCGACGACGAGCTTGCCGCCTTGCTTGAGGATTGCCTGTGCCTCGCCTTTCCCTCGCTGGTCGAAGGCTTTGGCCTTCCCATGCTGGAAGCCATGGTCCGGGGCTGCCCGGTGGTGGCGTCGGATCGCGCCAGCCTTCCCGAGATCGGCGGCGATGCGGTGCTCTACGCGCCGCCCGACCGTGCCGACATCTGGTTCGAGCGCTTCATGCAACTGGCCGAGGATTCGGCGCTGAGGCACGCCATGATCGCGCGCGGCCGGGGGCAGGCCGAAAAATTCAGCTGGGACGACACGGCGAAGCGTTATCTGGAGTTGATGGCCGGTATGGACGGGCTGCCGCTCGCCGCTGGAGCGGTTCCGGCAAAAGTGGGAAGCGGTTTTGCGTCCGGAACTGCGCGGAAACAAACAGACAGGTCATTTCATCGATTCCGTGAAACGATGAAATGATCCATCGGCGCGCCGGCCAGACCCTCGCTCGTTTCGGCGACCACGCGCTCGAAGCTGTAGGCCCCGGCGTAGCGCGCCGCCGCTTCCTGCGCGGCGCGCAGCGCATCGGGGTTGCCGAGCAGGGTGGCGATGCTTTCGCGGTCGAGCGGCAGCACGCAGCCTTCGTAGCCGGGCAGCAGGCCGGTGAGCGCGCCGGGCGCAGCAAAGACCGGACGGCCGGCCGAAAGCGCCTCGATCAGCTTGATCTTGGTGCCGGTGCCCTCGACGGGGCAGATCGCGGCGCGGGCTTTTGCATAGAGGGAGGCAAGATCATCGACGAAGCCCAGAAGTTGCACCCCGTTTCCCGGCGTCAGCCGCCGGTCGCGGCACACGCTGCCGGCAATGGCGATCTTCAGCGGCAGGTTCCATTTCTCGTATGCGGTGAGGAAGCCGCTGATCGCGTCCCCGTTCCAGCGGTTGTTGGAGCCGACGAAGACGAGATCGTAGACGGGCTGCGCATTCGCTGCCGCCTTCATGGTCCAGCTTCGCAGCGAGGGCGGCACGATGCGCACGCGCTCGCGCGCCAGCATGGAGCGCAGGAACTGGCCTTCGCCATAGGAGATCGACCAGATTTCGTCGGCCTGGCCGAGATAGAAGAGCTCGCGCCTGAGCGTCAGCATCGAGCGCGCGTTCAGCCGCCCCGCCGGCGCCCCGGCCATCGCCTCCAGCGCCGACAGGTCGTGCGTGTCGACGATCATGCGCGGGCCGGGCGTGCCGTTGAGATGGGAAATGCCCCATGGATAGCTGACCAGCGCCAGCTTCAGGTCGGGGTCGCGCTGCAACCTGTCGAATTCCGGCGTCAGCCGTGGCAGCCAGGTGCGCAGGGCGCGGTTGCCCGGCCAGCTGCCGAAATAGGCGATCACGCCCTTGAGCTTCTGGACGAAGGCCAGCTTCCAGTTCCACTCGTCGAGCACGAGGTCGACGCCGGGAAAACGGGCACGGAAGGTGTCGATGCCCTTCGCGTTCCACGGCCATTGGCTATGGTTGCGATAGGAATAGACGGCCACGCGCCAGCCAAGGGCAAGCAGCATTTCAAGGTCCTGGCAGGCGCGCACATGGCAGCCGTCGGTCATGGTGCTGAAACAGCCTGCGAAGAAGAAGATAGCGAGATTCCGCTTCTCCACTCGTGCCTCCCGCGGCTTCGGTTTTCCGGGCAGTGTCGGCGGAATCTCAATCCGAAATCATTGACGAGTCAAACGGATCGTGAGGCAATGGCCTACCGTTTCCGGATGATCCCGATATGGATGGCGCAACAGCCGGGGCAATGAAATGGGCGAGGGTGGCCAGCGGGCAAGAATTTTTATCAACGGTCGTTTCCTGCGCGGGCCCATCACCGGAACCTCACGCGTGGCCGAGGAGGTTCTGGCCGCATGGGACAGGGCGATAGCGGCCGGCGACGAACGTTTTTCCGGCTTTTCGATCGAGGTGCTGTGTCCGGGCAATGCCGTGCGCTCGCTGCCGCTGAAGGCGATCCCGATCCGCCGCCGGGACCTTATCGGCGGCAAGTTCTGGGAGCCGGTCGACCTCGGCCTGATGGCATGGAAGGGAACGCTGGTGAACTTCGCCAATGTCGCCCCGCTCTGGCATCCGCGCGCGCTCACCTATCTGCACGACGCGCAGATGTTCCTCTATCCGCAGTCCTATCCGCCCGGCGAACTGCGCACCCATCGCCCGCTGATGCGGCTTGCCGGGCGCATGTCGCGCCGGGTCGTCACCGTTTCGGAGTTTTCGAGCCGCATGCTCCAGCGCTTCGGGATCGCGCCGGCTTCGAAGATCGCCGTCATCCACAATGGCGCGGACCATATCCTGCGGGTCTCGCCCGACAATTCCGTGCTTGCGCGGTTCGGCCTGCGGCCGCACGGCTATGTGCTGATGCTGGGCAGCGCCTTTGCCTACAAGAATGTCGAGGTGATCTATCGCGCCTTCGCCCGCATGGGAAAAAGCCCGATCAGGCTGGCGGTGATTGCAAGGGCCGATCTGCGCAAGGCTGTCGGTGCCGTGCAGGAGGTCGGCGACAGGCTCGTCGTCGTCTCCGACGTCAGCGACGCGGATTTGCGTGCGCTCTACCAGCATGCGCTGGTTTTCGTGCAGCCGGCGCGGACCGAGGGGTTCGCGATGACCCAGCTCGAGGCGCTCAATTCGGGCGCGCCCGTCATCACCTGCGCGCTGGGCAGCATGCCGGAAGTGCTGGGCGACGATGTCGTCTATGCCGATGCGGATTCGCCGGAAGCGTGGGCCGGGGCCATCGAGCGCTTCGGGCGCGAGCCGCGCTTGCGCGCCGGCATGGTGGCGCGGGGGCAGGCGATGGCCGCGCGCTACACATGGGAAAGGACGGCCGATGCGCTGTGGCGCGAGGTGAGCCGGGTCGCCAAAGGAGGTTAGCAGGGGCTGCCAACACAACCGGCCGGACAGCCAGGCCAGCATTTTGTCGTAATCCCTGCTCCACCCCTCCGCATCGCTACCACTATTGAGCCGCTTGCGGGTGGGCCGCCCTCTTCGACATCCTGCATGGACAAGAACAAGCGGGCACAAACGGGCGGCAAGGGGCGTTTTTGGCATGTCGATCAGGGAAAGATCTTATGCCGGAAGCAGCGCGCTTCCGGGACGGGGGCGGTCATTTCTGGACCGCAGGCGCATTCCGGCTTCAGGTTTCCAGCGGCAAAAGCCGGCTGAGATGCAGGATGCGGCGGTTTCCATACCGGCGGCCGCATCGAGCGGCTTCGTCCACGTCTGGTCGCATCCGCTGGGCGGCAGGCCGAAGCGGGCGCTCGACATTGCGGTCGCCGCCACGGCGCTGATCGCGGCGCTGCCGCTGATGCTGGTGGTCGCCCTGCTCATCAGGCTGACCTCCAGAGGGCCCGTCATCTTCTCCCACCAGCGGATCGGCTTCAACGGCAGCACGTTTCGCTGCTACAAGTTCCGCACCATGGTCAGGGACGCCGAGGAGCGCCTTCATGCGCATCTGGCCGCCGATCCGCAGGCCGCCGAGGAATGGCGCAGGTCCCGCAAGCTGAAGCGCGATCCGCGCCTCACGGTACCGGGCAGCCTGCTGCGCAAGTCCAGCCTCGACGAACTGCCGCAGCTCTTCAACATCCTGCGCGGCGACATGAGCTGCGTCGGTCCCCGGCCGATCGTTGCCGAGGAATTGCGCCGCTACGGCCCCGTCGCGAAGGACTACCTGCGCACCAGGCCCGGCCTCACCGGCCTGTGGCAGGTCACCGGGCGCGATTCGGTCGACTATGCCGGACGCGTGCTGCTCGATGCGCAATATGTGCGCAACTGGTCGATGCGCACCGACTTTCTGATCCTCATCCGGACGGCCGGCGCGGTGATGAAGTTCGACCGGGCTTCCTGAGGCCGGCCTGCCGTGCCGATGGCCGGCCGGGCCGATCCGGATCGCTGTCGGAAGCGGTGTCGATGTCGGTCCTGCCCCCGGTGTCCGTGCTGCGATTGTCCGTCCTGCGATGGGTGAGCACCGTGAGGCCGAGGCCGATCAGGTAGCACCCCTGCAAGGTCAGGATCAGGTAAAGGGTTCTGAGGAAGATGAGCTTGAGCGACGAACCGAGGAAGACGCCGGTCAGGATCGACACCATGACCACGATGAGCGTGAAGACGAGGATTGCAGGCGCGAGGAAACGTGCGCCGATGAAAATCCCAGCCGCGCCGACCGCGATGAGTGCCAGGGTCACACAGCTCTCCTTCGTGTTGCATTTGCATCGTGACCCGCCTCTTGCAGAAACAACCAGACTCGCCGCCATCTGTGAAGTGGGTTTTAACGCCACAGGGCGCGCCGGATACGGTCGCATCGCGGCCTGCGGGGGCTGAAAGGCCATGCAGCCCTCGGTCGCCGGGATCGTCGTGTGCGCGTGCATCGTCGTTTTCGTGCGTCTCATGGGGTGGTCGATGGTCGTGGCCTTCATGGCTTCGCTTGCCTTCGGAGCCACGGCCATCGGAACGCTCTCCGCGCTCGGCGGGTCTTCGCCGCAGATCTACACGGTCTTTGCCGTGCTGCTTCTGGTGACGGCCGTGGCGCGCAAGGGCATCTGGCGTGAACTGGCGGCGGTTTTCAGCCGTATCGGCGCCGCCCCGGTGATCGTGGTGCTGATGTTCCATGCGCTGATCGGAGCGATCCTGTTTCCGAGGCTGTTTGCGGGGCAGACCAGCGTCTTCATCGCATCGCGCACCAGCCGCGGCGTCTATGAGACGGCGCTCGGGCCGTCCTCCGCGAATGTCACCCAGACCGCCTATTTCACGCTCGGGGTTCTCGTCTTCGTCGCCCTTTGCCTGCTGCTGCGCCGCCGGGAAGCGCTTGTCGACGTCAAGCGGGGGTTCTTCCTCTGGTTCGGGCTGCACACGGCCATGGGCGTGCTGGACCTCGCCGGCAAGATGGCGGGGGCGGGGGACGTGCTGGCCCCGATCCGCACCGCCAGCTATGCGATGCTCACGCTCACCAGGGAGGGCGGCTTCTGGCGCATCGCCGGCTCCTATTCGGAGGCGTCCACCTTCGGCGCGGTGTCGCTGGCCGGGCTGGCCTTCAGCTACACCTACTGGCGCAGGACGAACTCACGTTTCGCGGCAGCGATTGCAGCGGCGCTGTTCCTGCTGCTCCTGTTGTCCACCTCGACGACGGCCTATGTCGGGCTTGCATTGATCGGCATTCCCGTGGCGCTGTCGCTCGCCCGCTCGCTGGCCTCGGCCAGGCCCACCCGGCAGGACGTCCTTCTGGTGGCGGTGATGGCCTTCCTTTGCCTCGCGGTGATGGCCGTCAGCCTCTGGAGCGCGCAGTTCTTCGAGCCGCTGCTGCGGCTCATCGACCAGATGGTCACCCACAAGATGGCCTCCGCTTCCGGGCAGGAGCGCGCCTACTGGAACTACAAGAGCATGCAGGCTTTCTTCGACACCAGCGGGCTCGGCATCGGCCTCGGAAGCTCGCGCGCGTCGAGCTGGCCGATCGCGGTGCTGTCGCAGCTCGGCGTGGTCGGCGCGACGCTGATCGCCATGCTGCTGGCGGCGCTGCTGTGGCTGCCCGGCCGGGCGCGGCGCGCTGTCGACGCCGAGGCGGATGCGATCATGGCGAGCGCGCGGGCAGGCGCGCTGGCCTCGCTGCTGGCGGCATCGCTCGCCGGCGGCCTTGCCGATCCGGGCATGGGGTTCTTTGTGCCGCTGGCGGTGGTGATGGCCTGCTGCGCGCGCATATGGGTGAGCCCGCCGCCGCACGGGCAGGCGTTCGGCCAGCCCGGCCCGCTGCTTCCGGCGTCGGGGTAACGGTCTTTTTTATCGAGCCGTGGAACTGCCGCCGGCAATGTCGGCGGAACCCACCTCCAGCGAGGTGGGGCCGATGGCCGAGGTTCCCGGCCCGCCATCCGTCGCGCTGCCGATCGCCTTCAGGTACTCCGGCGGCATCGGGATCTCGACCTTCACCGTATCGCCCGGCAGCACCGGGGTCGCCATGGTCGCCTCGATTTCGGATACGGTTCCGTCGGCAGCCGGCCTGTAGATCGTATAGAGCGGCTCGGCCTGCTCCATGCTGGCGCGGCGGGCCATCAGGCGCGGCGCGGCCAGTTCCGATTCGAAGATCAGCCGCGCGGTGGTCTCGGCCTTGCGGTCGAGCGCGTCGAGTTCCACCTGCGTGTCGCGCAGCGCGCCGGTGATCTCGTTGCGCCGCGAATCCTGCAATTCGATGATCTGGATTTCGGTCCGGCTGATTTCCTGCCGGCTGCGCAGCAGGCTGGTTTCGGCGGCAAGCCGCTCGCTCTGTATCTGCGCCAGCGCGCGTTCGAGGGAAAGCTCCCGGGGGGCGGCGGCAAGCCCGCGCTGCACCAGCGAAGACACGCTGCCCAGTTCCTTCTGGACAAGCTCGATCTGCTTGTCGAGGAACACCAGCTGCGCCCCGAGCGAGGTCACTTCCTTTTCGAGGAAGTCGCGCAGGTTGCTCAGGGCCCGCACCTGCGTCTCAAGACCTTCCTTGCGCGCCTTGAAGATGGATTCCTCCTGCCTCATCAGCAGGGCGACCTCGCTGTCGTCGCGAAGTGCGGCAAGTTGCGGCGGGAAGTCGATAGCGATGGCCTGCGCCAGTTCCGCCTCCAGCCGCGCCTTGCGCGCCAGCAGGTTGATCTTGCTGAGCCCGATCAGCTTCGCTTCGCCCTGCCCCTGGATGATCTCGCGCTCGTAGCGGTCCATGCGCTCCTCGCGCACCTTGATGCCGCCGGCGATGCCCAGCGCCTGCATCACGGTCAGGCCGGGACGATAGGCGAATTCGCCGGACTGGGTGACCTGCCCCAGAATGTAGAAGGGGCGGTACTGCACCACTTCGACGGCGGTGTCGGGCTTGCGGCCAAGCCCCATGTTGCGCACGAGGCTGTCGCCGATGATGCCGGCAAGCTCCGCGGTGGTGCGCCCGGCCGCATCGACTTCGCCGGCCAGCGGCAGCGAGAGCGAGCCTGAGGCGCTGACGATGAACACGTCGTTGAGCGCGGTCCATTCGAACACGGTGTCGCGCGAGGCGCGCCATTCGTAGACCTTGACGCGGATCTTGTCCTGCGCACCCAGCCGGTAGTCTTCGCCATGGGTGGGTCCAGCGCCAAGCACAAGCGTGGCCGAGGCCACGCAGATCGACAGGAAGGTGCCGGGACGCGATGAGATGATCGGGGTGAAGCGCAGCATGGTTCCTGTTCCGTCGCTAGATTTCGAGGATGTATTCCGGATCGACGCGCCCCTTCAGCAGATGGCCGAGGGCCATGAGGTTGCCGCGCAGGCGCCCGCGCCGGTCTATGTGGGTTTCGGGGCGGATGCTGCGCACGGTGTTGGCGGCGATGTTGCGCGCCATCAGCTTCAGCGCGAAGCCGGCGGGCATCGTGCCCTTGCGCAGCAGGTAGACGGGGTTGGCGACCTGCGAATAGCCGAAGCGCATGCCGCTGACGCGCCCGCCTCTGACCGCCATGTGAACGCTGCGGATGGCCGGCAGGCAGACCACCCTGCCGCGCCGACCAAGCTGGGTGGTGAAGTCGATATCCTCCTGCCAGCTGTAGAGCGCCAGCCGCTCGTCGAAGCGCAGGTCGCCGATCATCGCTGTGCGGATCGTCATGTTGCCGCCTTGCGCGCCCACCTGATCGAACGCGCGGCTGTCTGCCTTTCCGCGGGCTTCGGCCGTGCGCAGCGCCTCCACCCCGTCCGCCCACGGGATTTCCCCGGTCGTCGCGCCATCCCATATGATATTGCCCATCACCACCGCCCAGTCCGGGTTCTGCGCCAGCGCGCGGCCGGCGCGTTCCAGATAGTCCGTCGCGGGGATCAGGTCGTCGTCGAGATAGGTGATGAAATCGAAGCGCCCGAGCGCCATCTCAAGACCGCGATTGCGCTGCGCCGCAATGCATTTGACGCCGAACACCGTGCGGACGGGAAAGCGCGTCCCGACATCGGGAACCTGCGTCTCGTCCGTCGTCGAGATGATGACCTCGTCCGGCAATCTGCTCTGCTTTCCAAGCCACTGGAGCAGGCGGGCCAGAACTTCCCGGCGTCCATAGGTCGGGATGATCACCGCATGTGAAAGTGCCATTATACGCTTCCCCCTTGCCCCGAGGCACACTGTCGCCGGCAACGATCCTAGTTGTCGCGGGCGCGGGAAACAGCCTGCTAATAAGGTGTCGGTTGCGGCGTTCATAGCTCCATGGAGGTAGCGGCTTTACGCCTTTGGGCTGTGCCGGCATCGCCGTTCTTCACCCTTCACGCCATTAGACCAGCTTGTTCCTTCACCTTGCCCCATAGGAAACTCGGGCTCACGCCCTTCGCGGAACGGGCGCTCGAATGGGGTGGGTTTCCGTCATGCATCAGGCACGCCAGACCGAATGGGCGCGCGTTGCGCGTCTCGACGCACAGTGGGAAGGGCCGGCCGACAGCGAACTTCACGCGCCTGCGGTCGACCGCAACGCGCGCATCGCCGTGGTCCATGACTGGTGCCCGAATTTTCGCGGCGGCGAACGGGTGCTGGCGCGCATATGCGCCGTGTTTCCGAACGCGGAGGTCTTCACCCTGTTCGACTTCCTCCCGCGCGAGGTGAAGGAGGAATATTTCCCCGATGTGACCTTCCACACCTCGGTCGCCAACAGGCTGCCGCTGGTGCGCAAATATCACCGGGCGCTGTTCTTCCTCTGCCCGTTCCTAATCGAGCAGTTCGACGTCACCGGCTACGATGCCGTCATCTCGTCCTCGGCGGCCTTCTCCAGAGGGGTGCTGACCCGGCCGGACCAGCCGCATCTGTGCTACGTCCACAGCCCCATCCGCTATGCGTGGGACGAGCAGTTCTCCTACCTCCGGCAGGGCCGGTTCGGCTTCGGGCCGAAGGGCCTCGCCTTCCGCTACCTGCTGCACAAGCTGCGCATGTGGGACATGCGCACGGCCCACGGGCCGGACCTGATGCTGGCCAATTCGAGCTATGTGCGCTCGCGCATCCGGCGCATCTATGGGCGCGAGGCCATGGTTGTCCATCCGCCGGTGCCCACGGGCGAGCTCTACTATGTGCCGGCCAAGGAGGATTACTACGTCACCGCCGCCTTCCACGCGCCCTACAAGCGGCTGGATGTCGTCATCGACGCTTTCACCCGCATGCCGTCGCGGCGCCTCGTGGTGGTGGGCGACGAGGCGCAGTCGAAGCATCTGCGCTCGCGCGCCGGTCCCAATATCAGCTTCACCGGCCATCTGCCGCGCAAGGACTATGTAAGCCATATCGCCCATGCGCGTGCGATGGTGTTCGCCGGCTGCGAGGACTTCGGCATCACGCTGGCCGAGGCGCAGTTCTGCGGAACGCCGCTGATCGCCTTCGGCCGGGGGGGCGCCGCCGACATCGTGAGGCCGCTCGGGCAGGCGCGAAAGCCGACCGGCGTGCTTTTCTCCCGTCAGGACGCGCAAAGCCTCACCGAGGCGATCGAACATTTCGAGGCCAACGAAGCGACGGTCACGCCGCTCGCCTGCCACTTCAATGCCGAGCGTTTTTCGGAGGCGCGTTTCGACCGCGAGATATTGCAGGCCATGGCCTCGCTGCCGTCCACGCGGACTTAAGGTTGCGCCTTGATTTCTGAAAACAGCAGCGGATGGGCCGCGCGGAACTCGTCCGAGCCGGCGAGTTCCAGCGCCAGTTGCAGCGGCGTCAGCTCGCGGCGGCCGAGGCGGGCAAGATAATCCGACAGGCCCCGGCCATCGGGCTCGCGCCCGAGCAGCAGCATATAGATGCCCTTTATGTAATCCGCGTTCGTCATGCGCTCGACGGGTTGCGCCTGCCGGAACTCGCGCGTCTCCATAAGCTTTGCCAGCATTTCGGTGATGCCCTGTCCGCGTTTCATTGCCAGTGAATCGCGCCATTGCTCGGCAGGGGTCGGCAGGCGGTGCAGGGCGAGGCAATAGAGATAGGCCACCTGATTGGCACGATTGACCACGGTGCTGTTCAGCGACTTCCGGTCGCAACCGGCGGCGGCGGGTGGCGCGGTCGTCAGGGCTTCCGCATTGCCGCCTCCCGCGATGAACCCCCTGGCCGTGCCGTAGGCCAGCTTGACACCGTCCGGCGTCCATCTGCCGTCCTCCGTCTTGCGCAGGCGCACGAGGCCCATCACCGCCTCGAAGCTCGGTGCCCAGTAGGGCTCGTCCAGAAGCTCGTAGATGTGGGCGGCCTCGATGCGGTATTCGGCCCGCAGGTCGCGAAACTGGCGCATCATGTCCAGCAGCCCGTCGGCCTGGTCCTGCTCGCCCTTTTCGCTGGAACGGTTGAACTCGGTGATCCAGACCGGCTTGCCGAACTGCCTGAGATATTCGAGCGGCCGTTTCAGGTCGTCGCCATAATGGTGCCAGACCGATATGTCCCAGTCGATGCCGTCCGCCTTCATGCGCTCGAAGGCCCCGGTGTGGCCCCAGCCGGCGGTGCCCATCGCCTTGCGGATCGTGGGGTCCGCCGCCTCGGCTCCGTCGGAGAGGCCGCGCAGCACGGCGCTCACCTGCTTCCATCGCGGCGTGAAATAATGCGAAGGATCGTCGCCCCCGGCCGTCCCCCACGAACAGTCGTATTGCGTGCCGTCGTCGCGCATCTCGCAGGCCGTGATCAGCGCGTGGATTTCCATCTCGTTGCCGAGCTCCCACACGCGTATGTCGTCCCTGAAGCGCGACACCAGCGTCACCGCCATGGCGTAGGACTTTGCGTAGAGATCGCCGGCCGTCTCCGCGTCGAGGTCGAGATCGGGCGTGATCACCGGCAAGATGTCGATGCCGCGCGCCTTTGCCTGCTTCACCAGCGCCGCCAGCCCGGCAATATGGTCGAGGCTGGAAACGTTCACCCGGTAGGATGTCATGCCCAGATCGCGCACATAGTCGAGCTGCTGCTCGAAGGAGATGTCGGGATAGGCCGTGAAGGGGTGACCGTTCACGCCCCATTGAAGGTCGGCGCTCCACGCGGCGGTCACGCCGAGCAGCCCGGCCAGAGCCATGCAGAGCCGTGCGATCATGGCGCCTCGCTCCAAAGCATGTCGCCCGAAAGTGGGAACCGGTTTCGGGATGACGACATGCGTAAAAACAAGAGCTTAAAGCGCAAGGAGCGATCGCGAAGATCGCGGCGCGCTTCAGCCCCCACCTCCCGTGAGCACGCTCGCAAAAATTTCGGCAATCCGCGCGGTCGTCTGTGCGTCCACCTTGCGTGAGGTCGGCAGGTTGATGCCGCAGGCCGAAAGCCGCGCGCT
This sequence comes from Aquamicrobium defluvii, assembly GCF_004363725.1. Classification (GTDB taxonomy): domain Bacteria; phylum Pseudomonadota; class Alphaproteobacteria; order Rhizobiales; family Rhizobiaceae; genus Mesorhizobium; species Mesorhizobium defluvii. Next base: position 107,122 of record NZ_SNZF01000006.1, on the reverse strand, counting down.
TTCCGGACATTTCCGGGCATAGCGCCGGTAGGCCGGCATGGAGGAGAGGCCGTGGAAGAAAGGCCGCAGGTCGATGTTCGCCTGCCTGCACGCCTCGATGAGCCGTGGCCGCGCTTCCGCCGGCACCAGCGCGCAGGAGAACCACGTCACCGGCGCATGCCTTGACGGCATGGGTGGCGGGAAGGCGATGCCCGGCAGGTGCCCGAGCGCCGCCTCATAGCCCTCATGCACCTTGCGGCGCATGTTCAGGAAGGCGTCCATGCGGTCGAGCTGGGCGCAGCCGATCGATGCCTGGAGATTGGTCATGCGGAAATTATAGCCCGCTTCCTCGTGCCAGTAGCGGCGCTCCGGGCGCATGCCGTGGTCGCGCAGCATCCGCATGCGCCGGGCGAGGTCGGCGTCGTTTGTCACGCAGATGCCGCCTTCACCGGTAGTGACGATCTTGTTGGCGAAGAAGGAGAAGCTGGCCACATCCGAGAACGATCCGACCGGCTGGCCGTCATAGCTTGCGCCATGGGCCTCCGCGCAATCCTCGATGACGAACAGGCCGTGCCGCAGCGCGAGGTCGCGGATTTCGGTCATCGGAGCCGGCCGGCCGAACACATGCACCGGCATCACCGCCCGCGTGCGCGGCGTGATCGCGCGCTCTATGGCCTCGGGCGAAACGCACCAGGTCAGCGGATCGCCATCGACCAGTACCGGCGTTGCGCCAAGGTGGATGACCACATTGGCCGAGGCGGCGAAGGTCAGGTCCGGCACGATCACCTCGTCGCCGGGGCCGATGCCGAGTGCGGCCAGCGCCAGATGCAGGGACACCGTGCCGTTGGAGGTGGCGACGCCGTGGCTCATGCCGGTGCGCGCGGCGAAGGAGGTTTCGAACCGCGTGATGTAATCGCCGGTCGAGGAAATCCATGTCGAGAGGAACGCATCCATGAGATTGCGCAGTTCGGCATGGGAAAGATCGGGCTCGGCCACCGGCAGGAACGCAGCGCCCGGCCGCTTCTCGATGCCGACAATGCGCCGCCGCGCATCCAGCACCGGCGCAACGGGCGAATCCGCATCGTCGAGGCTGCCGGGCCTGACGATCCCGCTAAGGCTGGCGTTGCCGAGATGCGCGCCCTCGCGCAACGCCTGCCGCAGGTCGCCGAGCGTCAGGCGGCCCAATGCCTCGCCATCGCCGCCGGTCACGAAGACCAGCCCGAACCCGTTGTCGAGCGCGCGTTCGATGGCCGTCCACAGGCTGTCCGTGGCGCGGCAGACGAAACCGTCAGCCGCCGCTTGCGTGCCTGTCACATGGAGGTTCATGGCTACGACACCCTTGCCGCCGAGGTAAGATAATTCGACGTCAGGTCGGGGTTGTAGAGAACCACCGATGTGCCGTCGTGCTCCATCCGGAACGGAACGAAGGTGAGGCTGGCCAGCGCCGAAAGCACGGATGCGCGCGCCTCCGGCGGCACGAACATCAAAAGGAAGCCGCCGCCGCCGGCGCCCAGCAGCTTGCCGCCCAGCGCGCCCGCCTTGCGTGCGGCATCGTAGCAGCCGTCGATGGTCGGGTTGGAGACGGAGCTGTCGAGCTTGCGCTTCTCCATCCATGCGTGGTGCAGCAGCCGCCCGAACTCCGTGAGCGGGCAGTTCGGATCGGTCAGGATGCGCTCGCCCTCGGCCACCATGTCGTACATGGCGCGCAGCTCGCGCGCGCGGTCATCGAAGCGGGCCACCTTCTTCTTCTCGATGGCGTCGGCGGAGCGGGTGAAGCCGGTGAAGAACATCATCAGCGAATCTTCCAGCAGCGCGCGCCGCGCCGGCGTGATGTTGACCGGGCGCACCCGATGATCGCCGCCGGGGCTGAAGTCGATGCGGTTGAGCCCGCCATGGGCGGCCGCGATCTGGTCCTGGCAGCCGACGGTCTCCTTCAGCAGTTCCTGCTCCACGAAGATCGCCTCGCGGGCCAGCACATGCTTGGGGCTCAGCCGGCCGAGATTGCCGAAATAGGCGTGCAGCAGGGAGACGGTGAAGGCGGAGGAGGAGCCGAGGCCGGTCTGCGAGGGCAGGTCGGCGTTGTAGATCACCTCATAGCCGCTGTCGTCGGCAGCACCGTAGTGCTTGAGCACCTCACGCACCACCGGATGGCGGATTTCGTTCATGCAGCGCACTTCCTCCAGCATGCCCCACGCGACCCGGTAGTTGAAGTCGAACACGGCCGGCAGCCGCCGCAGCTGCACATAGATGTACTTGTTGATGGTGGTGGAAAGCACGGCTCCCGGCTCGGGCCGGTTGAACCAGGTCGGATGATCGGTGCCGCCGCCGAAGAAGGACACCCGCAAGGGACTTCTGACGATGATCATGGATATGCCCCCAATGCCAGAGATTCAGCAATCGGTCCGGCAGGCGATGGCCTTCGGGCCGTAACCAGTATTTCCGTGGGCGTTTCGCCGCGCAAACCGGGCGTTCGGCGGTCGGGCTACCCTCTTTGGGGGAGCGTCCGGCCTTCGGGCGTATTCGCGGGTACTACACATTCGCGTAGCGCGAGTTGCGGATCATCCTGTAGCCGCGGATGAGTTCCCCGATGCCGTCGTCGAGGCTCCAGTCCGGCATCCAGCCGGTGCGCTCCAGCTTCTCGTTGGAAACGATGTAGTCGCGCTTGTCCGGGTCCTCGCCGATGGGCGCTTCCAGATAGACGAATTGCGGCACATGCGCCCTTATGCGCTCGCACAGTTCCAGCTTGGAGAGATTGGCGCTGGACAGGCCCAGATTGTAGGGCTGGCCGCGCATGGCGTCGAAATTGGCCAGCGCGTGCTCGAACCCCTTCACCACGTCGCGCACATGGATGTAGTTGCGCTTGAAATGGCCCTCGAAGATGACGACGGCGCGGTCGGTCACGGCCCGCCATGTGAAGTCGTTGACCAAGAGGTCGATGCGCATGCGCGGCGACATGCCGAACACCGTCGCCAGCCGCAGCGTCACCCCTTGCGCGTTCTCCAGCACCGCTGCCTCGGCCTCCACCTTGGTGGTGCCGTAGAGCGAGATCGGGTTGAGCGGCGTTTCCTCGGTGCAGAAAATGCCCTTTTCGCCGATGCCGTAGCCGGAATTGGTGGTGGGGTAGACGATCATCTGCGCCGGCGAGGCGCGTTTCGTCAGCGCCACCACCGCATCCCGGTTCAGGGTCGTGGCGGTGATCGGGTCCTGCTTGCACAGCGGCGCGCCGACAAGGGCGGCGAGCGGGATCACCGCGTCGGCCCTGGGCACCAGCTCGTCCAGAAGGCGCTCGTCGCGCGCGTCGCCGCGAACCGGCTCGAAGCCCGCATGGCGGCAGCAGGAGGCAAGCTCGGTGGTGCCGCGCTCGAAGGTGTCGAGCACGGTCACGCCATGCCCGTGCTCCAGCAGTGTCGGGACCAGAACCGAGCCGATATAGCCGGCCCCGCCGGTAACCAGTATGTGCATCGTCATCCCCCGACAATTCGTGAAAAGAAAAAAAGCTGTCCCTGTGTCACGAAGGGCCCGTCACGCTGGACCCGTCACGATGGACCCCTCACGATGGAAAGGCGTCCTCCACCTCCGGCGCGATCCTGATCATTTCCGCGAAGGCGATCGTCAGGTGGTAGAGTGTGGAGGCGGGCACATGGTCCGTCACCGGCCGCCGCTCCGCGTCGATCCGGTCCATCCACGTTCCGGCCAGTTTGCGGTCGGGGGAATGGCCCCGATCGAGGAAATGGTCGAACAGCACGCGCGTGCTGCTGGCGAACACCGGGCGCGGGTCGATGCCGAACAGTTCGAACATGGCCACCCCCGCCTGTATGCGCTCGGTGTTGGGCCACACGCGCGAGCCGGCATCGAGGACGACGCCGTCGTCGCGAACCGTGTTCAGGGCCAGCCAGTCGCCGTGCTCCACGCCATGGGTCTCGGCAAACCATGTCAGCCCCTCCACGAAGGGCCGCATGTCGCGGCCGGTAAGGCGCTGGTAGCGCGCCAGTATCCACGCCCATTCGAACTGGTGGCCGGGCTCGATGGCGCGCCCCGCGGCATTGCGCAGCCGGTTCCACCGCTCGTCGAACTGTTCGCCCAGCGTCGAGGTGCGAGGATCGAAGAAGCGCGTTGCGAACAGTTCGACGATCTCGTCGGCGAGGCGGCGGAAGCGCGCGTCGCCGCTGGCTTCGAGATTGATCAGGGCGGCTTCCAGAAGATGCATGTGCGGGTTCTGGAGCCGCGCGCCGGAGGCCGGCTTCTCGACCAGAAAACCCTGCCCGCCCGGATGGCGCATATGCGTCTCGATGAAGTCGAGCGTGCTGAGCGCCCATTGGTCGACGGTCTCGTCCCCGGAAGCGCGCCGATACCAGCCGAAGGCGTAGAGGATGAAGGCGAGGTCGTAGAGGTCGGGCGTCGCATCCTTCACGCGCCCGTCGGGGGTGAGCAGCCGCGCCCAGCCGCCGTCCGGCCCGAGCCACGCATTGCGGGTGAGGAAATCGTGGCCGAAGCGGGCGCATTCGAGCGCGTCTTTCTGGCCGAGCAGGGCCGCATGGCTGAAGACGTAGATCTGCCGCCCGATCACCCGCGTACGCTTGAAGTCGACCGGCCGCGCCGACGCGTCGAAGGCCATCTGCTCGACATAGCCGCCGCGCTTGCGGTCGACCCCGTTTGCGGCCCACAGCGGAATGGCGCAATCGAGCAGCCACCGGCTGGCCCGCTGGACGGCGGTATCGGCCTGCCATCCGTGATCGATGGCGATTTTCTGGCGCGTGGCTGTGAGATACGGCATGGTCAACCTGCCTGCATGGCTGGAGTTTCGATGGAAATCGGTATCGGCGTCGGCGCGCCCGGGGCCGGGCGGACGGCGGCCAGCGCCTGCCGCACCGTGGCGAGCAGGTTGGTGCCGTCGAACAGCATGGCCGGTATGCCGGCCCGGTTCGCGGCCTCGATGTCGCTTTCCCGGTCGCCGATGAGGAAGCTGCCGCGGTCGCGGATGCGCCATTCGCGCTGCGCCTTCAGCAGCATGCCCGGATTGGGCTTGCGGTCGGGATGCGAGGGATGCCTGTACCGGCGGATCGTTGCGTCCGGATGGAAGGGGCAATGGTAGAAGGCGTCGATATGAGCGCCCATGTCGGCCAGTTCCGCCTGCATGCGCGCGTGGAAGGCATGCACGTCCGCCTCGTGGTAGAAGCCATGGGCGACGCCGGCCTGATTGGTGACCACGAACACAAGATAGCCCGCCTCGTTGAGGGCGAGCACGGCTTCGCGCGCGCCTTCCATCCACCGCAGCTGCTCGGGCCGGTGGGTGTAGCCGTGGTCGATGTTGAGCACGCCGTCGCGGTCGAGGAAGGCGGCGGGGCGCGCCAGCCTCATGGGCAGCTCGCGCCGCGCCTGCGCCAGAGTTTCCGGCAGGCCGATGTCGAGGAAATAGCCGTCGAACACCCGGCCCTCGACGGCGCCTTGTCGCACAAGGGCCGGAAACACGTCCTGCTCGATGGAGCAGGGGCCGGCGATACGGTCGAGAATCGCGCGCCTGAGCAGATAGAGCCCGCCATTGATGAGCCCCGGAACGGGCCCCGATCCGGCGGCGGCCTTCTTTTCGGTGAAGGCGGTGATACGCCTGCCGTGCAGCTCGACCGAGCCGTAGCGCGCCGTGTCCGCCATCGGGCGCAGGGCGATGCGCGCAAGGCCGGCTCGCGGCGGCGCGAGCGTCAGGGCGCGCAGGTTGATGTCGAACCAGGAATCGCCGTTCGCCAGCAGGAACCATGGGTCGAGGATGCCTGCGGCGTGGCGCAGCGCGCCGCCGGTGCCCGCCGGCTCCGGCTCGCGGATCACGCGGACGGTCGCCTCCCTGATCCGGCGTCCGTGATAGAGGCGCTCGACGCTGTCGCCCAGATGGCCGGCCAGAAGCACGATGTCGGTGAAGCCGTGGCGCACCGCCTCCTCGATCAGCAGATCGATGAGCAGCATGTCCGGCGTGATCGGAAGCAACGGCTTCGGCGTGGCGGCCGTCACCGTACCGAGACGCGTTCCCTTGCCCCCGACGAGGAAGACTGCCTGCCTGACAGCCATGCCACGTACCCCCCGTGGTTTGCCGGCAGCGGGTTGCGCGGTCGGCGGATGCTGGTCTGCACGATCAGCTTCCGCGCCTCTCCACGAAGCATCAACGCAACAATAAGGGGTAGCCCCCTCGCCAAGCTGTTGACTTGCTACCTCGGCTGATCGCTTGCCATTGCGCCGCCGGCGGCCGCATTCTTGCCGGTGCTCCGCAAGTCCGGTCGGGCAAATGTCCGGCCGTGCGCCAGCGATGGGGGAAAGCCGCAATGGTGCTGAAGCAGCAGGCGAGGTTGGGCGCCTATTGGCTGGTGGGGTCGCAGGTGGTCAACATGGTGACGGCGTTCCTGCTCGCCGTTTTCCTCGCCCGCATCCTCGAAATCTACCAGTTCGGCCTGATGACCCTTTCGACGGTCGTCTTCTTCATCGGCACGCTGGTGACGACCGCCGCATTTCGTGAAACGCTGATCGTGCGGCAGGACCTCGGGCGCGACGCCGTATCGGCGATGTTCTGGCTGAGCCTCGGCCTGTCCGTCATCGTCGCCGCCGGATGCGCGCTGGCAGCCGCCCCGGCCGCCCGCATTCTCGACACGCCCGAATTCGAAACGCTGATGTGGGTCGTGGCCGGCTCCATCCTCGCCAACGGCATCGGCGGCGTTCCGGGCGCGATCCGTATCGTGAAGCGGGACCTCGCCCGCATCGGCATGCAGACGGGAGTGCTGTCGCTGGCGCTCGCCCCGGTCACCGTGGTCATGGCGCTTCAGGGCTACGGTGCCCTCAGCGCCGTCATGACGGCCCTCATCTATCACTGCATCACCTGCGTCCTGAACTGGTACTGCGCCGGCTGGACGCCGCTGTGGCGGGTGTCGCCACGCGCCGTCGGAGCCGCGCGCTCGACCCTGCTGGTCATGTTCGGGCAGCAGGGTCTCGATGTCGCCAATTCGCAGATCGACAGGGGCATCATCGGCTCCCTGCTGGGGCCGCATGCGCTCGGCCTCTACTCCATCGGACGCCGGCTCAACGACCTCATGACGGACGCCATCATCGGGCCGTCGATCAGCGTCACCACGCCGCTGATCGCCTCCATCCAGGGCAATGTCGAGCGGCTGCGCTCCGCCTATGTGCAGACCCTGTCGCTGGCCATGATCATGGCCGTTCCGATGAATCTCGGCCTGCTGGCGGTGGGCGACCTCTCCATTCGTGTGCTGTTCGGCGAGAAATGGCTCGATGCGGCCCCGGTGATGTACGCCTTCGTGTTCATGGGAATGCTGGGGGCGATCAGCGGGGTGCAGCGATCCGTGGTGCAGGGCGGCGGCCGGCCCGGCGTCTGGTTCCGCATACAGGTGGTGCACACCGTGGCCAACATGGCCGTCATCGTAGCCGCCGCGTCCTTCGGCATCGTCGCCATCGCCTGCGCCATGCTGCTGAGGGCCGTGCTGCTCAGCCCGCTGGCCTTCATCGCGGCGGGCCAGATGACGGGCGTCGGCCGGCACGAGCATCTTCGCATCATGCGCGCTCCCATAGAAGCCGGTATTGCCATGCTGCTCGCCGTGCTGCTCGTTCGCGCGGTGCTGCCAGCCGGCTTCGCTCCCGTCCTTTCACTGGCGATTCTGGTGTCGGTGGGCGCAGCGGTCTATGTGGGCGCGCTCGCCCTGATCGCCAGAAGCGAGTTCCTGCACGCCTTGTCGCTGGTCATGCCGAAGCGCCTGACCGTGAAGCTTCACTCCCTTCGCGGCGGCGCGCCCTGACTCCTTTTTAAAGCCGCGCCCTGACGCTGCGCGGCGTGGCCAGCAGCAGGCTGGTTTCGGAATTCGTGATTCCCGGTATCAGCCGGATGCGCCGCAGCACCTGATCGAACTCGATCAGGTCGGACGTTCCCAGTTCCACCACCAGATCCCATTTTCCGTTGGTGGTGTGGATGGAGCTCACCTCCGGGAATCCGTTCAGTGCTCCGATCACGGAGTCGGCGCTGCGGCCGCCGACCTCGATCATCATGATGCCGCGCACCGGCAGGTCGATGGCGTCGGAACGCAGGATGACGGTGAAGCCGATGATCTCGCCGGTTTTTTTCAGCCGTTCCAGCCGCGCCCGTACGGTGGCGCGGGTGATGCCGAGTTCGGCGGCGAGGTCGGAAAGGCTGCATCGCCCGTCATGACGCAGTATGGTGATGAGGCGCTGGTCTGTCGCGTCCATTTCCGCTGTCCAATCTGATCGATATGCCTTGCCATTATGGTAAGTCCTGCGGCCGGATTAGGCAATCTGGTTGCTTCCGGATGCCGCGAAAATTGGGTCTTCTTGACGGGGAGAAGGCGACAATGAGGGCGGCCATGAACTGCAAGCTGATTTCCGTACCGGTCGAGCAGGGACAGCCCGTTCCCGGATGCGCGCTCGGTCCGGAGGCGTTGAAAGGAGCGGGGCTTGCCGCTGCCCTGCGCGACCTCGGCCATGAGGTGGTTGACCTCGGCCCCGTTCCGGGGCCGCAGCCGCGTTGTGTCCCGGATCATCCCAACCATTTGAAATTCCTGCCCGAAATCAGCGCCTGGATCGAGGCGACCGCCGCGGTTGCCTATGAGGCGGGCGCGGATGGCTTCCCGATATTCCTCGGCGGCGACCACAGCATCTCGGCCGGCTCCGTGTCGGGTCTGGCCCGCCGCGCCGCCGAGCAGGGCCGTCCGCTGTTCGTGCTGTGGATGGACGCTCACTCTGATTTCCACACGCTGGACACCACCACCAGCGGCAACCTGCACGGCGTGCCGCTCGCCTATCTGTGCGGCCTGCCCGGCTTCGAAAATTACTTCCCGCCGCTCCCCGCCCCGCTGGCGCCGGAGCGCGTCTGCATCCTGGGACTGCGCAGCGTGGACAAGGCGGAGCGCGAGGCGCTGGCTGGCTCCCCCGTGCGCGCATATGACATGAGCGCCATCGACCGCAAGGGCATCGGCCCCTTGCTGGAATCGTTCCTCGACGAGGTGCGTGCGGCGAACGGGCTGCTGCATGTCTCGTTCGATGTGGATTTCCTCGACCCGCCGCTGGCGCCGGGCGTCGGCACGCCGGTTCAGGGCGGCGCAACCTTCCGCGAGGCGCATCTGGCCATGGAAATGCTTCACGAAAGCGGGCTGGTCACCAGCTTGGACGTGGTTGAACTGAATCCCACGCTCGACGAGCGTGGCCGCACGGCAGGCCTCGCCATCGAACTGGTGGGCAGCCTGCTCGGCAAGACGATAACGGGCAGGAGGAGGGCCGCCTGAATGGAAAAGCAACTGAATGTCGTGCCGTTTGTCAGCGTCGACCGCATGATGCGACTGGTGCATTCGGTGGGGATAGAGCGCTTTCTCACCGAACTGGCCGGCTACATCGAGGAGGATTTCCGCCGCTGGCAGAGCTTTGACAAGACGCCGCGCATCGCCTCTCACAGCGTCGACGGCGTCATCGAGCTGATGCCCACCAGCGACGGCACGCTCTACGGCTTCAAATATGTCAATGGCCATCCGAAGAACACGCGTGAAGGGCTTCAGACCGTGACTGCCTTCGGGTTGCTGTCGCATGTCTCGACCGGCTATCCTGTGCTTCTGTCTGAAATGACCATGCTGACTGCCCTGCGCACCGCCGCCATGTCGGCCGTCGCCGGCAAATATCTTGCGCCGAAAGGTGCGAGGACCATGGCGGTGATCGGCAATGGCGCGCAGTCCGAATTCCAGGCCCTTGCCTTCAAGGCGCTGCTGGGCGTCGACAGGCTGCGCCTTTACGACATCGACCCGGCAGCGTCGCGCAAATGCGCCGGCAACCTCGCCCGTCAGGGTTTTGCATCGATCGAGATTTGCGATGCGGCGGCCGAGGCGGTCGAGGGGGCCGCGATCATCACCACCGCCACCGCGGACAAGCAATATGCCACGATCCTCACAGACAACATGGTCGGCCCCGGCGTGCACATCAACGCGGTGGGCGGCGATTGCCCCGGCAAGACCGAGATCCACCGGGACATTCTGTTGCGCTCCGATATCTTCGTGGAATTTCCCCCGCAGACGCGCATCGAGGGCGAAATCCAGCAACTGCCGGAAGACCATGCCGTAACCGAACTGTGGGACGTTATAGAAGGCCATGCCATCGGCCGGCGCGACGAACGCCAGATCACCCTGTTCGACTCGGTAGGGTTCGCCATCGAGGATTTTTCGGCGCTGCGCTATGTCTACGATCTGACGGTCGGCGGCGCTGCGCTCGAATTCCTCGACCTGATTGCCGACCCGGACGATCCGCGCGATCTGTTCGGCATGCTGATGCGCTCGCCGGCAGCCCCTGCCGCGCACTGATCTCAGCCGGACAGGGCCGCTTTCAGCATTCGGTAGATGCGCGCGTCGCCGGACTGGGCGACGTTGAAGCGCATGAAGCCATGGGCAGTCTGCGAGAGGCTGAAGGCGTTGCCGGGCGCCAGCACGATCCCTTCGGAAAGCGCATGGCGGGCGACCTTGCCCGCATCCGCGCCCGCCGGTAGCCGGCACCACAGGAACATCCCGGCCTGCGGCATCAGCCAGGGCACAATGCCGGTTTCTTCAAGCCGCACGGCAGTCTCGGCCATGGCGCGCGCCAGCCGCGTGCGAAGACCTTCCAGATGCTTGCGATAGCCGCCGTCGGTCAGCACCGCCTGAACCAGCGCCTCCGCGAAATGGCTGCCCCCGAAGCTGGTGGCGATCCTGAGGTCGACCAGCCCCTCGATCCATTCCGGTTTTGCCGCGATATAACCGCAGCGTAGCGATGCCGACAGGGTCTTGGAGAAGCTGCCGATGGCGATGACGCGCTCCAGTCCGTCGAAAGCTGCAAGACGAGGTGCCGGCGTCAGTTCGAAATCGGCGAAGATATCGTCCTCGACGATGATGAGGTCATGCTGCTCGGCAAGCTTCAGCAGCCGGTGCGCGGTCACCGGCGAAAGGCTGGCTCCGGTGGGGTTATGGATGCCGCTGTTGGTCAGATAGAGCCTTGGCCTGTGCTCTTCCAGCACCGTTGCCAGTTGCCCGATGTCCGGTCCATCCGGGCCATAGGGCACCGAAACCACCCTTGCACGGTGTGCACGCAGCAGCGCATGAAAATTGAAATAGCAGGGATCGTCGACCAGCACCGTGTCTCCCGCGTCGAGCATGTAGCGGCAGATCAGGTCGATGGCCTGGGTGCCGGATTCGGTCAGCATGATCTGTTCCGGCCCTGCCGCGATATTGTGCCCGCCCATGCGCCGGGCCAGCAGCTCGCGCAGCGGCCGCAGGCCCAGCGGCGTGCCGTAGTCGGCAAGCGTGGCATCGGCCGCGCGTGAAAGCGAGCGCAGGCCCCGCCGCAACGCCTCATGCGGCATCCATGAGGCCGGGAGCCAGCCGCAACCGGGTTTCAGCATGGTGTCACCGGCATCGAGCGACTGGCGCGAAATCCACAAGGGATCGACCTCGCGATCTAGCCTCGGGCCGATTTCGGAAAGTGAAAGCGGTGCCATGGGTGCAGCGACGTAGAAGCCGGAGCCGGGGCGGGAGCGGATGACACCCTCGGCGGCCAGCCTTTCATAAGCTTCGACCACCGTCGATTTGGAGATGCCCATGCTTGTGGCCAGCGCACGGATCGAGGGCAGGCGCATGCCGGGCGTCAGGCTGCGCGAGGTTATGCGCTGGCGCACCGACGCCATGACCGTGGCAATCAGCGTGTCCCCATGCGCCGGCACCGTCTGCGTCGCGTCCATATTCATCCGTCCTGCTTTTCGAACCAGTACAGTTCTATAAAATCGTACTGTACTGTATCTGGAAAATCCATGGCCACCTGTTCGATACGCATGGTCTGGACAACGGGTGAGGAACATGGACAGGACAGCGGCCGGCTGGGTGAACGGATTTCTGGGCGTTCTGATTTTTTCGGGCTCCCTTCCTGCCACGCGCGTGGCGGTGGCGGACTTCGCGCCGGTATTCCTGACCGCGTCGCGTGCGGCGATCGCAGGCGCGATCGCATTGCTGCTGCTGGCTGCACTGGGGGAGCGTCGGCCGGAGCGGGGCGACCTGATGTCGCTCGCCATCGTTTCGCTGGGCGTTGTGGTCGGCTTTCCGCTGCTTACGGCCATTGCCTTGCAGCATATCACCTCCGCGCATTCGATCGTGTTTATCGGCCTGCTGCCGCTCGCTACTGCCATCTTTGGCGTGGTGCGCGGCGGCGAACGTCCCCGCCCTGCCTTCTGGGCATTTTCCCTGCTCGGCAGCGCCCTGGTCGTGGGTTTTGCGGTTTCGCAGGGCATAACGGCCGCGCCGGCGGGCGATCTGCTGATGGTCGCGGCGATAGTCGTTTGCGGGCTGGGTTATGCCGAGGGTGCGAAGCTGTCGCGCAGGCTCGGCGGATGGCAGGTCATCTCCTGGGCGCTCGTGCTTTCCCTGCCGGTGATGCTGGTAATAGCATTTGCAACCAGACCGGACACGCTTGCAGGTGTCGGTGGCCCGGCGTGGCTCGGGCTCGCCTATGTGTCGCTGTTTTCCATGCTGATCGGCTTCGTTTTCTGGTATCGTGGCCTCGCGCAGGGCGGCATAGCCGCCGTTGGCCAGCTTCAGCTTCTCCAGCCCTTCTTCGGTCTGGCGCTCGCTGGCCTTCTGCTCCACGAGGAGGTGAATCCAGCAATGATCGGCGTCACCGTCGCCATCGTCTTTTGTGTTGCCGGCGCCCGGAAGTTCGCCAGATGAACGCAGGCCAGCCAGCTCATCCATAAGGATGGCCGGCACAGGCGGCGGCCACCCAAAGGCGCAGCCGGTTGGCCTGACGGGCGCGTTTCATTCTCCCTTGAAGGATTGGCCCTGCCGCCTATTGCGGCATCGCCGCATCTCGCTTCTGCGCTTATCGTCGGGAACTGACGGATTCCGGTTCGTCGGTCCGGTCCGCCGAGGCGATCTTGCCGGGCTGCGCCGTCTTGTCGAGAGGGGCAGGGGAGGGACTGCATTGACCGATCCGATCCATACGGGCGCGGGGCCGGCTGCTTCCGGCGAGCAGCCGGACGAGACCGACGCCGCGCGTCGGGTCATGTTGATGGTCGCCATGCCGGGCGTCATCTCGACAAGCCTGATCAGGGCCATCGAACTCGAATTCCCCTGGGTCGTCGTGGAGCAGCGTTTGGATGTCGCCGCCGCGTGTCAGCCCTTCGACGAGCCGCTGGCGCTGATCCTTTGCGAACCGCATACACTGCCTGCGGTGGAAGCGATTGCATCCGAGATACTCCGCATCCATCCGCTCGCGAGCGCCGCGGCGATAGAGCATGGAGACCGGGAACCGTCATTGCATCTGAAGGATGCGCTGCGCTCGCGTCTGGTGCGGGGCGTGTTGCCGATGAACCTCAGGCTGGATGTCTGGCTCTCTGTCGTCCGGCTTCTTCTGCATGGCGGGGAATATTTCCCGGCCCGGATGTTCTTCAGCCAGATCGCCGGCGGGGCATCTCCGGGCACTGCGTCAGGCATGACTGATGAATCACGAGCGATTGCGGATGACGACGAACTGGCGACGCTGACGGCGCGGGAGCTCCAGATTCTCGAAATGGTCGCACGCGGCCTGCAGAACAAGACGATTGCGGCGGAGTTTTCCCTGTCGGAACATACCGTCAAGGTCCATCTTCACAACATCATCGGCAAGCTGGGCGTCCAGAACCGGTCGGAAGCCGCGGCGCGTTTTCGTGAAGGTATCAGTGCCCGGGCGGACGGGATATTCCGGGTTCGGAAATAGCCGATTCCCGCGCACCGACAGGGAGAGGGGTCAGTTCACAGGCACCTGATCGAGATAAGCCATCTCGAAACCCGTTATCTCGGCGGCGCGCTTGATGTCGAGGAACTCGACGATGCCGTCGCGAAAGACGACGATCTTCGCCTCCCGCAACTGGCGCAGCACCCTGTTGATGTGAATTGCGGTCATGCCAAGCGCGTCGGCCAGAATGGATTGCGAGATCGGACATGGATAGGTGCGGCCGTCGCCGATGCCGACCAGTTTCAGCCGCTCGCCCAATTCAAGCAGGAAATGCGCGGTACGCTCGAACGCGCCCCGCCGGCCGATGCTCACCAGATGCTCCACTACCATGGCCTCGTCGCGGGATGCCGCCCACATGAGCCCCACCGCAAGCCTTGGGGTCCGGCGGAATACATCCAGCATCCGCTGCCTGTCGAGCCGCGCCACCTCGACATCGGTTATGGTGAGGAAGCTGTGATCGGAAGCCCTGAGCAGCAGACTGCGAAGCCCCAGGAAATCGCCCGGTATCTGTATGTCGATGATCTGGCGGCTGCCATCGCGCAGCCTCTTGTAGGAACATGCCCAGCCTTCGCGCAGTATATAGGCTGAATGCGGATATTGTCCCTCGTAGACGACTTCCTTGCCGGACTCTATCAGCGAGCGTGGCTTCTGCAGTTCGCGCAGCATTTCCATGTCTTCGGGCCCCAGGCCCTTGAACGCTTGCAGTTTCCGGGTGAGCGCGTCGTGCCATTCATTCATCCGACACCCCTTCTTGTTGCTTCCTCCCCAAAAGTCTCACGCTACAAGCGATTGCTGCTGCAAGACGGTTTTCATCCGCCAAAGCCGAAATGGGCTACCAAAGGTTGTTCAAGGTTAACTTGAATCAATAAATAAAAAAATCCCCTATTCGTTGAAGCGGCGATCTATGCCTTTGCCGACGTGGTTTTGTTTCCGTTTAAACTCCAGAAAATGTGTCAATAAAAACACAGTGTGAAAAACATAGCTCATATGAGGTACGCTCAGCCTGTCCGGATAGTGCCGGGCGAGTCGGAAGAGGTATGCATACAGGCCGTGTAAGGAATTGATATTCCGCGCTTCCCGCCTGTCCGGCTGCAATTCGTATTCCGTCGGAGGATGAACTCCTGCCTCCATAAGATGTACTGCCCGATTTAGCTTGATTAACGACCAGTTAATCTGGGTTAATTTTATGATCCACGAAAAACGCTATGGTTGCAGTTGGCTTCGGGGGGGAGATCCCGGCCATGACATCACAACGGTTGGGATTTTATCGTCGCGAATTACCACTCAGAGCCGATGCCAGAACTTACCGTTCAAAGGGGATTAAACCTATGAGTATGGGTATCGCTTCCAATGGCGCAAAAGCGTCGATCTCCAAGACACCAATAAATTCTCCGATTTCACCACATGGAATACATGATCCCGGCAATGAGCCCCCCGGTGTGGCGCACGAACTGGATCAACTCGACCGTACGCTCGTCATCATCGACAGTCGCGCGCTCGAACGCGAATGCTTCGCCCAGAGCCTGATCGCACGGGGCGTGGGACTGGAGGTGTTTCCGGTTGGCAGGATCGAGGATTATACGGCCAGACGCGATCAGGTGCCGCCCGTTTGCGCAATCCTGCTCAATCTTGGCGGCAGGCGGGTCGGCGATCCGCAGGTGGGGGATGAAATCCGGCGGCTGTCCGCCGAATTTGGAAAGGTCCCGCTCATCCTTCTGGCTGACACGGATGAACTGCCGCAGATCCTCCAGGCCCTCGAATATGGCGTGCGGGGATTCATTCCCACCTCCGTTGGCATAGATGTCTGCATCGAGGCCATCGGACTGGCCATGGCCGGTGGCGTGTTCGTGCCCGCAAGCAGTGTCATGGCCATGCGCCGGATGGTGGAAGCCGGTTCGGAGGCGCGCCCGCTGTCGGGCATGTTCACCTTGCGCCAGGCCGAAGTGGTCGAGGCGTTGCGGCGGGGCAAGGCCAACAAGATCATCGCCTATGAACTCAATCTGCGGGAGAGCACCGTCAAGGTTCATATCCGCAATATCATGCGCAAGCTCAAGGCGACCAATCGCACCGAAGTTGCATTCAAGATCAA
This sequence comes from Aquamicrobium defluvii, assembly GCF_004363725.1. Taxonomy (GTDB): domain Bacteria; phylum Pseudomonadota; class Alphaproteobacteria; order Rhizobiales; family Rhizobiaceae; genus Mesorhizobium; species Mesorhizobium defluvii. The sequence continues at coordinate 91,281 of NZ_SNZF01000006.1, read as the reverse complement.
TCACATGTTTCCCGGCTATACGCCGGTCGGCGGATCGCACGCGACGCATCCGCGCTAGCAGGACGAGTGTCCTGACGGGGCATTTTGAGGCATCGGCGACATCACGATGGCCAGACGATGGATGCCCCTGAACGTTCAGCCAGAATGCTGCCTGGCATCAGGCAGAACCGGTTCCGGCAGAGAGCTGCTGCTGAAAAGGAAAGAGAGCCGGAATAGCGTTATCCGTCTGCGCGGATGAACGGCTCCGTTGCCGCGATGGTTCGCAGGAAGTCCCGGACCGCCGCACAACGTCGAGGCACACAGGCAGACAGAGCGGCCCGCACGCCCGGAAGCGCGCGGGCCGCATGCCATCAGGAACCCGCTTCGATCTCGGCGAAAATCTTCTCGGCGGTTTTCTTGGCCTTGCCCGGATATTTCAGCCCCTTGACCGCTTCCAGATTGGTTGGCTGACCGACGACGATGGCACCGACCATACCCATGCCCAGATGCGGCGTGCACTGATACATGTAGATGCCCTCGGCGTTCACGGTGACGGTAATCTGCTCGTTGGTCTTGCCTTTCCAGGCGTCGGCACCCTCGGGCAGTCCACCCTTCATGCTGGCCGAGTTGTGGCTCTTGTCGGTCGGGACAAAGGTGATGGTGTCGCCGGGCGCGGCCTTCACCACGAGGGGTTCGAATACCATCGGCGTGCCATCCGACCCCTTGTTCAGCATCTTTACTTCGTGGTCCGCGGCAAATGCGGAGCATGGCATGGCCAGGCCAATGGCCAGTGCGGCGGCATAGAACGTCTTCAAGATATTCCCTCCGGTAAAAACAGGACATGGAGCGCGCCGGGACTGCACTCCCGCGTGTATGGATTTCAACATCGGGCATGTGGGTCAATCGGCGAAAAAGTCCCAGAGACCATTTGCCGCTTTGACTGCGATATCTGTGAGAACCGTGCCGGCTCCGTCGCGACCCGGCACACCGCTCATGGAAACCGACAGTCACTTCGCACGGTGGTGCATCGCATCCCCTTGTGAATCCGTCGCTGTACCGGCAGGTCTTCCGGCCTCCACCTTGAGGATGATGGCGCTGGGAGCTGCAATCGGTTAGGGCAATGGGTAGCGGCGGGTGCCGCGCCCCATTTACCGAAGTCCGAGGCCAGCCATGACCGTGCACACCTTGCCAGCTTTCCCGATCGATCAGGTGCGGAGCCGCTTTCCGGCCCTTTCGAAGCTGGCGAATCCGCCGGTCTATTTCGACAACCCGGCCGGCACGCTGGTGCCGCAACAGGTGATCGACGCGGTGGCCGATGCCATGGCGAGCGCCACTCACAATCTCGGCGGCTTTTTCGAGGGATCAAAGCGCGCGGAAAGGCTTTGGCTGGAGGCACATCAGGCGATGGCCGACATGCTGGGGTCTTCCTCCTATCGCGAGATCGTCATCGCCCAGAGCATGACGGCGCTCACGCTGCATCTGTCCCGCTCCATCGGAAGGCTGTTCAGGCCGGGCGATGAAATCATCCTCACCCGGATGGACCATGAGGGCAACGTCTCTCCATGGCTGCTGCTGGCGCGTGATCTCGGCCTGACGGTGAAGTGGCTTCCGTTCAATCGTGAAAGCTGGCGCATCGAGCCGGCCGATCTGGCGCCGCTCCTGAGCGAACGCACGAGGCTTCTGGCGCTCAACTTCTCCAGCAACATGACCGGCTCGGTCAACGATGTGGCGGCGCTCGCCGGGCTGGCCAAGAAAGCCGGCGCGCTGGTCTATGTCGATGCCGTGCAACTCGTGCCGCATCGCCTGCCGGACGTGCAGTCGCTCGGGTGCGATTTCCTCGCCTGCTCGTCCTACAAGTTCTTCGGCCCGCATCTCGGCGTGCTGTGGGGCAGGGAGGAACTGCTTGCCGGACTGGAAGCCTACAAGGTGCGCTGCGCGACGGAAGAACTGCCCGGCCGCTTCGAGGCTGGCACGCCGCAGACGGAGCTGCTGGCTGGCCTCGCAGCGACGGTCGGTTACATCGAATGGCTGGGCGAGGCGACCGGACATTCGGGTTCGCGTCGCGAAAAGCTGCTGGGAGCCTATCGCAGCTTTGCCGCATACGAGGATGCACTCACCCGCCGCCTGATCGAAGGGCTGCTCGCCCTGCCGGGAGTTGCCGTTCAGGGCATCACCGATCCGGCGGCCCTTGAGCATCGAGTGCCCACCGTTTCCTTTACCCATGCGACGGTTTCCACCCATGTTATCGCCGAAGGGCTCGCCGCGCGTGGCATATGGGCCTGGTCGGGGCACAACTATGCGCTGGAGCCCTCCCGTCTGCTCGGCCTCGATGAGGACGAGGGTGTGGTGCGGCTGGGCATTGCACATTACAACACCAATGCCGAGGTCGAACGTACGCTCGTTGCCCTGTCCGAACTCGTCGCGGGGCAGGTGGGCGTGCCTGCCTGAGGCTTCGAAGGGCCGCCGTTTGTCTGCCGGGGAAAAACGCGCATGATCGCAGAAATCGGGAACGGCGCGGCCGGGTTCAGCGCTCATGCCGCCCGTGCGCTCGACGATTGCGAAAGCGAGCAGGCTCCGAGGTTCCTTCTGGATGCGATAGGGCGTGTCGTGCCCTTTGCCTTCGCAATGTCGGTGGTCTACCGGCGCGAAGGCTTGCCGGATCATGTGGTCGACACCTTCGTCGATCGAGAAGCGAAGCGGGCGCTGCAACTCTATCTGGAAAGCACCTACATCCTCAATCCTGTCTACAATGCCTATCTGGCCGGGCTGAAGGCGGGGGTCCATCGCCTGCGCGAACTGGCGCCCGACAATTATTTCACTTCGGATCATTATCGCCAGTTCAAGGTTCGCCGCCATGACGACGAGGAGATCGGCTACCGCACACATGGCTGGCCGGCCGGAATGGAAGAGGTGCTGATTGCCGTTGAGTTGCCGCATGGCGAACTCAGCGAGATCTGTCTTTACAGGCAGGCGAGCCGTGGCGGCTTCAGCGAGGAAGATTGCGCCATGCTGCGGCTCATAGAGCCGCTGGTCGGCTCTATCTATCGTCGCATATGGCAACATCGTCCGCGCCGCGCACAGGAAGGCCGCAAGGCGTCTCCGCTGGACCGTCTGCTGGAAGATTTCGGCAAGGGCCAGCTCAGCCCCCGCGAGCGCGAGGTGGCTCAGATGATCCTGAAAGGCCATTCGAGCGAATCGATCGCCCGCAATCTTGGAATCTCGATCGCCACGGTGAAGACGCACCGGCAGAACCTCTACGCCCGGCTTGGCCTCGCCACCCAGCAGGAACTGTTTTCCCTGTTCATCCGCTCGTTGCAGACGAAGGACGCGCTTGCGCCCCGGTAACTCCGCGACGGGCCCTGGCCCGAGCCTTTCCTCCTTTAGGCGGATTACAGCCCCGGCGCTTGCGGGCTAGGACTGGTTCCGGAAAATTCGGGAGAATGCTTATGAACGGTCTGGGCGGGGATCAGGATTGGTTGCTCGGGGTGTTGGGGCAGTTCGGTGTCGTTGGGCCGCTCCGGCGGCTCGGAGGCGAGCACGATCTGAATTTCCGTGCCGCGACGGATGAAGGCGACGTCATCGTCAAGGCGATGCGGCCGGGGAGCGATGCGGCATTTGTCGAGCGCCAGTGCAAGGCGATTGCCTTCGCCCGCGCCTCCGATCCCGATCTGCCGTTGCCGCAGGTGCTTGCCCTTTGCGATGGCCGGCTGTGGCTGGACGCAAGCGATGGCGCCGGGCAAGTCCGGATCGTCTGGGTGCAGCGGGCGCTGGAGGGAATTGCCATGGGCGAGGCAGGACCGCAGCAGCCTGCCGTCCTGGCCGAACTGGGCGCTTTGGCCGCCCGGCTCGATCTTGCCATGGAAGGGCTCGATCTGGAGCCCGTGACCGAGGCTGCCAAATGGGACCTGTTGAGGGCTGGCTGGATCGGAAGCCGCCTCGATGTGCTTGAGAGCAGACGCCGGCAACTGATCGCGGATATCTTGGCCGATTACGAGAAGGCGCTGCCGCATCTGTCGGCCCTGCCGGTTCAGGCGCTGCACAACGATCTCAACGATTACAACATCCTCGTCACGCCGGGACTTTCGGTGCCGACAAGGATCACCGGCATCATCGACTTTGGCGATATGATGACCGGTCCGCGCTTGTGCAGCCTCGCCATTGCCGGCGCCTATGCCATATTCGACCATGAGCGGCCGGAAGAGGCGCTGGCGGCACTCGTTGCCGGTTATCATGCCGTATCGCCGCTTGCTGCCGGGGAGATCGATCTGATCTGGCTGCTTCTTCGCATGAGGCTGGCGGTCAGCGTGGTCAATTCCACCATAGAAGCGGCCGACCGTCCCGACGATCCTTATGTGACCATCTCGCAGGCGCCTGCCTGGCGGCTGCTGGAAAACCACGCGGTCGATGGCGCGCTGATGGGCGCGCGCCTGCGAACGGCCTGCGGCCTGCCCGCGACCGACAGCTCCGGGCGGATTCTCGACTGGCTCGACCGCAATCGCGGCAGCTTCGCGCCCGTGATCGGCGTTGATCTCGAAAAAGCCGGGGGGGTAAGCCTCGCCGTCGAGGACTGCATCCTGCCGGAAAATCCGTTTGCGCTGCGGCCGGATGAAGCGCGCCGCCTCACCGGCGCCTGCGACGACGCCATTCGTCTTGGCCGCTATGGCGAACCGCGCCTGATCTATACCGACCATGCGTTCCGCAAGGGACCCTGGAAGGCATCGAACCGGCGCACGATCCATATGGCGGTCGACATATTCGCGCCGGCCGGGCAGCCGGTCCAAGCGCCGCTGGCCGGCAAGGTGGCGATGGTGGAATATCGCGCCAGTCCGCTGGATTACGGCGGGGTCGTCATTCTGGAGCATCGCACCGGCGAAGGTGACGTTTTCTACGCCCTTTACGGCCATCTCGACCCTGCCGTTTGCGAGAGCCTCAAGGTCGGAGACGAGATTGCGGCGGGCGCCGCATTCGCCAGTTTCGGCGAGCCGGAGGGAAATGGCGGCTGGGAGCCGCACCTGCACTTTCAGCTTGCCCTGACGCTCGACGGCATGGGCCACGACTGGCCGGGCGTGGCCGATCCGGACGACTGGACGCTGTGGCAGGCGCTGTGCCCGAACCCGGCGGCGCTGCTGAACCTGCCCGACGATCGCGTGGCGTGCAAAACCGTCGATACGCAGGCGCTCCTCGCGCAGCGCAAGGCCCGTTTCGGCGCCAACCTCAAGCTCAGCTACCGGCGGCCCGTCACCCTTCTGCGCGGCTGGCGCCATCATCTTTTCGACGAGATGGGCAGACCCTATCTCGATGCCTACAACAACGTGCCGCATGTCGGCCACGCGCATCCGCGCATCCGCGCCGTGGCCTGCGACCAGCTCGCCCGCATGAACTCCAACACGCGCTATCTGCATCCGGCCCAGATGGCGCTGGCGGAGCGTCTGACAGCGCGGCTGCCGCAGGAACTGGAAATCTGTTTCTTCGTCAATTCCGGTTCGGAAGCCAACGAACTGGCGCTGCGGTTGGCGCGCGCCGCCAGTGGCGGCTACGACATCGTGACTCCCGATCACGGCTATCATGGCAACACCACCGGCGCGATCGACATCTCGGCCTACAAGTTCAACAAGCCGGGCATGCACGGACGCCGCACCTGGGTTCATCTCATCGATGTGGCGGACGATTATCGCGGGCGTTTCCGCCGCGATGATCCCGACAGGGCCGCGCGCTATGCCGGGCAGGTGGATGCCGCGCTGGCGGAAATCGGGCAGAATGGCGGCAAGCTTGCCGGTTTCATCGCCGAGACGTTCCCGAGCGTCGGCGGCCAGATCATTCCGCCGGAGGGCTATCTCGCCGAGGTTTACCGGCGTATCCGCGCCGCCGGTGGAATCTGCATTGCCGATGAAGTGCAGACCGGGCTCGGCCGGCTGGGAGAATACTACTTCGGTTTCGAGCAGCAGAAGGTGCGCCCCGACATCGTGGTTCTTGGCAAGCCGCTGGGCAATGGCCATCCGGTCGGGGCGGTGATCACCACACGAGAGATTGCCGGACGTTTTGCCGAAGGGCCGGAATATTTCTCCACTTTCGGGGGCTCCAACCTGTCGTGCCGGATCGCTTCGGAAGTCCTCGACATCGTCGACGACGAGGGCCTGCAGGACAACGCGGCCACCATGGGCGAGCGTCTGCTTCGCGGCATGCGCGAACTTGGCCTGCGTCACGAAGTGATCGGCGACGTACGGGGTATCGGCCTCTTTACGGGCCTCGACCTCGTGACGGATCGCGAGAGCCGGGCGCCTGCAACCGGGATTGCGGACTATGTGATGAACCGGCTGCGCGACATGCGCATTCTCGTCGGCCGCGAAGGGCCTGCGGACAATATTCTGAAAATCAGGCCGCCGCTCACCATAGAAGCCGACGATATCGACATGCTCCTCGACCGGCTCGACCTGTGCCTGAAGGAAGCCGGCTCCGCGCTGAACGCCGGCGGATACTGAGAAAACCGGCAACGTCATGCGACTTTCGTCGCATGACGTTGCGTGCTTTCCCCGGATGCGCAGGGGAAGCTTGCAGCCATGCTGTTGACCGGTACGATCGTGCAAGCCATAGGTTTTCCCCTCAGGCGGTGCCGAGATTCGGGGGGAGCGGCGCGCCCGTATCAGGGAGGACTTGCATGGAAGGGCTTCTCGCTCTGTCCCGCGCCATCGACCGCTTCAATGAATTCATCGGCAAGACGGTATCCTGGCTGATCCTGGCATCCATCCTGGTCAGTTCCATCAACGCCGTTGTGCGCAAGACATTCAACATGTCGTCGAATGCGTGGCTTGAACTGCAATGGTATCTGTTTGGCGCAGCCTTCCTGCTGGCCGCCGCCTATACGCTCAAGCAGAACGAGCATATCCGCATCGATATCGTCTACGGCCTGTGGTCGCGCCGCGTGCAGCACTGGATCGACCTCATCGGCCATATCTTCTTCCTGATGCCGTTTACGCTGCTGATGGTCTATTACCTCGTACCGTATACGCTGCGTTCGGTCCGCAGCGGGGAAATGTCGACCAATGCAGGCGGCCTCATAATCTGGCCGGCCAAGGCGCTGTTGCTGGCCGGCTTCGTGCTGCTGGCGGTTCAGGGCGTTTCCGAAATCATCAAGAAGATCGCCGTCATGCGCGGCAAAATGGACGATCCCAATCCATTCGTCTCGGCGCATGAACAGGCAGAAATCGACGCGCAAAATCTTGCCGATGAGGTTCGTTCATGATCGAATTCATCGCGCAGAACATGGCGCCGATCATGTTCATTTCGCTGATCTTCTTTTTGTTGTCCGGCTATCCCGTCGCCTTTGCGCTCGCGGCCAACGGGCTGCTGTTCTTCTTCATCGGCGTGGAACTGGCGCCATATTCCGGCGGATCGATCAATCTGGCATGGCCGCTGCTCTATGCGCTGCCTGAACGCTTCTACGGCGGCGTTCTTGCAAACGAAACGTTGTTGGCTGTGCCGTTCTTTACCTTCATGGGCATCGTGCTGGAACGTTCCGGCATGGCGGAAGATCTGCTCGATACAATCGGTCAGTTGTTCGGCCCGGTGCGCGGCGGCCTGGCCTATGCAGTCATCATCGTCGGCGCGCTGCTGGCGGCAACGACCGGTGTGGTTGCGGCCTCCGTCATCGCCATGGGCCTGATTTCGCTGCCGATCATGCTGCGCTACGGCTATGACAGAAGACTGTCGTCGGGCGTCATCGCGGCGTCGGGCACGCTTGCGCAGATCATCCCGCCATCGCTGGTGCTGATCGTTCTGGCCGACCAGCTCGGCCGCTCGGTCGGCGACATGTACAAGGGCGCGCTGATTCCCGGTCTGGTGCTGACCGGCCTCTACATGCTCTACGTGCTGGTGATGTCGTTCATCAGGCCGAACTCCATGCCGGCGCTTCCGCCGGAGGCGCGCACCCTTGGCCATGGCATCACATCGCTATTGGTTGCCCTGCTGCTGGCGGGTGGCATAGGCTGGGCCGCCTATCGCTATCTGGAGCCGACCCACGGCGCCAATGCGGACATATTGGGCGGCACGGTGGGCGTCATCGCCATCTATCTCGCCGCGATCGTCGACAAGCACTTCAGCCTCAACCTGATGTCGAAGCTGGCGCAGCAGGTGGTGATCGTGCTGATCCCGCCGCTGGCCCTTATCTTCCTGGTGCTCGGCACCATCTTCCTCGGCATCGCGACGCCGACCGAGGGCGGTGCGATGGGTGCTGTCGGCGCGCTGGTGATGGCCGCCGTCAAGGGCCGCCTGTCGCTCGATCTGGTCCGGCAGGCGCTGGCCTCCACGACACGGCTGTCATCCTTCGTGCTGTTCATCCTGATCGGCGCGCGCGTCTTCTCGCTCACCTTCTATGGCGTGAACGGCCATCTGTGGGTGGAGCATCTGCTCACCTCGCTGCCCGGCGGAGAGCTTGGCTTCCTGATCGTGGTCAGCCTGCTGGTGTTCTTCCTCGCCTTCTTCCTCGATTTCTTCGAACTGGCCTTCATCATCGTGCCGCTGCTTGCGCCAGCCGCAGAGAAGCTGGGGATCGACCTGATCTGGTTCGGCGTCATTCTGGGCGTCAACATGCAGACCAGCTTCATGCATCCGCCCTTCGGCTTCGCCCTGTTCTTCCTGCGCTCGGTGGCGCCGCGTTCGTCCTATGTCGACAAGATCACGCGCCAGAAGATCGCGCCTGTCACCAGCGGCCAGATCTACTGGGGCGCAGTGCCGTTCGTGGGCATCCAGATCTTCATGATTGCGCTGACCATCGCAGTGCCGGCCATGGTCATGCACTACAAGGGCAAGGTGATTGATCCGGGCACTGTCGAAATCAAGATGCCGGACCTGCCGGGACTGGGAGGAGGCGGGCTCGGGCTGCCGCCACTTGGCGGGCCGTCGCCGGACCTTGGCGCACCGCCCACCGCGCCGGTTCCGTCCGCCCCCGATCTTTCGCAACCGCCAAGCTTCAACTGAGAAAGCGGTAGCAAAAACAAAACCCCGGAGCGATGCTCCGGGGTTTTCTTGTTGAGGTTCAGGCAGCTTAAAGCTTGTTGGCCCGCTGCTGGAGCATCATGAAGGTGTCGAAATTGTATTCGGCCACCTGCGCCCACAGATAGTGGTCCTTGCGGAACGCGGCCATTGAATCCCAGATCTTCTTGAATTCCGCATTCTTGGCGGTCATCTCGGCATAAATCTCATTGGCGGCATCGAAGCAGGCCGACAGGATTTCCTGGCTGAAGGGGCGAAGCTGTGCGCCATTGGCAACCAGCGAACGCAGCGCCTTCGGGTTCAGGTAATCGTAGCGCTGCAGCATATCGGCGTCTGCCGCACGGCATGCCGTGTGCAAGATCGCCTTGTAGGCCGCCGGCAGCTCTTCATACTTGTCCTTGTTGAACATGAAGTGGACGGTCGGACCACCTTCCCACCAGCCGGCATAGTAGTAGTAAGGCGCCACCTTCTGGAAGCCCAGCTTCTCGTCGTCGAAGGGACCGACCCATTCGGCAGCGTCGATGGTGCCCTTTTCCAGCGAAGGATAGACATCGCCGCCGGCAAGCTGCTGCGGCACCACGCCAAGTTTCTCCACCACCGCGCCGGCGAAGCCGGCAATGCGCATCTTGAGACCCTTGAGGTCGTCGAGCGTGTTGATTTCCTTGCGGAACCAGCCACCCATCTGGGTGCCGGTGTTGCCGCCGGGCAGGCCGAACAGATTCTGCTTGGCAAGAAATTCGTTGTAAAGCTCGATGCCGCCGCCATGATAGTGCCAGGCATTGCGGCCGCGCGCGTTGAGCGAGAATGGAACATCGGAGCCCAGCGCCCATGCCGGATCCTTGCCCCAGTAATAATAGCCAACCGTGTGTGCAACCTCGACCGTGCCGGCACTGGCTGCGTCGGCAGCCTGAAGACCAGGAACCAGCTCGCCGGCGGCAAAAACCTGAATCTGGAAATTGCCGTCGGTTGCTTCCGACAGCATCTTCGCCATCACTTCGCCGCCTCCGTAGACGGTTTCGAGCGATTTGGGGAAGGAGGACGCCATGCGCCAGGTGATTTTAGGATTGCTTTGCGCAATGGCCGGGGCAGCAAACGCTGCGCCGGCGGCTACCGCCCCGGCGCCGGTCGCGCCGGCCTTTCTGATGAATGAACGACGATCCATGAATGTCCTCCCTTTGCAGATGTGGTAGCCGGCCGTCAGTCAGCAGGAACGTTCCGCTGGAAGCCCTTGATTTCCCACGGCGGGCGCTGCACAGACAATACACGCCAACCCTTGCGTGTCCAGCGCAACCGGCCGCCTCTGCGATGGGTGGAACAGGTTCTGCGACTATAGTCTAATGCGTGCGATCAGGGGTGCTTGTGCGCAGCACTGCGACCTTACCGCACATTCCCTGTCGGGAATTTTTCCATAAAAGAGGTATTGAATATACCTGTTTAAGGCGGGCTGCTGCCCAGTCAGGAAAGACGGATGCCCTTCGACCGTTACTCCGTAAACCGGCTCCCGGAAAGGACGGAACCATGCGTTTGACCCTGCATACCGACTATGCGTTGCGCATGCTGATCTATGCGGCGACGCGGCCCGACCGGTCCTGCACGGTCAGCGACGTGGCCGAAGCCTACGGGTTGTCGCGAAACCACCTGCTCAAGGTGGCGCAGACGCTGCGCGAACACGGATTCATCGAGACGGTTCGGGGCCGCTCCGGCGGCATAAGGCTGGAGCGTGAAGCAGAAACGATCGGCATCGGTGCGCTGGTGCGCCTGATCGAGGAGGATTTGTCGCTGGTCGAGTGCATGCAGGCTCAGGGCGGGCACTGCGTGATCTCGCCCTGCTGCGAACTGAAGGGCATGTTTTCCGAAGCGCTCGGCGCGTGGCTGGCCGTGCTGGACAAATATACGCTCGCCGACATCGTACGCAACAGGAGGCATCTCGGCTTCCTGCTGGGTATCGAAACGATGGCGGCATAGATCGGTTAAGAAAACGGCCAGGGAGAAACCCGATGAAAGGACGCCCCGCACCGCAACGTACCATCGTCGTGGATGGCAAGCCGTTGCCGCAGGTGCTGGACGAGGCGATGATTGCCGCCGTGGTCCATGGCTTCTACGACGAGATCCGCAAGGACGATCTGCTGGGTCCTGTCTTCAACGGTGCCATCGCCCCGCAGGACTGGCCGCATCACCTCGGCAAGATGTGCGATTTCTGGTCTGCCACGCTGCTGCGCACCGGCCGTTATGAAGGGCGGCCGCTGCCCCCGCATCTGGCGCTGCCGGGGCTTGGCGAGGAGCATTTCCGGCGTTGGCTCACCTTGTTCAGGGCCACGGTGCATGAGTTGTGTCCGCCCGACGTTGCCGTGCTGTTCATGGACCGTGCCATGCGCATCGCCCATTCCTTCCGGCTGGCCATCGCCTTCAGCCGCGGCGAGGACACCGTGCTGGTTCGCCCCATCGTCGAGGAGACGCTGTGATGAGTGCCGACGCGAGACGCCTGCCGGCGGGTGCGCAAGGCAGGCGGGGCGGCGACTGGCCCGCCGTGCTTTCCTACGGCTTCCGGCCGTTCTTCCTGCTCGGCGCGCTCTATTCAGGACTGATCGTGCTGGCCTGGCTGCCCATCCTCAGCGGCACGCTGGAGACCTTCAGCACCTTCGCGCCGGTCGACTGGCATGTGCATGAAACCATGTTCGGCTATGTGGCGGCCATCGTCACCGGTTTCCTGCTCACCGCCATTCCGAACTGGACCGGCCGCCTGCCGGTGCAGGGCGCGCCGCTTCTGGTGCTGGTGCTCCTGTGGCTGGCGGGACGCTTCGCGGTGTTCTTCTCCGCAGAGATCGGCTGGGTCGCCGCTGCCGTCATCGACTGCGCGTTCCTCGGTGCCGTCGCCGCCTCGGCCGCCAAGGAGATCGTCGCCGGGCGCAACTGGCGCAACCTCATGGTGGTCGTGCCCGTCACCGTGTTCCTGCTCTCGAACGTGCTCTTCCATATCGAGGCCGGTCTCTGGGGCGGCAGTGACTATGCACGCCGCCTGGCCATCGCCGCCGCCGTGGTGCTGATCGTCATCATCGGCGGCCGCATCATTCCCTCCTTCACCCGCAACTGGATGGTGCGCGAGAATCCGGGCCGGCTGCCGATCCCCTTCAACGGCTTCGACCGCATCGTGCTGCTCGTCTCGGTCCTCGCCCTGCTCGGCTGGACGGTCCTGCCCGAGGGGCTGGTGTCCGGCGTTTTGCTGTGCGCGGCCGGCATGCTCAACATTGCACGGATGACGCGCTGGGCAGGCGACCGTGCGGGGCGCGACAGGCTCGTGCTGATCCTGCATGTCGCCTATCTGTTCGTGCCGGCCGGCTTGCTGCTGGCCGGGCTGTCCGCGTTCGACCTCGCCGCCGTTCCGGCTGTGGCCGCCCTGCATGCCTTCGGCGTCGGCGCCATCGGCACCATGACGCTGGCGGTGATGACGCGGGCCACGCTCGGCCACACCGGCCGCGACCTCAAGGCCGATATCGCGACGCAGCTGATCTATGCCGCCATCGTGCTTGCGGCGCTGGTCCGCATCGTCGCGGCCTTCATGCCCGAGCAGGCCGGCCTGCTGCATCTTTCGGCAGGGCTGTGGACCCTCGCCTTCCTCGGCTTCTGCCTGCGCTATGGCGGCATGTTGCTGCGGCCCAAGCTGAAGCCCAAGCGCGTGTCGCAGCCGCCGGGGAGGCCGGCATGACCGCCTTCGTGCAACGGCCGGTGGTGGCGCGGGATTCGGCCGGAGCTTTCACGCTCGATGCCGATATGCTGGCGCGGCATTTCGGCTGGCCGGCCGAAACGCTGCGCGATTTCATGCGCCGCGGGATGGTTTCAAGCACGGTCGAGCGTGGCGAGGGCGACGACGAGGGCAGGTGGCGACTTGGCGTGCGTTGCGGCAACCGCCGGTGGCAGGCCATAGTGGAGCCGGACGGCGTGGTGGTTTCCGAGCATGTCGAATTCGTGCCCTTGCGGACGGGAAAGGTGGAAGGCATCTGAGGAGCGGAGATTGATGATGGATACAGGCAGCGTCATTGCAACCGAAGCCGACATCGAAGAGATCGCCCGGGAGGGCTATGACCGTTGCCATCCGGATGACAGCTTCGCAGATCTCGTTCACCGTTCCGCTTTCTCAAAGGAGGATCGCTATCTTCTGCGCCAATGGCTCGACTATGCGCGAGTAAAGGCGCGGGCTGCCGGAAAACCATAGGCGAACAGCCGGCATTTTCGGCGCAGGCCGCAGCTATTTTCCACTGCCCGCAACTGTGCCGGGGTGTTGCCGGCGCAGCCAAGCAAGCCCGTGTCGTGCATGGGCCCACATCGCAGGAATTGCCTTCGTTTCCTTTAGTGGATTGTTTCAGAAGCATAATTTTGATAGAAATTTTCTATCAAGCCACTATGTCAGCCTACTTGACCCTGTTTCGGAATGCGCGACTTATGGCGCATGGCTACGACATTCATCGGCAAGAAATCGGCCGCCGCCGGCGGCTGGGGGGCGCTCAAGAGCTGCGGCAGGAAGCTGCTGGAAAGCGGTTCGCCGCTGACCGGCGCGCGCACCATGCTCAAGACCAACCAGCCGGACGGCTTCGATTGTCCGGGCTGTGCCTGGGGCGACCCTGAGCACGGCTCATCCTTCGAGTTCTGCGAGAACGGCGTCAAGGCGGTCGCCTGGGAAGCGACCGAAAAGCGCGCCACGCCGGAATTTTTTGCCGCCCATACGGTTGGAGAGCTGCGCGCGCTTTCCGACTACGAGCTGGAGCTGAACGGCCGGCTTACCCATCCCATGCGCTACGATGCGGCAAGCGACCGCTATCTACCCGTCGACTGGGAGCAGGCTTTCGCCGAGATCGGCACGACCCTGCGGGGGCTCGACAGCCCTGACCGTGCCGAGTTCTACACGTCGGGCCGGGCGAGCAACGAGGCGGCCTTCCTCTACCAGCTCTTCGTGCGCATGTACGGAACCAACAATTTTCCCGACTGCTCCAACATGTGCCATGAGGCGAGCGGCGTGGGCCTGAAACAGGCCATCGGCGTCGGCAAGGGCACCGTGCTGCTGGAAGATTTCGAGGAGGCCGACGCCATCTTCGTCATCGGCCAGAATCCCGGCACCAATCACCCGCGCATGCTGGGGGACCTGCGCCGGGCGGCCATGCGCGGCGCGCGCGTCGTGGTTTTCAACCCGGTCCGCGAGCGCGGGCTGGAGCGCTTCTCCGACCCGCAGGACAAGATCGAGATGATCCGTGGCGGCTCCACCGACATCGCCAGCCATTATTTCCAGCCGGCGCTGGGTGGCGACATGGCTGCCGTGCGCGGCATGGCCAAGGTGGTTCTGGCAGCTGAGGATGCGGCTGTGGCGGCCGGTGAGCCTTCCGTCCTCGACCACGCTTTCCTTGCCGGGCATTGCGTCGCATTCGCCGATTATCGCCGCGCCGTCGAGGCAACCGGCTGGGACGAGATCGAGGACCAGTCCGGTCTGACCCGCGCCGAGATCGAGCGGGCGGCTCAGGTCTATATGAAGGCCGGGCGCGTCATCTGCACCTGGGCCATGGGCGTCACCCAGCATCTGCATTCGGTCGCCACCATCCGCGAGATCGCGAACTTCATGTTCCTGCGCGGCAATGTCGGCCGGCCGGGCGCGGGACTGTGCCCCGTGCGCGGCCATTCCAACGTGCAGGGAGACCGCACGGTCGGCATCAACGAGAAGCCGCCGGCAGCCTTCCTCGAAGCACTGGAAAAGGAGTTCGGCTTCACCGCACCGCGCAAGGATGGGCACAATGTGCTGGCCGCCATCGGCGCCATGCTGGACGGCAGTGCGCAGGCATTCATCGCGCTCGGCGGCAATTTCGCCCGTGCTACGCCCGACAGCGCGCTGGTGTCGCAGGCGCTCGGCCGGCAGAAGCTGACCGTCAACATCGCCACCAAGCCCAACCATTCGCACCTCATGCCGGGCGAGGTGAGCTTCATCCTGCCCTGCCTCGGCCGCACCGAGATCGACCTGAATTCGCGCGGCGAGTCCCAACTTGTCAGCGTCGAGGATTCCATGAGCATGGTGCATGGTTCGGGTGGCATCAATCGGCCGGCATCGCGTCACCTGCGCTCGGAAGTGGCGATCATCGCCGGCATCGCTGCCGCCACGGTCGGCTCCGGCCGGGTCGACTGGCTGGCTCTGGCTGAAGACTACGATCTGATCCGGGACCATATCGCCGCAACGATTCCCGGCTTCGAGGACTACAACAGGCGCCTGCGCAAGCCGCGCGGTTTCCATCTGCGCAACGCTGCCGCGCATCGCGAGTGGGACACGCCTGCCGGCAAGGCCACCTTCTTCACCGGGCCTCTGCCGCAAGAGACCGTGCATCAGCGGGCGCGACGTGAAAACAACCGCTTTGCGTTGCAGACCTTCCGCTCGCACGACCAGTACAACACCACGGTCTACGGCCTCGACGACCGCTATCGCGGCGTCTATGGCGAGCGGCAGGTGATCTTCATCAACCCGCAGGATTTGCATGAACTGGGCGCAGAAGCCGGCGACCGCATCGATGTGGTCGGTGTGCATGACGACGGCATCGAGCGCGTGGCCCGGAACTTCCGCTTCGTGCCCTACGACATCCCGCGCGGCAGCATTGCCGGCTACTATCCCGAGTTGAACGTTCTGGTGCCGCTGGGCAGCGCGGGCGAGGAAAGCGACACGCCGACCTCGAAGTCGATCATGGTCACGTTCCGCGATCGCGAGGCTGCGTGACGCGTGCGGAGCCGGATGCCGAAGCCTTTGTCGCCATGGCGGAAAGGCTGGCCCGTCTCGATCCGCGGCTGAGCCTGTTGCAGGCCGGTCTGCTGGCTGCCGTGCATCTCGACATCGCCCATGACAGCCGCAGCTTTGCGCGGCTGCTCGGCATCGAGCATGCGCTCGTGCTGCGCGAGATCACGGCGCTCTGCGAGGCTGGCGACCTGCTTGCCGTCACCCGGCGCGACGAGCGCACGATGCGTACTTTCTTTGCTCCGGGCACCGGGGGCGGGCGCCTGCTTTCTGTATTGCACAGCGTGGATACCTTGCCGGTTCCTCCCGCTGGGTAAGCTCTTCGCAGCGGAACTTTTCCATCCAGCGGGTGTTCAGCCATTCTCGGCAACATCTGTTGGAGTTCAGACATGATAGAAGTGACGACGACCCACGAGCATGCTCGTGCGGCCTCGTGGGGTGCGATCATTGCCGGCGCGGTGACCGTGCTGGCAGTGTCCGTCCTGCTTTCCATGCTCACCACCTCTCTGGGGCTCGGCATGGTCGATGCGCAGTCCGGCAACCCGCTTGAAGGTGTGGGCACCGCGGTGGGATTTTCGTCGGCCGTGGCCGTGCTGATCAGCCTCGCGGCCGGCGGTTTCGTGGCTGGCCGGCTGGCTGGCCGCGCCGGCTTTACCCATGGTTTCCTGACCTGGGCGGTGTCGATGCTGGTCGCAATCGTGCTCAGCGTCATGGCGGTTACAGGCGCAGCGCGCACCACGGCATCGGCCGTCGGCTCGGTCGCCTCGGCGGCTGGCGGCGTGGCCGGCGCGGCGGGCAATGTGGCCGGTGGTGCGGCTGCCTCTCTGGCTGGCGCGATCGATGACAAGCTGATCGGCGACTTCGATCTCGACCGGACCCGCCGCGACCTGCGCAGCCAGCTTCGCAACACGCAGATCGACGCCTTGCAGCCGGAAAACCTTGAGCCGGTTCTGGAAGGCGCGCGTGACGACGTGACCGCCGCCGCACGTGAGTTGGCCTTCAATCCGGGTGAGTTCGGCCGCATTGCCGAAGATCTCGGCAAGAAGCTGAAGGAGCGCGTCGATTCTGTCGCCGGCGATATCAACCGTGATGACGTGATCAATGCGCTGGTCAACAACGGCATGACCCGCGAGGAGGCCGAACAGGCCGCCGACAAGGCTGTCGGGACCTACACCGAGGCGCGCGATGCGATCACCGCCCGTATAGATCGGGCTGAGCAGACGCTTGCCAGTGCCCGCCAGCGTCTCGACGAGATGGAAGCGGAAGCCCGCCGTCAGGCAGATGCCGCTGCATCGGCGGCCTCCAGTGCCGCTCTGTGGGGGTTCCTCGCCTCGCTGATCGGTGCCGGCGTGGCGGCATTCGCCGGTCTGTTCGGCATGCGCAGCCGCGATCGCTACCACTTCGGCTGATCCGGTTACGGGCGCGGGCGCTCCTTCAGGTGTCCCGCGCCTTCGCCCATTCGCTTCAGCGCATCGATGAAGTAGGGGCGGAATGCCTGTGGATGCTCCGACATGGGGAAGTGCCCGAGCTCCGGCATGACCGTGAGCGTCGCACCGGCAATGGCATCGGCGGTGCGCCTTGCATCGTCCGGCGTGCAGGTCAAGTCATAGGCTCCCACCAGCAGATGCACCGGCGTGCGGCTGGTGTCGATCATGCCGAGGCGGTCGATCAGGCTCGCATCCATGGTGTAGAAGGAGAGGTCGCCACGGAACACGCCGGGGCCGGATTGCATGAACATCCACAGCGTCGCCCAGCGGTCCGCCGGCGGCGCGCAGGGTGAGATATTGGTGGAGACGAGGGCTGCCCCCATTTCCCCGCCATGGGCATCGGGCCGGTGGAACCAGTCGATGTCGTACCAGGCCGGCTGGAAATCCGAGGCTTCGATGGCGATGAAACCCGAAAATCGTTCGGGATGCAGCGCCGCGATCTGGAGCGCGATGCGCCCGCCCATCGAGCAGCCGGCGAGAATGGGTCTGTCCAGCGACAGCGCATCGGCGACCGCCAGAACGGTCTCGATATAGGCTTCCGTTGTGAGCAGATATTCTTCCGTTTCGAAGCCCTGCGGCGGCAGCGACTTGCCGTGCCATGGCATGTCGAAAGCGAAGAAACGGTGCGAACCTGTGAGATCGGCATCGTTCAGGATATGCCGCCATTGGCGTGTGTCCGCACCGGCAGTGTGCAGGCACAGGACGGGGCGGCCTTCACCGGCCATCTCGACATAAATGCGGTGCGCGCGTCCGGCGACGGTGACGTGGATATAGCCTCCCGTGATCGGTTCGAATGTCATGCCGGCTTCTCCCCGCCGGCGGCCGGGCGGCCCAGCGCCATGAACTCCTTGAAGAAGCGCAAATTCTTGACCAACGCCAGTATATCGCCGTCGATGCGGCCGCGACCGATCTTCACCAGTCCGAATATGTCGTGGAAGCCGGGTTTCGGCACCGGCTCCCAGAAGGCAGCCAGCGCCGCCTTGTCGGTGCGCAGCGCAAAGCGCCAGGGCGTTTTGGCGGAGGGGCCGGGGGTGATCGACACGAGATGCCCGTCGCGGAATTGCAGATAGAACGACCGGTCCTCGACCTCGATGAGCACGGTTTCGCAAAACAGCTTTCCAAGGCGCAGGAGGTGCGGCGAAGCATCGAGCCGCTGCTGCATCGTCAACAGGATTTCCAGCATGGTGTGTTTGTCCTCCAGGCCGCATCGACGTATCCGGAGCAATACGGCATCATTCCATCAAGAGCAGTCGCACCTCTCTGGCAATGCTGGCCGGGGTATGCCCCGATACCGGCATGCGGCAGGCCCCGGGGGCTGGGAGGGCGGGGGTATCGGGCGATACCGGACGGTGCATTGGCGGGCCGGGGGAGGCATGAATATTTGGGACGGTACAGCGGGCAGGCAGGGCCCGTGACCGCAGACCCGGGAGGATAGGCATGCGCAACGTAACCATCGACACAGTGACAGACGCCGTCATCGATTCGCTTGGCAGGCATGGCGAAATCTCGCCGCGCCAGCGCGAGATCATGACGTCGCTCCTCAGGCATCTGCATGGCTTCTGCCGCGATGTGAAGCTCCAGCACCACGAGTTCCTTCAGGCCTGCGACTACCTCGCCCGGGCCGGGAAGGTGTGCGACGACAAACGTCAGGAATTCATCCTGCTCGGCGACATTCTGGGCGTCGAGGTGCTGGTCGACATGCTGTCGAACCCGGTCGAAGGCAGCGAAAGCGAATCCACCGTGCTCGGGCCGTTCTACCGCGAGAACCCGCCGGTCCTGCCCAAGGGCGCGTCGACCGTGCAGAAGCATTTCGACGACGAGGAAACGGTGCTCGTCGAAGGCTATGTCACCGATACGGAAGGAAAGCCGCTGGCAGGCGTGACGCTCGACATCTGGGAAGATGCGCCGAACGGGCTTTATGAGAACCACGATCCGGACCAGCCCGAATACAATCTGCGCGGTCGCTTCGTGACCGATGAGGATGGCCATTTCGTTCTGCGTGCCGTGCGCCCGGTGCCCTATCCGATCCCGGACAACGAAACCGCCGGCGAACTCATCCGCTACATGGGCCACCACCCGAACCGGCCGGGCCACCTCCATTTCATCCTCGCCAAGGACGGTTATCGCACGCTGGTCAGTCAGGTCTTCGACGCCGACAGCCCGTGGCTGGACGAAGACTCTGTCTTCGCGGTCAAGAACAGCCTTGTCGCGAAGTTCGAGAAGGGCCGGCCGGGTGACGATACAGATCTTTATGTCCGCTTCGACTTCACGCTGAAGCCGCAGGCCGAGGAGCAGAGGCTGGCCGCCGAATAAGCTGAAATTCCCAAGACAGGCTGTTGTGCCGCCACTGCCGCGCCCCAAAGGGCGCGGCATTTTGCGCTGGCCTGGTCCGGCGCCCCAAGTGGCGCGGCATTTTGCGTTGGTCCGATCCATAAGCGCAGCTTGCCATGGTCATGGCATTTCGTCAGCTTGGGGCACAGGGAGCCGACGCATGAACCTGAAGCAGATCGAATATTTCATCGCACTTGCCGAGGAGCTGCATTTCGGCCGGGCCGCCGAAAGGCTGGGCATGGCGCAGCCGCCGCTTTCGCGGCAGATCCAGCAGATCGAGGCCGATCTCGGCGCGCAGCTCATCAACCGCGGCCGCAACGCCATTTCGCTGACGCAGGCCGGCGAGCGCTTCTATGAGCGTGGCTCGGCCCTGCTGGCGGAGCTGGGCGACATCAGGCTGGAGATCCGGCGCATCGGGCAGGGCGCGGAAGGGCGGTTGCGCATCGGCTTCGTCGGTTCGGCAACCTACGGCATGCTGCCGACCATCCTGAAATCGTTCCGGGCTTCCTGGCCGGAGGTGAATCTTTCGCTGGTGCCTATGAACAACGCACAATTGCAGCGCTCGCTCATCCGCCGCGACATCGACATCGCCATTGCACGCCCCGCCCTCAACGACAGTGAGATCGTCACCCGCAAGCTCATCGACGAACCGCTGGTGCTGGCCGCCCCCGATGCGCTGATCACCACGCCCGGCCCGGTTTCGCTGCCCGATCTCGGCCAGCCGAGCTACATTCTTTATCCTGAATATCCGCGTCCATCATTCGCCGATGTGGTCATCGCCGCCTGTGAGAGCGTGGGCGCCGATACCTCGCGCCGGGTCTTCACCATGGATTTCCAGACGGCGATTGCGCTGGTCTCGGTGGGCGAGGGGGTGGCGCTGGTGCCGGCTTCTGTGGGCACGGCGCAGCGTAACGGCGTGCGCTATCACGAGATCGCTGGCCTGACGATACGCACCGGCATTTCCGTCAATCACCGCATCGACGAGCAGGGCATCCACGTCCACAATTTCGTGACGCTGGCGCAAAAGGTGTCGCGCAAGGTCGTCTGATCAGGGAGCGCCGACGGCACGCAAGGTGTCGCTGCGGTCGCGGCGGTAGAATTTCACCTTGTCCGGATCGGGCGCGACGCCGATGCCGGGTGCGGTCGGGACTGCAACGGAGAAGTCGCGGTACTCCAGCGGTTGGGCAAGGATTTCCTCGGTCAACAGCAGCGGGCCGAACAGTTCCGTGCCCCATGCCAGTTCCGGCACGGTGGCGAAGAGCTGCACGGCGGCGGCGGTTCCGAGCCCGCTTTCCAGCATGGTGCCGCCATAGAGGCCGATGCCGGCTGCCCGCGCGATGGCGATGACCTCGGCGGCCGGCATCAGTCCGCCCGACTGGCAGACCTTGACCGCAAACACATCGGCGGCGCGTTCGGCTGCCACGCGCATGGCGTCTGCGGGGCCTTGCAGCACCTCGTCGGCCATGATGGCGATCTCATAGCCCTGTGAAAGGGCGCGCAGGCCGTGGAGACGCTCGCGCGGCACCGGCTGCTCGACCAGCACGCAGCCGATCTCCTGCAGGCCCTTCACGCCGTAGCGGGCCTCGGTCAGGCTCCACGCCTGGTTGACGTCGACGCGGATGGTGCCGCGGTCGCCGACGGCGCGGGCGATGGCCGCGACATGGGCGAGGTCGTCCTTCACCTTGCGCTTGCCGATCTTGAGCTTGAAATCGCGATGCCGGCGCTCGGAAAGCATCTGCTCGGCCTCTGCAATGTCGGTTTCGCTGTTGCCGGAGGCGAGCGTCCAGGCCACCGGCAGCCGCTCATGGATGCAGCCGCCGAAAAGCTGGGCCACGGATGTGCCGAGGCGGCGGGCAAGGCCGTCCCAGAGCGCGGTTTCCACGGCCGCGCGGGCCGCGTGATTGCCCTTCACCGCACGCGCCATCAGCCCGGAAGCGGCGGCGATGCGGTCGGCGTCCCTTCCCAGCAGCACCGGCGCGATATAGCTGTCGACGGCCAGCTTGATGCTTTCCACGCTTTCGGGGCCGTAGGAGAGACCGCCGATGGAAGCACCTTCGCCCCAGCCTTCCGATCCGTCCGAGAAGCGGACACGCAGCAGCACAACGGACTGGGTCATCATGGTTGTCATCGACAGGACATGGCCGCGCACCGTCGGCACGTCTATGATAATGCTTTCGATATGGTCGATGGTGATCACGTCGCGCCCGTTTCTTCAATGCAATCGATGCTGCAAGTTTCGAGGTGGCGCGCCGGATTGTCCAATACTCGGCAGGTCTGACGCGATACCGCGCATGGCTCATGCCCAGGAGCATGGGTTCCACGCTCAAGAGCCGCCATCCAGTCGGCCCGCGATCCTGCCGCCGCAGAGGCGGCTTCAGGCCGGCAATCATCCCCGGTCTCCGAGTATTGGCTGATACCCGCTTTGAAATTGACGAATTTGGCCGATTTTTCCAAGGTGGCGGCTGCGAGCAGGTCGTGAGGCGACCTGTTGTTGGGGAGCGCTGCGGCGCGTTGAATTTTCTTGATTTGAGCCTGCCGGCTTCAGAATCACCCCTGTGCCTCCAACGGTGCAGGGATGGTTCCGGGACTCGCTGCTGCGAAGCCCGGTTGGGTCCATATCGCTATCGGGAGGAAGCACATAACATGGACGCATTTTTGAAGTATCTCGCGCGCATACCGGGAGCGCTGATGATCGTGCCCCTTTTTTTGGGCGCAGTGGTCGCGACCTTCGCACCCCAAGCGCTTGAAATAGGCAGCTTCACCACGGCGCTTTTCAAGAGCGGCACCCCCGTTTTGATCGGCCTTTTCTTTGTGTGCGTGGGATCGCAGATCGACGTCAGGGCTGCCGTTCCCGCCGTCGAGAAGGGCATTGTTCTCCTGCTCGCCAAGTACGGGATTGCTGTAGTTTCCGGGCTTTCCGTGGCCTTCCTCATGCCCAACGGCACCCTTTGGGGTCTCTTGCCGCTGGCCATCATCGCGGCCATGTCCAACTCGAACGGTTCGCTCTATGTCGCCTTGACCAGCCAGTTCGGCAACAAGAGTGACAAGGGCGCGATCTCCATTCTGTCGATCAACGACGGCCCCTTTCTCACCATGATCGCGCTGGGCGCTGCGGGATTGGCGGAGTTCCCGGCCATGGCCCTGTTCTCGGCGATCTTCCCGATGATCTTCGGTTTCATTCTGGGCAATACCAGCCCGATGGCACGGACCTTCCTGGCTCCCGGCGAGAAGCTGATCATTCCGTTTGCCGCCTTTGCGATCGGTGCCGGCATCAACTTCGGCGTGCTCCTCGGCTCCGGCGCCGTTGGCATTCTTCTCGGTCTCGCCACGGTCGCCTTCTCCGGCGGCGCCGCGGTGCTTTGCCTTTATGTCTGGCACTTGCTGCGTGGACATCCGAGGCCGACACGGAACCTGATCGCTGGCGCCGCCGAAGCAAGCACCGCAGGCAATGCAATTGCCACGCCTGCCGCCATTGCCATGATCGACCCCTCGCTGGCGCCGATTCAGGGCATTGCGACGGCTCAGGTTGCGGCGGCCGTTGTCTGCACCGCATTCACAATGCCCTTCCTCGTCGCATGGCTGGCATCCTGGCAGAAACGCAACGGAATTTCACCCGACGCTGAAGAAGCCATGTATGAAAGCCGTAGCTTGGCGGTGAGTTCGGAGCCGGGATTTTCCGGGGGTTGAGTGGTTGGCGGTTAGCCGGCGGGCATCATCCTTCGGCCAGGAACCTTGAGGAAATTTTGCAAGTGAGCAGGAAGTCCTCCTGCGCGGAGACAGATGATGCGACGTTTTGAGGGTAAGCGTGCAGTGGTGACCGGTTCCGCGCAAGGGATCGGCCGCCGTGTCGCGGAGCGCATGGCCGGCGAAGGCGCCAGTGTGATGGTCGTTGACCGTTCGGATGCGCGCCACGATGTCGTGGCAGCCATCCGGGCCGAAGGGGGCGTTGCTGAGAGCTTCCCGGGCGATCTCGAGACCTGGGAAGGCTGCAAGGACGCTCTGGCCTTCGCAGCGCAACGATTGGGCGGCATCGATATTCTGGTGAACAACGTCGGAGGAACGATCTGGGCAAAACCCTTCGAACATTATGAGCCCGAACAGATCGACGCCGAAATACGGCGTTCTCTGTTTCCGACGCTGTATTGCTGTCGCGCGACGCTCGACCACATGCTCCCGGCAGGAGCGGGAGTGATCGTGAATGTCAGTTCCATAGCAACGCGCAGCCTGAACCGAGTTCCCTATGCGGCCGCAAAGGGAGGCGTGAATGCGATCACCGCCAGCCTTGCATGGGAGGTCGCCGAACGCGGAATCCGCGTGGTCGCGACAGCGCCCGGCGGCACCGATGCCCCGCCGCGAGCAATTCCCCGAAATCCGAATGCCGCCGAGGATCAACGGGAGGACTGGTATCGGACCATTGTGGATCAGACCGTCGGGTCCAGCCTGATGAAACGCTATGGCACCCTGGACGAACAGGCTGGCGCAATCCTCTTCCTGGCCTCGGACGAGGCATCCTACATTACCGGGGTCACCTTGCCGGTCAGCGGCGGCGACCTTGGTTGACCGGAAGTCTTTCGACCGGCTTGCGTCCCCGCAATGCCGCGCGTCAGGTCGCACGGAACCCCCTTTCTATCTCAGGACGGCGCGCAGGTTCGACTGAAGGCCGCGCAGTGCCTCGAAATACAAGGGAACAAGCTCTTCCACGCCGACCTGCATGGCCGGGACACCGACATTGACGGCTGCGGCCACCAGGCCCCGCGCATTGAACAGCGGAACGGCGATGGAGCGCAGCCCGATTTCCACCTCCTGATCGATCAGCGCATAACCCTGCTCTCTCACACGATCCAGTTCGGCCAGTATCGCTTCGGGCGCGGTCAGCGTGTGCGGGGTGCGGGCGGGCAAGGGTGCTGACGAAAGAAGCACGCGCGCTTCATCGCCGGGCAGGGCGGCGAGCAACACCCTGCCCATGGAGGTACAATAGGCGGGCAGTCGCGAGCCGGGCATCAGGGCAATCGACATCACCTTCTTCTGCGCCGCCCGGGCCACATAGACGATATCGCCCCCGTCGAGGATCGACACGGAGGAGCTTTCGCCGAGCTGTTCGGAAAGCGCGTCGAGCTGCGGCCGGACGAGCTGGGGCAGGGGCATGGTTGCAAGGCAGGCGGTGCCCAGCCGCAGCACGCGCGGCTTCAGGGTGAAGAACTTGCCGTCATAATCGGCATAACCCAGATGGGCCAGTGTGAGCAGGCAGCGCCGCGCCGTCGCCCGGTCGAGCCCGGAGGCGGCAGCCGCTTCCGAGATCGACTGGCGCGGGCGCTCCGCGGTGAAGGTCTCGATCACCGCCAGCCCCTTGGCCAGGCCGCCCATGATGTCGCGCTCCTGAATGGTCATGTCGCGCCTTTCGATCTGTGCGATAAGTCAACAAATACACTATATCGCACAAATGCCATTGCCGGAAGAGGCCGGGCCTGCCTAGTCTGCTGCCCGCAGGATCGGGCCGTATTTCGCCCGTCCGGAAAGGATGCAGACATGGACAAGACAGTCGCCGGTCTTCCCGAAGCGGTCGCCGGCATCGAGGATGGCATGGTCGTGATGATCGGCGGATTCGGCGGTGCGGGTGCGCCCATCGAGCTGATCCACGCCCTGATCGACCGGTTCCGCGCCACCGGCAGCCCGAAGAACCTGACGGTGATCAACAACAATGCCGGCAACGGCCGCATCGGCATCGCCGCCATGATCGACGAGGGCATGGTTGCGAAGATGGTATGCTCCTTCCCGCGCTCGTCCGATCCGCGCGCTTTCACGGAGAAATATCTGGCCGGCGCGATCGAGCTCGAACTGGTGCCGCAGGGCACGCTGGCCGAGCGCATCCGCGCCGGCGGCGCGGGCATCCCTGCCTTCTACACGCCCACCACCTACGGAACCGACCTTGCGAAGGGCAAGCCGGTGGCCGAGTTCGAGGGCCGCAACTATGTGCAGGAACGCTGGCTGAAGGCCGATGTGGCGCTGATCAAGGCCGAACTCGCAGATCCGCACGGCAACCTCACCTACCGCAAGGCGGCGCGCAACTTCTCGCCGCTGATGGCGATGGCCGCGCGCACCACCATCGTTCAGGCCGCGAAGATTGTTCCAGCCGGAGAGATCGAGCCCGAACATGTGGTGACGCCGGGAATTTTTGTCGACCGTGTTGTCGAGGTTCGGGATGCGGCTCAGGAAGAAGCGCTGATCCGCGCGGGAGTGGAATACGCATGACCACCAAGCTCACCAACGCCCAGATCGCCTGGCGCGCGGCGCAGGACATCGAGGACGGCGCCTATGTCAATCTCGGCATCGGCTTTCCCGAAATGGTCGCCAGATACCAGCCGCCCGGCAGGCAGGCGATCTTCCACACCGAAAACGGCATTCTCAATTTCGGCAAGGCCCCGCCGGAAGGCAAGGAGGACTGGGACCTCATCAATGCCGGCAAGAAGGCGGTAACGCTGAACCCCGGCGCCTCATTCTTCCACCATGCCGACAGTTTCGCCATGGTGCGCGGCGGCCATCTCGATGTCGCGATCCTTGGCGCCTATGAAGTGGCCGAGACCGGCGACCTTGCCAACTGGAGCACCGGGCCAAAAGGCGTGCCGGCCGTGGGCGGGGCCATGGACCTCGTGCATGGCGCCAAGCGCGTCGCCGTCATCACCGATCACGTCACCAAGGACGGGCGGCCGAAACTGGTCAGGGCGTGCAGCCTGCCGCTCACCGGCGTCGGCTGTGTGACGCGCGTCTACACCAGCCTTGCCGTCATCGACATCGTTGCGCAGCGCTTCGTTGTGCGCGAAAAGCTGGCAGCCATCAGTCTTGACGAATTGCAGGGGCTCACCGGAGCCGGACTGGTCGTCGAGGGGACCATTGCCGATCTTGTTGTTCCGGAGCTCTGACATGCCTGAAGCCTATATCTGCGACTATATCCGCACGCCGATTGGCCGTTTTGGCGGTTCGCTTTCGTCGGTGCGCGCCGACGATCTTGGCGCGGTGCCGCTGAAGGCGTTGATAGAGCGCAATGCCTCTGTCGACTGGGAAGCGGTCGACGACGTGCTCTATGGCTGCGCCAACCAGGCCGGCGAGGACAATCGCAACGTCGCGCGCATGGCGCTGCTGCTGGCAGGTTTGCCGCAGGTGGTGCCGGGGGCCACCATCAACCGCCTGTGCGGCTCGGGCATGGATGCGGTGATGAGCGCTGCCCGCGCCATCAAGGCCGGTGAAGCCGAGCTGATGATTGCAGGTGGCGTGGAGTCGATGAGCCGCGCGCCCTTCGTCATGCCCAAGGCCGAGACGGCATTCTCACGCGCCGCCGAAATCCACGACACCACCATCGGCTGGCGTTTCATCAACCCGCTGATGAAGAAGCAGTATGGCGTCGATTCCATGCCGGAGACGGCTGAGAACGTGGCGGCCGATTTCGGCGTCAGCCGCGCCGATCAGGACGCCTTTGCCGTGCGCAGTCAGGACAAGGCGGTCGCGGCGCAGGAGAACGGACGTCTGGGGCAGGAAATCGTGCCTGTGACGATCCCTCAGCGCAAGGGCGATCCGGTGGTCGTCTCAAAAGACGAGCATCCGCGTGCCGGCACCACGGTGGAAACGCTGGCGAAGCTGGCGACGCCGTTCAGGAAGGAAGGCGGTACGGTCACCGCCGGCAACGCTTCCGGCGTCAATGACGGTGCCGCGGCGCTCATCGTCGCTTCGGAAGCGGCCGTGAAGAAATATGGCCTTACGCCCATCGCACGCGTGCTGGGTAGCGCGACCGCCGGCGTTGCTCCGCGCGTCATGGGCATCGGCCCGGCGCCCGCCACGCAGAAGCTGTGCGCGCGGCTGGGTCTCGCGCCGACCGCCTTCGATGTGATCGAACTCAACGAGGCGTTTGCCGCGCAGGGGCTTGCGGTACTGCGCGAGCTGGGTCTTGCCGACGATGCCGCGCATGTGAACCCCAATGGCGGGGCTATCGCGCTCGGACATCCGCTCGGCATGTCGGGCGCGCGCATCACCGGTACGGCGGCTCTGGAACTGAAGCTGCGCGGCGGCAAGCGGGCGCTCGCCACCATGTGCATTGGCGTCGGGCAAGGCATCGCCATCGCCATCGAGACGGTATGAGGCGGACGCACAATTGCTGAAATGAAAACGGCGGGGAATTTCCCCGCCGTCTGGTATTGGAGCAGGCTGCTTATGCGCTCAGCCCGCGGTCGATCAATCGGGCAAGGCGCTGCGAAAACGCCTTGGCATCGAGCGGGCGATCACCGTCCAGAACACGGGCCTCGTCGTAGAGCAGATGCGCCACGTCGGCGCGGAAGTCCGGCTCCGCTTCGCCAAGCTTGGCCAGCGCCGCAATGCGCGGATGGCGCGGGTTGATCTCGAGGATCGGCTTCGAGGCTTTGTCCAGCCGGCCGGCGGCGCTGAGCAGCCTCTCGAACTGGCGGTCGAGCGCATTTTCCGGCGCGACCAGACAGACGGCGCTTTCGGTCAGGCGGTCCGAGGCCCGGACATCCGACACGTCGTCGCCCAGCGTTTCCTTCACGAAGGCGAGGAAGCCGTCGACTTCCGCCGGGGTTTCCGGCTTGTCCTTCGCTTCCGCCTTGTTCAGTGGAATCTCGGTCAGATCGGCTCCGCCCTGCGTGACCGATTTGAACGGCTTGCCGTCGAATTCCGGCGCATTGGCGGTCCAGAAGGCGTCGATGGGATCGGTAAGCAGCAGCACCTCGATGCCGCGCGCCCTGAAGCCTTCGAGCTGCGGCGAGCCTTCGAGGCGGGCGCGGTCGTCGCCAGTCATGAAGTAGATGGCCTTCTGGCCTTCCTTCATGCCCGCCACATAGTCGGCAAGGCTGCGCGATGCTTCGCCCGTGGTGGTGGAGCCGAACCGTACCAGCTTCAGGATCTGCTCGCGGCGCTCGAAGTCCTCGTAGAGCCCTTCCTTGATGACCGCTCCGAAATTTTCCCAGATCTTGCCATAGGCTTCCGCGTCGTTCTCGGCCAGTTTGGCGAGGTCGTTGAGCACCCGGCTGGTGACGCCCTTGCGGATGGTGGCCAGCAGCGGATTCTGCTGGATCATCTCGCGCGAGATGTTGAGCGGCAGGTCGGCGGAATCGACGATGCCGCGCACGAAGCGCAGATAGCGCGGCACAAGCTCGGCATCGTCGGTGATGAAGACACGCCGCACATAAAGCTTCATGTGGCCGCTGCGGTCGGGGTCGAACAGGTCGAAGGGACGCGAGCCCGGAATGAAGGCCAGCACATTGTATTCCTGCCTGCCTTCGGCGCGGAAATGGATGGTGGCGGCGGGCTCGTCATACTGGCCGGCCACGCTGCGGTAGAAGTCGGTGTAGTCTTCCCGCTTGATCTCGTTCTTCGACTTGACCCAGAGCGCGGTGCCATCGGCAATTTCGCGGGGCTCCGCGCCGGACTTGTCTACCAGCGAGACCGGCACCGGAACATGGCCCGAATGCGACTTTACCAGCCGCTCGAGACGGTAGGGCTCGGTGTAGGAGACGGCATCCTCCATCAGGTGCAACACGACGCGCGTGCCGCGCTGCGGCGCGTCTTCCGGCTTGGCCGGGCCGACCGAATAGGAACCCTTGCCGTCGGAGGTCCAGCGCCAGGCTTCTTCCGAGCCCGCCGGGCGCGAGACCACCTCGACCTTTTCGGCCACCATGAAGGCGGAGTAGAAGCCGACGCCGAACTGGCCGACAAGCTCGGCTTTTTCACCGCCCCTGGCGGCCTCCAGCCTTTCCATGAAGGCGCGGGTGCCGGAGCGGGCGATGGTGCCCAGCGCCTCGGTCATTTCCGCGCCGTTCATGCCGATGCCATTATCCTCGATGCTGAGGCGCTTGTTTTCGGCATCCGCGACAACGGTGATGCGCGGCTTCGGGTCGTCCCCCAGCAGTTCCGGCCGGGCGATGGCCTCATAGCGCAGCTTCTCGCAGGCGTCGGCGGCGTTGGAGATCAGCTCGCGCAGGAACACGTCACGCTCGGAATAGACCGAATGCACCATCATGTGCAGAAGCCGGGCGACATCGGCCTCGAAGCTTTTGGTTTCCATGTCGGTAGTCGTCATTTCGGATTGCCCCTGAATTGTCCGGCTCCCAGATGGCGGCAAGGGCGCACATTTTCAAGACTTGAAAGCGGCTGTCCACGTTCCATGAAAAAGGCGGGCGAATATGGATTCGCCCGCCTTTCCGTCCAGTGTCGGACAGTTTCTGTTACAGCGCCCGGTCGTCGTCGCCTTCGCGCACGCGGGTCGGCAGCCCGATCCTGCCCAGAAGATCGAGGAAGGGACGCGGCGGCAGTTCCTCAACATTGGCCATCTTCTTCACGTCCCACTCGCCGGTGGCGATCAGGAGCGCGGCCGCCACGGCCGGCACGCCGGCGGTGTAGGAAATGCCCTGCGATCCAACTTCCTCGTAGGCTTGCTTGTGGTCGGCCACGTTGTAGATGAAGACTTCGCGCTCCTTGCCGTCCTTCACGCCCTTCACCAGATCGCCGATGCAGGTCTTGCCGGTGTAATCGGGGGCCAGCGAGCCCGGATCGGGCAGCACGGCCTTGACCACCTTGAGCGGCACAACTTCCAGCCCTTCCGCCGTTTTCACCGGCTTTTCGGACAGGAGCCCCAGATTGTTCAGCACGGTGAAGACGTTGATGTAGTGATCGCCGAAGCCCATCCAGAAGCGCACATTCGGTACCTTCAGGATCTGGGAGATGGAATGCACCTCGTCATGGCCGGTCATATAGGCCTTCTGCGTGCCGACGACGGGCAGGTCCCATTCCTTGCCGATCTCGAACATCCTGTTCTCGGTCCACTTGCTGTCCTGCCAGGACCACACGCGGCCGGTGAACTCGCGGAAATTGATCTCGGGGTCGAAATTGGTCGCGAACCAGCGGCCATGGCTGCCGGCATTGATGTCGATGATGTCGATCGAATCGATGCGGTCGAAATAGTCGTCATAGGCAAGCTTGGCATAGGCATTGACCACGCCCGGATCGAAGCCCGCGCCGAGAATGACGGTTACGCCGGCCTTTTCGGCCTCCTCGCGGCGCTTCCATTCGTAGTTGGCATACCATGGCGGCGTCTCGCACACCTTGGCCGGATCTTCATGGATGGCGGTGTCGATATAGGCCGCGCCGGTTTCGATGCAGGCCGACATGACCGACATGTTGAGGAAGGCCGACCCGACATTGATGACGATTTTCGCATCGGTCTTCCTGATGAGCGCCTTGGTGGCTTCGACATCCATGGCGTCGAGCTGGTGGGCCTCGATCACGCCGCCTGTCTTCAGAGCCTTCTTTTCCCGGACGGAGTCCACGATGGACTGGCACTTCGCAAGGGTGCGCGAGGCGATATGGATGTCGCCGAGCACATCGTTGTTCTGCGCGCACTTATGCGCCACGACCTGCGCCACGCCACCGGCGCCGATGATGAGCACGTTCTTTTTCATTCCGGGGGATGTTTCCTTCTGGCTGGAGAGGAGGGTGCGGGCCTCAGGAGAGGCTCTGCTCATAGTCCGCGAAGCTGAATTCGCGCACCACGTTGATCGATCCGTCCAGTTCGCGGATCGCAATCGCCGGCATCTTCACGCCGTTGAACCAGTTTTTCTTGACCATCGTGTAGCCTGCGGCATCCTGAATGGAAATGCGGTCGCCGATCTTCAGTTCGGCCGGGAAGTCGAATTCGCCGAAAATATCGCCGGCAAGGCAGGACTTCCCGCACACCATGTAGCGGTGCGGGCCTTCGTTCGGCGCCACCCTGGCGCTCTCGCGATAGATCAGCAGGTCGAGCATGTGGGCCTCGATGGAGGAATCCACGATGGCGAGCTGCTTGCCGTTGAACAGCGTGTCGAGCACCGAGACTTCCAGCGTCGTGCTTCTGGTGATCGAAGCCTCGCCCGGCTCCAGATAGACCTGGATGCCGAAGCGGTCTGCGAACGCCTTCAGACGCTCGCAGAAGGCGTCGAGCGGGTAGTCGTCGCCGGTGAAATGGATGCCGCCGCCAAGGCTGACCCATTGCGCCCGGCCGAGCAGAGAGCCGAACTTCTCCTCGATCTGCGACAGCATCCGGTCGAACAGCGAAAAATCCGAATTTTCGCAATTGTTGTGGATCATGAAGCCGCTGATGCGGTCCATGACCTTCTCAACCTTGCCGGCATCCCATTCGCCCAGCCGGCTGAACGGGCGGGCCGGATCGGCGAGATCGAAGGAGGACGACGAGATGCCGGGATTGAGGCGCAGGCCGCGCGCGATGTTGCCGGCGCGGTCTTCGAACCTCTCCATCTGGCCGATGGTGTTGAAGATGATCTTGTCGGCGTGGGAGACGACTTCGTCGATCTCGTAATCGGCATAGGCCACCGAATAGGCATGCGTCTCGCCGCCGAATCTCTCGTGCCCGAGCCGCACTTCGTAGAGCGAGGAGGAGGTGGTGCCGTCCATGTACTGGCGCATGAAGTCGAACACCGACCAGGTGGCAAAGCACTTCAGCGCCAGCAGGGCTTTCGCCCCCGATTTCTCGCGGACACGGGCGATTTTCTCCATGTTGCGGAGAAGGCTTGCCTTGTCGATCAGGTAGTAGGGGGTCTGAAGGGTCATTCGGCCTTGCTCGCTGAAGTCCGCCTCGCTGGCTGTCTTCAAAAAATCGGGATTTCGGGGAAACGCTGTTTGGAACCTTCTCGCCGCTCCAAGCGGATTGTTCCAGATTCGTTTGAATGGAAAATGACGACCCGGCGACGCTCGATTTCAGCGTCCGGGCAACACGCCCGCTTACCTCGCGGGCTCCTGTCTGGGTCTCAGGGTCGTCTTCATGGCGCGGAAGTTAATGGACCCCCCCCTGAAGTTCAAGTGACATCTTCGCGACACGGCCCTGCTTGACAAATGGCCAATATGATCCAAGCTATCAGGCATGAGTACCACGTGGGCCCATATCATGTTTCGGAGCCATCCCTTGATGGGATGCTGACCCGGCTCGGGCCGTCCCCCCGAGACCGGGGGAGTTTCATCCTTAAATTTCGCGGTGCAGGACAGCACCAAAACCTTCAACCGGAAGGCCCCGAGGCGGAAACCTTCGGGCTCAACATACCGCCCTTGCGGGCGGCAGAGCGAAGACAGAAAACGCCATGCGCAAACCGAGTATCATCATCAGCAAGGCCGACCACGAACGGCTGACCACACTGGCTAACGGCCTTCTGGAAAAGAAGCCGGAAGTGGCCGACGCGCTGCTCAACGAGCTCGAGCGCGCCAAGGTGGCCTCTGCTGCCGGTTCGCTGCAAGGCACCGTCCAGATGGGCGCAACCGTCGACTACGAATCCGACGACGGCAACAAGCGCCGTGTCACGCTCGTCTATCCGGCCGACGCCGACATCGCGCAGGGCAAGGTGTCCATCCTGACCCCGATCGGCACCGCGCTGCTTGGCCTCAAGGTCGGACAGTCCATCGACTGGACCGCCAATGACGGTCGCTCGCACCGTCTTACCATCACTTCGGTTGAAGACGTCGTCGAAGCTTCCTGAGGCGGGCTGTGCGGATGCACGCGGCATGGTCTGAACCCATGGCAATGAAGGTGCGCAGGCATCTCGTTTGCGCTGCGCCGCACAGGTTTTTCCATCATGCGGGCTGCCTTGTCGCAGGCTCCTGACCCCTGGTGCGGCCGGTCCGCATCAGGGGAGCGATCCAGCAAGCCATAACGGATTGGCGTCGGAACGGCTTGGTCCCGTTCCTGCGGGAGATTTGCCATGGTGACGGAGCCTCATTTCCAACTGACGACCAGGGATCATGCGATCCTCCAGACCATGCTGGAACGGCACAGAGGGCCCTACGATGCCTTTGCGTCGCTCCTCGAACGCAAGGTGCGGGAAAGCGTCATCTGTTTCAGCGACGATATCCCCGCGAATGTGGTGACGCTCAACACGCGGCTGACCTACCTGCTCGACAACATCCGGCATGGGCCGCATACAATCGTGCAGGATGCGGCGGATGAAGATTCCGGCGCCCTGCCGCTGCATTCGCTGCGCGGTCTTGCCCTGCTGGGGCTGGCGGAGGGTGCATCGCTCAGCCTCGAAACCGCGGATGGGGGCCCCGCGCTTGTCCAGGTTCTCAAAATCGAGTCGCAGCCGGAAGCGCAGGCGCGTGCGGCATCCCATCTGGCGCATAATGTGGTGAGCTTCCGGCCGCGTCGCGCCGCGCCGGTTTTCCCTCCGGCCGGCATCGACCCGGACGACGATCCCGGCCCCGGCGCTGCCTGACCCGCGGCGCCGGTCAGGACCCGCAGGTGTTTTTCTGTACGGCCTCGATCCGCGCCATGCCGCCCAAACGGCCGGCAAAACTTTCCCAGACCTTGCGGGCCGGTGCTTCCCATGCCGCGCGATCCGTCACTTCATGGAAGCTTGCCCCGGACTCGGAGGCCGCCTTCATCGACGTTTTCTCATCGGCCGCCATCAGCGTGTTAAAATGACGCGCGCCTTCCGTAGCTGCCTTTTGCAGGACGGAGCGGGATTCCTCGTCCAGCCCTTTCCAGAAGCGGCCCGAGAAGATGACCGCTCCGGCAGCATGGATATGGCCCGTCAGCGTCACATGCGGCACCACCTCGTAAAGGCGGAACCCCGCATAGGCGGATATGGTCAGGTCCATGGCGTCGACATGGCCGGTGGAGAGCGCGTTGTAGGTTTCGGTGATCGGCAGGGCGATGGGATGTGCGCCGAAACTTTCCCACAATTGCGCATGCAGAGGGCTCTGGATCACGCGGATGCGCTTTCCCTTCACCTGATCCGGTGAAAGCAGGGGCTCGCGTGCCAGCAGATGACGCGCGCCGTAATTGATGAAGGCGGGGGCAACGATGCCTTGCTCCGCCAGCTTTTCGCCCAGATCGCCGCCGCACGCACCTTCCAGCGAGGCTTGCAGACGGGCCGCGTCCCGGAACAGGAAGGGCAGGTCGAAAAGCTGGGTTTCCGGCACCCATGTGGACAGGTTGGAAAGCGTCGACAGGCTGGCCTGTATGGAGCCGAGGCGGATGCCTTCGGCGACTTCCTTTTCACCGCCAAGGGCCGCATTGGGCACGATGTTGAAGGCGAATCGCCCCGGCAGTTCGCGTTCCACCGTCTCCTTTATATGCGTCCAGACCAGCGTTTCGGGCTTGTCGTCGCCCAGCAGGGAGGCGGCGACGATGGGTGTCGCCGCATGGGCTCGTTTCAGGGCGGGTATCGCAAACGGCATTGCGGCAAGTCTGGCAAGGAAGGCGCGGCGGTCGGTTCGCATGAGCTTGCTCCTTTCAGGGGCGGAGGAAGGCGGCGTGGGCGGCGATGCCCATGCCGATGCACAGCAGCGCCAGCAATAGCGCGGCGAGATAGGGGCGGGTGGCGGCAAACAGACGGGTTGCCGGCACACCGGTGGCAGCACCAGTGACCTGCACCAGTATGCCGACCGGGGGCGTGAGCCCGCCGATCATCAGGTTGACGACCACCATCACGCCGAAGGCGACCGGGTCGATGCCGACCGCAACTGCGACAGGCAGAAGGATGGGCGGAAACAGCAGGATCGCGGCGCCGATGTCGAGCACGAGGCCGACGCCGAGCAGGATCAGATTGGCGGCGAGCATGACCATGAACGGATTTTCGCCGAGCGAGAGCGCAAGGCCGGTGGCCCATGTGCCGATGCCGTCCACCGCCAGCAGGAACGCGAGGGGCGTCGCCGCGCCGATCAGCATGGTGATGGCGGCGGTTTCCACCCCGGCCTGCTGCAATGCAGGGAAGATGCCGGCGCGGCTGTCGCGTCCCCACAGCGCCAGCACGAATGTGTAGGCGGCGGCAAGTGCCGAGGCTTCGGTGGGGCTGACGATGCCGAGGCGGATACCGGCCACCACGATCAGGCCGAGCCCGAAGACTGGCACCGCCCGCAACGCCAGCCGCCAGCGCGAGGCTTGCGGCTTGCTGATTGCGGAGCCCCTGAGGTCTGCCCGGAAATGGATGGCCACTGCCAGTGCGGCCGCCAGTGCAAGCCCGGCGAACAGCCCGCCCGTCAGCAGCGGGCCGACCGGCAGGCTGGTGGCGGCGGCAAGGATCAGGAAGGCGATGGAGGGCGGGATGATGTTATCGAGAACGGCGGTCGAGGCGATGATCGCGCCGGCGCGTTCGGGCGTATAGCCGGCTGCGGTCAGCGGTTCCATGAAGGTCTTGGAACTGAACGCCGCATTGGCGATGGAGGAACCGGATACGCCTGAAAACAGTACGCTGGTGAGAAGCACCGTCTGGCCGAGCCCGGCGCGGCGCCTGCCGACCATGGCGGAGGCGAAGCGCACCAGATCGCCGGCCGCGCCCGAGATGGTCAGCAGGCCGCCGGCCAGCAGGAAGAAGGGTATGGCAAGCAGCAGGTAGCGGCCGATGCCGCCGAGCAGCGACAGGGCCAGAGCCGGCTCGACCAGCATGCTGCCGAAGGCAAGCGCGATATAGCCGGCAAGCACGAAGGCATGGACCAGCGGTGCCCCGGCCAGAATGCCGATGCCGATCACGATGAGCGCGGCAGGGCTGGGCTGGAGCATAGACGTCGACAATCCTGCGGCAACCGGCGCAAGGATCAGCGTCGCAACTGCACCTGCGGCAAGCAGAAGCCTCATACGCCGCTCGCCGGTTAGCACCAGAACCCGCATGGCAAGTCCCAGCACGCCGGAAAAGCCAAGGGCGGCGGGACGCAGCCATTCGCCAAGGCCAAGCAGGGTGGACTGCCCGCCCACCTCCAGCGCTGCCTTCGCACCGGCGATGGCCAGCACCGCGCAGGCGGCAAGGGCATAGGCTTCCGCCACGATCCCGCGCAGGATGCCCCATCTCGTCCCGCGGCCAGGCCCAAAAAGGTCGACGCGCATTGCCAGTGCGCCATCGGCAATCATGGGGAACCCGAGGCAGGCAAGCAGCAAAAGCAGCCATGTCACCGCTTCCTCCATGCCGAGGAAGCCGGAGCCCAGCAGATAGCGTTGCAGGGTGGTGGCCGTCACCGCCGCCAGCATCAGGGCAAGCACCGCTCCGCAGCAGCGCCCCTGCATGCGCTGGAGACAGCTTCCCCAATGCGCGGCGCGGTTCATTCTAGCGCCACCAGCGATGGAAGTGATGGACCGGCCCGCTGCCCTTGCCGATGGCGAGCGTGGCTCCGGCCTGCAACGCCCCGTGCAGGTAATCCCTTGCCTGCGCAACGGCGTCGGCAAGCGGCAGACCGCGCGCCAGACCGGCGGCGATGGCTGCCGAGAGCGTGCAGCCGGTGCCGTGCGTGTTCGGCGTGTCGATTCGCGGACGCGAAAGCCGTATCAGGGAATTGCCGTCCAGCAGCAGGTCGGTGCTTTCCGGTCCCGTGCCGTGACCGCCCTTCACCAGAACCGCTCCCGCGCCGGCGCGCAGCAGGATCTCGGCCTGCGCGATCATCTGCGCCTCATCCTTGGCCACCGGCATGCCGCTCAGCAGCGCTGCCTCGGGCAGGTTGGGCGTGACGATGATGGCCTGCGGCAGCAACTCGCTGCGCAGCGCATCGATGGCGTCGGACTGCAACAGGCGGTCTCCCGATGTCGCGACCATCACCGGATCGAGCACCGGCCGCACCTTGTGGCGGCGCAGGGCGCTGGCGATGGCCATGATGGTGTCGATGCGCGAGACCATGCCGATCTTGGCCGCGCCGATCTCCATGTCCTCGTAGAGCGCATCGATCTGGCCGGCGACGATGTGCGGGCTGATGTCCTCGACATCGCGCACGCCTTGCGTGTTCTGGACGGTGATCGCGGTGATCGCGCTGGTGCCGAAGACGCCGAGCGCCGAGAAGGTTTTCAGGTCGGCCTGTATGCCGGCCCCGCCGCCGCTGTCCGAACCGGCGATGGTGAGCGCGATTGCCGTCATGGCTTCTCTCCGGCCCCGTCTCCGGCCCCGTCTCCGGCATCGTCCACGGCTGCCCGCAGTTCGCGGGCGGCGGCGGCGATGTCGGCGGCGCGGAAGATGGCCGAGATCGCCGCCACGCCCGATGCGCCCGCCCGCACCACCACGCCGGCGCGTGCAGCGTCGATGCCGGCAATCGCGCCGACCGGCAGTCCGGGCTTCGCTGCGCGTATGCGTGCGCGCAGGGCACGAAATCCGTCGAGCCCGACCGGCGCATCCGGGTTCTTCTTGGAAAGTGTTTCGAACACGCCGCCGATGCAGGCGTAGTCGATGGGAGCGGCGATTGCCGCATCTGCATCCGCTTCGTTCTTCACCGTCAGGCCGATGATGGCATCGGGGCCGAGCAGGCGGCGCGCGGTTTCGGCCGGCATGTCGTCGCGGCCGATGTGGATGCCGTCCGCACCCGACGCCAGCGCGACGTCCACGCGGTCGTTCACCACCAGAGGCACCCCGGTTCCGGCAAGGGCGGCACGGATTTTCTCCGCCTCCGCAATCATCTGTCGCGTCGAGGCATCCTTGTCACGGTACTGGATGATCGTTGCGCCGTTGCGCGCGGCAATGCCGGCAAGATCGGCCAGTTTGCCGACCGGGCGCAGCCCGCCGTCGACGATGGCGTTCAGCCTGTAGTCAATCCTGTTCATGATCTGCCTTTGCGAACTGAAGAATGTGAGCGCCCCCGAGATTGGCCAGCGCATCCAGAAGGGCAGGCTCGAAGCTGCCCGGTCCGGTCGCCGTCTCGCCGGCCATTTCCGCCGCAATGCCGAACACGACCATCGCGGCGCTCGCGGCGATGAACGGATCGGCCTCGATGGCGAGGAAGACGGCAATCACGGCACCGGAAAGACACCCGGTTCCAGTCACCATCGCCGCCAGCGGATGACCGTTGGTCACCGAGAACGCCGCGCCGTTTTGCGCGATGCGGTCCTGCTTGCCGGTCCTGACCGCCACGACTCCGGCCGGTACGGAAAGCAGGTCGTATTCGGCCGCATTGGCGCGCAGCACCGCGGGGCCTCGTGCCAGCAGTTCCTGTGCGAAGGCGGCGCGCGGTGGCGAGTAATCGCAATGGGCGGGGTCGAGCGCCCATGGCCGGCCGCGCTCTGCGGCGACACCCACCGCAATGCCGATGGCCTCGCGGCGCCGGGCATCCAGCGTGCCGAGATTGACCAGCAGCGCATCCGCCTTGGCGACGAAATGGCCTACCTCCTCCGGCGAGGAGGTCATGGAGGGGATCGCGCCCAGCGCCGAAAGTCCGTCAGCCACGAATTTGGGGACCACGCCGTTCATCAGGCAATGGACGCGGGGGCGGCGCTGGCGCACTTCGTCCAGCAGCGCTGCCGCACGTTCGGGGAGAACCGCGTTCATTGCAGTTCCACCGCGATTTCCTCGACGGCAGGAGCCTTCCTGATCAGGCCACTCTCCTCAAGGAATGCGCCGAAGCGGGCGTAGCGCGCGCGGTCGAGCGCTGCGGGCCGCTTGGCGAAGCGCGGCAGCGTGTCGATCCATGCCTGCCGGTTCAGCTCGTTGTCGAGGTCCGGATGGGCCTTGATGAACAGCTTCCAGCCATCTTCGGGATGGTTGGTGAGGTGGATCGCGCCTTTTTCCACTGCGGCGAGGAAGCGCGTGAGGCGGTCGTCCCCGGCCAGTTCGGGGCGGGTGACGAAGACCAGCTCGTCATAGACCGGAATGCCGTGCTCCTCGGGGAAGAAGGCGCGGCCTTCATGGCCTTCGAGCTTCATCTGGGTGAGCTCGAAATTGCGGTAGCCGCCGATGGTGGCGTCCACCTGGCCGCTGATCAGCGAGGGTGACAGGGCGAAATTGACGTTGACCAGCTCGATCTTGTCCTTGTCCACCCCGGCATTGCCCATCATGCGGAAAATGATGGCGTCCTCGAAGCCGGAAACGGAGAATCCGATCTTCTTGCCTTCGAGGTCCTTCAGTTCCCTGATCGGCCCGTCGGCCAGAACCGTGAGCGTGTTCAACGGGGTCTCCACCAGCGTGCCGAAGCGCACGAGGGACACGCCGGCGTCATGGTCGAGATAGAGGTTCGGCTGGTAGTGGATGCCGATCTCGGCCTTGCCGGACGCAACCGCGCGCGGCACGATCGAGGGGTCGGCCGGC
Source organism: Aquamicrobium defluvii (assembly GCF_004363725.1). Classification (GTDB taxonomy): domain Bacteria; phylum Pseudomonadota; class Alphaproteobacteria; order Rhizobiales; family Rhizobiaceae; genus Mesorhizobium; species Mesorhizobium defluvii. The sequence continues at coordinate 51,712 of NZ_SNZF01000006.1, read as the reverse complement.
GGCACCAGTTCCACCTCCAGCCCGGCTTCCCCGAACAGGCCGAGTTCCTTCGCCACCACCAGCGGCGCATGGTCGGGATTGACGAACCATTCCAGCATCACGGTGAGCTTGTCGGCCGCATGGGCAGCACCTGCCGTGGCGACAGAAAGAAGAAGCGCGAGTGCGCAGGATCGGATCATGGGGATTTCCTTTGCTTGCGATCGGAAGAGAATTCGCCTTCCCGCGCCCAGGGCGTGAGAAAGGGAGAAAGTGCGTCGACGGCCCGGCGCAACATGAGGGTGAGAACGGCGATGAAGGCCATGGCCGCGAACATGGTGTCGGTCTGCATGCGGGCATTTGCCTGCACCATGACGAAGCCGAGCCCTGCCGATGCCCCCACCCATTCGCCGATCACCGCACCCAGCGGGGCAAGCGGGGCGGCGACCCGCAACCCGGAAACCAGAGCCGGAATGGCAAGCGGCACGCGCAGCAGGAACAGCGTCTGGCGGTGGCTGGCCGGTGTGAGGGCGGCCGCATCGACGATTTCCGGCGGTGTGCGGCGCAGGCCGTCGGCAAAAGCGGAAGCGACGGGAAAGAAGATGATGAGCGAGGTCATCACCACCTTGGAGGCCATCCCGAATCCGAACCACAGCACGAGCAGGGGCGCGATGACGAAGACCGGAAAGGCTTGCAGGACCAGCACGATGGGCCACACCGCGCGGCCAAGGCGTGGAAAGCTGGCGATGCCGAGCGCGGTGACGATGCCGGCCAGCGTGCCCGCCATGAAACCTGCCGCGATCTCGGCCAGGGTCACCAGCGCATTGTCGAGAAGGTAGAGCGGCTGCCGATGAAAGGCGGCGGCCACGTCGAGCGGCGCAGGCAATATGTAGCGCGGCGGGGCGAAGGCGATGACGATCACCTGCCATGAAGCCACCAGCACCACGGCTGTGCGCAACGCTGCCGGGACGGCACTCATTACGCCGAAGCCTTACGAAAGGCGCTGTGTCGGCGGGCGGAACTCGTATCGATGCTGCATGGCGATCTCCCGACTTGTCATCATGGAGATCCAGGTGTGCGAAGAATTGGCAGGATTGCCCGGAGGCCCTTTTTCCGTTCCTACGCCGGCATAACCCGGATCAGGTTCAAGGGTCCGGCTCACTGCCATCTCAGCGCCGTACGGCGCCCCCCTCGGAATGAAGCCATCTATGTTTCAAGCGCCGGGTTCTGTCAAGCGAAGTGAACTGCCGGGCGCTCCGGCCGGCTTTGTCATCAGCCTGTCTGCGAGTTGTCATCGCGCTGTAATGTGCGCGCCCTAGCTAGCGGGTCTCTTTTCGACGCTCACGGAGAACCCGATCATGCGAAGCCTGCTCGCCATTCTGACCGCAACCACCATACTGGTCCCGGCTGTTGCCGGCGCCGCTACGGTCTACCCGCTCGACAGGGCGACCATCCTCACCGCTTCGCCTTTCGACGTGAAGGTGGAGTTCGACGGCATCGTTGCCGGTTCGGACGTCACCGTCACCATCAATGGCAAGCCGGCTGCGGAAGTGCTTGGCAAGGAAGCCACCTTCATCGAGAAGGAAGACGGTGTCGAGGCTTCCGCCGTGCGTCTGGAAGGCGTGACGATTGCCGAACCCGGCACTTACACCGTCATTGCCAAAGCCGGTGATGACGAGAAGACCGTGACCTGGGAAGTTTACGGCACCGCTGCCGAGCCCAAGGCCAAAAACGTCATCTTCCTGATCGCCGACGGTCTGTCGGTCGCGCACCGCACCGCCGCGCGCATCATGTCCAAGGGCATGACCGAGGGCAAGGCCAACGGCCGCCTCAACATGGACGAACTGGATCGCATGGCCTTCATCGGCACCTCGTCCACCGGATCGGTCGCTACCGACAGCGCCAACACCATGTCGGCCTACATGACAGGCCACAAGAGCGCCGTGAACGCGCTTGGCGTCTATGCGGACCGCACCGCCGATCCGTTCGATGACCCGAAGGTCGAGACGCTGGTCGAGGCGCTGCGCCGCCAGACCTCCAAGTCGGTCGGCATCGTCACCACCTCCGAGCTTCAGGACGCGACGCCTGCCGCGCTCTTCGCTCACACCCGCCGCCGCGCCGAGAAGGCCGCCATCAACACGCAGATCTTCGATCTGAAGCCCGAGGTCATCCTTGGCGGCGGTTCGGCCTACTTCCTGCCGCAGTCCGTTGCCGGCTCGAAGCGCAAGGACGACACCGATCACATCGAAGGCTTCAAGGAAGCCGGCTACACGCTGGCCACCACCAAGGGCGAGCTTGAGGCCGCCGCCGGTTCCAACACCGGCAAGGTGCTGGGACTGTTCCACACCGGCAATATGGACACCACCCTCGACCGTGAGTTCCTCAAGAAGGGCACCGTCGACAAGTTCCCCGAGCAGCCCGGTCTGGTCGACATGACCAAATCAGCCATCGGCCAGCTTTCGAAGAACGCCGAAGGCTTCGTGCTGATCGTCGAGGCGGCCAATGTCGACAAGATGTCCCACCCGCTCGACTGGGATCGTGCAGTCGTCGACACCATCGAGTTCGACAAGGCGATCGGCGTTGCCCGCGAATTCGCCGAGAAGAACCCGGATACGCTGATCGTCGTGACCGGCGACCACACTCACGGCGTTTCCATCATCGGCACGGTCGACGACGAGAAGCCCGGCGACGAGATGCGCGAGAAGGTCGGCACCTATGCCGAGGCCGGTTTCCCGAACTACGTCGACTCCAACGGCGACGGCTATCCCGACAGCGTCGATGTCTCGCGTCGTCTGTTCCTTGCCGCCAACAATGGCCCGGACCACTACGAAACCTTCCGTCCGAAGCTTGACGGTCCTTTCGTTCCGGCCATTCAGGACGAGAACAAGAAGTACATCGCCAACGAAGCCTACAAGGACGTTCCCGGTGCGGTGTTCGTGGAAGGCAACATTCCGCGCGATGGCGATACCGGCGTCCATGCCGTCGACGACGTGGTTCTGCAGGCCACCGGCCCCGGCTCCGAGAACTTCAGGGGTTACATGGAGCAGAGCGATGTGTACCGCGTGCTGGCCGACGCTCTGGCCCTCGGCTCGAAGCAGACGCAGTAAGCGCGAAAACATGGGAAACGGGCCCGGAGTTTCTCCGGGCCTGCACCCGTTTCCGCTTCGTGCAGGTTTTGCAAAGGAGGCTGCAATGAATTCCCGCAAGATCGGACGCCGGCAGGCGCTGGCTGCGATGGGCGGTGCGGCGCTTTCGCTGGCCGTGCGCCCGGCATGCGCCGCCATCGACACGATTTCCTTCGACGAGCTTTACGGCAAGATCAGCGTTCTCGGCCTCACCTTCTCCGACAAGGTGAAGGCGCTGGAAGGAAAGTCCGTCGCCATGCGCGGTTTCATGGCGCCGCCGCTGAAGGCGGAAGCCAATTTCTTCGTGCTCACCGAAATGCCGATGGCGCTGTGTCCCTTCTGCTCCTCGGATGCGGATTGGCCCGACGACATCATCGTGGTCTATCTCGACCGGACCCAGACCTTCGAGCAGGCCAACGGCGTCATCGAGGTTTCGGGCAAGCTCGAGGTCGGCTCCTGGACCGACCCCGAGACCGGTTTCGTCAGCCTGCTGCGCATCGTCGGCGCTGATTTCCGGAGCGTCTGAACGTGCTGGCGCTTTCCGTCGACGGCTTGCAGGTACGCTATCCGGGATTGCCGGTTCCTGCGCTCGATCTGCCTTCGCTCAGCCTCGCTGCGGGCGAGACGGCGGCGCTTGTCGGCCCCTCGGGTTCGGGCAAGACGACCTTCATCAACATCGTCACCGGCATGGAGCGGGCCGGCTCGGGGCGCGTTGCATGGAATGACGAAAACATCGCCGGATTGCCGGAAGGCGGGCGCGACCGCTGGCGTGCCCGCAATGTCGGTCTCGTCATGCAGGACTTTCATCTCTTTCCCGGTCTGTCCGCCGAGGCGAATGTGCTTCTGCCGCAACGCCTGTCGCACCTGCGCCTGCCGGCGGGGATGCAGCCGCGGGCCCGGGAGTTGCTCGCAAGGGTGGGGATCGAGCGTCCGGAGCAGCTTGTCGGCACCATGTCGCGCGGTCAGATGCAGCGCGTGGCGGTCGCCCGCGCGCTGGCCGGCAGGCCCGGCCTGATCGTGGCCGATGAGCCGACCGCCAGCCTCGATGCCGAATCCGGCGCTGCCGTCGCCGACCTGCTGGTCGAACTGGCACAGGAGGCCGGCTCGACGCTGATCGTTGCCAGCCATGACGGCAGGCTGATCGAACGCATGGGCCGCACCTTGCGGCTGGCGAACGGCCGCCTTGCGGCGTGAGCGGAGAAAGAAGTGTTCCATTTCATTCTTGCCGACCTTCGCCGCAACTGGATCGGTGCGCTGATCCTCGCCCTGCTGATCGCGCTGGCGACGGCGCTTGGCGTAACCGTCACGCTGCAGGAGCGCGCATTGCGGCTGGGCAGCGCCCGTGCCGCAGCCGCCTTCGATCTGGTCGTCGGCGCTGCGGGTTCGGAAACGCAGCTCATCCTGTCGTCGATCTTTCTGCAATCCGCTCCGTTGCCTCTGCTGCCGCCTGAAACGCTGGCCACGCTTCGGGCCGATCCGCGCGTGCAAAATGCCGTTCCCGTCGGCTTCGGCGATTTCGTGGCCGGCTATCCGATCGTGGGCACGACCTCCGACGCGGTTGAGATGCTTGGCGGGCTGGGCGAGGGCGAAGGGTTCAGCCACATGGGCGACGCCATCGTCGGCGCTCAGGTCAGCCGCGCCATCGGCGACAGCTTCCATCCCTTCCACGGGGCGGTTGGCGAAGCCGGCGAGGTGCATTCGCATGTGGAGTACCGGGCGGTCGGCCGCATGGCGCCTACGGGAACGCCGTGGGACCGGGCCATCCTCGTGCCGATCCAGTCGGTGTGGGCCACTCACGCCGATCACGAACACGGCCATGAGCCGGAGCAGACGGCAGGGCTTGCCGCTGTGGCCAGCGTTCCCCACGATCATGACCACGGCCCGGGCTTTGCGGGCGAAGCGGTCGATGAATCCGGATTGCTGCACACGGACAATCCCGGAGTGCCTGCGATTCTCGTGAAGCCGAAGAGCATTGCCGACGCCTACAATCTGCGCCAGCACTACCGCACGGAAACGACGCTGGCCGTCTTTCCCGGTGAAGTGCTGACAAGGCTTTACGGCACCCTGGGCGACGCCCGCCGCATCCTCGGCTTCGTGGCGACCGGTGCGCAGGTGCTGGTCGGGGCGGCGATCCTCATGGTCGTGGCCGTTCACGTGCTCCAGCGCCGCCGCCAGATCGGTGCGCTGAGGGCCTTCGGCGCACCACGCCCGGTGGTGATGGGCATGGTCTGGATGGAGGTCTTCATCCTTGTCGCGGCCGGCGTGATCTGCGGGTTCGCCATCGGCTATGCGATCGTGCGGGCCATATCCGGCTATCTGGCCAGAAACAGCGGCGTGGCCATGCCGGTGGAGTTCCAGACGGCGGACCTGTGGACACTGCTCTTCCTGCTCGCCGCCTGCGCGGCAGCGACCCTGCTTCCCGCGCTCATCGCTTATCGCCAGACACCGGCGCAGGCGTTGCGATCCTGATAAGAAAAATCCGAAAAGATCAGATCACGATATAAACATTTCTTTATGTGATATTGACATCGGCGACTGATACCACGACACTGCCCCTCGTCGTGGTTCTTCGGGGTATTTCGCGCCCTGAAGCCAAGAGGGAAGCCGGTGCCTTTGAAAGGAAAGCCGGCGCTGCCCCCGCAACTGTACCGGCGAGATGACCGCTCTGCTCAAGCTGGCCCGAAAGCGGCTGGCCGACAGCCAGATCTGGATCAATCCCGATTGCGGCCTCAAGACCCGCAAATGGGAAGAGGTCAGGCCGGATCTGGTCAACATGGTGGCGGCCGCGCGCGAATTGCGGGCGCTGGCCGCATGATCGCCCCGCCTGTCGCCGGCTTCCGGCGGCAGGCACCGCTCTGGCTGAAAATTGCCGGAGCCAGCCGTGCCGCGAATCTTTCAGATTCGCTCCTTGCGCTTCAGGTTCATGCTTTTGCATGTCTTCGTCCCGAAACCGGTTCCCCTTTCGGGCGACATGCTTCAGAGATTGCGGGGCGCAGGGCTGTGCCACTCTCCCTCGCCGGCCACGGCGACCAGCAGCGCGCGCAGGCAGCGCACATCCGGGTGCAGGGTGGGGCGGCTGTCGATCAGTTCGACCTGGCGGCGTGCCTCGTCTTCGAGACAGGCATGCGGCGGCACCGACATCAGCCAGTCGACAAACACTTCCTCAGGCGGCGGCAGCGGCGAGATTTTCGCCGCCCGCTCCGGATCGTGCGGTGTGAGGACTACGGCCGCCTCGTCTTTTTCCATGGTCAGGATTCTATCTCGAGGTCGCAGAGGGGTTTGGAGCAGCAGGCGAGGATGAAGCCCTCGGCGATCTCGTCGTCGAGAATGCCGCCATTGTGGTTCATCTCGACCTCGCCCGAGAGCTTCCTGACCTTGCAGGTGCCGCACAGCCCAAATTCGCAGGCCGCCGAAATGCGCACCCCGCTGGCGCGCGCTGCCTGAAGAACGGTCTGGCCGGGAAGACATTCGCCTTCCACGTCCGAGAGGCTGAACCGTACCGGGACGGCCGCCGCGGCAGGGGCCGCATCGGCGTCCGCATTGGCCGGCAGTTCGGGGAAGGGAGCCGGAACGGGCTCGACCGGCGGCACTCCGAAGCTTTCCTGATGATAGAAAGCCATGTCGAAGCCGGTGGATTGCAACATCTCGCGCACTGCGCGCATGAAGGGCTCGGGACCGCAGCAGAACACCTCCCGCTCGCGGAAGTCCGGCGACAGCAACGGCAGGCGCACGGCATCGATGCGCCCCATGTGCCCGAACCAGCTTTCGCGCGACGAGCGCTCCTCGATCAGGAACGACAGCGAAAGGCCGGGCATGCGCGAGCCCAGCAGTTCAAGCTCCTTGCGGAATATGATCTCTTCCGGCCGCCTGGCGCAATTGACGAAGGAGACGTCCGTGCCCGGCGCGCAGTCGTTCAGCCAGCGCAGCATCGACATCATCGGCGTGATGCCGGAGCCGGCCGATATGAACAGATATTTGGCGGCCGGGTGGTTGTGGTGGGTGAAATCGCCGCCCGGTCCGAACGCCTTCAGCCGTGCGCCGATGCCCAGATTGTCGAACATCCAGCGGGTGCCGACGCTGCCCGGCTGCGCCTTTACCGTCACCGCGATGGAAAATGGGCGCGACGGCGACGACGACAGCGTATAGGTGCGCATGATCGGCCCGTCGTCCAGCGGCAGTTCGAGCGTGATGAACTGGCCCGGCTTGTAGCGGAACCATGTCTGCGCATCGGAGCGGAAGGTGAAGGTCTTCACCTCCGGGGCCTCGTCCACGATGCCAATCACCTCCAGAACCTGAAGTCGGTCGTTCCACGGCACCATCTCGTCCAGATGGCGGTAGAGGCCGGGATCGGTCATGGCGTTCACCGTCTCCTCCTTCAGGCGACGTTCTTGAGACGGGGCTTCGCACCCTCGGAAAGCCGCGGTTCCATGAAGTGCGCATACCATTCCATGAACTGGATCACGCCGCCCTCGTGCAACTCCGAATAGGGGCCGGGCTCGTAGGCGGGCGAGCGGATGCCGAAGGCATTCTCTTCCACGATGCGGCGGTCCTGATCGTTGGTCTCCGTCCACACATGGATGAGTTCCTGCAAGTCGTAATCCACGCCTTCGACCGCATCCTTGTTGACCAGCCATTTGGTGGTCACCGCGGTCTCCTCCGGTCCGAGCGGGATGACGCGGAAGGTCACAGCATGGTCGATCAGCACATGGTTCCATGTCGCCGGGTAGTGATAGAGCATCAGCGTGCCGATGCGGTCGGCATTGACCCGGTCGGAGAGGTTGCGCTTCACCGAGGGCTTGCCGGTCATGGTGTAGCTCACCGCATCGCGCAGCAGTGGCGCGCGGGTGGCGCGGAACTGGCCCGCCCCGTCGATGCGGAAGCGCGCCGGCAAGCCCGCCGCTTCGCATTTTTGCCAATGCGCCACCATTTCGGGGTCGCTCTCGGCGCCGCTGATTCCAGTGACATTGGGCGCTTCCGGGAAGGTCTTGCACAGTTCCGGATGGTTGCCGGCGCAGTGGTAGCATTCGCGGTTGTTCTCCCAGACCAGCTTCCAGTTGCCCTTCTCGATGATGGTCGATTCATAGGCGACCTTCGCCTCGGAAAGCTTGTGCGGCGCGAAATAGGGCTCCATCAGCGTGCGGAACGGCTGGAAATCGGCCGGCTCGTCGGCCAGGCAGATGAAGACGTAGCCGGCCACGCTTTCGCAGGCGACGGGCTTCAGCGAATGGGCGGAGGGATCGAAATCGTCGGCCATCTGGCGGGCGAAAAGGAGCTTGCCGTCGAGGTCGTAGGTCCACTGGTGATAGGGGCAGACGAGCCGCGCCGAGGTGCCCTTGGCCGTCGTGCATACGCGGCTGCCGCGATGGCGGCAGGAATTGTGGAATGCCCTGATTTTTCCTTCACGGTCGCGCACCACCACGACCGGATAGGTGCCGATCTGCACCGTGAAGAAGCTTCCCGGCTTGGCCACTTCGCAATCGTGGCCGACGAACAGCCAGTCGCGATACCAGATCAGCTCCATGTCGAGCCTGAAGAAATCGGGATCGGTGTAGAAGGGCTGCTCCAGCGACCAGCCTTGCCTGCGGGAGCGGATCAGCGAGAGCATTTCGTTACGGGCGTCCATGTCCTGTCCTCGTTAAAGGACTGAACTTGGTGGTGATTTGGGGAAGGAACGGCAACCGCCCGACGCCGGAACGGGGTCGCGCGCCATTCGCTCCTTGACCGCCCACCGCGATCAGTCGAGACCAACGTGCCCAAGGCTGGTTTCCGGGCTCCGGAGCCGTCCCTTTAGGGGACCGCCTCGACACCTTCCCGGGGCTGTTTCCCCAGTGGCTCACCGTCGAGGTTTGCGCTCCGCTACCGTTGCGGGGGCAGCGCCGGGGTTCCTCCTGTCGAGGGCACCGGCTTCCCAATTCTCCCTTCCGCGATGCGGTCGGGCACCTTAAGCATTTCGATCTGAACACCATTCGCGGTGGTGAGGAGCATGAGGAAACGACATCGCCCCGGCGCAAAGACGACAGGCGATGTCCTTCTTCCGTTTATCGTTCCGTCGTCAGTCCCAGGCCAGCGCGCCGCCGTTCTGGTATTCGATGACGCGGGTCTCGAAGAAGTTCTTCTCCTTCTTCAGGTCCATGGCCTCGCTCATCCAGGGGAACGGATTTTCGGCCTCGGCGAACACCGGCGCAAGGCCGAGCTGGGCGCAGCGCCGGTTGGCGATGAAGTGCATGTACTGCTCGCACAGCGCTGCATTGAGGCCGAGGAAGCCGCGCGGCATCGTATCGCGGCCGTAGGCTGCTTCCAGTTCGGCGGCGTAGAGGATCATGCCGCGCACCTCGTCCTGGAACGCCTTCGTCCACAGGTGCGGGTTTTCCAGCTTGATCTGGTTGATGACGTCGATGCCGAAGTTCAGGTGGATGGATTCGTCGCGCAGGATGTACTGGTACTGCTCGGCGATGCCGACCATCTTGTTGCGGCGGCCGAGCGACAGGATCTGCGCAAAGCCGGTGTAGAACCACATGCCCTCGAAGATGACGTAGAAGGCGACGAGATCGCGCAGGAACGACTGGTCGGCTTCCGGTGTGCCGGTCTTGAAGTCGGGATTGTCGAGGTTCTGGGTGTGCTTCAGCGCCCATGCCGCCTTGTCGGTGATCGACGGCACCTCGCGGTACATGTTGAACAGCTCGCCCTCGTCGAGCGCGAGGCTTTCCACGATGTACTGGAAGGTGTGGGTGTGGATCGCCTCCTCGAATGCCTGGCGCAGCAGGTACTGGCGGCATTCGGGGTTGGTGAGGTGGCGGTAGATGGCCAGCACGATGTTGTTGGCGACCAGCGATTCGGAGGCGGCGAAGAAGCCGAGATTGCGCTTGAGCATGCGCCGCTCGTCCTCGGTCAGCCCGTCCTTCGACTTCCACAGCGCGATGTCGGCCTGCATGGAAACCTCGGTCGGCATCCAGTGGTTGTTGCAGCCGGCGAGATACTTTTCCCACGCCCAGCGGTATTTCAGCGGCAGGAGCTGGTTCACGTCGGCGCGCGCATTGATCATGCGCTTTTCATCGACGGTCACGCGCGCCGCGCCACGCTCGATTTCGCCAAGGCCGGTGGCGTCGCCGGCAGGTGCATCCTTGCCCGGAAGCGGGATGGAAGGGGTGTTTTTGGGTTCGGACCAGTCGAGCATCTCATTCTCCGGTTAGGCTTGGCGCACCCCATCCCTGACGCTTCAGGCATCGGCCGGAGGCCGGTCGGGATCGCATGAATGGTGATGGCGCAGGATGGGGCGATGTCTCCGCATCCCGGCCTGTCAGCTTTGCCCTGCCCGGCGGGGAGGGCGGGAGCCTGCTTACTGGCAGGCTTCGCAGTCGGGGTCGTCGATGGCGCAGGCATTGCCCCATGCCGCACTTGGGTCGACCACGATCGGCGTGGCAGCTTCCGCTGCCGACACGCTTGCCGGCGAAACGGCGTTGAGCTTGCCGTCGGTGCCCTTCAGCGTCGACTTCTCGACATGGGTGGCCGAGCGAGAGCGCAGGTAGTAGGTCGTCTTCAGGCCCTTTCGCCAAGCCAGCCGGTAGAGCTCGTCGAGCTTCCTGCCCGACGGATTGGCGATGTAGAGGTTGAGCGACTGAGCCTGGTCGATCCACTTCTGCCGCCGCGACGCCGCCTCGATCAGCCATGCCGTGTCGATCTCGAAGGCCGTCGCATAGAGCGCCTTCAGATCATCCGGCACGCGGTCGATCTGGCCCACCGATCCGTCGAAATATTTCAGGTCGGAGACCATCACCTCGTCCCACAGGCCACGGGCCTTGAGGTCGTGGACGAGTTGCGCGTTCACCACGGTGAAGTCGCCCGACATGTTCGATTTGACGAACAGGTTCTGGTAGGCGGGCTCGATCGACTGCGCCACGCCGCAGATGTTGGAGATCGTCGCCGTCGGCGCAATCGCCATGGTGTTGGAGTTGCGCATACCGGTTTCCTTCACCCGCTCGCGCAGGCTCGCCCAGTCAAGGGTGGACGTGGAATCCATGTCCACGCCGGGGCGCGCTTCCTCCAGAAGCCCGATGGAGTCGATCGGCAGGATGCCCTTCGACCACAGCGAGCCCTCGAAACTCGGATAGCGGCCGCGCTCGGCGGCGAGATCCACCGAGGCGGAGATGGCGTGGTAGCTGATCGCTTCCATCGAGCGGTCGGCGAACTCGACGGCACCTTCCGAAGCGTAGGGGATGCGCATGGCCTGAAGCGCGTCCTGGAAGCCCATCAGACCAAGGCCGACCGGGCGGTGGCGCAGGTTCGAGGCACGCGCTTCCGGGATGGTGTAGAAGTTGATGTCGATGACATTGTCGAGCATGCGCATCGCCGTGCCCACCGTCCTTGCCAGCCGGTCGAGGTCGAGGCCCTTTTCCGATACGTGATTGGCAAGGTTGACGGAGCCGAGATTGCAGACGGCCACCTCGTCCTTCGACGTGTTGAGCGTGATCTCCGTGCACAGGTTGGAGGAGTGCACCACGCCGACATGGCCCTGCGGCGAACGGATGTTGCACGGGTCCTTGAACGTCACCCACGGATGCCCGGTCTCGAACAGCATGGTCAGCATCTTGCGCCACAGGTCGAGCGCGCGGATCTTGCGCCAGACCCGCAACTCGCCGGCCGCGGCTTTGGCCTCATAGGCTTCGTAGGCGGTGCGGAAGGCCGTGCCGTAGAGATCGTGCAGGTCCGGAACCTCGTCGGGCGAGAACAATGTCCACTCGCCATCGGCCTCGACCCGTTCCATGAACAGGTCCGGCACCCAGTTGGCGGTGTTCATGTCGTGGGTGCGGCGGCGGTCGTCGCCGGTGTTCTTGCGCAGGTCGAGGAATTCCTCGATGTCGACGTGCCACGTTTCCAGATAGGCGCAGACCGCACCCTTGCGCTTGCCGCCCTGGTTGACGGCAATCGCCGTGTCGTTGGCCACTTTCAGGAACGGCACGACGCCCTGGCTCTCCCCATTGGTGCCCTTGATGTGGGCGCCGAGGCCGCGCACCGGGGTCCAGTCATTGCCGAGGCCGCCCGAATACTTGGCCAGCAGCGCATTGTCCTTGACACCCTTGAAGATGGCGTCGAGATCGTCGCCGATGGTGGTGAGGAAGCAGGACGAAAGCTGCGGCCTCAGCGTGCCCGAATTGAACAGGGTCGGCGTCGAGCACATGAAGTCGAAGGACGACAACAGGTTGTAGAACTCGATGGCGCGCCCCTCGCGGTCGATCTCGCGGGCGGCGAGACCCATGGCGACGCGCATGAAGAATGCCTGCGGCAGCTCGAAGCGCTTGCCTCTGGTATGCAGGAAATAGCGGTCGTAAAGTGTCTGAAGACCGAGATACTGGAAGTTCAGGTCGCGCTCGGCCTTCAGTGCCGCGCCGATGCGCTTGAGGTCGAAACGCCCGAGTTCGGGGTCGATCAGCTCGGCCTCTATGCCGGTGCGGATGAATTCCGGGAAATAGCTGGCATAGCGCCCGGCCATGTCGGCCTGCGTCGCCTGCTCGGGGCTGCCGGTGACGAAGCTCAGCGCTTCGCGGCGCAGCCGGTCGAGCAGCAGGCGGGCGGAAACGAAGCTGTAGTTCGGTTCGGTCTCGACCAGCGTGCGCGACGCGAGGATCGGCGCCAGCGACAGCTCGTCCTCGGTGATGCCGTCATAGAGGTTGCGCAGCGCTTCGGTCAGGATCGGCTGAGTGGAGACAGCCTCCAGCCCTTCGCAGGCTTCCTCGATGATGCGGCGGAAGCGGGCCTCGTCCAGCGGGGCCTTTTCGCCATTGGCGCGCGTCACATGGAGCGAAGGTGCCGCCGTCTCGGCAACGGCAGCCTTGGCCGCTGCGCGCTCGCGGGCGCGTTCCTCGCGATACAGCACATAGGCGCGGGCGACCTTGTGGTGTTCCGAGCGCATCAGCGCCAGTTCCACCTGATCCTGCACGTCCTCGATGTGGAAGGTGCGGCCCTCGCCGATGCGGCGCATGAGGTTCGACACGACCTGTTCGGTCAGGTCCTTGACCACGTCGTGCACGCGGCGCGAGCCGGCCGCCACCGAACCCTCGACAGCCAGAAACGCCTTGGTCAGCGCGACGGTGATCTTGGTCGGGTCGAAGGGCGTGACCGACCCGTTGCGGCGAATGATGCGGTATCCCGGCTCGGTCGGGGTGGGGGCATCGGTTTCAATGGAAGGCGGAACCTTGTCGGTTCCGTTCGTCTGGAGTGCAGTGGTCGCCGGCATCTTGTCCCCGTGGCGCTGTGGACGGGGGAACGGATGGCAACGCATGCCGGAAGGCGCGGTTCATGCCACGCTGGCAGGCGCACCTCTGGGACACCCCGCCCGAGTTTCGTGCAACGTCACGGCAGGTCTCCTGGCTCACGGATCGTCGTCGCTGTCGGGCCTTCCCGGTGCTTTTGGCACCAGTGACACGAAAGAGACAGCAACTCACCGTTTACAGTTGCGGGGGCAGCGCCGGAATTCCCCGAAAGGGCACCGGCTTCCCTCTTAGCCTTTCCGAACCGCAAGGGATCTGAAAGGAACCATGACAACTACATTTAGTATCAGGGTGCTTTTTGCTGTCAACATCTAGCGTGAAATTTATCGGCGCCGGAAGATTTTATCCACGCTATCCAAAGGCTGCCCGTGCATGACCCTTGCGTGTGTAATATCGGACGGCATTCGTCGCCACCGTCTTCCTGAAGCATTTCGGTGCCGGGTGGAACACCCGGCAAAAGATAAACATGGGTATAAGTCCGCCGTGGCGGCGGCGGGTTTCCGATCCGCCGCCGCCACGGAATCAGACCGCTTCCAGATAGGTCTCGAACTCGAAATTGTTGACCCTCAGCGCAAAGGTTTCCAGTTCCTGCCTTTTGCACGCGACGAGCCAGCCGCGCAGCGCATCGGGGAATATCTCCGCCACGAGGTTGCCGCTTTCGAAACTGGCGATGGCCGAGGCCCAGTCCGGCGGCAGCTTGGGCAGGTCGCGTTCATAGACATCGGTCGTTGCCGGCTCGCCGGGATTCAGCTTCTTCTCGATGCCGATGAGCGCTGCCCCCAGGATCGCCGCCAGCACAAGATAGGGGTTGGCGTCGGCTCCGGCCACGCGATGCTCGATGCGGCGCGCCGAAGCGGGTCCGCCCGGAATGCGGATGGCCACCATGCGGTTTTCGTAACCCCAGGCGACGGCGGTCGGTGCGTGGGAGTTGGGGCGCAGGCGGCGGAACGAGTTGAAGTGCGGTGCGAACACCAGCGTGCTTTCGGCCATCGCGGCAAGCTGGCCGCCCACGGCGTGGCGCAATATGTCGGAACCGCGCGCCGTGCCGTCGTCGAAGACGTTGTTGCCGTCCTTGTCGATCAGGCTGAAGTGGACATGCAGCCCGCTGCCCGAGCGCTTGCCGTAGGGCTTGGCCATGAACGAGGCGATGAAGCCGTGCTTGCGTGCAATGCCCTTCACCGTGCGCTTGAACAGGATGGCGTCGTCGGCGGCGCGCAGCGCATCGTCGACATGGTTGAGGTTGATCTCGAACTGGCCGACGCCGTTTTCGGCGATCGCCGAATCGACGGGAATGTCCTGTGCCCGGCAGGCCGCGTACACATCGTGCAGAAAGCCCTCGAAATCGTCGATCTCGTCGATGGACAGCGCCGCGTCGGAATCGAGACGTCGCCCGGTGACGGGCGAGACGGGGCCGCGCGGGCGTTCAGGCTTCGGATCGACCAGATAGAACTCCAGTTCGGTGGCGACCACGGGCGTCAGGTCCAGCGCCTTGTAGCGGTCGAGGATACGGGCGAGCACCTGGCGCGGATCGCCGAGGAAGGGCGCGCCGCTCTCGTCGGTGAGCCAGAGCGGGATGAGGGCGGTGGGGTGCGCGGTCCATTCCATCGGCAGGATGCCGCGTCCTGTCCACTGGCAGATGCCGTCGGCGTCGCCGGTGGAGAACACCAGCTTGTTGCCGACGATGTCCTCGCCCCATACATCGACGCCACACACCGAAAACGGCATGCGCAGCTTGCCTTCCAGTGCCTTGACTGCCTGATCGACGGGAATGCGCTTGCCCCGCATGATGCCGTTCAGGTCGCAGACCGCGGCCCTCAGACTCTGGACGTCCGGCCGACTCTCGAGCCAGTCCAGCACTTCCCTGATCGCTTCACTCAATTGATACCTCCGGGCTGATTGAACATAGGGGTGAGGGACGCGGCGGGCCCGCCAGAGCAATTCCAGCAAAAGTGCGAAGCGGTTTTGCGTTCGGAATTGTGTAAAAACAAAAGGTTAGAGCGTTTCTGCGATTCGAGGAAAAGCGGAAATGCTCCAGGAACCGCACGCATGCGAGCCGCGCCCCGGCGCGGCAATCCATGATAATGTCAGGAGGGCGGGAGAGGCGGCGCTGCCTGCGCGCATTGTGTCGGGTCAGCGGTCGTCGGGACCGGAATGTCCTGTTCCCCGGAATTTCTGAACTTGCCCCCATTGAAGCCTGCGGAAGGCTCCCGAGAGCAAGCAAAAACCATGCGTCCCCCCGGCGCCATCCCTGCGGTTCGTGCGGACCGAACCGTCCTGAGAAGACACCATATCGGGAGGATGCCGACTTGCCAAGCCGCGCCCGGCCGGCCGGGAGTCAGCCCTTCTTGCGCGCCCGGTTCGCGAAGGGATTGTCCGAGGTGCGCAATGCGACCCGGATCGGCACGCCGGGCATGTCGAAGGCTTCGCGAAGATTGTTGACCAGATAGCGCACATAGGATTGCGGCATGGCTTCCGGCCGCGAGCAGGAGACGACGAAGCCCGGCGGGCGGGTCTTGGCCTGCGTCACATATTTGACCTTCAGCCGGCGCCCGGCCACGGCCGGTGGCGGATGGTGGGCGAGGATGCCTTCCAGCCAGCGGTTCAGCCTGCCGGTGGAAACGCGGCTGTTCCAGACCTTGTGGGTACGCACCACGGCATCCATCAGCTTGTCGAGGCCACGGCCGGTTTCTGCCGAGACTGGAACCGCCTGTATGCCGCGCACCTGCGGCAGAAGCCGCTCGGTCTTCTCGCGCAGTTCCGCCAGAAGCTGCTGGGGGTTGTCGATCAGGTCCCATTTGTTGAAAGCGATGACCGGCGCGCGACCCTCGCGGATGATGAGGTCGGCGATCTGCAAATCCTGCTTCTCGAAGGGGATGGTTGCGTCGAGCACGATGATGACGATTTCGGCGAAGCGGATGGCGCGCAGCCCGTCGGCCACCGAAAGCTTCTCCAGCTTCTCCTGCACCTTCGACTTGCGCCGCATGCCGGCGGTGTCGAACAGCTTCATCTGCCGTCCGCGCCATTCCCAGTCGACGGAAATGGAATCGCGGGTGATGCCGGCTTCCGGCCCTGTCAGCAAACGTTCCTCGCCGATCAGCGCGTTGATGAGCGTGGACTTGCCGGCATTGGGACGGCCGACCACGGCGATGCGCAGCGGCTTGGTCTCGTCATAGGCCGGCGCTTCGGCTTCGGGATCGGCGATGTCCTCGCCGATCAGCACTTCGCTGGCGGCAAGCGTTTCATCTTCTTCCTCATCCTTGCCAAGCGTGCGCTCTTCGCCAAGCGCCTCGACCACGGCGTCGCGCAGGTCCGGCATGCCGACCCCATGCTCGGCCGAGACCGGCACCGGCTCTCCGAGCCCCAGTTCCCA
The DNA here is from genome assembly GCF_004363725.1 of Aquamicrobium defluvii. Classification (GTDB taxonomy): domain Bacteria; phylum Pseudomonadota; class Alphaproteobacteria; order Rhizobiales; family Rhizobiaceae; genus Mesorhizobium; species Mesorhizobium defluvii. The sequence continues at coordinate 34,976 of NZ_SNZF01000006.1, read as the reverse complement.
CGCTTCCAGCAAACCGCCCTGCGCACCGCGCGCTTCGGCCTTGTTGGCGACCAGCACCACCGGCTTGCCGGAGCGGCGCACGATGTCGGCGAAGGTGCGGTCGTCGGGCATCAGCCCGGCCTTGGCATCGACCACGAAGAAGATGACGTCGGCCTCGTCGATGGCGATCTCGGTCTGCGCGCGCATGCGGCCGGGCAGGGTGGCTGCGGGCGCAGCCTCGAAACCGGCCGTGTCGATCACCTCGAAGGCGAGGTCGTAGAGCTTTGCCGCATGGACGCGGCGGTCGCGGGTCACGCCCGGCGTGTCGTCGACAAGCGCCAGCTTACGTCCCGCCAGCCGGTTGAAGAGCGTGGATTTGCCGACGTTAGGCCGGCCTATGATGGCGGCTTTGAAGGTCATGCATCACGACGCGTGGCCCGAACCGCGGATCAGTTCGGACATGAGAGTGGCGCGCTGGCGAATATTCTGCGGGGACTGCTGATCTTCCACGATCTGGTCGAACAGCTTCAGCGCGTCGGCGGCCTTGCCTTCCTTCCAGGCGGCAAGCCCCAGCGCCTCGCGGGCGGAATGGCGCAGCGCATTGCCATCCACGGCCAGCGCCTCGACGCGGGTGGAAACATCGGCGTAGGAGCCGCTGTCGACCAGAAGCAGGGCGGCGCGCAGCTTCGCCATGTCGCGCAGGCCCTGCGGAATGGCGCTGTCGGCGGCGACGGCATCGAGTTCGGTGACGGCGGCCGCCACATCGCCGCTGTCGGCCTTGAAGGTGGCGGCGCGCAGGCGCGCGAGAACCGGATAGGCACCGTAGCCGTCCTTCTGGAGTTGGGCGAGCGCCGCCAGCGCTTCCTCCTCCTTGCCCTCGTTGGCGAGGGTCAGTGCCTGCGAGAAGGCGTCACCCGAACGATTGGCACGGCTTTCGTCCCAATGGCGATAGCCGACAAAGGCGGATGTCCCCAGCACGACGAGAACGGCGATGCCGATCATCAGCGGGCCGAAACGGTCCCAGACGGCCTTGGCCTGCTCCTTGCGGATCTCTTCGTTGACTTCCCGGATAAAGCTGTCGTCGGCCATTCACTCAAAACCGTTTCTGTGCCGCATGGCGGTCGTTTGCCTGCGTTTTAGCTGAATTTCGCCGGCATGGAAGGGGCGCAGCCGAAATTCACCCCGGCTGCGGCGCCTTGCCATGGGCAAGTCGGGGCAAACGGCCGGGAAACCTGCTCACGCCCGCTCCTCGACACCTCCGGCCTCGATGTATTCCTGGTCCAGCTTGGGCAGCTCGTCGCCCGACAGTGTGGCCTCGAAAGCATGCAGGCGCTTGTAGACCGACAACAGTTCCACGATGGTCGACCATGAGTTGACGAGGAACTGGAAGGAACTGGTCACCTGCGAGAAGGCGTAGCTGATCTGGTTCATCAGGCCGAGCGTCAGTCTCTGCGCCGCGATCGACGGCACCATGATCAGCAGGGAGAACATGTTGTTGGCTTGCAGGTAGGTGTAGCGCACGACGTTGAAATAGACGTAGTGGAAATAGAGCCTGAAATAGTTACGGCGCACATTGGAGAACAATTCGGCAAGGGTGGCGGGCTGGGCGCGGTCCTCATGGTCCTCGCCATAGACCAGTTCCTTGCGGTAGGCGGCCTCCACGCGCTGGTTGCGGAACTGGAGGCCAGGCAGCCTGATGCCGGCCACGGCCAGGGCAATGGTTCCGAAAAGCGACCATGCGATGGCTGCCAGAACCAGCGGTTGCGCGACCTCGCCGACGATGGGCAGCTCGCCGATGTGCCGGGAGAGATTGATGAGCACCGGCGTGAAGGCGATCAGCGTCATGATCGAATCGACGAAGGCGACGCCCAGGCTCTCCATGATCTGGCTGAAGCGCATCGTGTCTTCCTGAACGCGCTGCGAGGCTCCTTCTATATGGCGCAGCCTCTCCCAGTGGCTGACATAGTAGTCGTTCATCGCGGTGCGCCAGCGGAATATCCAGTGGCTGACGAAGAACGCGTTCAGCACCGCCACGTTCATGCCCACCAAAGCGAGCCCCGCGAAACTGCCGACCTCGCGGTAAAGCTGTTCCGGCGTGGCGGTCTCGCTCTTGGAAAGGACGGCCTGAATGAGATCGTAGAAGGGCCCGTACCAGGCATTGACCGCCACCGAGACCTGCACCTGGAAATAGACGACGAACAGGATGAGGGCGGAGCCGAGGATCGACCAGCGCAGCCATGGATTGGGCGAATACCAGCGCCAGAAGCCATAGAAGAGCAGCACGCCGAAAAGGAAATAGATGTAGAACCAGATGAAGGGCGGCGACCAGAAGATCGAAACGCCGATGATCGGCGGCGCATCCGGCGCGGCCGGCGGCAGTCCGATCAGGGCTCCGAGCTGCGCCCCGCCGAGAAACCATGCAGCAACAAGCACGGCGCTCCACAGCACCACCGACATGAAGAACAGCTTCGGCTTGGGAAAGAAGGATACGAACAAGGGCGGTTCCTTATTGGCGCGCAACGGCGCTATGGCCGGGTGGCGGCCATAAGGTCACATTTCGTCTTGACCGAGCAAGATCAAAATCATGGCGATTTTGGCGCAGCCCACCAGGCTGTGGCGGCCGCCAGCACCAGCACGCCGGCGGCCAGCAGCGAAGCGGAGACATAATTTCCGGACCATTCCACGAGGATGCCGGCAACGAGCGGCCCGATAATCTGGCCAAGCCCGAACGATGCGGTCATGATGGCGAAGACGCGGCGCGTGGCCAGCGGTGCAAACTGGCGGCCCGCCTGTATGCCGAGGGCCGTCTGTACCATGAATGTGGCGCCGAGCAGCACGCCGCCGATGATCGGCCCCGGCCGCCCGGAAATCATGACGCTTGCGGCGACGCCGACGGCTTCGACAAGGCAGGACAATGCATAGGCGGTGTAGATGTTGCTGCGGTCGGCCAGTTTCTGCCACAGGAACAGGGACGGCACCGCCGCCGCGCCCGTCACCAGCCATACCAGCGCTTCGAACACCCGCGTCTCCCCGTTCTGGCGCACGATGGCGACAAGAAAGGTTGCGGTGATCACGTAGCCGAAACCGAAGAGCCCGTAGGAGAAGATGATCTTGTAGAGCCCCGGATCGCGCGGCAGGCGCGGTTCCCGGCCCGAGTTGGCGCCGTTGACGGGTCCTTCGTCGGCAAGAACCGCGACGAGACATAGTCCGGCAAGGGAAAGCACCCCCGACCAGTACCAGCCGGCGGTCCAGTGTGCATGCACGGTGGCCAGAACCATCATCAGCAGGGACGACACCGCAATGCCGAGGCCGGTGCCGCCGAAATGCAGGGCCTGCAGGTCGTTGCGGCGTGCGAGCGCGAGGTGGCTGAAGACGATGCTGGTCATGAACACCATCGTCATGGCGCTGGCCACGCCCGCGAGGAAACGGATGACAAGGAAGGGAATGAGCCCTGTGAAAAGCCCCATTGCCGCTGCCAGCGCTGCGCTGGCGGCAAGGCTGGCCAGCCCAACCTGCCGCTCGCGTCCGTGCGCCCAGCCCCCGGCTCCCACCAGCGCGCCGACGAGGTAACCCAGATAGTTTGCCGAAGCGATCAGCCCCGCATCCGACGCCGACATGCCGAGCCCTTCCATCATGCCGGGCAGGATCGGCGTATAGACGAACCGCCCGATGCCCATGGCAACGGCAAGGGCAGCCATGCCGGAAAAGGCAAAGCGCAGGGGGGCAAGACGCAAAGGCGGATCGGGTACGACGTTCATGGTTCGCACCATATGTATGCGCGCTGCCGATACAATCCGGCTTTCATTGGGCCAGAGCAGCAGTGGCGAGGCTTCTGTGCATAAAGCTGGAAAGGCGTCCCCGGCGGGTCTATCTAGAAGCCTTGGCGCGCTTGAAGCGCGGCGCGGTCTTTCAGATTCGCTCCTTACGCTTTAAGTACTTTTTGTTGCGCATGTCGCCCGAAACCGGTTCCCACTTTCGGGCGACATGCCCCAATCTTCAGGGTTCAAGGACAATGACAGCACACGCTCCCTCGATTGCATCCGCCGGCGAATTTTCCGGCGTCATCGACCCGGTGAAGCTCGACCGGCTGGCCGAGGTTGCGATCAGGGTTGGCCTCCAGCTCCAGCCGGGGCAGGATCTGGTGCTGACCTCCTCCATCGCCGCCCTGCCGCTGACGCGCAGGATCGTCGAGCAGGCCTACAAGGCCGGCGCGGGTCTGGTGACGCCGATCTTCTCCGATGACGAGATCACGCTCGCCCGTTTCCGCTATGGCTCGGACGCCAGCTTCGACCGTGCCGCCGGCTGGCTGCATGAGGGCATGGCCAGGGCCTATTCGCAGAATGCGGCGCGCCTTGCCGTGCGCGGCGACAACCCGTCCCTGCTGTCGGGGCAGGACCCGGCGAAAGTGGCGCGTGCCAACAAGGCCAATTCCACCGCCTACCAGCCCGCTCTCGAGAAGATCACCGGCTTCGACATCAACTGGACCATCCTGGCCTATCCGGAAGTGGAATGGGCGCGGCAGGTCTTCCCGGGCGAAACCGACGAGGTCGCTGTCAGGAAGCTTGCCGACGCCATCTTCGCGGCCAGCCGTGTGGACAATGACGATCCGGTGGGCGCATGGCGTGAGCACAATGCAGCCCTTGCAAAGCGCACGGAATGGCTGAACGGCCACCGCTTCCACTCACTCCATTTCAAGGGGCCGGGCACCGATCTGACGCTTGGCCTTGCCGATGGGCATGAATGGATGGGCGGGGCGTCCACCGCGAAGAACGGCGTCACCTGCAATCCCAATATCCCGACCGAGGAAGTGTTCACCACGCCGCACCGCCTGCGCGTTTCCGGTCATGTCTCCTCGACCAAGCCCCTATCCTATCAGGGCACGCTGATCGACGAGATTTCGGTGCGCTTCGAGGATGGGCGCATTGTCGAGGCGACAGCCTCGAAGGGCGCGGATGTGCTGAACAAGGTGCTCGATACGGACGAAGGCGCGCGCCGGCTGGGCGAGGTGGCGCTGGTGCCGCATTCCTCGCCGATCTCGAAGAGCGGCATTCTTTTCTATAATACGCTGTTCGACGAAAACGCTTCCTGCCACATCGCGCTCGGCCAGTGCTACTCGAAGTGCTTTGTCGGCGGCGACAAGCTCACTCCTGAGGAAATAGCGGCGCGCGGCGGCAACAAGAGCCTCATCCACATCGACTGGATGATCGGTTCCGACAAGGTCGACATCGACGGCATCCGCGAGGATGGCAGCACTGTGCCGGTGATGCGCGCCGGCGAGTGGGCCTGAGCCATGGCTGCGCTGGCCGTCAAGCGCGTCTATGAGCCCGTTGCGGAAAGCGACGGGCAGCGCGTTCTGGTCGACCGGCTGTGGCCACGGGGTCTGAGCAAGGAGAAGGCGCATCTCGACCTGTGGCTGAAGGACATCGCGCCCAGCGACGAACTGCGCCACTGGTTCGGCCATGATCCCGCGCTTTGGGATGAGTTCCAGAAGCGCTACCGGGCAGAACTGGAAGGCAGAGGGGAGGCGCTTGCCGCGTTGCGTGCCTTGACGGCCAAAGGCAAGGTTACGCTGCTGTTTGCCGCCCATGACGAAGAGCACAACAATGCCGTCGCACTGGCGGCCTATCTCAGGGAAGCCTGATATTTCCCCTCCGAGGTTCCGGAATGCTTGCCGGAACCTCGCCTGCAAATGCTGCCGGGTGTTGCCGGCCTACGCCTTTGCGACCTCCGCTGCGTAAATATCGGGCTTGAAGCCGACCAGAACCTTCCCGCCCATGTCCAGCACCGGGCGCTTGATCATCGTCGGGTGGGCAAGCAACAGCTCTTTGACCTTGTCCTCGCCAAGATCCTGTTTTTCGGCCTCGGAAAGGCTGCGAAACGTCGTGCTGGCCTTGTTGAGCAGCACCGGCCAGCCGACCTTGCCGATCCAGCCTTCCAGCGTGCCCCTGTCCAGACCGTCGGCGCGGAAATCGTGGAAGCCATAGGCAATGCCGTGGCCTTCCAGCCAGTTCCGTGCCTTCCTGATCGTGTCGCAATTGGGGATGCCGTACATGGTGATCGTCAATTGACTTTCCTCACACTGAAATGATTGCGCGGACTGAAGCCGATTCGCCCGCACTTGTCAGGCCGGATTTGCGACGGGAAATCCTCTCCCGTTAACCGCCCATCAAGGTTAATGCATCATTTTCATCTCCAGTGGGTTCCGTAGCGTTCTGGAGAGTTTTCGTGCATCGACGTGTGTTGACGCGGCCGCTGGCCGCCGCCGGTGGCAGGCAGCGTTCTTTCCTTGCGCCTCTGGTCGTCGGGCTTGGCATATGGGTCGGTTCCCCTACCGTCACCGCCTTTCAGGATATGACAAGCCTCGTTTCGGGGCTCGACGCCAATGCGCGATGGAACGCCTATATCGAGAAGTCCGTCGTCGGCTCGACACAGGCTGCCGAAATGCCGTTCCAGGCATCCGCCGCTTCGGCCGGGACCGTAGCCTCGTTCTCCGGTTCGGGCGTGGCGCTGCCGGGCGTTGGCAAGGTGGCCTTCCGCTCCAAAAGCGGCATCATCGACGAAACGCCGGACGAGGATCGCGTCGTGAGGCAGGGCAAGAGCGGCCGGCTGGTCAACATTGCGCCCGTTGCCCCGCCGAAGAACTTCAGCGCCGGTTCGATTTTCCAGCGCACATCCTCGCTGTTGCGCCCGGGACTCGACGGCGGCATGAAGATGGCCTTCGCCAAGCCGAAGATCAAAGGCAAGGAAGTGCAGATCGCGTCGGCCTTCCACCTGCGCGAGGAGCCGAAGCCGGCCAGGGGCGTTTCGAGCATGCTGGCAAGCCTCGTCACCAACGACAAGCCCGACATTCTGGCCACCGCCTATGCGCCGGCCGAAGTGGATTATGCCAAATCCTCTCCGTTCAAGGCGCTGTTGCAGGAAGAGGAGCCCGGCGGCGGCCGCTTCATTCCGCCGATGAGCAAGGGCGACCATGCCTGGATGCGCAATCCGCTCCCTGCATCGGTATTCTCCAAGGCGGAACAGAAATGTCTCGCCAACGCCATCTATTTCGAGGCGCGCAGCGAATCCCTGCGTGGACAGGCCGCGGTCGCACAGGTCGTGCTCAACAGGGTGCGCAACCCGAGCTACCCGGCATCGATCTGCGGCGTTGTCTATCAGAACGACCACTGGCTCAACCGCTGCCAGTTCTCCTTCGCCTGCGATGGCCGCAAGAAGCGCGTGACAGAGCCGCGTCACTACAAGGTTGCGGAAGAAATCGCCCTTGCCGTGACGGCCGGCAAGATCTTCCTGCCGGAGGTCGGATCGGCAACCCATTACTACGCCAGCTACGTCAATCCGGGCTGGGCGCGCAGCATGAAGAAGATGACCAGGATCGGTCTCCACATCTTCTATCGCACCTATGGCGGTGGCTGGAGCTGAGGCGCTTCCCGCCGGCGGTAGGAGGGGGAGATTCTCTCTCCCATATCGCCCCCTGTTGATGGGCAGTATGTCGCATCTCCGTAAGTAATTGATTTTACAGGTTGAATACTTTGCTTTTGAAAACCCCTGCGTGGCTTGACGGGCGGGAGGGCTGTAACTATGTTGCGCGCCAACTGGATGCAGACCGACGGCGGACTTGACGTTGGGCAGGGAGGTTACGATGGCCGGCAGCAATGGGCCAGACGGAACCGGAGAGACCGGCCCGCGGAATGACCGCAAAGGCGACATCCGCGACGACGAACTTGAGCGCCGTCGGCGTGAGCTTGGGGCATCTCTGGCAGCACGGCATCCGAAGGCGTTTGAGGGGGAAGACAACGCGCAAGCGGGCGGTTCGACTGGTTACGGCCAGGCGTTCAAGCTGTCCAGCGAGTTCATCGCCGGCGTGGTGGTGGGCATCGCCATTGGCTGGATGGTGGATCACCTTGCCGGAACCTCGCCCTGGGGTCTCGTAGTCTTCCTGCTTGTCGGATTTGCGGCTGGCGTGCTCAACGTTCTGCGTTCCGCAGGCTTGATGGCCGGTTTTGGGCAGGGTAAGCCCCCAGCCGGTCCGAAGGATGAGTAGGCGCCTCGGGCGCGAAGGCAATTTAAGGCAAGGCCGCAAGCGGCCGTATGAGGACTGAACGTGGCAGCTGCTGACAAGGTCGACCCGATCCACCAGTTCCATATCAACAAGATCGTCCCGATCGAGATCGGCGGCTACGATCTTTCCTTCACCAATTCCTCGCTGTTCATGGTCGTGACCGTCGTCGTGGCCTCGGCGTTCCTCTACCTCGCCACCTCCGGCCGCCATCTGGTGCCGACGCGCTGGCAGTCTTCGGCCGAGCTGACCTACGAGTTCATCGCCAACATGCTGAAGGATTCGGCGGGCAGCCAGGGCATGCGCTTCTTCCCGTTCGTGTTCTCGCTGTTCATGTTCGTTCTGGTCGCGAACCTGCTTGGCCTGTTCCCCTATTTCTTCACCGTCACCAGCCACATCATCGTCACCTTCGCTCTATCGGTGCTGGTTATCGGCGTGGTGCTGGTTTACGGTCTTGCCAAGCATGGCCTCGGCTTCTTCAAGCTGTTTGCGCCAAGCGGCGTCCCCGCCATTCTCATTCCGCTGGTCGCGATCATCGAGGTCGTCTCCTTCCTTTCGCGCCCTGTCAGTCTCTCCGTGCGTCTTTTTGCAAACATGCTGGCTGGCCACATCACGCTGAAGGTGTTCGCCGGCTTCATCGTGTCGCTGGGCGCGCTGGGCGGCGTGGGTGTCGCCGGCGCCGTGCTCCCGCTGATCATGACGGTCGCGATCACCGGCCTTGAAGTGCTGGTCGCCTGCCTGCAGGCCTATGTGTTTGCCATCCTGACCTGCATGTATCTCAACGACGCCCTGCACCCGGGGCACTGACGAAATCGCTCGCAGACGGTCTGCGTCGACGAAACCTGAAAAGCCATTCCACAAGGAGTTGAAGAAATGGAAGCTGAAGCAGCAAAGTACATCGGTGCCGGTATCGCGTGCCTTGGCATGGGCGGCGCGGCCATCGGCCTCGGCAACATCTTCTCGAGCTATCTGGGCGGCGCGCTGCGCAATCCGTCCGCCGCTGACGGCCAGTTCGGCCGCCTCGTGTTCGGCTTCGCCGTGACGGAAGCTCTGGGCATCTTCTCGCTGCTCATCGCCCTGCTGGCGCTGTTCGGCTGATTTGCCTTCGACCGGGGCCGCGCTGCAGATCGGCCGGCCCGAATGACAGGGACGAAAGATGTTCGTGACACCAGCCTACGGGCAAGAAACGGCGCCTGCGGATCAGGGCGCGACCGAGACGGGTATCGTCATCGGAACGGAAGTTCCGCATGAGGCCGTTGAGGAAGGTCTGTTTCCGCCCTTCAATCCCGAGAGCTTCGCTTCTCAGCTTGTGTGGCTGGCCATCACGTTCGGTCTCTTCTACCTGTTCCTCAAGCGGGTTGCGATGCCGCGGCTTGCCGGCATCGTCGAGACGCGCTCCGGCAAGATCGCCGGCGACCTCGATCAGGCCGCAAGGCTGAAGGAAGAGGCGGACGCTGCGGTGGCCGCCTATGAACAGGAACTGGCGCAGGCCCGCGCCGGCGCCATGGCCATCGGCCAGAAGGCCCGCGAAGCCGCGGAAGCCGAGGCCGACGCTGCCCGCAAGAAGGTCGAGACCGAGCTCGACAGGAAGCTGGCCGAGGCCGAGGCACACATCACCTCGATCAAGTCCAGCGCCATGAAGGACGTCGGAACCATTGCAGAATCCACGGCCTCCGCCATCATCGAGCAGCTCGTCGGCAAGGCCGACAAGGCCGGTGTGGCTTCCGCCGTCAAATCCGTCGCAGGTTGAGGGCAGGGGACATGGACGCAACATCTCTCGCCACAGTCTGGGCAACGATCGCGCTGGTGATTTTCATCGCGCTGTGCATTTACCTCAAGGTTCCGGGAATGGTCTCCGGGGCGCTCGACAAGCGTGCCGAACGGATTCGCAACGAGCTTGAGGAAGCGAAGCGTCTGCGCGAGGAAGCGCACGCCCTGCTGGCCGAATACCAGAAGAAGCGCAAGGAAGCCGAGCAGGAAGCTGCCGAGATCGTCGAGATCGCAAAGCGCGAGGCTGTCGCTCTGGCTGACGAGGCCAAGCGCAAGACCGAAGACTATGTGGCGCGCCGTACCAGCATGGCCGAGCAGAAGATCGCCCAGGCCGAACGCGACGCTGTCAGCGAGGTTCGGGCTCGGGCCGTCGATCTGGCGGTCGAAGCCGCCCGCAAGGTTCTTGGTGACAAGACGGACAGCAAGGCCGATGCCGACCTGTTCAAAAAGTCGGTTGAGGAAGTCAAGGCCCGCCTGAACTGAGCGAAGCCGGAAACTCTGAATCTGAAAAACCGCCGGGGAAACCCGGCGGTTTTTTTGTACACACAGCGGGGCCAGAGTATTTCACGTCAGGTGGAATTACCTCACGCAGCACAAATACGGCGAAAGAAAACGGATGGAGTGGCAGCCCTGATCTGTCCCGACGTCCGCAGCGCCACCCGGTTCGCCCCCAACTCTGTGCGCCGGAGTTCAGGTCTCCATACCGGAAACGTTCGCTTTGACTTTGGCGAAGCTTGGGATGGTACGAGCTGTTCGCTTACGCGTCGCTGTCGGCCGTACGGAACGGCGCGAAGGAAATGCGATGCAGCCTTTGCACCGGGCCGTGGGCGACGATAGCGGAGCGATGGCGCACGGTGGCGTAGCCCATATGGATTTCGAAGCCATAATGCATGTGACGCCGTCCGCAATCCATCATCATGCGATCGCGAATGACCTTGGCGACGATCGAAGCCGCGGCAATCGACTGGGAGCGCTGGTCGCCCTTGACCAGTGCCCGGCCGAGACAGGGCAGGCCGGGAGGCACATCGCGGCCATCGGCGAGCGCCAGCTTCGGCCGGACTGAAAGTCCGCATACGGAACGACGCATCGCTTCAAGGCTGGCCTTGCGGATGTCGGTGGTATCGATGCTTTCCGCGCATACGGAAGAAACGGCCACCGCCCTGGCCGAATGCAGGATCGTTTCGAACAGGGCCTCGCGCTGCGCGTGGTTCAGCCGCTTGGAATCGTCAAGGCCGGCCGGAATGTTGTCCGGATCAAGCACCACCGCTGCCGCCACCACGGGGCCGGCGAGCGGGCCGCGTCCGGCTTCATCCATGCCGGCGACAGGCCACAAGCCCTCGGCTTCCGCCGAAGTCTCGAAAGAAAAGTCGGGGCGTTGAACGATTTCGAACAGGAGAGGAGAATCGGGGCGCGTACGAACCATAATGCGGCGAGGTTCGCACCGGCCCCGATTCTCCGCAAGCCCCTTCCGGCCGCCGGGGAAGCGTCGGGAAGGGAAGCCGGCGGCGAGGGGAACGCCGGCCGGCCGATGACGAACCGGGACGTCAGTTCATCAGGACGGGGAACTCAGGAACGCATACGCATTGCCGTTTCTCCCGCGTGGCAAGCGGGCGGCGGTACAAAACTCTTGCAACTCCGGCATCGCGGGAAATCGAAGGAAACATGCCTGCGCGTGCGATGGCCGGTCAGGTGCCGGGTTTCCGGGTTCAGAGCAGCATCAGCTGTTCGCTCTGTTTGCCCGCAATGAACTGGTCGGTCCGCAGGGTCGTTCGCCGCGTGTTGAGGCCGAGCTTCTTTGCCGCGATCTCGAAGCGGCGGCCGATCTGCCAGGCATAGGGACCTGCACCTTTCATGCGCTTGCCCCACTCCGCATCGTAGTCCTTGCCGTCGCGCATGGAGCGGATCAGGGACATGACATGCCGGTAGCGGTCCGGATAGTGACGCAGCAACCAGTCCTTGAAGATCGGCGCAACTTCCAGAGGCAGGCGCAGCACCACATAGCCGGCCTCACGCGCACCCGCGGCGAGAGAGGAATCGAGGATGCGCTCGATCTCCTGATCGTTCAGGCCGGGGATGATGGGCGCCACCATCACCGATGTCGGGATGCCTGCATCAGAAAGCTGGCGGATTGTTTCCAGCCGCTTCGCCGGCGTGGCTGCGCGTGGCTCCATGGTGCGGGCGAGCTTGCGGTCCAGCGTGGTGATCGACAGCGCCACCTTGGCCAACCCCCGTTCGGCCATGCGCGCCAGGATGTCGATGTCGCGCGCCACCAGTGCGGATTTGGTGACGATGCCGACCGGATGGCCGCGCGCCTCCAGCACCTCCAGTATCTCGCGCATGATGCGATACTGCTTTTCGATTGGCTGATAAGGATCGGTATTGGTGCCAATGGCGATGGTGCGCGGCGTATAGCCGTTTTTCGACAGTTCCTTGTCGAGCAGGCGCGCGGCATCGGGCTTGGCGAACAGCTTCGCCTCGAAATCCACCCCCGGCGACAGGCCCATGAAAGCATGGGTCGGCCGGGCGAAGCAGTAGACGCAGCCATGCTCGCACCCCCTGTAGGGGTTGATGGAGCGGTCGAAGGAAATGTCGGGCGAGGTGTTGCGGGTGATGATGGTGCGCGGCCGTTCCACCTGCACCTCCGTCCGGAACGGCGGCAGTTCCTCAAGGCTCTCCCAGCCGTCGTCGAAGACGTGTCGGCTGACAGGCTCGTAACGCCCCGAGGGATTGATGCCGGCCGCGCGCCCGCGAATCCAGTCGGGTCGTGCGCGCAGCCCGCCTTGTTCGATCATTGCATTGCCCATTTCGGCGCGCCCTGTTCCGAAGGCTGCAACGTCGGCCTGTACGATCTGTTCCATTCTGGCCTTCTCCCACGGTGTGGGTTGAGACTGTCGAATCGCTATTGCCATGAAATTATTCCTATCCGGAAAAGAGAACAAATCAAGAACTTTGTTTGATCCGGGCAAGGAATGGAGCGGCTTGCAACTGGCGCGTGCCGTTCCTTTAAGCTATCAGGCGGTTATGCTCAGCGTCATCATCGAGACCGGGAACGACGAGGAGGGCCTTGCCCGCACGCTGGCCACGCTGGTGTCGGGCGCGGTCGAAGGGCTGGTGCGGGATGTCGTCGTTTGCGACAGCGGCTCCGTGGACGGGACAAAGGCGGTCGCAGATCATGCGGGCTGCGTATGGATCGCCGGCGGTATCGGCGAGGCGGTGCTGGCTGCAAAGGGGGATTGGCTGCTGTTGCTCGAACCCGGCGCCCGCCTGCTCGATGGCTGGACGGAGGCTGTCGCCATCCATGCCGCGCGTTCGGCGATGGCGGCGCGGTTTTCGAGGGACCGTTCGCAACCAACGCCATTTCTCGCAAGGGTTTTTCGCAGGCCCGGCCCGTTGACGCAGGGCCTGCTTTTGCCTCGCGGGCAGGCGCTGGCACTGTCCGGCCATGCCGGCAATGCGGGTGCGTTGGGACGCGGGCTGGCGGTGAGGACATTGCCGGCGGTCATCCTGCCGGCTCCGTCTCGCAGCGCACGCGAGCGGCTGGCCTCAACATAAAGCGGGCTGGTGCCTTGAGCCTTGCCCCGTTCCCCGACTAGAACGGACGTCAGGGATTGCCGGGCAGGCAATGAGAGGAGATGGACATGCTGCGCAAGACGGATTTCTTCATCGACGGCAAATGGGTCGCACCGGTCGAACCCAGGGAGCTGGAAGTCATCAATCCTGCTGACGAGCAGGCGTTCGCCGTCATTTCGCTGGGCTCTTCCGCCGATGTCGACAAGGCAGTCTCGGCAGCGAAGCGCGCCTTCGAAAGCTGGAGCGTGACCGGCCGCGAGCAGCGTGTTGCGGCGCTGGAGCGGCTGGCTGACGTCTATGAGGCCCGCATGCAGGACATGGCCAAGGCCATCTCGGAAGAGATGGGCGCGCCGATCAGGCTGGCACTCAACGCACAGGCAGCAAGCGGCGCCGGCCACATCCGCGCGTTCATCGAAACCTTGCGGAACTATCGGTTCGAGACCCCTCTCGACGAGCGCAACCCGCAGGAGCGGATCGTGCACGAGCCGATCGGCGTGTGCGGGCTGATCACCCCGTGGAACTGGCCCATGAACCAGGTAACGCTGAAGGTGGTTCCAGCCATCGCCGCCGGCTGCACCGTGGTGCTCAAGCCTTCGGAAATCGCACCGGTCTCGTCCATCGTCTTTGCCGAGATCATGGAGGAGGCAGGCTTCCCTGCCGGCGTTTTCAACATGGTCAATGGCGACGGGCCGACCGTGGGCGAGGCGATGTCACGCCATCCCGACATCGACATGATGTCTTTTACCGGATCGACGCGCGCCGGCATCGCCGTTGCCAGGGCATCGGCGGAAACCATCAAGCGTGTGGCGCTGGAGCTTGGCGGCAAGTCGCCCAACATCGTCTTTGCCGACGCCGATCTGGAAAAGGCGGTGGCGCGCGGGGTTCGGCATTGCTTCAACAACACGGGCCAGTCCTGCAACGCGCCGACCCGGATGCTGGTCGAGCGCCCGGTCTATGATCGTGCGGTGGGCATTGCGGCGGATGTGGCCGCCACGGTCAAGGTCGGCAATCCGGCCGAGGAGGGTGATCATATCGGGCCGCTGTCGTCGGAAATGCAGTTCACCAAGGTGCAGGCGATGATCGAGAAGGGCATCAGGGAAGGCGCCCGTCTGGTCGCTGGCGGCCTTGGCCGGCCGGAAGGCTTCAATCGCGGCTACTTCGTGCGCCCGACCATTTTCGCCGACGTGAACAACGACATGGCCATCGCGCGCGAGGAGATCTTCGGGCCGGTTCTGGCGATGATTCCCTTCGACAATGAGGAGGAGGCCGTCGCCATTGCCAACGACACGCCCTACGGGCTGGCAGCCTATGTGCAGACGCAGGACAAGGCGAAGGCGCAGCGCGTGGCGCGCCGGCTGCGGGCCGGCATGGTGCAGCTCAATGGCACCAGCCGCCCCTATGGCAGCCCATTCGGCGGCTACAAGCAGTCCGGCCTTGGCCGCGAAGGCGGAAAGTGGGGCCTGGAAGACTTTCTTGAAGTGAAGGCAGTCAGCGGTTGGGACGAGGCGGCGGGCTGAGAGGCCCCGGTCGGGCTTCTTCCGGCGCCATCCGGCGGACATGCGACGCAGGCTTATGGTCCGGGGAAAAGCGGTGAGGTCCTAAAGCCAGAAAGGCTTGCGGCCTTCACGCTCGGCTTCGACACGGCTGACGCCGATGTCGTCGAGCCGATGCGCCTCCATTTCACGCAGGTGGCTGCGCTGGCGGTATCGATCGGGCCAGATGTGCCAGATCAGCCGTACGAATCGGCGAATGGCCGGGCTTTGCGAAACGTCGGGCCGCTCATCCGGGCTGGGGCTGGCACAAGCGGAATGGTCGTTGAGGGGATCGGGCGTGCAGGACATGGCATACTCTATCCCGCGTCGTTCGCCCCATGTTTCGGCATTGGCCGAAATGTCGCTGGCTGACGGCGGCTGCAATGACGGGTAGGATGCGGCCATGTCGAACATTGCTTCCGGCAACACAATCGCGGCGGTGGCCGCACTCATCGGCGATCCCGCACGCGCCAACATGCTCTCGGCGCTGATGGGCGGGCAGGCCCTGACCGCCGGCGAACTGGCGCGCCACGCAGGCGTGACGGCCCAGACCACCAGCGGGCACCTTGCCCGGATGGCCGATGCCGAACTGGTGGTTCCGCAGAAGCAGGGCCGGCATCGTTATTACCGGCTGGCTTCACCGGAGGTGGCACGGGTCATCGAGGCCCTGTCGGTTCTCGCCGCTGAAGGGCCGAAGCGGCACCATCCGGTCGGTCCCCGCGACGAGGCGTTGCGCCGGGCACGCACCTGCTACGATCACATCGCCGGAAGGCTTGGTCTTGCGCTGGCGGATTCGATGCAGGAATGCGGCCATATCGTCCTTGCGGACGGCGCGGGCATTATCACATCGGCGGGAACGCGTTTCCTTGCGGAAACCGGCATAAATCTCGACAGTTCGCCGTCGAAGCGGCCGCTATGCCGCACCTGCCTCGACTGGAGCGAGCGTCGCCCGCATCTGGCCGGCCGGCTGGGTGCTGCACTGCTGACCCGGCTTCTCGACCTGAAATGGATTGCGCGCACGCCGGACAGCCGTGCGCTCAGGATCACGAAGGCGGGCGAAAGCGGGCTGGCGCAAACCTTCGGGATTCCGCACGACTGGCACAGCCGCCCCTGAGCGGCCGGCCTGCTGCTTCTTGCCGGCGCCTCAGACGAAGGGCCGTCCGACCTTGAATTTCGGCGGCACCAGCCGTTTCAGATAGGCATGGCCCGCTTCGCTGAGACGGTTTTCCTGTGGGTGCAGGAAATCGTCCGGCATATGCCTTGTCTTGCCGGCGACGGCGGTGAGCGGCACGTTCTTCAGCACCGTGCTGCCGTCATGCTGAAGCGCCACCGAGCCGCCGCCTTGACCGGCGACTTCCACGGCAAACGCCCCTGCCTCGAACGCCTCGCGCGCGTCGGTCTGGCTGATTGCGCCGACATAGCCGCGCAGGAGGAACCCGAAGGCATCGACGCGCGCCCGCTTGCCGGGCAGATGCTCGGCAAGAGCCCGCTCCAGAGCGGCGGTCAGGTCGCTGCCCGAGAGCTTGACGTTGCCATGCTGGTCGCGCTCCAGCCGCTCCGGCGGCACGAGGCTTTCCACCAGCGCCTTGCCATCGGCGGTGGACACGCCTTCGGACACGGCCACCACGCAGCGGCCATGGCGGTCACAGGTCGCGCGGACATCGTCGATGAAGCGTGGAATGTCGAAGGCGCGCTCCGGCACATAGATGAGGTGCGGTCCGCTCGCTTCGTCCTGCTGCCATGCTGCCGAAGCGGCGGTGAGGAAGCCGGCATGACGCCCCATGACGATGCCGACATAGATGCCGGGCAGGGCGCGGAAATCGAGATCGACCGAGAAGAACGCGCCGGCCACGAACTCGGCCGCGGAGATGAAGCCCGGCGTGTGGTCGTTCTCCACCAGATCGTTGTCGATGGTCTTGGGGGCGTGCACCATGGCGATGGAGCCGCCTGCGGCACTGCTGAGAATCTGCTGCGTGCCGGCGGTGTCGTTGCCGCCGATATAGATGAAGGCTTCGGCGTCGACCTTCTTCAGGCCGGACAGGATCAGCTCGCAATAGGCGGCATCCGGCTTGTCGCGGGTGGAACCCAGCGCCGAACCGGGTGTTCCGGCGATCAGGCGCAACTGTTCCTCGGGCAGGTCCGTGAGGTCGACATAGTTGCCGTCGCGGATGCCGCGCACACCATGCAGGGAACCCAGCACGCGCGCACCGGGATGCCTTTTGCGGATTTCCAGAGTTGCACCCGCCAGTGTCTGGTTGATGACAGCCGTCGGCCCGCCGCCTTGCGCGATAACGAAAGTTCCGGCCATTTCGACCTCCCGAATGCTCGAAATATATACGATTGCGCGTCTTGTATCGACGCGCAGCCGTATATTCAAATCGATTCGCTACGGGGTCAGATGACCACAATCGGATTGCGCTTGGATACGCGGTTGTAAAGGTCGATGATATCCTGGTTGATCAGCCGCACGCAGCCCGAGGACACGGACTGGCCGATGCTCCACCATTCGGGCGAGCCGTGGATTCGGTAGAGCGTGTCCTGCCCGTTCTGGAATATGTAGAGGGCGCGGGCGCCGAGCGGATTGTCGAGTCCGCCGGGCTGGCCGTTCTGCCACTTCACCAGTTCAGGCCGGCGCTGGATCATTTCGCGGGGCGGCGTCCAGGTCGGCCATTCGCGGCCATACTGGATGTTGGCGCGGCCGGACCAGGAAAAGCCCGCCTTGCCGACGCCAACGCCGTAGCGGATCGCCTCGCCGCCGGGCTGCACCAGATAGAGCAGGCAATCCTTGGTGTGGACGACGATCGTGCCGGGCGCCTCGCCGGTCGGATCGACCACGATCTGGCGCCGGAACTGCGGCTTGATCTTCTGGTAGGGCACTTCCGGGACGGAAAAGCCGCCATCGGTCAGGCCCGCATACATGACGTCCGGGCTGGTGATCTGCCGGTCGACGCTGATGGAGGGGCGCATCGGGCGGATCGAGCCGGTCGAAGTGTAGTCGAGGTTCAGGGCATCGAAACCGGACGAGCCGGTGGTGCAGCCGCCGGCGGCCATCAGGGCGGTCGCGCCCATGCCTTGCAGCAGCAGGCGGCGGGGAAGGGCGCTCGACGAACCGGCCCCGCCGGTGCCTGGCGCGGCGGCTGGCGCGGCGGCTGGCCCGGCAACTGGCCCGGCAACTGGCGACGACGGGTCGCGTGGCAGCTTTGACATGCACTCGTTCCTGCGATACCGGCCGGGCCCCCTCGGTCCGGCATTCGCAGGTATTTTCGGTATTCATGGTTTACAAACCGTGAAGCATCTCGCGGAACGGTTGCAATTCCGTCCGGCCTCAGGCCGCTTGCGGCTCCCAGCTCGGGAAAGGGTCGGACAGGCTGCGCCAGCGCCCCGGCAGAAAATTCCGCTCCGGAACGAGGCACGCATCCAGTTCCGCGCGGATCTCCGCCTCGTTCATCGGATCGCAGCCGATGAACACGATTTCCTGCCGCCGGTCGCCCCAGACCTCGTCGAGATAGGGCCGCATCGCCGCGTGCCATTCGGGATGGTCGGGCCAGCGCCGTTTCGGCACCGAAGCCCACCACAGACCGCGCTTTCCGGTGCGCACCAGCGCCCCGGCCTGGCTGAGTTCGCCGACATAATGCGGGCGCGTGGCCAGCCAGAAGAAGCCCTTGGCGCGCACCACGCCCGGCCATGAGCGGTTGACGAAAGCCTTCAGCTTCACCGGGTCGAACGGCCGGCGCTCGCGATAGACGAAGGAGCGGATGCCGTATTCCTCGGTTTCCGGCACATGGTCGGCGAAGCCGTTGAGTTCCTTGAACCAGAGCGGATGGGTCTCGGCCTTCTCGAAATCGAAGCGGCCGGTGTCGAGCACCTTGTCGAGGGAAATCTCGCCAAAATCGGTTTCGATCAGCTCGGCGTCGAGGTTCAGCGAGCGCACGATCCGGCGCGCCATGTCGAGATTGTGAGCCGGTGTGTCGGATACCTTGTTGAGGACGACGACATCGGCGAACTCGATCTGCTCGACCAGAAGATCGACGATGGCGCGGTCGTCTCCATCGCCGGCGATCTCGCCGCGATCGCGCAAGAAATCCTGCGAACCGTAGTCGGTGAGCAGGTTTGCGGCATCGACCACCGTGACCATGGTGTCGAGACGGGCGACATCGGACAGGCTTTCGCCGTTTTCGTCACGGAAATCGAAGGTCGCGGCGACCGGCAACGGCTCCGCAATGCCTGTGCCCTCGATCAGCAGATAGTCGAAGCGGCCTTCCTGCGACAGCCGCCGTACTTCTTGCAGCAGGTCGTCGCGCAACGTGCAGCAGATGCAGCCATTGGTCATCTCCACGAGCTGCTCCTCGGTGCGCGACAGGTTCGCACCGCCGTCGCGCACCAGCGCGGCGTCGATATTGACCTCGCTCATGTCGTTGACGATCACCGCCACGCGGCGGCCCTCGCGATTGTTGAGAATGTGATTGAGAAGCGTGGTCTTCCCGGCTCCGAGAAAGCCGGAGAGCACGGTCACTGGCAGGCGGCGGTTTTGCGTGGCTGTGTCTGGCATGGCGCTTTCCGCAGGATGAGTTGGGCTGGCACCCGCCGGTGGCGGATGCCGGGTCTTCGATCAGTCGTGCTTGTGGCCTTCCTCATGGGCATGGTCGCCTCCGGCGTGTTCGTGGCCTTCGCCCTCATGCGCCTTGCCCGTGCCGCCCACGGCCACGATGTTGAAGGGCTTGCCCTCCACCGTAATGGTACCGGCCTTCTCGAAGGAGTTCGCGTCTACGATGTGGATCTTGCTGTTGAGCGGATCGGTGACGAACACCTTGTCTGCGGCGACAGTGATGCGCGGGCGCGGGTCGCTCCAGTGACCATCCATGGAATAGGGTTCGGTCAGCTTGAGCGAATGCGCGATCTCGCCCCTCAGCACGTCGACCTGATGAAGCTGTCCGTCCTCGGTGATGACGTAGACGAATTTCGAACGGATCGGATCGGCGGCGAAATGCACCCGGCGCGTCGGAAGCTGCACCAGGCGGAAGGCGTCCTGTTCCGAAGGATCGACCAGCACGATGCGGTCGGGACCGTAATTGCCGACGAAATATTGCAGGCCCTTGCCGCCGATCAGCGTCGAGGAACTGCCTTCGGGCAGCTTGTCGGAATAGGGCAGGTGCCGGATTTCGGGCACGTCGCCATCCTGCGAGATCAGAAGCAGGCCGGTGTCGCAGGCGAGCGCATAGAGACTGCCCGATCCGGCCGAGCCGTGCAGGCCGGGGCAGGCGACATCCTCGCCGATCTGCTTGCCGTCGAGATCGACGAGACGTGCGCCGATCGGGCGCTTCGACGCATCCTCGGGGTTGGGGATGGTCACCACAGCATGCTTGTCGAACGGCACCGCCACGCCGTGATGCGGGGCGACGACACTGACCTCGCGCACCTGCGGCTTGCCCTCAAGGGCTGCCTTCTCGGTGAACAGCCGCGCCTTATCCTCGCCGTCGAACCATTGCGCGACATTGCCCTGGCGCTCCACGAAGTGGGCCGGCTTGGAACCATCCAGCGTGGTGTCGAGCAGTTCGGGATCGTCCACGTCGATGTCGCCATGGTCGCCATGATCTTGGAAGGCGATGCCGGTCGAGATGACCGAGACCACGCTGGCTGACCCTTGCACAGCAAAAACGGTCTGGCCGCTCTCGGTGCGGTAGAGCGAAGCCGGGCCTTTGATCGTGAACGTGTCGAGCTTGTCGCCGTCGAGCGCGTCGATCACGTTCACCACGGGCTGCTCATGATCGGTGACGAAAAGCCGCCATGCGGTCACATCGTCCTCGTCGGCCAGCACCGGGCCGGTCCACAGGCAGGCTCCCAGCGCCAGCGCAGAGGCTGCGTAGAAGAATTTTCTCATATCTCTCTCCTTAATGTTATTACGTTACAAATGTGAGGAAAAAAGGACGCAAATCGGGCGTCCGGTGTCCTTGCCGCGGGGCGGGGGGGGGCGGGCAGGGTCGGCCGGCTGCTCAGGCACGGCGCCGGCCGACCCGGGGGTACGGCGGCTTCGCGGTCAGGAGCCGGCCGCATCCCTGATGGTGGCGAGGTTGCGGCGCATCATGTCGATATAGGTCGCGGCCTTTCCGTCAGGCTTCGACAGCGCATCCGAATAGAGCGAGCCGCCGAGTTTCAGGCCGGCCTCCGAGGCGATCTGCTCTACAAGCCGCGAGTTCGAGATGTTTTCCGCGAACACGGCGGTGGCGCGCTGGCCGGCGATCTCGCGCACGACGCCGGCGACATCGGCCGCCGAGGCTTCCGAGTCGGTCGAGACACCCTGCGGAGCGAGGAAGGTGACGCCGTAGTCGTGCTCGAAATAGCGGAAGGCATTGTGCGCGACCACGAAGACGCGGCGATCCTGCGGGATCGAGGCGAGCGTGTCGCGGATTTCCCTGTCCAGCGCGTCGAGCTCGGCATCGTAGGCTTTCGCATTCGCCTGATAGGCCGGGCAACCTTCGGCGTCCGTCTCGCAGAAGGCCGCTTCTATGTTCTTCACATAGGTTCGGGCATTGGCCACCGACTGCCATGCGTGCGGGTCGAGAGGGGCTTCATGGAACACGGCCTTGCCACCATTGTAGTGATAGTGTCCCCCGGCCGGGTCGTTGAGGATTTCAGCGCCCTGGCTGACCTCGACCACCTCGGCCGAAGTGCCGCTGGCCTCGATCAGGCGCTGGAGAAAGCCTTCGAACAGCAGCCCGTTGACCAGCACCACATCGGCCCTGGCCACCGCGATGGCATCGGCCGGTTTCGGCTCGTAGACATGGGCGTCGCTGTCGGGTCCCACGATGGTGCGCAGTTCGATGCGGTCGCCGCCGACCTTTTGCGCGAAATCGCCGAGGATGGAGAAGCTGGCGATGACATTGAGCTTTTCCGCCGCCGAGGCAGGCAGCGTGAATGTTATAACAATCAAAGCCGAGGCGAGCTTTTTGAAGAGTGTCATTCGTGAGGTTTCCTGTTGTCAGGCGATCCGGTGGGCGTGGCGCGGCCGGCGGGTTGCCAGCACGCCGCGCGTGCCGAACAGCACCGACACGAAATAGAGCATGCCGGTGGAAAGGATGATGGCCGGGCCGGAGGGCAGCGCCGCGTGATAGGACAAGAGCAGGCCGCTGATGGACGAGACGAGCCCGAAGGCGATGGCCAGCACGGCCATGGTCTCGACGCGCTGCGTCCAGAAGCGGGCGGCGGCGGCCGGCAGCACCATCAGGCCGACCGAAAGCAGCGTTCCCAGTGCCTGGAAGCCGGCGACGAGGTTGAGCACGACCAGCCCGAGGAAGATGAAGTGCACCGGCGTTCCGAGCCGTGACACCGAACGCAGGAACAGCGGGTCGAGGCATTCCGCCACCAGCGCGCGCCAGAACACGGCAAGGGCGGCAAGCGTCACTGCGGCAACGATGCCGATCAGCGTGAGCGCGGCGTTGTTGAGCGCCAGAACGGTGCCGAACAGCACATGCATCAGGTCGACGCTGGAGCCGCGCAACGACACCATGGTGACGCCGAGGGCCAGCGAGATCAGATAGAAGGCGGCCATGGAGGCATCCTCCTTCTGGATCGTCAGCCGCGAGACCGCGCCGGCCCCGAGCGCCACGATGGCGCCGGCCAGCAGCCCACCGATGGTCATCGGCACGATCTGCAAGCCATAGAGCAGGAAGCCGGCGGCGGCGCCCGGCAGGATGGCGTGCGCCATGGCATCGCCGGTCAGGCTCATGCGCCGCAGCATCAGGAAAACGCCGATCGGGCAGGCGCTGAACGACAGCAGCACCGTGCCCAGCAGTCCGCGCTGCATGAAGGCGAATTCGGTGAACGGCGCGACGAGGAACTGGTGAAGCGCGTCCATCAGGCAACCTTCTCGCGCGCCGCGTGCCCGGCCTCATCATGGGCATGATGGTGATGCTCATGTCCATCGTGCTCATGCGCGTGGTCGTGATCGCCATCCGCGGCGCACCATGGCGCATTTTCGTCCCACGCTTCGTGGAATTGGCGGGCGCGCAGCAGGTTTTCAGGCGCCAGCGTCGCTTTCGTCTCGCCCCAGGCGACGGGACTGCGGGCCAGAAGCAGCGCTTCCGGGAAATGGGTACGCACAAGGTCGAGGTCGTGCACGACCACCATGACGGTGCGGTTCTCGCCGTGCCAGCGCTTGATCAGCGCGATCAGGTCGGTGAGGGTGCGGGCGTCGATGGCGTTGAAGGGCTCGTCGAGCAGGATCAGCTCCGCATCCTGCACCAGAACCCGCGCGAACAGGGCGCGCTGGAGCTGGCCGCCGGAGAGCGTATCGATGGGCCGCTGTTCGAAACCTTCCATCCCCACCGCCATCAGGGCTTCCGATACGGCTGTGCGATCCTGCGCCGTGTGGCGGCCAAGCAGGCCGCGCTTCGGCCACAGGCCGAGCGAGACGAGGTCCGCCACCCGCGCGGGAAAGGTGCGGTCGAGCTCGGACTGCTGCGGCAGATAGGCGACCCGCGTGCCGGGTGTCACGGCGACCGAGCCGGCCATCGGCTTCAGCATGCCGACCACGCCTTTCATCAGCGTGGATTTGCCGGAGCCGTTGGCGCCGACAACGGCGGTGAGCGAGCCCTTGCGCACAGTGCCGGACAGATGATGCACGGCCGGATGGCTGTTGTAGCCCAGCGTCAGGTCGCGGAATGTGATGCAGGCGTCAGCCATGTGGCGAATGCGGGTCCGTCGAGGGATCGAGTGATGTGATGTTATTACATTGTGCTTCGTGACGGCAAGATGGCAAATCACCCGTGGAAGGGAAAAATGTGTTGGCGACCATCGCGGCTTGTCGTCCGGGACACATTTGGCTGGCGAACCGCGAATTTTTACGATATTCGAAATAAATCGGAATATCGAACGACAAGGGTCGTTTTGCGTTTCCGGTTTTCCGCTATCGTCGCGGATCGGGAGGAAGTGCATGTATCTCGGGCTCGACCTCGGCACGTCCGGCGTCAAGGCGCTGCTGATCGATGGCGATCAGCGGCCGGTCGCCTCCGGTCATGGCGACCTCGACGTTTCGCGCCCGCATCCCGGCTGGTCGGAGCAGGACCCTGCCGATTGGCTGGAAGCCTGCGAGCGCGCCATCGGCGAGCTGAAGTCCTCGCATCCGAAGGAACTGGCGGCGGTGAAGGGCATCGGCCTCTCCGGCCAGATGCATGGCGCGACGCTGCTCGACCGCGACGACCGGGTGCTGCGCCCCTGCATCCTTTGGAACGATGTGCGCAGCCATGCCGAAGCGGCCAGCCTCGACGCCGATCCGCACTTTCGCCGGATCACCGGCAACATCGTCTTTCCCGGCTTCACTGCGCCCAAGCTCGTCTGGGTGAAGGCCAACGAGCTGGAGATTTTCGCGCGTATCGCGAAAGTGCTGCTGCCGAAAGATTATCTGCGCCTGTGGCTCTCCGGGGAGCGCATGTCAGAAATGTCGGATTCGGCCGGCACCTCATGGCTGGATGTCGGAAAGCGGCGCTGGTCCGGCGAACTGCTCGCCGCGACCGGGCTGGACGAGAGCCGCATGCCCGCCCTTGTCGAGGGAACGGAACAGGCCGGCGCGCTGCGCGCGGAACTCGCTTCCAAATGGGGCATGCAGGCGGGCATCCCGATTGCCGGCGGGGCAGGGGACAATGCGGCCTCGGCCTGCGGCATGGGCACGGTGGGCGAAGGCCATGCCTTCGTCTCGCTCGGCACCTCCGGCGTGCTGTTCGCCGCCAATGAAGCTTACCTGCCCAATCCGGCCAGCGCCGTGCACACCTTCTGCCACGCCCTGCCGCAGACCTGGCACCAGATGGGCGTCATCCTGTCGGCCACGGATTCGCTGAACTGGCTGGCCGGCATCACCGACCGTAAGGCGGCCGAGCTGACGGCGGAGCTTGGAGATGATCTCAGGGCGCCTTCGGGCCTGACTTTCCTGCCCTATCTGTCGGGCGAGCGCACGCCCTACAATGACGCAACCATCCGCGGCGTCTTCGCCGGTCTCGCCCATGAGAGCGGCCGCGCTGCGCTGACGCAGGCAGTTCTGGAAGGTGTCGCCTTCGCCTTCCGCGACAGCTTGGAGGCGCTGGCCAGCGCCGGCACGCGGTTGGAGCGGGTTACCGCCATCGGCGGCGGCTCGCGCTCGCTCTACTGGCTGAAGGCGATTGCGACGGCGCTTGGCATTCCGGTGGACGTGCCGGCCGATGGCGATTTCGGGGCAGCCTTCGGCGCGGCGCGCCTTGGCCTGATCGCCGCGACCGGGGCCGATCCGCGCACTATCTGCACCCCGCCCGCCACCAGCGCCACCACCGAGCCGGATGCCGCGCTGGCCCAGGCTTATGCGGATGCCTATCGGCGCTACCGCGCCCTCTATCCTGCCATCAAGGGAGTTACAGCATGAGCACCGGCTTCTTCGGCGACATCGCGCCCGTCCGCTACGAAGGCCCGGAAAGCACCAATCCGCTCGCCTATCGCTTCTACGATCCCGACGAGATCGTGCTTGGCAAGCGGCTGGAGGACCATCTGCGCTTTGCCGTCGCCTACTGGCATTCCTTCGCCTGGCCGGGCGGCGATCCCTTCGGCGGCCAGACCTTCGAGCGGCCATGGTTCCCAAAAGGGGGCAAGGACGAGGACATGGACAAGGCGCGCCTCAAGGCGGATGTGGCCTTCGAGATGTTCTCGCTGCTCGGCGTGCCTTACTACTGCTTCCACGACGCCGATGTGCGCCCGGAAGGGAAGAACTTTGCCGAGAGCGCCGCGCGCCTCGACGAGATCGCCGGCGTCTTCGAAAAGAAGCAGGCCGAGACCGGCGTGAAGCTCTTGTGGGGCACGGCCAACCTCTTCTCGCACCGCCGCTATATGGCGGGTGCCGCGACCAATCCCGATCCGGACGTCTTCGCCTATGCGGCCGCCACGGTGAAATCCTGCATCGATGTCACGAAACGGCTCGGCGGCGAGAATTACGTGCTGTGGGGCGGGCGTGAAGGCTATGAGACGCTGCTCAACACCGACATGAAGCGCGAGCGCGAGCAGGCCGGCCGCTTCCTGTCGATGGTCGTCGACTACAAGCACCGCATCGGTTTCAAGGGCACGATCCTGATCGAGCCGAAACCGCAGGAGCCCACAAAACACCAGTACGACTACGACGTCGCCACTGTCTACGGCTTCCTCCGGGATTTCGGGCTGGAGAAGGAGGTGAAGGTCAACATCGAGCAGGGCCATGCCATCCTCGCCGGCCATTCCTTCGAGCATGAGCTGGCGCTGGCGGGTGCCCTCGGCGTCTTCGGTTCCATCGACATGAACCGCAACGACTACCAGTCCGGCTGGGACACCGACCAGTTCCCCAACAATGTGCCGGAAATGGCGCTGGCCTATTATCAGGTGCTGCTGGCCGGCGGCTTCACCACCGGCGGCACAAATTTCGATGCCAAGCTGCGCCGCCAGTCGCTCGACCCGCAAGACCTGCTGATCGCCCATGTCGGCGCCATGGATTGCTGCGCGCGCGGCCTGAAGGCGGCGGCCCGCATGATCGAGGACAAGGCCCTTATCAAGCCGCTCGAAGAGCGCTATGCCGGCTGGAACGGCGAGGAGGCCAACGCGATTCTTGGCGGCAAGCGCACGCTGGAACAGGTGGCCGAGCGCGTGGTGAAGGATGGCATCGAGCCGCAGCCGCGCTCCGGCCGACAGGAATATCTGGAGAATGTGGTCAACCGCTATGTGTAAGGTAAAGCGCGCGGGATGAAATGACGGATGAAATTATTGTGCGGCCCGCGCGTCCGCGGGACTTTCCGGCCATGAAGGCCATATTGCGCGATACGTTCGAAAGCACCTGGCGGCCTCAGATCACGGAAGCCTCCATCCGTCGCTATGTCGACACCGATATCGGCGGCCGCTTTGTGGAGCGCTGCGGAGCGGATATGCTGGTGGCCGAGATCGGCGGCGAGATCGCGGGGCTGATCCATTGCGTCGACGATTTCGTCGATGCGCTGCATGTGTCTTCCGGCTTTCAGCGAAGGGGCGTGGGACGACGCCTGATGGAGTTGGCGGAGCGGGAGATGGCCGCGAAGGGGTTCCGCCAGGCACGGCTGGAAACCGACACCTTCAACGAGCAGAGCCAGAGCTTCTACAAGGCGTTGGGCTATGTCGAGATGGGGCGCTATCCGGACGAGGAATGGCAGAGCGGCCTCACCACGGTCCTTTTCGAAAAGGCATTAGGCGACCCCGAATAGCCGGTTTGGCGGTTTTCGCGCAATCGTGGCAACCTGGAAAAAGGGTCCCCGAATTGCCGCCACAATGCCGCCGTGCTGCCTTCATGTGGCCGTCACGCATATCCTATAAACGAGCCTCGTAACTGGCTGAAACGAGGCGAGCCGATATGCAACAGGATCGCGAAATCGACGCCCTTCTGTCGAACGGGGGCACGGGTTCCATTTTCGACCGGCTGATGGCGCTGCCGCGCCCGGCCGCCAGCGAAGCCTGCGACGAGTGGGACCGCGCCGTCGCCAGCCGCCTTCAGGCACACCTGTCCAGGCAGATGCGGGCCCTTCTGGAGCAGGGCGGGCAACGCAGCCGAAACGCAGCCTGATCAACCGTTCCTCAACATGGATGGCGCCTTGCCGAACCCCTTGGCGAAGGCGCGCGAGAAGGTCGTGGCCGACGAGAAGCCGGTGCGGGCCGCGATGTCGGCCATCGGCAGGCGCGTGTCGGCCACCAGCCGGCGCGCCGCGTTGAGGCGCAGACGCAGATAATAGGCGCCGGGCGTCTCCCCGATCGAGGAACGGAAGATGTTCTCCAGCGCCCGTGGGGTGAGGCCGACGCGCCGTGCCACGCTTGCGATGGTCAGCGGCTGGTCGATATGGGATTCCATCAGCCGGATCGACTGTGCCAACCGCGCATCGTAGCCGTCGAGGCGGCCGAGCGAGACCAGCGGCTGGGCGTCGGTTGCGGCGCGGGTCTGGTCGTAGATGAAGACGCTGGCGACATCCAGCGCCACCGCCATGCCGAGCCTCGTGCGGATCAGGTGGAGCATCAGGTCGAAGGTGGGCGAGGCGCCGCCCGAGGTGAACACCGGACCGTCGATGACGTAGCGGTCGGGCCGCACATCGGCACCGGGAAAGGCGGCGGCGAAATCCTCCAGATCCTCCCAGTGCGTGGTGGCGGCGCGGCCTTCCAGCAGGCCGGCACGGCCCACCAGCCATGTGCCGGCTTCGATGCCGCCGATGGCGCGCGCCGGGCGTGCCGCCTGGCGCAGTCCCGAAAGCAGCGCGGCGGTGCCGTGATTCTTTGCGCCGAAACCGCCGATGACGGCCAGCACGTCGGTGGCCTCGCGCGGGTCGAAGCGTCCGCTCACCGGCACCGGCAGGTCGCTGGTGGTCATGGCGGGCTCGCCGTTCATCGACACCAGCTTGAAATCGAACAGCCGCTCGCCAGCGATGCGGTTGGCGGCGCGCAGCGGGTCGATGGCCGAGGCCACGCACATGATCGACGATCCGGAGAATAGCAGGAACGTCAGTTTGAGCGGGGCGTGCTCGGCCCGGAATATGCTCGGTTTTTCGCTTTTTGCCATTTTGCGTTCGTAAAACGCAAAGCAGAAGCCTGCAAGCGTGCAATGATGGCGCACGTCAATTGGAGGAGACGCCCCCATGCCGCTCGAGATGAATCGCGAGGTGTTCATTACCTGTGCCGTCACCGGATCGGGCGGCACGCAGGACCGCAGCCCGCACGTGCCACGCTCGCCGCAGCAGATTGCCGAGTCCGCTATTGAGGCCGCGAAGGCAGGGGCGGCAATCGTGCACTGCCATGTGCGCGACCCCGAGACCGGCGCGCCCCGCCGCGACATCCACCTCTATCGCGAGGTGACCGAGCGCATCCGCGCGGCGGAAGTCGACGTGGTGCTGAACCTCACCGCCGGCATGGGCGGCGACATGGTGTTCGGCTCCCCCGAGGCGCCGTTGCCGCTGAAGCAGCAGGGCACCGACATGGCGGGTGCTGCGGAACGCGTGGAGCATGTGCGCCAGTGCCTGCCGGAAATCTGCACGCTCGACTGCGGCACCATGAATTTCGCCGAGGCCGACTATGTGATGACCAACACGCCCGGCATGTTGCGGGCGATGGGCTCCATGATGACCGAAATGGGCGTCAAGCCTGAGGTCGAAGCCTTCGACACCGGCCATCTGTGGTTCGCGAAGGAACTGGTGAAGGAAGGCGTTCTGGCCCCTGATGCTCTGGTGCAGCTTTGCATGGGCGTGCCATGGGGCGCGCCGGACGACCTCAACACCTTCATGGCCATGGTCAACAACGTGCCGAAGGAATGGACATTCTCGGCCTTCGCGCTTGGCCGCAACCAGATGGCCTATGCGGCGGCGGCGGTTCTTGCCGGCGGCAATGTCCGCGTCGGGCTGGAGGACAATCTGTGGCTCGGCAAGGGGCAGCTCGCCACCAACGCACAGCTTGTGGAACGCGCTGTGAGCATCGTGGAAAATCTGGGTGCGCGCGTCATCGGGCCGGAAGAGGTGCGCAGGAAGCTCAATCTCACCAAGCGCGCGCCGCTGGCGATCTGAGGGAGGCGCAATCATGACCATTCACAAGGCAGCCGCCGTCGGCGGCGGGGTGATCGGCGCTGGCTGGGTGGCGCGCCTGCTGCTCAACGGCATCGACGTTTCGATTTTCGATCCCGATCCGCAAGCCGCCCGCAAGGTGGATGAGGTGATGCAGGGCGCACGCCGCGCCTACCGGCAGATGTGCCCGGAAGGCTTGCCGCGGGAAGGCACGCTCACCTTCGCAAAAACCATCGCGGAGGCTGTGGCGGATGCCGGCTTCATTCAGGAGAGCGTGCCGGAACGGCTTGAACTGAAACACAAGGTGCTGGCCGAGATCGATGCGCATGCCCCTGCGCATGCCGTCATCGGCTCGTCCACCTCCGGCATCAAGCCGAGCGATATGCAGTCCGCGATGAAGAAGCATCCGGAGCGGCTGGTGGTCGGCCATCCGTTCAATCCGGTTTACCTGCTGCCTCTGGTGGAGGTGGTGGGCGGTGAGGCGACCGCGCGGGATACGATCGAAAAGGCAAGGGAAATCTATGCCTCCATCGGCATGAAGCCGGTGGTGGTGCGCAAGGAGATCGAGGCTTTCGTCGGCGACCGGCTGCTTGAAGCCATGTGGCGCGAGGCGCTGTGGCTGATCAAGGACGGCATCTGTACCGTCGAGGAACTCGACGACATCATGCGCTATTCCTTCGGCCTGCGCTGGGCGCAGATGGGCATGTTCCAGGTCTACCGCATTGCCGGCGGCGAGGCCGGCATGCGTCATTTCATGGCCCAGTTCGGCCCCTGCCTGGAATGGCCGTGGACGAAGCTGACCGATGTGCCGGAATTCAACGATGAACTGGTGGATCTGATTGCCGGTCAGTCCGACGAGCAGTCCGGAAAATGGTCGATCCGCGAACTGGAGCAGATTCGCGACGACAACCTCGTCGCCATGATGCAGGCCCTCGGCCGCCAGAACGACGGCAAGGGCTGGGGAGCAGGCGAGTTGCTCAACGATTACACGGCCCGCCTGGCGAAGCTGGCTTCCGGGCAGAAGGTGTAAGGCGATGGATTTCGGGCTGAGCGAGGAACAGCGCGCCATTGTCGAAACCACACGCGCTTTTGTCGAAAACGAGCTTTACCCGCATGAGACGGAGGTGGAACGCACAGGGCATCTGCGCCCCGAACTGGTTGCGGAGATCAGGCAAAAGGCCATCGCTGCCGGCCTTTACGCCGCCAATATGCCGGAAGAGGTGGGTGGCGCGGGTCTCGATACGGTCACGTGGCTGCTTTACGAAAAGGAACTTGGCCGCGCCAACTATGCCCTGCACTGGACCTGCGTGGCGCGCCCTTCCAACATCCTGCTTGCGGGAACGGACGAGCAGAAGGAGAAATATCTCTATCCCTGCATTCGTGGCGAAAAATCCGATTGCCTGGCGATGACAGAGCCGGGCGCCGGTTCGGACCTGCGCGGCATGAAGGCGAGCGCCGTGCAGGATGGCGACGACTGGGTGCTCAACGGCACCAAGCATTTCATCAGCCATGCAGACATTGCCGATTTCGCCATCTGCTTCATGGCCTCCGGCGAGGAGGACGGGCCGCGCGGCAAGCGCAGGAAGATCACCGCCTTCTTCGTCGACAAGGGCATGCCCGGCTTCACCGTGCGCGACGGTTATCGCAACGTCTCGCATCGCGGCTACACCAATTCGGTGCTGGAGTTCGACAATTGCCGGCTGCCGAAGAGCCAGGTGCTGGGGGAGGTCCACAAAGGCTTCGAGGTGGCCAACAGCTGGCTGGGCGCAACGCGCCTTCAGGTTGGGGCCACCTGTCTCGGGCGAGCCGAACGGGCGCTTTCCCACGCCATCGACTACGCCGCGCAGCGTGAGCAGTTCGGCCAGCGGATCGGCAAGTTCCAGGGCGTCTCGTTCAAGCTGGCCGACATGGCGACGGAACTGAAGGCGGCCGAGCTGATGGTTCTGGAGGCTGGCTGGAAATACGATCAGGGCACCGTCACCGATCAGGACATGGCCATGGCCAAGCTGAAGGCCACGGAGATGCTGGCTTTCGTGGCGGATGAGGCGATCCAGATCCATGGCGGCATGGGCCTGATGGACGACCTGCCGCTGGAGCGCATCTGGCGCGACGCCCGTGTCGAGCGCATCTGGGAAGGCACGTCTGAAATCCAGCGCCACATCATTTCGCGTGCCTTGTTGAGGGCGGTGGGAGGCTGATGTGTCGGTAAACCCCCTCGAACGCCTGTTGCGGCCAAAGTCCATCGCCGTGATCGGCGGCGGGGCATACGCTCCCAATGTGGTCGTGCAATCGCTGAAAATGGGGTTTGCCGGCGAGGTGTGGCCGGTGCATCCCAGGCGCACCGGGATCGAGGGCGTTCGCGCCTATGCTTCGCTGGCGGAATTGCCGGGCGCGCCGGATGCGGTGTTCATCGGCGTCAACCGCTTCGCCACCATCGGCATCGTCCGGGAACTGGCGGCGATGGGGGCTGGCGGGGCCATCTGCTTCGCCTCCGGTTTTCTGGAAGCCGGAGAGGACGAGGGGGAAGGCGCACGCCTGCAACGGGAGCTGATTGCCGCGGCGGGCGACATGCCCGTCATCGGCCCGAACTGCTATGGCCTCATCAACTATGCCGACGGGGCGCTGCTGTGGCCGGACCAGCATGGCGGGCGGCGGCTGAAACCCGGCGAACGTGGCGCTGCCATCATCACCCAGTCCTCCAACATCGCCATCAATCTGTCGATGCAGCAGCGCGGCTTGCCGGTGGCCTATCTGATGACGGCGGGCAATCAGGCGCAGACCGGCCTGTCCGACATGGCGCTGGGCCTGATCGAGGATGAACGCGTTTCCTGCCTTGGCCTGCATATCGAAGGGTTCGACAGCGTTTCCGGGTTCGAAAGGCTGGCCGCGCGCGCCCGCGAACTCGCCAAGCCCATAATTGCGATGAAGGTTGGCCGTTCCGAACAGGCACGCGCGGCCACCATCTCGCACACGGCGTCGTTGGCCGGTTCCGATGCCGGCTCCGAAGCTTTTCTGCGGCGGCTGGGCATTGCCCGTGTCGGCTCCATCCCCTCCTTGCTGGAAGCGCTGAAGCTCGTCCATGTCCATGGCCCCCTGCCGGGGCGCCGCCTGTCGTCGATGAGCTGTTCTGGCGGGGAAGCCTCGGTAATCGCGGACGCTGCGGTCGGCCGGGGAGTCGGCTTCCCGGCGCTTTCTGCGGGGCACCGGCAACGGGTGCGCGATGTGCTGGGCCCGCTGGTCGCGCCGGCAAATCCTCTCGACTACCACACCTTCATCTGGAACGACGGCCCGGCGATGCAGGCGGCCTTCGGCATTTTCGTGCAAGGCGGCTTCGATCTCGACATGCTGGTGCTCGACTATCCGCGCGCGGACCGTTGCTCGGATGCCGACTGGGCGACCGCCTCCGCTGCCTTCGAGGCGGCATTGAAGGCCAATGACGCGCGCGGGGCCATCGTCGCCACCATGCCGGAAAATCTGCCGGAGCATCATGCCGAACAGCTGATCGAGCGCGGAATCGTGCCTTTGCATGGCATTGCGGAAGCGCTGGAGGCGGCGGAGGCTGCTGCGTTCATCGGAGAGGCATGGGCAAAGCCCGCTCCCGAGAAGGTGTTTGCGGCTGGCGTGGACGGCACCCGGCATGCGCAGGCAACGGTGCCCGATGAAGCCGAGGCGAAATCGCGTCTTGCCGCCGCCGGGCTTCCGGTCCCTGCCGGCCTGCGCGCCTCTGCTGTGGAAGAAGCCGTGGCTGCCGCGGAAAGGCTGGGTTTTCCTGTAGCGCTCAAGGCGCTTGGCGTGGGCCACAAGAGCGAACTGGACGCGGTGAAACTCAACCTGAAATCAGGTGAGGAGGTTCGTGCGCAGGCTGAAAAGCTCGTGGTTACGGGGCAGGGCCTCTATGTCGAGCGCATGGTTTCGGGCGCGGTGGCGGAACTGATCGTCGGCGTGACGCGCGATCCGGTTTTCGGGCCGGTGATGACGCTGGGCAGTGGTGGCGTTCTGGTGGAGCTTCTTCGGGACAGCACAACCCTGCTCCTGCCTGCCACGCCGGCAGAGATCGAAGCCGGCTTGCGCAGTCTTCGGCTGTTCCCGCTTCTGGATGGTTATCGCGGACGCGCAAAAGCCGATCTTGGTGCGGCTGTCGATGCGATCCATGCGCTGGCCGGTTACGTCCTAGACCACGCGCAGGAGATTGAGGAGCTGGATATCAATCCGCTGATCGTCTGCGAACAGGGAAGGGGCGCGTGGATTGCCGATGCGCTGCTGGTGGTGCGTCCGGCCCCTGTCGCGGTCCCGGACAAGGAGGAGGCTTTATGTCCGATGTCGTGAAAACCCGCCGCGAAGGAGGCATTCTTGAGGTCACGCTCGACCGGCCCAAGGCCAACGCCATCGACCTCGCCACATCGCGGCTGATGGGGCAAACCTTCAAGGCGTTTCGGGACGATCCGGAATTGCGCGTCGCCATCGTGCGGACGGCCGGCGAGAAATTCTTCAGCGCCGGGTGGGACCTGAAGGCGGCCGCAGGCGGCGATGCGGTGGATGGCGACTATGGCGTCGGCGGCTTCGGCGGCTTGCAGGAACTGCGCGACCTCAACAAGCCCGTGATCGCCTGCGTCAACGGCATGGCAGTTGGCGGAGGCTTCGAGCTGGCGCTTTCCTGCGACCTCATCTACGCCTCCGGGCATTCCAGCTTCGCGCTGCCGGAAATCCGCGCCGGCACGCTGGCCGATGCGGCCACGATCAAGCTGCCGAAGCGCATGCCCTATCATGTCGCGATGGATCTGCTCTTCACCGGCCGCTGGATGGATGCCGCGGAAGCCCAGCGCTGGGGGCTCGTCAACGAGGTGCTGCCGGCCGACAGGCTGGAAGAGCGCGTGTGGGAGGTCGCCCGGCTTCTGGAAAGCGGCCCGCCGCTGGTTTTCGCGGCCATCAAGGAAACGGTGCGTGCCGCCGAAGGACTGCCCTTCCAGGAGGCGATGAACAAGGTGACGCGCCGGCAATTGCCGGCCGTCGATATCCTTTATGATTCGGAGGATCATGCGGAAGGTCCGCGTGCCTTCGCCGAAGGCCGCGATCCTGTCTGGAAGGGCAGATGAGAGGACGGACTATTCGAAGCTGATCGATGCCGAGACATGGGCTTTCATCGAGCGCACCAACAGCTTCTATCCTGCCGACGCAGTCGAACGGAGCGTTGGCGGGCAGCGGCACACCTGTGACAGCATGTGCCGCGCGTTTCATGCCGGTCACCCTCAGGGGGTAACGGCAACGGACACGGCCATCGGCACGCCGACACATCGGATACCGATCCGCATCTACCGCAATGCACGGCCCGACGACATCGAGCAACGCGAATTCGATCCGGACAAGGCCGCCTGTCCAGCGCGCGCCAGGCGATGGCTACTGGGCCGAGGTGTGGAATGTCGCGCCGTTCTCGGCGTGTTGATTTCCGCTGAGAGCTGACCCGGGATTGAGGGATTTTTCCATTGAGAAGTGACCCATGTTTGAACCCACCCCTGCTGGTTGATTGCAGGG